>HF995397.1:6444-57767 GCA_000432335.1 Firmicutes bacterium CAG:646
TGATCCAGAGTACGGATGATTTTATTTATATTAATGATTGCAGGAGCGGAGAGTTTCGGTATCCCAGAGCCTTGGTAGAGATGTTTTCTCTTCCGGGAGAAGTGGTGAAAAATCCGCTGCCTTACTGGAAGGAAATTGTGCACCCGGATGACTGGAGTCGGTTTTATCGTTCCAACATGGAGATTGTGGAGAATCTGACGGACGAACACCTGGTGGAATTTCGGGCGAAAAACAGGAAAAGCGAATACGTCTGGCTGAGATGCCGAGGTAAAATGATGTATGACGAGGACGGAAAGCAGATGCTTTTTGCGGGTATCATGAGCCTGATGGGAAAACAGAATAAAATAGACCCTCTGACGCAGCTTTTGAATCACCGGGTATTCTGCATGGAACTTGAGAAGAATATTCGGCTTACAGAGATTGAACAGCTGGCAGTGATCATGCTGGATGTGGATGAATTTCGTCAGATTAACGAGTTGTATGACCGGGATTTTGGAGACTGGGTTCTGAAAATTCTGGGTCAGTTGATTCAGGGAATCCTGCCGGATAATGCGACTTTGTTTCGGCTAGAAAAAGATAAGATGGGAATTTTGATGACAAATGTTCTCGAGGCGGATGTGGAAGCCTTCTACAATAAGATTCAGGAGCATCTGATAAAGATACGGGAATGGAAACAATACCGTCTGGAATTGGAGATATCAGCAGGCTGCGCAATGTACCCGAAAGACGGTTCCGACTCGGAAGCTTTGTATCGATATTCGGATTATGCATTGCAAAGGGCAAAGGAGCAGGGAAAGAATCGTCTGGTATTTTTTACAGAGGATATTCTGCGAATGAAAGAGAGGTCTTTGGAACTTCTGCGAGAGTTGAAGGCGTGTGTGAAACAGGACTACAGAGGATTTTATCTGAATTATCAACCGCAGATTCATCCAGAAACGGGAGCGCTGAAAGGGGTTGAAGCGCTCATGCGCTGGAAAGATTCGGAAGGAAAGATAGTTTCTCCCGGAGAGTTTATTCCAGTGATGGAAGAGAATGGTTTGATTTATTCTGCCGGACTGCGGATTCTAAAAACAGTTTTTCGGGAAGCAAAAGAATGGATTCAAAGAAAGCCTGATTTTATCATCAGTGTAAATGTTTCTGCGCTGCAGTTTTTTGAGGAAACTTTTTTGGAAGACTTATATACGGTTATAGAGGATGAGGAATTTCCATGCAAAAATCTGGTGATTGAGCTTACGGAAAGTTTTGCGGTTAAAAATATTGAGATTCTCCAGAGAAAATTTAATGATATGAGAAGACGGAATATTCGGATTGCGCTGGATGATTTCGGAACGGGATATTGTTCACTGGCGGCTCTGAAGAATACGCCTGTAGATATTGTGAAAATCGACAGAACGTTTGTAAAGGACATTCTGCACAACAAATTCGATGCGGCTTTTATTACGCTGGTTACGGAGATCTGCCATACGGTCGATATCGATGTTTGTCTGGAGGGCGTGGAGAGTAAAGAGGAATATGAGTTTGTGAAAAAGATTCCGTTGGATTCCATACAGGGGTACTATTTTGGGAAACCGATGGAGAAGGAAGAGATGGACGAGATTATGGGGGAGTGGTCTATGAGGCGGACACCATTCCCGGAGCAAAGGAAACGTATCTGAAGTTGTATGAGGAAGGTTATGATATTATTCTGGTGGCAGACGGTTTGAAGGAATCCTTTGACCGAATGATGGAGCAGCATCAGATGTCTCATATTTTTAAGGCAGAGGCAATCTCAGAAATTGTAGGGGCAAATCGTTTCGGAATCCGGTCAGTGCTGCTTACCTGGGCGCCGCGCCGGAGGATGACACCGGAAAGTGCAGAAGAGCAGCCCACATATACCATTCAAAAGCCAGAAGAATTGTTGGATGTTGTGCGGCAGGCAGAGGAGGAACTGCAGAAGGGAGAGGTATGAAACTTACATATTATGGGACGGCGGCAGGCGAAGCTTGGCCGGGGGTATTTTGCGACTGTGAATTATGCCGGAAAGCGAGGGAATTGGGTGGGAAAAATATGAGAACCCGTTCTCAGGCATTGATCGATGAGGAACTTTTACTGGATCTTCCGCCGGATAATTATATGCACACTTGTGTGGGAGGACTGAACCTGCACAAAGTAAAATATTTGTTTGTGACCCACAGCCATTCCGATCATTTTTATCCGGAAGATCTGGAACTTTTGCGGGAACCATTTTCCAGAACCCGTAAGGATGCGCTGATGGTCTACGGAAATGAGAAAGTGGGGGAAGAGATTTATAAGAGTTTGGGTACTCTGGGAAATGCGGATGTGCGTTTTCAGTATCAGAGGGCAGAGGCTTTTCAGGAAATTATTGCGGGGGAATATCGGGTAACACCATTACACGCCAATCATGCAAAAACAGAGGAATGTCTGTTTTACCAGATTGTGAAAGGGGATACAGCGGTTCTGTATGCTCATGATACGGGATGGTTTCCGGAAGACACAATGGAATTTTTGAAGAAACAGAAAAGAAAATTCCAGTTGGTGAGTCTGGATTGTACGTTACAGAAAGATCATGACGGATATAATCATATGGGGCTGGAGGATGCAGTAAAGCAGAAAGAAATTCTTCTGAGGGAAGGATTGGCAGATGAAAATACCGTATGGGTAGTGAATCATTTTTCTCATAACGGAGGTTGGCTGCACGAAGACTTAGAACGAAGAGCCAACGAGAAGGGATGTCTGGCGTCCTTTGATGGGATGCAGATAGAGATAAGATAATGAGAATTTAGCATTTTCTTCTATCATCTCATTTTTATTCATATAGTACAAAGAAGAAATTTTGGAGTCGATGTATGAATTATTTATGGGGTGGAATGATTCTGATTGGGATTATCTATGGGGCGGCTTCCGGCAACTGGAAAGAGGTGACGGAGGCGGCTTTGGATTCTTCGAAAGAGGCGGTAAGTCTGTGTGTTGCCATGGCGGGAGTTACTGCTATGTGGGTGGGAATCATGAGGATTGCAGAAAATTCCGGATTGATTGCCGGGATAGTGCGGCGTATGAATCCTCTTCTTACGTATCTTTTTCCTGAGATTCCTCAGGGACATCCGGTAAGGCAGCATATTTCCATGAATCTGATTGCGAACTTTTTGGGACTTGGATGGGCAGCTACTCCGGCGGGGCTGCAGGCGATGGAAGCGCTGGGCGAATTGGAAGAAGAGAGAAGAGAAACGGGGAACGGAAGAAGAGCTGTTCCCAAAGGGGTGGCAAGTAATGAAATGTGTACGTTCTTGATTTTGAATATTTCTTCTTTACAGTTGATTCCGGTCAATATTATTGCTTACCGTACACAGTATGGCAGCGTAAATCCAGCGGCAATCGTGGGACCGGCAATCGTAGCAACAGCGGTAAGTACGGGAGTAGCAGTGGTGTATTGTAAAGTGAAAAACAGGAAAAGGGGAAGAAGCTAATAGGAGATGTTTGTGTTCAACATTGGGCGATATATAAAGACCAAATAAAAGTGCACATTTTGATGCATTTAAAAAAGTTTCACTATTTTTTTGAGGAAAAAGTAGTGAAACTTTTTTAATTATCTGGATTTGTATATATTTCTAGTGAAATCTTCTGTTCAAATAAGGCTGAACTGTTACCCAGCAGGGAGATTTTTCATTCTGGTGTCTGTACATAGCTTTAAAATTGTATTAAAATGGATATAAGTTTGATAAGATGCTATCAAAATTAACTTATCCTTTTTATGCAAATGTGAATAAAGAAGGGGTGAATCTATATCATGCAGCATAATGAGCAGGGAACAAGGGGAGGATTTTTATGACGCGTACAGAACACCCGGCGATGCGGGCGATTCAGGAGATAAAGAAAGCAGTGATCGGAAAGGATGACTGTATTGTTAAGGTGATGACGGCGATTCTGGCTGGAGGACATATTTTGATAGAAGATGTACCGGGAGTGGGGAAGACCACGCTGGCACTGGCTTTTTCCAGAGCTTTGCATCTGGAGCAGCACAGAATCCAGTTTACCCCGGATGTACTTCCGGCAGATGTAACGGGTTTTTCCCTTTATCAGAAGGAGAGTAATCAGTTTGTATATCAGCCGGGCGCAGTGATGTGTAATATTTTGCTGGCAGATGAGATCAATCGTACTTCTCCGAAGACGCAGGCTGCTCTTTTGGAGGTGATGGAGGAGGGGAAGGTCACGGTCGATCATGTGACCCGGGAACTTCCCAGACCATTTATTGTGATCGCTACTCAGAATCCGGTGGGGAGCGCGGGAACTTCCATGCTTCCGGAATCTCAGCTGGATCGCTTTATGGTATGTATGAGCATGGGATATCCCGATATGGAATATGAGCTGGAGATTGTTAAGGGGAAGGTAAAAGCAGATCCTTTGGAATTGGTGCAGCCGGTTATGAGCGGGAAGGAAGTTTTGGCAATGCAGAGACAGGTGGGCGAGATTTTCGTTCACGATGCCATTTATCGGTATATGGGAAAATTAGTGACTGCCACCAGAAACCATTCGTTGATCGAGCTGGGAATCAGTCCCCGGGGGACGATCGCACTGGCGAAAATGGTGCAGTCTCTGGCGTATTTGAGAGGGAGAACGTATGTCTTGCCGGATGATGTTTCGGATGTATTTTTAGATGTGGAGGCGCACAGGATTCGGTTGAATGCTAAAGCCCGGGTCAATCATGTGACGGCGCAGGGAGTGCTGAAGGATATTTTGGAGGGAACAGCAAAACCTTCGGTAGTAAAAAGGCAGTCATGAGGAACGGAACATGAAGGGGAAATTACTATATTTATTGATATGGGGCGCCACGTCATATATTGGGCTTTTATACTACAGTCCATCTCTTTTGGGTTTAGCGGTTTTGGAATTTTTACTTCCGCTTTGTTCCTTTCTTCTTTTGCAGTTGGTGAGCAGAAGTGTGGAGATAAGCCTTGTTTTGCCTGTTGGCGTAGCGGAGAAACATCAGAATTTTCCGATAGGCATTGCTGTTACGAACAGGAGTAGGATGCCGATTCCGCAAATACAGGCGGCAGTGGTGAGAGAAAATGGATTTTACAGGAAGAAGGAACGTATCACCCTTCGGGGAATCGCAGGAGGAAAGAGCAGTACCAGATTGCTGACGGAGGTAAGCGGCAGCCAGTGTGGTTTTCTTTTTGTGGAAATAGAACAGGTGGAGATTTGTGATCTGTTTCATTTATTTAAGAAGAAAATTACGGTGAAAGGGAGAGATCGCGTGGCGGTTATGCCGGAAATTTACCGGGCATCGGTTACACTGCAGGAAAGTACCCGGGATTTTCTGATAGAAAGTGAAGAGTACGATAAAAATAAACCAGGAGATGATATTTCCGAAGTATTCCAGATTCGGGAATACAGAGGCGGAGATCGGCTGCAGAGTATTCACTGGAAGCTCAGTGCGAGAACGGATGATCTGATGGTGAGAGAATATAGTCTTCCCATTGCCTGCGCAGTGGTGGTGTTTTGGGATATGGAGTACGATCCCAGGGAAGGATACGGAGAGCTGGATGAATTTTTCGAGGCAGGGATCAGTATTTCTCTGGGGCTTTTGGAAGCAGGATGTGAACATTATGCCGTGTGGTACGACAGGAGTTCTCAGGATCTGGAACGGATGGAGATGAAAGAACAGGATGATGTGTATCTTTTGATTGAGAGGCTTTTTTCGGTGGGTCCATATATTGATGCGGTGGAGCTTTTTGGAGTATATCAGGAAAAATACAGAGGGGAGACACTTCATACGAGGCTTTGCTGGAATCTGCGGAAGGAATTGTGGAAGAATGAAAGTCTGGAGCTGGAATTATCGGGAGATGCCAGAGAGATTCTGGAAAATGAAGGACTGCTGATATAGGGGAGAAAGAGATGAAGGCATATTTTTTGCGCAGTATTTATCTGTATCTGAGTTTTGCAGGAATGTACCTTACACTGGAAGAGACGCTGGGACTTTTTGCAAATGGAAATGTGATCTTGTTCCTTTTGGGAATTGACTGCCTGTTTTTAAGTTTTGTTCGTTGGAAATGGGGCAGGATTTTTTGGTATGGATGGAATGGCCTGGTGTTTATAACGGGCGCATTTTTGTGGAAAAAAGTGTTTGCGGGTTATCTTGTTGTGGAAAACGGCGGGAGAAAACAGTTAAGCTCTTATTACCATATGACTTTGGCGCAAAAGAAGGTACCGATAGAGGGAGAGCAGGGGGAGTTGTTTCTTGTTCTTGCGCTGACTTTGCTGGTGTGTGTTCTGGGAACGCTTGTAGTGCAAAAAGGACGGGTTGCGATGCTGGCTCTGATTCAGATGCTGGTGTTTACACTGGAATTGGTATGTGGAAGCAGTTTCCGGGGGCCGGGGATTTATCTGGTAGTATTGTCAGTTTTTGCTCTTTGGGCTATGGGAAACAGAAGAGGAGGAAAAAATCAGGGGATTTTATTTTCCGTGGGAGTATGGGCGGGAAGTATTTTACTTTTGCTGGCTTTTGTGTGTGGAGCATTGCTTGGACCAGCGCTTTATAAACGGGCGGATAAGCTGAATCGGGAACTGTATGGAAAGGTGCAAGAAGTTACGGCAAAGATGAGTTCGGCGGTGCGAAGTCAAAATGGACTTTGGGGCGATCATACGCCTACGGCGGACGGAAGTCTGAATAATTATCAGGTAGAGCAGAGTGACGAGACGGATCTGGAAGTGACGGTCAGTGAAAAACCGGAACAGACGATGTATTTGCGGGGATTTATAGGAGATACCTATGAAGGGACGTATTGGCATCGTATAGATGAAGATGAATTTTATAAAGAATTTTCTGAGAAAGACGCCGCTTATCAGATTCAGAATATTTTATACCGCTATGTGCAGAAACGAGCGCAAGAAGAGGAAAATACGGCGGTGGTACGGCGGGTGCAGCCAGGAGGAGAGTACGGATATGTGCCGTATGGGTTTCAGGTTCCCGATGACGGCAATCTTGTGGGAGACAGTTATTATGCCAGTACGGAAGAAGAACTGGAATACAGCGGATATGTAAAATGGAATACCTTGGTGGGAAATGGACCTGCGCCGGAAGCGGAATCGGAGATAGAGGAAATATATCGGGAATATGTAGCGCAGCAATATCTGAAAGTTCCGGTAGAAGGTCTGGACCGGCTGAAGGAATACTGCGCGCAGTACGATTTTGGATCGGTGCAGGAGGTTCTTGACTTTGTGGTTCCGACCGTACAGGAAGGACGTCCTTATAGTATGGAGCTGGAACCGGTTCCGGCAGGAAAAGATTTTGCGGAATATTTTTTCTTTGATCAGAAGAAGGGATATTGTATTCATTATGCAACGACAGCGACACTTATGCTGCGGCTTATGGGAGTTCCCGCCCGTTATGTAACGGGGTATATGGTGAATGATGATGAGTTTGTGGAGAGCGCCGGAGGATTTACGGCAAAAGTGCCGGACAGTCAGGCGCATGCCTGGGTGGAGGTGTATCGGGAAGGAAAAGGATGGATTCCGGTGGAGGTAACGCCGGGTTATGCGTCTATTTCGTCGGAAGAGTCGGAAAATCAGGGAGGCTCTTCGGATTTGGAGTCACAGACAACAATGCCGGAACCTACGCCTGTACAGGAAACGGCAACACCAGAACCGGAAAGGGAAGAAGAACTGCAGCCGGCAGAGCCAACGCATCCAACAGAAGAAGAGAAGCAGGCGGCGCCGGAGGTAAATGGGGAAAATAACAGTGATGGAGCAATGATGGCTGCGATCTTGCGGGTATTTTTGGGGATTTTTGCAGTGGCAGCAGCGGCATTTTTATGCTGGACAGGAATCTTATTAAGACGAAAGCGGATTTTGAAAAATCGACAGCAAAGATTTATGCAGCAGGACAGGAATCGTGGAATTTGTGAGATTTCTTATGGGCTGTATCAGATGCTTCGAGATGCGGATGTGTGCCGGGAATATACCATGGAAGACGGGGAATATGCCCGAATGATGGAGGATGAGCTAAAGATTCTGGAAAAAGGGGAATATGAAGCATTTCTTCGGCTGGTGCAGCAGGCGGCTTATGGAAATCAGGAGCTGGGAGAAGAGCAGCGGAAAGGCTGTCTTGGATTTTACAGGAAGATTGCCGTCTATCTGTGGAAACATATGGATAAAAGAAAAAAATTCTGGTGGAAATACATGAAATGTTATGAAATTTCATAGACTGGATAATAAAACGGCAAGGTCAGATTTTTATGAAGCATCCCATCAAATATATGATTCTGACAGGAGTGATCGTGTTATTTCTTCCCTTGGGAGTGACGGTTCTGTTATCAGGAACGGACGCGGTCAGCATACAGAAACAAATAGATATGGAAACATATCTTCCGGCAATTCTCTGTGAACAGGTTCCGTGGGATTATGAGGAAGAAATGTTGAAGGTACAGGCTGTTCTTGCAAGGAGCAGCCTGTATTATTATCTGGAGAAAGAAAAGCCAGAGGAAATTCCATGGGAGGAAAAGCTGGAACAATTTCAGCAGGATAGAAAAAACGTCCGTTACCAAGAGGCATATGAACGGATGGAGAGAGCGGTAAGGCTTACCCGGGGACAGGTGATCACGTGGCAGGGGGAGGTCTGTCCGGGAGTTTTTCATCGGATCAGCGGCGGAAAAACGAGGGATGGAATGGAAGTGCTGCAGGACGTAACTTTTTCCTTTTTGAGAAGTGTGGACAGCGGACAGGATCGGGAAGCGGAGGAATTTCTCAAAGGACATTATTTTACGCCGGAGGCATTGGAACAGAGACTGCAGGAGGAATATCCCGGGATAATATTTACAGAGGAGCCGCTGACGGACCAGATCCGTATAGAAAAGAGAGACAGTCAGGACTATATACTGGAAATGAAGGTGGGAGATCAGACAATTACAGGAGAAGAATTCCGAAGAAAACTGGAATTATCCTCCTGTAATTTTACTATTCAGGAATTGGATGGAAAAATCCGTTTTTTGTGTAAAGGTCTCGGGCATGGACTGGGATTATCTCAGTATGGAGGAAATGAACTGGCAAAAAAGGGAAAAACGTATCAGGAGATTTTATTTTTCTATTTTCCTGATTTGTGTATAGAGTACATCATTCTGGAAACCCTATGAGTAAAGAATAAAACGAAATGATGTTGAGGTCAAAAGATGCCTGACGAATTGTTTCGTGCTGCGCACTTTCACAATTCTGCCCCAAATTCGAATATCGTGGGGCATGCGCCCCACTTTTATTCTCATATTGGGGCGGGTCATAAAGGCATAAAACCACTTATGTGCAAGCACAACGTGGTTTATGACCTTTTGACCCTGGCATCAGGAAATTCTTTAATGAAAGAGATTGGTAGAGGTGAAAGGTATGATGAAAAGAGAAAAAACGTTAAAAATCGCTCTGTCCGGCGCGCTTTTGCTGGCAGTGACGGCAGCAGGAATTACCATGTATCGCGGGGAGACCAAGGAGAAACAGCAGGAGCCTCAGGCGGAGGAGCAACTGGCAATGGAGGAGCCTTCTTCCGGTTTGTCAGAAGGACAGGCAGATGCGATGGAGAGCGCGGAGGAGGAGCCGGAAGCTGCAGATGTGACAGTAAATGAGGCTCAGGCAGAGAACACGCAGGAATTAGAGAGTGGGGAGCAGACTTCCGACAGTACAGAGGAAAATCAGGAAACAGCAGAAGAGGTTCCGGAGCCGCAGACAGAACCAGTACCAGAGACAGAAGATACAGCGGCTCCCGTACAGCCAGAACTCAATTTTTCTGAGGACAGCAGCATTCTTTGGCCTGTCAGCGGTCAGGTGACCATTGATTACAGTATGGATGCAACTACTTATTTTTCTACTTTGGATCAGTACAAATGCAATTCTGCTCTGGTAATGAGCGCGGAAGTGGGCGCTCCAGTGCAGGCGGCGGCAAATGGAAAAGTGGTTTCTGTACTGGAAAATGAGGAAACGGGAACTACAGCTACACTGGATATGGGAAATGGTTATCAGGCAGTATATGGTCAGCTGAAGGATGTGACCGTAGAGGAAGGCCAGGTGGTGGAATCCGGTACTGTGCTGGGCTATGTAAATGAACCTACAAAGTACTATGTCAAAGAAGGATCAAATCTGTATTTTGCTATGACAAAGGATGGAACGCCCATAGATCCCATGATCTATATGGAAACTGTAACAGAATAGAAAACGCTGCATAAGATATATCAGAAAGATCAGAAAAGTACGGAACAGAAAATCCGCAATCGAAAGAAATAACACGAAAAGGGTTTTCACTGGAGGAACAGCCTTCAGCATAAGTGAAGTACAGAGGTATCGATTGCTTGATATAAAAAATAAAAAGGAACTGTCGCATGAAATGCAAATCCAGAATATTTATACATTTTACGCTCAGTCTGCGCTCACTTTGAGCCTGAGGTCTCAAAGATGTGCTCGACAAATTCGCTAAAATGTATAAATATTCTTAGATAACAGTTCCTTTACATATAGAGTGTGCGTCTTGGAAGGGTCAGGATTTTTTATACAGGATGCGGATGGAGTTCAATACGCACAGCATGGCAACGCCAGTGTCTGCGAATACGGCCATCCACATGGAGGCAAATCCTGCAAGCCCCAGAATCATCACGAATATTTTTACAGCCAGAGCGAAGATTACGTTCTGCCAGGAAATTCTTGTGGCGAAGCGGGCGATGGCAAGCGCCTGAGGAATGGCGTCCATCTTGGAAGTCATAAATACCACGTCAGCCGCTTCAATGGCTGCGTCAGCGCCGCTTCCCATGGCGGCTCCCACATCAGCTCCTGCGAGAACGGGAGCATCGTTGATTCCATCCCCCACAAACATGACAGCTCCGTGGGAATTTCTTATTTTTTGCAGCTCCGTCAGTTTATCCTGAGGGAGCAGGCGGGCATGAACCTCTTCAATACCTACGGCGTCAGCCACAGCCTGAGCATTTTCCTGCGCATCTCCGGTGAGCATAGCGGGGGTGATTCCCAGCTTTTTCATGCGGGCGACTGCGCTTTTTGCATCTTCTTTTAAGGTATCGGAAATCAGGATACAGCCGATATATACTCCGTCCTTTGCCACGAAAACCTCTGTACCGTAAGAGATTTCTTTTTCGTTTTCCATAGCAATTCCATAACGTTCCATTAATTTTTTATTTCCGCAGAGGAAGGTACCTTCGGGCAGAACGGCGCAAATTCCGTGTCCGGCAATTTCTTCTACCTGTTCGGGACGAACTGGATGGAGATTTTTCTCCTGAGCCGCCGTTACAATGCTGTGGGCGATGGGGTGCGTGGAAGAGAGTTCACACTGGGCGCACCACTTTAATAACTGCTCGGAAGAAATAGTATTTTCAGCGGGAATTACCTGTTGTACGGTAAAATTTCCCTTTGTGATGGTTCCGGTTTTATCCATAATCACCGTTTTTACTTTGGTGAGCGCTTCCAGGGCAATACCGCCCTTGAAAAGGATTCCCAGTTTTGAACCGGCGCCGATACCAGAGAAAAATGCCAGCGGAACGCTGAGAACCAGAGCGCAGGGACAACTCATAACCAGAAAAGAGAGAGCTGTATAAACCCAATAATTCCAGTTACCGGTGAAAAGGGAAGGAATGATAGCAGTGCCGAGAGCCAGAATTACAACGCAGGGAGTGTAAATTCGGGCAAAGCGGGTGATAAACCGATCGATCTTTGGTTTGCTGGCAGCGGCATTTTCAACAGAATCCAGAATACGGGACACCATAGAATCTTCCAGAACTTTCTGCACACGGATTTTTATAAGCCCTGAGGTATTAATACAGCCGGAGAGGACTTCGGTGTTTACAGAAGCTTTGACCGGGACAGGTTCACCGGTAACCGGTGAAGTGTCGATTCGGCTTTCCCCTTCGATAATGATGCCGTCCAGAGGAATGCGGTCTCCGGGGCGGACGAGAAGGATATCTCCGATCTGTACATCTTCTGCATCAACAATTTGGATATTCGCTCCAGAAACCAGATTTACTACGTCTGGTCTCATATCTACAGCTCCCATAATCTGAGAGCGGCTCTTTTCTACAGCTAAATGCTCAAAAAACTCACCAATCCTGTAAAAAAGCATTACGCCTACGGCTTCCGGGTATTCCTGAATAATAAAAGCGCCCAGCGTAGCAATACTCATCAAAAAGTTTTCGTCGAAAATATGTCCTTTGAACATATTTTTTCCCGCAGTGAGGAGAATCTTTTCTCCCAGAATCAGATATCCGAGAATGAGAACGATAATGGAAGGCAGTTCCATGCCAAAGTGAGCCAGAACTTCTCCCAGAAGAAAAAGAACAGCGCCGGAGGCTATGGTGATGATTGTTTTTGTGTTCTCAGACAAATTTTTGGCGGTGGGATGGTGTTCATGAGGATGTTCCTCGTGATCGTGTCCGCAGTCGCAGCTTTCGTGATGATGTTGATGCTCATGAGGGTGTTCCTCATGATCGTGCTCGCAGCTGCAGCTTTCGTGTGTGAGAGCCGCAGCGTTATGTTTGAAAACTCTGCGTTTTCGTTCTGTAATGATAATATCCGGTTCCAGACTGTTTGCGATTTTCTGTATCTCTGGAAGTAATGTATCGGGATTCTCAGCGGTCAGCCGCAGCTGCCGGGTGGAGAAGGTGATGGAAACCTCTTGTACACCGGGTAGGGAAGCTATTTTGCGTTCAATCTTAGAAGCACAGTTGGCGCAATCGAGATTTTCCATAATATAAACCTTTGAAGTCATAAAATAGGTCCTCCTTAAAGTGAATAATAAACATATGAACAACTATTCATATGTTTATTATAACAGGGGAATGGAAAAATGCAAGAGGTTTTTGAACAAATATTCAAGGATTGTTTTTAGAAATTTTATTGTTGTACATTATAAGAAATGTTATAATGTGTTTCAGGCGAAATAAGGCAGTATCTGTTATTTTGCATAGAGAACGTAAACGAAATAGAATGGGAGGTTTGAGCAATGATTATTAAAAATGCAGAAGTGTATACGGAGCAGGGTATTTTTGAAAAGAAAGATATTTACGTTGAAGAGGGGAAATTTGTGGATCATATTCCAGAGGATACCCGAGAGGTAGATGGAGAAGGATGTTATGCTATTCCTGGTCTTACGGATATTCATTTCCATGGATGTGTGGGCAAAGATTTTTGTGACGGCACAGAGGAGGCAATTCAGACGATCGCTGATTATGAGGCAAGTGTAGGTGTAACAACGATTGCTCCGGCAACGATGACATTTTCTGAAGAAAAACTTCTGGAGATTGCCCGGGCAGCAAAAGCTCATAAAAATGAAAGAGGCGCTGATCTGTGCGGGATTAATATGGAAGGACCATTCATTGCGCCGAAGAAAAAGGGAGCGCAGAATGGAAAATATATTCATAAACCGGATACAGAGATGTTTGACCGTCTCCAGGAAGCCGCTGGCGGTCTTTTCAAATTAGTAGATATTGCGCCGGAAGTAGAAGGCGCGATGGAATTTATCCGGGCAAAGAAAGATGAGGTCGTTTTGTCTATTGCTCATACAACTACAGATTATGATACGGCAAAAGAAGCGATTGATGCAGGGGTGCATCATGTAACCCATCTGTACAATGCTATGAATCCTATTAATCACAGAGAACCGGGTCCAATCATCGCAGCGGCAGACAGCGGTGTATGCGGAGCAGAACTGATCTGTGATGGTGTGCATATCCATCCGGCAGTGGTGCGCAGCACATTAAAATTATTTGGCGAGGATAAAGTGATTTTTGTCAGTGATACCATGATGGCAGCGGGATTGGAAGACGGAATGTATGAACTTGGCGGTCAGCCTGTGATTGTAAAGGGAAATCGCGCCACATTGGAAGACGGAACTTTGGCGGGTTCTAATACCAATCTGATGAACTGCATGAAGGTAGCTGTCCAGAAGATGGATGTACCGCTGGAGACGGCAGTACGCTGTGCAGCAGTGAATCCGGCAAAATCCATTGGTATTTATGATCAGTACGGCAGTATTACACCAGGTAAAGTGGCAAATGTGGTGTTACTGAAGAAAGAGAATCTGGATATTCAGCAGGTTGTTTTAAGAGGTGAAACTCTGTAGGATATAGATCCGTATAAAACAACTGTAATTGTCAGTGTCGAAGTGATTTATAATTGAGTGACCGGCACAGCTTGCAGAAAATAACCCTGCTGGTTGTGCCGGTATTTTACATTATTTTTTCAAGTTGTAACAATTATATAAAAGGTCTATAATCGAAGCTTTCTTGCTACCTTTTATACCGATTGATTTCAAATCTATATCTTCGTTTTCTATTTCGGATAAAAATTTTCTCATATCATTGGCAATTTCGGTACTGATAATTTGTTTTGTGTCGGTAGTAATTAACTGAGTAAGGCGGAACACATCGTTCTTGTGTTTTTTGATATTTTTACTGTCAATGTGATCTCCGTTAGATTTGCGTTCCTTCAAATCAAGCCACGCCTTTGCCTTAAACGGTATTAAGCAAGTAGGAGACAGTACTGGAATACCATCAAGTATTATCTGCCCATTTTTGAGCAATTCATAATATGATTCGTTCAAAAGAATTGCAGACAGGCTTGAAATTTCGTCATCTATGGGTAGCGGTGTGAGTATCGCATTCTTATCAAGCACAATGAAATCAGGGTTTCTTGAAAAGAGCTCAATCATATATGGGTAATCCCTGCTTTTAGGTGAAGTAAAACGATAAAATTGTGCTTTTCCACTACTTTTGTTGAGGTGTTCATATTCACCTTCCTTAACATATTTCCAAAAGTGTTTTCCAAAATCTGCAGTTATGGATTCTACAATCAGTACAATGTCAATATCTTTTGTGGCACGAAAGGGCAATTCTTCATTCTCCATAATTAAATCACAGGCAGTGCCGCCAATGATTACATATTGGTTTTCATAGCCTTTGAATTCTTCCTTGAATTTTTCAAATCCGTTAATCATTTTCAAATTCCTTCTTTATCAGTTCTTCAACAGCTACTTCAAGTCTTTCATCATTGGTGTCTTTAAAAGACAGCGCTACAGATAAACTATCGGCAGTATTCTTATTTGAAAACAGCACGGGGTCATATGCCCATAATTCAAGTCTCACTTGCCGTTCAGAATCAATAAGCTCATTTGTCAATTTTGTTTTTTCAAAGTGCTTATTCCAAATGGCGTATGTGATAAGCCTTGGAGAATTTAACATTGTTCTTTCCGAAAGAGCGGTTTCGCCAGCAAAAATCATATCCGATGTCATATCTTTTTTATCTATATATCCCCACTTGCGAACAGGATTTAATAAAAATTTTTTTGCTTTTTCAAATAATTCTGCGTTATTATATTTTGCTTCAATTACTTTATTGACGCCGTCTTTTGTGACAATAAACAAACCGGTAGTCTCTAATTGTTTCACTGCCCTTGTTAAAGTCATTGGAGTAAACGGCAAAGTTTTTGTTGCATCAGACACATAAAATCTCTTTTTGTTACTGTAAAGATACATCAAAAACAATTGCTGTGTTGAGAAAACAAACTTATCAGTTTTTGCTTTGATTTCGTTTTCATTTGTCAGCATTGCGCCGATGAAAGGCAGAAATATTTGTTTTGGAGTGATGAATGGTATGTTATTTTCTATAAAAATTTTTTTTCTGTAAAACGAAACTGAGTCAAGTGCAAGGATAATCGGCACATTGTCAATCGCTTGAATTTTTGCAATTTGCTTTTTGAGAGCAGAAAGAGAGGCAAGTTCATATTTTGGCTTTATTGTAATACAGTGTTTTTTGCCAATAACTATTCCGCAAAATTCATAACCATTCGCTATATACAAAGGCAAAGAATTTTCCTTATTCCACGCTTCATATTTGATTGGAATTCCAAATAAATTTTCTGACATATTCTCTTCTCTGCTCCTTTTTAACCTGATTTATTTTATTTTAACTTAATAAATGTTAAAAGTCAATTTTTGTGTTAAAATAAATGTAAGATTTTGATTTTTTCAAAACTTCAATGTCTCCCTCAGATTCGGATCGTCAAAATCAAAGACGCAGCGTTCATAAGCGTTGACCACATGGGTTTCCCCGTACTGGTCATAGCGTTTGTGCTGCCTTCCATAGGACATATGGACGTGTCCGTGGATAAAAAAACGTGGATGGTATTTGTCCATCAAAGTGTTAAATACCTGAAATCCCTGATGGGGGAGATCCCGCCCGTCATTTAACTGGTACGCCGGAGCGTGGGTCAGCAGGATATCAAAGCCGCCTTTCATAAAAATTTTGAACCGCAGTTTCTTAGCTCTCTTTTGCATCTCCTTTTCTGTATACTGGTTGACTCCCGGGCGATACCGCATGGAACCGCCCAGCCCCAGAATGCGGATTCCCTCGTGTACATAGACCTGATCTTCTATACAGATACATCCTTCCGGCGGAGTCCGTTCGTATTTGTCGTCATGATTCCCGTGTACATAGAGGACGGGAGCAGTGGTAAATGTGGCAAGGAAAGAGAGATAATTAGGATTCAGATCTCCGCTGGATAAGATCAGATCAATTCCTGCCAGTTTTTCTTTTTCAAAAAAATCCCAGAGATACTTGGATTCCTCATCGGCAATAGCTAAAATCCTCATAAGTAAAATACCTTTTCTAAAACTAAATGGTTACGTCTGCACTACATTTCTGGGGTGTCGATACCCTGTAAAAGAACTACTGGTTTTGCCTTATCGATCAGATCGTCCATTTTGGGGATGTATCCGATTACATTTTCGGCCAGCCAGTCCATACGGATAATTTCTTCCGGGCTCATGACTTTGTTGGCAGATTTTTGCACAACGCCTTCCTGAGAGTAGAGAATACCGGAGAAAGGATTGAAATCGCCCTTACAGATCGTCTGCTTCAGCAGGTTGACCAGACGCATGGTTCCGATGGGCAGATGTTTGGAACAGATCACATCGATGATTCCTGCGGACATTCCCCACCAGTAGTTCAACCCCTTGGTACTGTCGGAGGTGTCGTCGTATTTCCAGGAGCCGTCCATGATATTGCGGATCATCTGTTCGTAGAATTTTCCCCAATGCCAGATTGGCATTGCAAGATTTAAGGGGGCATCGTCAGAATCCCGGAAAAGACCAAAGTGGCGGCTTGCTTCTCCGGGGATGATCATATCCTGACCGGAGATATAGTGTACTTCATTTTTTGCAAAGCTTTCGGCTACGTTATGGTCTTTCAGAGTGGACCACTCCAGATAAATCTTAGCTCTGGGATTTACCATTTTAGCTCCCAGGGCGAAAGCGTTGATATTGGCGGTCATACCGAAAATAGGATAGTCCGCGATATATCCGATTTTTCCATTCTGAGACATGGCCCCTGCAATGGCGCCCATAAGGAATTTAGCTTCATACATACGCGCATAATAAGTACGGATGTATTTGTGAGAAGTATTCAGGGAGCAGTTCAAAATCTTCACTTCAGGATGTTCAATCGCCGCTTTCAGGCTCGCTTTCAGAAGCGGCGGGGAAGTGGTGAAAATCAGGTTGTTGCCCTCGGCAATCGCCTGTAAGAGTAAATCGTCTGCAATTTCTTCTGTAGCCTGATCGTAGCAGACGGTACTGATCTGATCTTCAAATGCCTGCTGCAGGTGCATACGTCCCAGTTCGTGGGCATACGTCCAGCCGGAGGTCTCCGCAGTTTTTTCGTGGATAAAAGCTACATGAAGTTTGGGAGTGCTCACCGGGATCAGGCGGGCAAAAATATTTTTCTTCGATTCCCCCTCTGTATTAGGGTTCATCTGAAGTTCCAGAGATTCCTCAGTAGTAAGAAGTTTGAATTCTTCCCAAGACTTAATGAGTTTTTCTTTTAATTCGGTGGAAGTCATCTGATCCAAAGATGCATAATCGTAAAGCTGGATAAAATACAGGAAAGCGTCCCCGGTGGTGATGGGGAGTTTATCTCCTCCATTTGCTTCATATTCAGAAGAAAATCTTGAGAATATGGAGCTGAAATTCAGCTTATCATCATCATTCCAGCATTCGTCCGGGCGTTTTCCCACAAGGCGTTGCAATTTGGCAAAGCTGCCTTCCTGAGAAAACCAGATATAATTGATCTGGGACAGATTATAAAATTCCATGAATTCGTAGTAGATGCGGTTTTCCTTTTCGTCAGTGCGGGGAGGCACAATCCGGGTAACCATGCCCGGAATAGACACGGCATCAAAGTATTTTAAAACGCTGACCCGCTTATTTCCTTCTTCTACATAAAATTTATTCATAAATTCATAAGCTTTGATAGGTTCGCGGATGCCCTCAGTTAAGTGGGCTTTGTATAATTCCATCCATTTACCGGCAAATTCCGTGGAGTCTTTCAATAAAGGGTAAAAACTTTTACTGAACGCAGCGCTTCTTCCGGCGGTTTTTGTTCCCACCAGCTGTTCTGAGGGAATCTGTACCAGTCCCAGAGGAATTTCTCTTGCTGCGGTAATCTTTTTTTCTTTTAAAATATCATCAAGAACAGGGAGGGATTTGCCCTCTCTTTTTCCTAAACGTAAGGCTTTGTTATAATCAGCTAATGCTTCAGCCAGAAGATTGATCGTCATAAGTGTTTCCTCCTGTATATTTAAGGAAAATCAATAGTTTCGTGTTAATCGTATCATTGAAATATAGATAAATCAAGTGGCAGTATTCTCTTTTTTGTTGTGAAAAAACGGGGAATCGTGATATAATAAATGGACTGAAGATTAGACGAAATGATTAAATGGAGGTGGCAGTATGGATCGGGCGTATGATACTTTTCATGAAGTTCTGGTGAAGCTTTTTAATGAGATTATGGATATTGAAGCGAAGGCGATCATTACACCGGAATATCAGGATATTACCAACAATGATATGCATGTGATCGAGGCCATAGGCATCGGGGAGCCCAGAAATATGTCATCTGTGGCGAAAACTTTATCAGTGACAGTGGGAACTTTGACGATTGCAATCAATAATCTGGTAAAAAAAGGTTATGTCCATCGGGTGCGCAGCGGGGAGGATAGGCGGGTTGTTTTGATTTCGCTGACAGAGAAGGGGGAGAAAGCATTTTATCATCACAAGAGCTTTCATGAGAAAATGACGGAGGCGCTGATCAGTGATCTGAGCGAGGAGGAGATCAATGCTCTTGTGAGAGCGCTGACGAATCTGAAGGAATTTTTCAATAATTACAGATGACAAAAGCTGTTGTTTTCGTAAACAGGAGAGAACGCAGTATCAGGGGGAAGGAAAATGGAAGAGGAAAAAGCAAAGGAACGGGAACAGAAAAGAAAAAGGTTAGAAGAACAGAGGAAGAGACAGGTTTTCCGGGAAAAGATAGGTCTTGTCGGAGGAACTGTTTTGATCGTACTCCTCATTCTTCTGGCGCTGGCAGCTAAGGGATGTAAGGGAAAGGAGCAAAAAGCGCCTGAAGATACTTCTCTGGCATTTGAAGTTATTGAGGAGCCCAAGAAGGTTACGCTGGTGGCAGCGGGAGATAATCTTTATCATATGCCGCTGGTGGAGACCGGACAGGGAGAATCCGGCGAATGGAATTATGACAGTATTTATGCGCAGGTAAAAGGGGTAATTCAGGAGGCAGATCTGGCGGTTGTGAATCAGGAGACGATTTTTGTGAAAGACCGGAACAATGTTTCTGGATATCCGGCTTTTGGAACGCCTACAGAGGTGGGAGACGCCCTTGTAAATCTGGGATTTGATGTGATTCAGCATGCCAGTAACCATGCGTATGATAAGCAGGCGCAGGGCGTAGAGGAATCTTTGCAGTTCTGGAAAGAAAAGCATCCCGAGATTACAGTTCTGGGGATTCACGGAAGTCAGGAGGAACGGGACAAGATTACAGTGGTGGAGAAAAATGGAATTAAGATTGCCATGTTAAATTATACGTATTCTCTAAACGGACATGCGCTTCCTGAGTCGAAACCGTACCTGATTGACGTGTGGGACGATGAGACGGTGCGGGAAGATATCAGAAAAGCAAAAGAACTCAGTGATTGTATTATCTGCTTTTTGCATGCGGGAGAAGAATATTCTACAGAGCCCAGTGAGGATATGGAGGCAAAGGTACAGCTTCTTTTGGAAGAGGGCGTGGATGTGATGATTGGAACACATCCCCATGTGCTTCAAAAGTATGAAATGAAAACGGATGATGCCGGGCATAAAATGCTGACCTATTATTCTCTTGGAAATTTTGTATCAACGCAGCAGAGACCGGAAGCTCTTCTGGGCGGGATTGCGAAGCTGACGCTGGAAAAATCAGAGGACGGTGAAGTGAAGGTTCTGGATGATTATACGTTGATTCCGGTGGTCATGCAGTATGATTCTGATCCAAAGGCAAGAGCTGTTTATCTTCTTTCTGATTATACGGAAGAAATGGCTCAGAAACACCGGGTACACAGCTATACGGAACAGGAGTTTTCGCTTTCGTGGCTGCAGGAAACGGCGGCAAAGATTATGAAAAAAGATACTGGAGGTGACGGAGAATGAAGAAAGGGTTATTAGAATGTTGTGTGGATTCTGTAGAATCCGCGGTTTATGCAGTAAATGGCGGCGCAGACCGATTGGAGCTGTGCGCGGGACTGGTGATTGGAGGAATCACCCCTACAGGGGCATTATATAAGGAAATAAGAAAATATACAGACATACCGATACATGCTTTGCTGAGACCGCGATTCGGTGACTTTTGTTATTCAGAATATGAGGTTTCCGTGATAGAAGAGGAAATTTTTCGTTTTAAGGATTTGGGTGTGAATGGCGTAGTGATCGGAGCGCTTCTTCCAGATGGAAGTTTGGACAGAAAGGCTATGGAACGATGGATGGAAGCTGCAAAAGGACTTTCGGTGACGATGCACAGAGCGTTTGATGTGGCGAAAGATCCCATGGAAGTGTTGGAACAGGCGATTGATCTGGGGGTAAATACCATCCTGACTTCTGGATGTGAAGATACTTGTATGCAGGGAAAAGACTGTATTCGTGAACTGGTAGAACGGGCGAAAGACAGGATAGATATTCTGGTGGCAGGAGGAGTGAATGCTGCGGTGATCCGAGAGCTTCAGCCTTATACGGGAGCGGCATCCTTTCATATGTCAGGGAAGGTGACACTGGACAGCCCTATGAAATACAGAACAGATCGGGTTCATATGGGGCTGCCGTCCCTGAGTGAATATGAGATATTCCAGACCAGTGAGGAAAAGGTCGAAGATGCAAAAGAAACACTGGAAAACTGCTTAGCGGATATTTTTTAACTGCTGAATCATTTCCAGATCGGAAGCAGTGATTTTGAGATTAGTTTCCATGGTTCTGCCGTCAGGCGTGGTAATTTTCATTTCAAGAATCGTATCTTCTGTAATGACTCCCGGCTGAGCGGCGGCAGCCATGAATTTTGGAAATTTTGGATGATTGGACTTAAAGGTATTCCACATCCCCATTAACTTCATGATTTCCATAGGATTTGGCATAAGTTTCACCTCATTTGTAAATATATAAATAATGGATTCATTATACTATAGGCAGGGAAAAATATCAAATGAAGATTTCGGAACGAGGAGGATTCGGATATGGGCGGACAGAAAAAAGAACAGAAAAGTAAAAAAATACTTCCATTGGGCGTGGGAGCTGTATTAGGGACGGGGGCGGCAGTTTTTGGCGGCTGTCGCTGGCTGTTTAATTATGCGATTGAGAGAAAACAGTGGAATATTCATGGACTCATGTATCGCTTGCTGGAAGGAAATGGGGAGCCGGATCCGTATTATAAGGAAGTGGATAAGGCGGAGGAAGAGTTGAAGAAGCTTCCTTATGAGCCGGTAACTTTGCAGTCCGTGGATGGAAAAACATTGAGGGGCAGATTTTATTCAGGGAAAGAAGGAGTTCAGGATGTGTTTCTGGCGGTTCACGGGTGCAGGAACAGAGGAACGCGGGAATATAGTTTTTTGAGTTCTTATTATCGAAAGGCAGGAGTTCCGTTCTTGCTGATCGATCTGCGCGCCTGCGGGGACAGTGAGGGAGATTACATGACGTACGGCTGGAAAGAATCGGAAGATCTTCTCTTGTGGATTTCCTGGCTGATCGGAAAATGTGGGGAATCCTGCAGGATTTTTCTTCACGGTATTTCCATGGGAGCGGGAACTGTGTTAATGACAGGAGAGAGGGAATTGCCCGAACAGGTGGCGGGAGTGATCGCTGACTGCGGATATACCTCTGCCTGCGATGAATTTTCTTATCAGATGAAAAAATGTTTTCACCTTCCAGTGACGGCTCCGATTCTGTTTTTGACAAATCTGATCAGCAAGAGGAAAGCTGGTTTTGATATTCGCAAGGCAGCTCCGGTAGAGGCGGTGAAAAAGAGCAAGGTACCTCATTTATTTATCCATGGTGAGGAGGACGATTATGTGCCGTTTTATATGATGGAAGAGTTGTATCAGGCATGCGCCGCTCCCAAATGGAAAGTGGCGGTGCCGGGAGCGGTACACGCCAGGAGTTATTATGTGAATCCGGAACTGTATGAGGAAAGTGTGGAAAAGTTTCGGGCAGTGACAAGATAAATTTACTTTTTTAATACATATTTTTCAAGGATGGGGAACTGACAGGGACCGATTTCCAGAATTTTTTGATGGAATTTGCGAATGTCAAAATGTTCCCCCATTTCTTTTTTACAATCTTCTCTCAGGTCGAGAAAATGCAGATATCCCATATAGTATTTCAGATAGTTGGCGGGGTCTTCCACAATCACCTGAAAGATCTCCTGCTGTGCGGTGGAATCGGTAATGCCAAAACCGGATAAAAATTCTGTTGTCGTTTCTCTGCTCCATCCATCGTAATGAATTCCCGTATCCAGAAGAGACAAAATACAAAGGTTGAGGGAGCGATTCAGCCATTGGAGCCGGGATAGATCCGAGTCCTGATCGGCATAGTTGTAAGCATAGGTTTCCACGTAAGTCGCCCAGCCTTCCACATAACCGGACATTCCCAGAAGATGGCGGATTTTTGGCGGATTCGTGGAGGCGAAGGAAATAGTCTGGTAGAGATGACCGGGAAAGCCTTCATGAGCCAGTGTGGTGAAAAGTTCAGTGCCCTTCATGCCCGCATATTCGTTGATGTAGATATCATTTGGACTCAGGGTATCAATGGGTGGGGTGAGGTAGAATGCGGGGCTTAAATAGGCTTCCAGATCCTTGTGGACGTATTTTACTTTATAGGAGGTTTCGGGAGGGGAGGGGAAGTCTTTCAGAAGCTTGTTTTGCAGTGTTTTTAAAATGTCTTCGGGAGAACTTTTTTCCTGAACGGAGAAAGCCGGCTGTTTTTCCGTGATTCGGTAAATGAGTTCCGGTTTTTTGTGGAGAATATTTTCAGATTCTTCCATATCCATTTGCAGTTGTTTTAAAAGCCGCGTCTGAATCTGCTCCACAGTCTCATAGATACCGCAGGAGCTTTTCAGAAGATATTCATAATATGCTTTTCCTCCCGGAAGACCGGACAGCCCGCCGGGGTTTTTCCCGCTTCCTTTTAAAAGGCAGAGTCCATCGATCAGAGCCTGATAAGCGGGAAGAACCTGTTCCTGAAGGATTTTCATATGGAGTTTTTGATAAGCCTTTTGTTTGGCGGCGGTTAATTGGGGAACGTCTTTTAATTTTTCCTGAAAGACCGTATGCAGGTAGTTTTCCTCTGGATTGGTAATGAAGGCAGAACACTGTTCGGTGATTCGGTCCACTGTGGTATCGCTCATAAAGGTTCCGTTTTGAGACTTTAACTGTTCAAAAGTGAGGATGTTTTGAAAATATGTATCTACAGAAGCCAGCAGCTTTATATAGTCCTGAACATCCTGTTCTCTGCGGAAGGTATATTCTGCCAGCAGAATGGGGAGCTGCGCCTGAACGCCAAGGGATGGACTCAGATATTCTTCCAGAAGATAATTATTTCCAGAAAGAAGTTCCGTTTCGTAGGCAAGACAGAGAATGTCTTTGGTGAGTTGGTTTTGCTGAGAAAGACGTTCGGAAGGAAATTTTTCCAGAGCCGATTTTCGGCTTTCCCAAAGCAGGGTGCGGGAAGAGATCCGGGACGGATCAAAATTTCCGAGAGAAACGGGATAGTCGGTAATTCCCAATTTTTCAGGCGCGGCCAGAGTGTAATGAAGGTTGAGGGCATTTCCCTGTACATCCGTGAAAAATAACTCGTCAGTATATTGCTCAAATTGTTTGTTGATTCGGTAGGTTTTCCAGGAGGAGATCAGGTAAGGAGAAAGCAGAATGGTTAGGAGGAGAAAAAGAGAAAACAGAGCCCTTTTCCAGTATTTTTTTATGATTTGCATAAAAGCCTCGGGGAAATGGAATTATTACTAACATATGGGAAAACGGGAGAAAATATGATATGATGAGTGCGTACACGGATGAGTTTTTCAGAAAGTAAGGGAGAACGGAGGAATAAGGATATGGAAAATTTGTATGATGTTATCGTGATCGGTTCCGGTCCTGCTGGTATTACCGCGGGGATTTACGGGAGAAGAGCCGGTTTATCTACGCTGATCATCGAAGGAAATTATATTCAGGGAGGACAGATCCTGAATACGTATGAAGTGGACAATTATCCGGGTCTGCCGGGGATCAGCGGAATGGATCTGGCGGATAAGATGAAGGATCACATGATGGCTCAGGGCGCTGATATTCTGAGAGCCAGAGTGACAGGAATCTCTCTGGAAGGGGATAAGAAGGTTGTCCACACGCAGAAGGAGAAGATTTATGGAAAGACGGTAATTCTGGCAGCAGGAGCGGTTCACAGAAAGCTGGCAGTGCCGGGAGAAGAGGAGCTTACCGGAAGGGGCGTCTCTTATTGTGCTACTTGTGACGGAGCATTTTTCCGGGATAAGACGGTGGCAGTGATCGGTGGCGGCGATGTGGCTGTGGAGGACGCTATTTTTCTGGCGCGGGGATGTAAAAAGGTATATATGATTCATCGCCGTGATGAGCTGAGAGCTGCAAAGAGTCTTCAGGATGCTTTGTTTGCGACACCTCAGGTGGAGATGTGCTGGAATAGAACGGTATCTGAGATCGGCGGAGAAAATCAGGTACAGTGGATCACAGTGGATTCTACCGTGGGAGAAGAAAGTTTGCGGCTGGATGTGGACGGTGTGTTTGTGGCAGTTGGAATCACGCCGGATACAGAATTTGTAAAGGATCTGGTGGAACTGGATGCTTCCGGTTATATTGTGGCCGGAGAGGATGGGAAGACCAGCGTACCGGGTATTTATGCAGCGGGAGATATCAGAACGAAACCTCTTCGTCAGATTATTACGGCAGCGGCAGATGGAGCAAACTGTATTACATCGGTGGAGGAATATCTGCGCACAATGTAAGTATAAATGGGCGGCAAATAAGTGAAAAATTTGTCGCCTTCTGTAGGAAAAGAAGGGGCTTTGTCAAATATCTACAAATTGTGTCGAAAATTAACACAATTACGGTGGATAGAGGAAAAGTTATACATGAGTTATCCACATATAAAAACCTCTAAAATGCCGTAAAATAGACTTATACACAAAGTTATCCACTTTATCCACAAAATTTAATGTGGAGAACCCTGATTTACATAACTAAAAAAGAAACAAATGTTTTGTGTATAAGTGATAAATCGTGTGTAAGGCGAAAATGATGTGGAAAACTACTTGACAAATATGTAGTCGAATAGTGGAATAAATTGTATTAAATTATCACACAATTCAATGTCGATTTATGTAAACAAGAAGCGGTCGAGTGAAAGATTATCAAAAAAATAGTTATACATTTTACGCTCAGTCTGCGCTCACTTTGAGCCTGAAGTCTCAAAGATGTGCTCGACAAATTCGCTGAAAATGTATAACTA
The DNA here is from genome assembly GCA_000432335.1 of Firmicutes bacterium CAG:646. GTDB lineage: Bacteria > Bacillota > Clostridia > Lachnospirales > Lachnospiraceae > Oliverpabstia. The sequence continues at coordinate 32,307 of HF995397.1, forward strand.
TTTTTTAAAATCATGCTTAAAGCGGATGATCTGTTGTTATAAGGTTTTCAGAAGTTCGATGTATTGGCGGATTTTTGTGACATCGTTTCTGTATTCATAGCCAAGTGCGGCGCATACTTCCTTCATAGCGCTTTCAAACAGGTCCATAGCGGCTTCCAGAGCGTTCCAGGCAGCGTCCATATCTCCCAGATGATAACAGGTCAGCAGCAGGGAGGATTCCTGATTGCTGAGGAAGTTCATAAGCCATTTGTCGCGTTTTCCCGTGTTGCATGGAAAGCCTTTTCTGGTTCCTGCCAGATATCCCAGCATCCGATGCAGTTCTTTTCGGAGTATTTCTTCTATATGCCAGTTGGCGAAGAGCAGTTCCTGCCGCAGCAATCCTCGGGCAACATAGGTAGATACGAAAAGAAATTCGTTTGCACAGTCATTGACGAAGGCTTCTCTGGGTTTTTGTACCCAGAATTCTTCATCAGAAGGAGAGGGCAGCGTAGGACAGATGCCGTCTTTGTCCATGAGGATTCGGATCAGCGGATCTTGTTTAAAGTATTCTTCCTTTGATTCCAGAGGAACAAGGGTAAGGTCAATCTTTACTCCGTCAGAAAACAGCATCAGGTAAGAAAACCAGCCTGTTGGCATACTTGCGGGAAATAAATCCATTCCCTCCGGTTTTTGCATAAACAGAAGATCTCCGAATACGGAAAGCCATTCATCGGAGTCGAGATAGCTGTTTACATCTGTGACTAAAAACGTAATATCGTAATCCTGCCACTGATCCGGCTTTACATTTGGATTGACCCGGCTGCCTTCCAGTGTCATGACCCGGATTCGGTCATCTGTTTTTGCGATATTATCGAATAAGGTAAACACTTCTTTTTCAGATCTCATAATTACGCCTTCTTCTTTGTCTGCATTCGTTTGATTACTTTCAAACGGGTAAATTCCTCTCGCTCTTTTTCTTCCAGCGCATTTGTAATGTCTTTGGTAAGCTGCTCATAGTGAGGAATTGTAATGTTTTTCAGTGCGTTCGCTCTTTTCTGGGTTTTTTTGATGTTGGCAGCCAGACGGTAAGCAGAATTTTCTACCATGGAGAGCCGAATTGTCAATTCTTTTACCTTTTCAAAAGCCTGCCGCGCCGCATCCAGGGATTCCTTCGTATTGTAGAAGGCGTAAGTAGGGATTTCTCCATCTGGATCGAACTGTACCAGAGGGATCTCCGTACCCATGATACTTCGGGTTTTAATGCGGATGGTGTCTTCTATGGGTACGGTGTAGGAAATCGTCTGTACTGTGTTGATACCAATTTCCATATTGGCTTTCTGCAGCGCAGCATAGGCGGAACGGAAGGTCTGATCGATTTGGGACTGGATTCCCTTGGCCTCCTCGATGAGATCCATCAGTTCCCGCACCAAAATGTTTCGTTTCTTATCCATCAGGTCAAATCCCTGAAGTGCAAGAGCCAGGGAATTTTTGGCCAGAATCAGGTTTCCCTTGGTAGGGAAGGTATTTGGATCCATAATATTCCCCCTTTATTTCATCATGGCGTCTGCATCGGCTTTTGCTTCTTCTATCAGGTCGATCTCAGTAGGCTGGTAATACTGGTTCAGGATCTTGGTATCGATACGATCCAGTTCTTCTTTGGGAAGAAGTCCCAGAAGTTTCCAGCCGATATCCAGAGTTTGCTGAATCGTGCGGTTTTCAAATTCGCCCTGTCCCACAAACTGCTTTTCGAAAGCATTTCCGAAGATCAGATATTTTTTATCCAGAGGGGAAAGTTCATCCTCGCCGATAACGGATGCCAGCGCTCTTGCATCGCCTACTTTGGCATAGCAGGAGAAGAGCTGGTTTGCTACATCCTGATGGTCCGCTCTTGTGTACCCCTCGCCGATACCGTCTTTCATCAGACGGGATAGAGAAGGAAGCACGTTGATTGGCGGGTAAATGGACTGTCCGTGAAGCTGACGATCCAGTACGATCTGACCTTCCGTGATATATCCGGTAAGGTCGGGGATCGGATGGGTGATATCGTCATTTGGCATGGTGAGAATGGGGATCTGGGTTACAGATCCGGCGCCACCCTGCACGATACCGGCGCGTTCGTATAAGGTAGCCAGTTCACTGTATAGATAACCAGGATACCCCTTTCTGGAAGGAATCTCACCTTTGGAGGAAGATACCTCACGCATAGCCTCACAGAAAGAAGTAATATCTGTCAGGATAACAAGAATATGCATGCCTTTCTCAAAAGCCAGATATTCCGCAGCGGTAAGAGCCACTTTCGGGGTGATCAGTCGCTCCACTACCGGGTCATTTGCCAGGTTCAGGTACATAACTACGTGATCAGATACGCCGCTTTCTTCAAAGGTACGACGGAAAAATTCTGCTACGTCATATTTGACACCCATAGCTGCAAAAACAATAGCGAATTTCTCGTCAGAATTTTCTCCCAGAGACGCCTGCTGTACGATCTGGGCAGCCAGCTTGTCGTGAGGAAGACCATTTCCAGAGAAAATAGGAAGTTTCTGTCCTCGGATCAGTGTGGTAAGTCCGTCAATGGCGGAGATACCGGTTCTGATATAGTTTCGAGGATATTCGCGGGTTACCGGATTTAAAGGCAGACCATTAATGTTTGCTTTTGTGTCAGAGACGATGGGGCCAAGACCGTCAATGGGATTTCCGATACCGTCAAAGGTACGCCCCAGAATTTTTTCGGACAGAGCCAGCTCCATGGGATGACCGGTCAGTCGTGTATGTGTGTTGTTCAGAGACATATTGTCAGAGCCTTCAAAGACCTGAATGACTGCTTTGTCCTCGTAGATCTCCACGATACGTCCCAGTTTTTTCTCTTTGCCGTCTATGGTGAATTCTACGATTTCTTCATAAGCGGCGTTTTTCACACCCTCCAGAACTACCAGAGGGCCATTGATCTCACTTAATCCTAAATATTCAATTGCCATATGTGAGTTCCTCCTTATGCATTCTTATCCAGTACTTTTTCGTAGAATTCGTCTACGGCTTTTTTATAATCATCGAATAATTCCAGATGATCGTTCGGGATATCGTATTTGATGGAAATGATTTTTTCAAAAATCGTATCTTCCTTCAAAACAGACATCGGCATTCCCATAGTAACAAGTGCTTTTGATTTTTTGTAAAGGTATAAAATAATTTCCATCATTTTATACTGTTTTTCCATGGGGACACAAGTGTCGTCTTTGTGGAAAGCGTTCTGCTGGAGGAAGCCCAGACGGATTACACGGGCGATTTCAAGAACCAGTTTTTGATCGTCGGGGAGTACGTCGCTTCCGATCAGTTTTACAATTTCCATCAGACTGCTCTCCGTGTTCAGAAGAGCCATGATCTGGTTTCTAAGATCAATAAAGTTTTTATTTACATGTTCCTGATACCAGGGAGCCAGATCGCTGAGGTATTCGCTATAGCTGGTCAGCCAGTGGATAGCGGGGAAATGACGGGCGTAGGCAAGCGCCTTGTCCAGTCCCCAGAAACAGCGGACGAAACGTTTGGTATTCATGGTAACAGGTTCGGAGAAGTCGCCGCCCTGTGGTGATACGGCTCCGATGATAGATACGCTTCCCTCGGTTCCGTTCAGATTCTCCATCATGCCGGCTCTCTCATAGAAAGCAGACAGACGGGAGGCCAGATAAGCCGGGAAACCTTCCTCGGCGGGCATCTCTTCCAGACGTCCGGAAAGCTCTCTAAGCGCCTCTGCCCAACGGGAGGTGGAGTCTGCCATGATCGCTACGTCATAGCCCATATCACGGTAATATTCTGCCAGGGTAAGACCTGTGTAAATGGATGCTTCACGGGCAGCCACCGGCATGTTGGAGGTGTTGGCAATTAGGGCTGTACGGTGCATCAGAGGATTTCCGGTTTTTGGGTCTACCAGTTCGCCAAATTCCTCCAATACCTGGGTCATTTCATTTCCACGCTCTCCGCATCCGATATAGATGATGATATCTGCGTCAGACCATTTTGCAATCTGGTGCTGTGTCATAGTTTTACCGGTTCCGAAACCTCCGGGAACAGCAGCTGTACCGCCCTTTGCGATAGGGAACATGGTGTCCAGAATACGCTGACCGGTTACAAGCGGCACAGAGGCCGGGTAACGCTTGCGGGTAGGCCGGGGAATACGGATGGGCCATTTTTGGCACAGGGTAAGATCTTTGGTGCTGCCGTCTGCAAGCTGCAGAGTTACGATAGGATCAAGGATTGTATATTCTCCGTCGGAAGCCACATGTACTACGGTACCCTCTGTATCGGGCGGAACCATAGATTTGTGAAGGATGGTAGCGGTTTCCCGGGTTTCTGCAATAATTGTTCCGCCGGAAACGTAATCTCCTTTGGAAACAGTCATATGAACCTGCCATTTCTTTTCCGTATCCAGAGAGTCTACGCTTACACCACGGGTAATATATTTGCCGGACTGAGCGGCAATTTCGCTTAAGGGACGCTGAATACCGTCAAAGATGTTATTGAGGATGCCGGGTCCCAGAGTAACAGAGATCGCGTCATTGGTTCCGGTTACTATAGCTCCCGGTTTTAATCCGGTGGTTTCCTCAAAAACCTGAACGGTAGTGGCGTTTTTTGTCAGGGAGATTACCTCGCCTACCAGATGTTCTTCGCCAACATGAACCATTTCTGACATACGAAGACCTGTGTTTCCTTTCAGATAAACGACAGGTCCGTTGATTCCATAGATAATTCCAGTATTATTCATCTGCCATACCTCCGGTAAAGATAAATTCATCCTTTGCATCTCGCAGCAATGTAGCAAATGAGTTGTCGATCAAAATGTTCTTGGAGCGGATAACTGCCCGCATACCTCCCAGCCAGGATTCTCTGGAAACAGAAGGAGCGAATCCAAAATGTTTTGTAAGTTCTGGAATGCGGCTCTCATCGGAAGGATCAATATAGATAATCATTTCATCTTCCCCTGCAAAATCCAGCGCTTCCTGGATACGGGTGTACAGATATTCCATATATTCGGGAGTGTTTTTAAACAGTGTCAGTTTCCGTTCCACTTCCTGAAAAATCTCTTTTTTGATCTCTTCTGTTCTGGAGGAGAGAATCCGGCGGTATTCCAGCTGCTTTGCAGATACCGTTTTGTTGATCTCCCGTTTCAGGCTGTCAGATTCTGCCTGAAGCTGGGCCTTTGCCTGCCGCTCCTTGGTTTCTTTGTGTTCCTGAAACATTTTCTCCAGAGCCTCCCGGTGCTCCTCCTGGAGAATTCGGGCTTCTTTCGCTGCACTTTCTATCGAAGCATCATAAAAATGTTGTAACTTTTCTTCTGTTGTCAAAGTTAATCACCCTCTTTTTAAAGTTTTAATCCAATAGCCTCGTTGACGTAGGAGGTGATGAAATCCGGTTTTCTTCCGGTACCATGCCGGTCAGGAATCTCAACAATCAGCGGCACTTTGTGATGCAGCTTAACCTCATCCACGATTTCAGGGAATTCTCTTCCGAATTTTTCCGTGAGAAGGAGAATTCCAATTTCTTTATCTGCCAGTGCAGATTCAAGAGCCTGTCTTAATTCTTCTCTTTCATGAACAACCACACCGTCCACCCCGGCCAGCCGCATGCCGGTCTGGGTGTCGATGTTGTCGCTGATCAGATACATTTTCATAAAAATGAACCCCTTTTCGTCTTTTGGATTACAGTTTACCAAGAATCATGAAGGAGATGATCAGACCATACAGAGCAATACCTTCTGCCATGGCTACGAAAATCATGGATTTACCAAACAGAGATCCGTCTTCACTGATCGCTCCCAAAGCTGCGCTGGCAGAGCTGGCAACGGCAATACCAGAACCGATACCGGAAAGACCTGTAACCAGAGCTGCACCCAGATATCCGAGACCAGTAGCCAGACCATCACCTGCAACTTCAGTAGCAGCCTGTACGCTCTGAGTTCCTGCGAACATGGCGATGGTAGCCACAAAGAGAGTTCCAAAGAAGAAGAAGCAGTTTACAGCCAGAGATTTTTTATAACGTTTCTTTGTTTTTTCTCCCAAAAGGAAAGCTGCTCCCGGAATAATGATGCTCAGAACGAGAGCGACAGCAGTTGTGATTTCAATAATGTTTGTCATGATAATATCCTCCTAGATAAATAAAATAATGTGATGTTATTTGTTTTTATTTTTTGTTAAAAAGGGGCGGAAAGGTTTTCCGCTTCCTTTATAAAAACGGCTGAACATTTCATAATATTCCAGACGGAGTACCTGAATACCTACGATCAGACCCTCCATAGCGGTAACAAAGATGTTTCCGCCGATTACCACCAGCCAGTTTGGAGAACCGGCTTCTGCGCCGGCAAGCATAAGAACAACCTCCATCATGGCGGCGTGGCTTACTGCGAATGCTCCGATACGGACAAAGGAAAGGGTATTGGACAGGTAACTGAGCATAACTTCAAAAAGTTCAAAGAAACTCTGTACAAAATACATTCCTTTGCTGCCCTCGATCATAGGAGATTCTTTCTTTACCAGACGGGTAAGAGGTTCCTTCAGCATGATAATGATGAGAGGGATTCCAAACATTATGCCGAGAACGATTCCAGCGGGAAGTTTGTGCCCTGTCATAAACAAAAGGATCACAGTTACCAGAGAACCGTAGAAAATCAGTCCGGCTACAGCGTTTTGATCGAACCAGATATTTTCCACATCTTTCTGACGAACAGCGTTAATGATATGGAAGATCATGGTCAGCAAAATCAGGAACATACCGAATACAATCGCTACAACGAATACAGTATTTAATTTTCCGAGGAAAGGCACATCTGCCATAGCGCTTACCGGATGCAGCCACAGAGCTGGGATCACATCTTCAAATCCGAAAACACTTCCGAACATCAGTCCGAAGAAAGTGGAGAAGATACCAGCTGTTCCGATAATAGCCGCCAGTTCCAGTTTCTTGAACTTGTAAAGCAGGAAACCTCCAATCATAAGGCAGGCGCCTTGTCCCGCATCTCCAAACATGGCTCCGAAAATAAAGATATAGGTGAGAGCTACAAAAATTGTGGGATCCATCTCGTGGTAAGAGGGAAGACCGTACATTTTTACGAACATCTCAAAAGGTTTGAAGATTTTTGGGTTTTTCAGTTTTGTAGGCGGTTCGCCGTGAGCCGGTGATTCGTCTGTCTCTACAAAACAGTAGAGGTTTGAGTCGTCGGTAATGTCTTTTTGGAACCGTTCTGCATCGTCTGCCGACATCCATCCGCACAGAATATAGAAGACTTCTCGGTTATCTTCTTTGGTACACGCAGCCAGTTTACGCACATCGAAATTTCTGGATTGAGATTCCAGCTGTTCTTTCGCGGCGATCAGCTCGCTGCTTTTTCCCTGAATTAATTTTCGTGTCTGTTCCTGAAGATTCTTCAGAGACTTTTTAATAGAAGCAAGCTGGTTGGTAAGATCGTTGCATACTTCCTGAGGCGTTCCGTGGATCTCTCCGGGAAGTTCCATCTGCTCAAAATGCATGGATGCATATACAGCGTCTACCCGGTCGGCTTCGCCGCGCGGGCAGAAATAGGTGCCCCAAATGTAATTATCGTCGGAGTAGCAGCGGAAAAACAGAGTCTCCATATTTGCATACACATAAGTTTCAAATTTTTCATAGTATTCTTTGGAAATCCGTCCAAAGCGGCAATACACATAACGGAATTTCAGCAGAGTGTCAATATCAAAATCTAATTGACGGAAGGGTTTGAGTTTTTCCGACAATCCTTCCAGATTTTTCTGCTGTTCTTCCAGGTCCTTGCGGTTTTGTCCCAATTCTGTCAATTCTGCATCAAACTTTTGAATCAGAGATACAGATTCTTCCAGAGAAAGAGATACATCTTTTTGTGGGGCGTCAGGGTCCAGCAGACTCTCAAATTCAGCAGCTTTCGCCAGAAGATTTTTGTAAGGGTTGATCTCCAGATAAGGCGTAAGATTCTGAACAGTCTTCAGTTGCGCCAGAGCATTTTCCAGATGAATTTCGTATTTGGAAAGATACTGATTCACCACACGGTCGATGTCCGCTTTTGGCCCGGTGATGCTTATAAATTCCATTTTTTCAATCATGTTTACATCCTCCGGTAATAATAGTTTAATTGCTTATGATTTAAAAATATAACGCATGGTATCTTCCGGGCTGATGCCATATCGGATACATTCCAGTACGGTGATCAGGCGGTCGATTTCATGTTCTTTGTGATACAGGTAGCAATAGATGGTTGCTACAGAGTAAGGATTTTGTTTACTCTCAGTAAGAAGGACGTGCTTCATAATGTAAGCATACATTTCTTCTAGAGTGTGAGAGTCCAGTTTTTCATATCTTCTTCCGTAATAAGTCTGTTGGAGAAGCGCTTCAAAGGTACTCATATTTTCAGCTTCCACCAGAGAAGATATGTCTTTTTTCTTTAATTTGTAGTTCACAGGAATCAGCAGCGCGTAAATATCGGCGGAGTCCATGTGATAATACTGTTTGGAGCGATAAATCCACTGAAGATTCAGCAGGTCAAACTTGTTGCCGTAGGCTCTGGTAATCTCTTCCAGATCACGTTTCTTTAAAAACTTGTCTTTGGTTTTCCAGATAGAGGAAAAGTAATAGAGGTCCAGAGTCATTTCATAATCGAACAGTGTAGGGTCTTCCAGACGGGCAAGTGCATGGAGCGGCTGATAATAGGGCGTACCTTTTAAATTAGCCACAAATTCTTCCACAGATCCGGAAGCGGTCAGTTTATTAATGTCCAGTTTGGAATGTTTATCAAAGAATGGTTTAAACAGAGAAAGATCCAGATCCACACCTCTGTGATCAAAGATCTTGTTCAGACATTCTTTCATAATGGAAACTTCGTAACGACAGAAATAGAGATCCAGAAATTTGCGTTGTTCCATATTGGAGAAACGGTAGATCTTTGTAAAATCGTCATAGACGGAGTTGGTCAGAAGCTGTTCGATTTTTCCCCTGTGCAGGTCATCTTCTGACAGAGAAGACCAGGTGTTTTGATAAGCCGGTTTTTGCTTCAGCCAGGCAACTGCCTGAGGGACACTTTTAAGTTCTGACAATTCCCGATATTGCTGGGTAGTCAGAAGCCTGCTCTGCATGGCGCGTATCTTAGTAGACAGACCGCTGTAAGATAATAGAGAGCTCATAATATTCACATCCTGATTATTTTATGAAAGATTTTATCAGTTATTTTTTGATGATTGTCCTGATAATACTGTTCCATGGCAGACATGGTATGTTCCATGCCGGTTTTCATGTGTTCCAGTTCTTTTTCGGATTCCTGCTGAAGGTTGAGACGCAGTTCTTCCAGTTTTTTTTGGGTGATAGCTTCTACCTGGGCGTCAAATTCGGCAGTCCGTTTTTCGGCTTCTTTATCCTGATTTTTGGTTTCGTTCACAGCGGATTCCATGATGCGGGAAGCGGCTGTTTCTATTTCAGACAATTTGTCAATAATCGGTTCCATTTTTACCTCGCTTTCTTTATTCAATGTAGTATGTGTCACTGGAATTTCAGCAACTTTTATACATCATACACCCATTTCAAAAAAAAGTAAATCAAACCTTTCAAAATACCAGTTTTTGTAGTAAAATGGTGTTATTGTTCACGCAGAAATACTCTGAGAAGTGCTTTGAGGGATCAGTGTGAATGGTAACAATATAAGAAATACGAAATTTCAAAAAGGAGGGGCAGAATGCGGCTGCGAAATATTCCAGGTTCCAAAGAAGCTATTGCAGAAAGCGCTTATGTGATTCAGAATCCGGAAAAAAGACGAGGGTGCTGGCAAGAAGTTTTCGGAAATCAGAATCCTGTCCAGATTGAAGTGGGGATGGGGAAAGGGCGGTTTATCATGGATATGGCCCGGTTACATCCTGAAGTTAATTATATAGGAATTGAAATGTACGACAGCGTGCTTTTGCGGGCGGTTCAGAAGATTGAACAGTTGGAGGAAAAACTTCCTAATTTATATTTTATCCGTACAGATGCAAGAAATCTCCCGGAAATTTTTGGGAAAGAAGAAGTAGACAGAATTTATCTGAATTTTTCTGATCCATGGCCGAAGGATCGTCATGCAAAGAGGAGATTGACGTCCCGACAGTTTTTGGAACGGTATGATCAGATCCTGGTAAAGCATGGGCAGGTAGAATTTAAGACGGATAATCGTCCGTTGTTTGAATTTTCTCTGGACGAGATCAGAGAAGCAGGATGGACGCTGCTGGCGCATACGTTTGATCTGCACCACGATAAGCAGATGATGGAAGGGAATGTAATGACGGAGTACGAAGAAAAATTTTCTTCTGCCGGAAATCCTATTCATAAGTTCATAGCGGTTCACGAAAAGTAAAAAGGCGCTGCACACAGAAGGTAAGGAAATGTCTGTGTGCGGCACTTTTTTATTATTTTTGAATAAGATATAGAAAGAAGAGGGCAGGAGCGGACACATCAGTGAATAAAAAAAGATTTAAGAAGACGCCTCTGTGGGAATGGAGCTATAATAATCCAATCTTGGATCAAAAACTGGCTCAAATTCATAAATCAGTAAAGGAATTAGATGGATTTTTACGGGAAAATAAGGAAAAAGGAAAAAGAATACGAAAAAAATGAAAAAAAGATAAAAAAACACTTGCTTTTTCTTTAAGGATTGAGTATAATAACACTTGCGTTAAAGAGATGCGCCTTTAGCTCAGTTGGTAGAGCAGTAGACTCTTAATCTATTTGTCCAGGGTTCGAGTCCCTGAAGGCGCATTGAAGGCACTGTTTTTGCAGACTTGGAGCTGCGGGGACGGTGCTTTTTTTGTTGTTTGACAAACCGAGAGAATCCTGTTATTTTAAGGAAAAAAGAAAAAGGAAGTATTTTTATGAACCGTGACGTACCCTTAAAAAAATACGCGAAGAAGATGGAGCACTCTTATACTTTCGGAGCGTTTCCTACGATAGAACTTTTGAAGAATCAGCCGGGGCATGTGCTGAAGGTGCTTCTTCATCCAGACATGAACAGTCCGGTGCAAATGGAGATTATCAGTGCTTTGTGTAAAAAGCATCAGATTCCTCTTGAGGTTGCAGGGAAGTCTGTGGAGAAGCTGCGGGATAAAGAGAATATTTTTGCTATTGGAGTGTTTGAAAAGTATGAAAACGCTCTGGATTCTAAAAAGAATCATATTGTGTTGGTAAATCCGGGCGATATGGGTAACATGGGGACGATTATCCGTACAAGCATAGGATTTGGTATTGAAAATCTGGCGATCATAGAGCCGGGAGCAGATGTATTTAATCCGAAAGTGGTACGGGCGTCTATGGGGTCTTTGTTTCAGCTCAAGTTTCATTATTATAAGAGTTTTGAAGAATATGCAGATCAGGCGGGAAAGAGGAGTATGTACCCTTTTATGCTGAAAGGAGCCGTTCCCCTGCAGGAATTAAAAAGAGATCCCGGGGAGGTATACTCGCTGATTTTTGGAAATGAGGCTACGGGATTGCCGGATACATTCGCTGAGATTGGACAGAGCGTGGTGATCCGTCATACGGATCATATTGATTCGCTGAATCTGGCTTTGGCGACGGGCATCGGAATTTATGAATTTACACGCTGAAAATTATTCAGAGAAAACGAGAAAAATCGGTAAGAAAAAGGAAAAAAGTGTTATGAAATGCAAGAATTAGAAACGCATATTTCAAAACACTTTTTTGTGTTGAAGCAAAAACGCAAAAAAACCATATAAAACAATGCAGAAACCATGAAAATTATTGCAGAAAAAGAAAAACAAAAAATAAAATGAAATTCCTGCATAAAAAACTTGCGAAGAGTTACAACTTTTTTCCTGTTGGAAAAGAGAGAAAGAAAAAACATTAAATAATGCTTAGAATTTTAATAAAAGTTTAGAAAATTTCTGGAAAAAGTAAACAAAAATTTTCGGGATTTTTAATTGCTTTGAAATACATAGGAAAAATTGACAAATAAAAAAGTGAAGAGTAGAATTTGACCGATTTACAAACTGATGAAACTTATACAAAGAAAGGGAGGGAGAAAAACGGATCTTGCAAGTGAATTATTAGAGCAGTTAGAATGCAAAACCGCATTTACTATTCCGATTTTTGGAGGGATTGAGATTGCGGAGTCGGTGGTGGTTACCTGGGTGATCATGGCGGCGCTTACATTGCTGTCCATTTTTCTGGTAAGGGATCTCAGGGTGGAAAATGTCAGTAAGAAACAACTGGTATTGGAAACGGTAATTGGTGGTATTTCTAATTTCTTTAAAGATATTTTGGGAGAATCGGGAAAAGCCTATATCCCCTATCTGATGTCCGTAGGTATTTATATTGGAGTTGCGAATCTGATAGGAATCCTTGGGTTTAAACCACCAACAAAAGACCTGAATGTGACAGCGGGACTGGCAATCATGAGTATTATATTGATAGAGTTTGCTGGATTTCACAAAAAGGGTACAAAGAAATGGCTGAAGAGTTTTGCTGAACCAGTTCCGGTGGTACTACCCATTAATATTCTGGAACTTTTCATACGTCCCATATCTTTATGTATGCGGTTGTTTGGTAATGTGCTGGGTTCTTTTGTAGTAATGGAACTGATAAAAACAGTAGCACCTCTTATCATACCTATTCCGTTGACTTGTTATTTTGATATCTTTGATGGATTGATTCAGGCCTATGTATTTGTATTTTTGACAGCTTTATTTATCAAAGAAGCATTAGAGTGATGCTATGAAATGCGGAGCAATCCGTGGATGAGAACAAAAAGAAAAGGAGAAAAATATTATGTCATCTTTAATCGCAATTGGAGCAGCAGTAGCAGTATTAACAGGTATTGGAGCAGGAATCGGAATCGGTCTTGCAACAGGTAAGGCAGTAGATGCCATCGCAAGACAGCCGGAAGCAGAAAGTAAGATCAGTAAATCTCTGTTGTTGGGATGTGCGCTGGCAGAGGCAACAGCTATCTACGGTTTTGTTATTGGACTTCTGATCATTTTCTTCCTGAAATAAGACAGATACGGAACAGTTACGAAAGAATCAGAAAGGCAGGTGAATAGAGAGTGTTAAGACTGGATCTTAATCTGGTATGGAATATTATCAATGTGATCATTTTGTATCTTTTGCTGAAAAAATTCCTGATCAAACCGGTAACTGGTATTATGGAAAAGCGGGAACAAATGATTCAGCAGGGACTTTCAAATGCCCGGATGCAAGAATCTCAGGCGCAGGAATTAAAGAATCAATATGAGCAGGCTTTGGCATCTGCGAAAGAGGAATCAGCACAAATGCTGGACAGCGCTAGAACAAATTCCAGAAAAGAGTATGACAGAATTATCAAAGAGGCAGATGAGCAGGCGCTGAAAATAAAAGCGGACGCTCATAAAAATGTAGAGATGGATCGGGAGAAGGCCATGAAGGAAATGCAGTCAGAGGTAGCAGAGTTAGCTATGACTGCGGTATCCCGTATTCTTCAGGAGGGCAGTGACGAAGCAAGTGACAGTGCTCTCTATCAACAATTTGTGAAAAAAGCAGGTGAGGTCAATGGCGCAAATCGCTGAGCAGTATGGAAAGGTTTTGTATGAACTGCGTATTTCTCATGAAGATGTGGAGTCTGTGCGTAAGACGCTGGAAACAGTTCCGGAACTGATAAAAATATTGGACAATCCTGTTTTATCGAAGAAACAGAAACACACAGTAGTGGAAAAAGTATTTCCAAAGAGTGTACATAATTTTTTAAAGACGGTGAGTGATCACAGGAGAATGGGGCAGATAGGAGAAATTCTGGATGGATGGAGTTCCTGTGTGCGACAGGAAGAAAATCTGCTGGTAGCAACACTTTTCTGTGTTCATGAGCCGGATCAGACCCAGAGAGCGCAGATAGAGAAGTTTGTGCGGGAAAGATTTGGCAAAACCGGAGTGGAACTGACTGTGAAGTATCAGCCGGATCTGATTGGCGGTTTTGTGCTGCAGGTTGGAGACCGGGAATTTGACTGGAGTCTGAAAGGAAGAATCCGTCAATTACAACAACGATTGATCCGGAGGTGAAAGAAATGAGCGCAATCAGCTCAGAAGAAATTATTTCTATTTTGCGGGAAGAAATAGAAAATTATGATACCATGTGCCAGGAACAGGAAACTGGCAATGTCATCTGGGTGGGTGACGGGATTGCTACCGTATATGGAATCGATCATGCCATGTATGGAGAGATTGTTACCTTTGAAAATGGTGAAAAAGGAATGGTACAGGATATCCGGAAAGACACCATCGGATGTATCCTGTTCGGCAAAGATACAGGAATCAAGGAAGGAACGAAAGTTGTTCGAACCAAAAAGAAAGCAGGAATTCCTGTAGGCGAAAATTTTATTGGCAGAGTAATCAACGCTCTGGGTGAACCGGTGGATGGAAAAGGACCGGTAAAAGAAGCGGATTACTACCCGGTAGAACGGGAAGCGCCGGGAATCGTGGATCGAAAATCTGTATCAGTACCCATGGAGACGGGTATTCTTTCCATTGACTCCATGTTTCCTATCGGAAGAGGACAGAGAGAGCTGATCATTGGGGATCGTCAGACGGGAAAGACATCGATTGCCATTGATACAATTTTGAATCAGAAGGGAAAAGATGTGGTCTGCATTTATGTAGCCATTGGTCAGAAGGCTTCTACGATTGCCAAACTGGTAAATACACTCACGAAGCATGACGCTATGGATTATTCGGTTATTGTCTCTGCTACAGCCAGTGACTGTGCTCCGTTACAGTATATTGCTCCTTATGCGGGAACTGCAATGGCAGAATATTTTATGTATCAGGGTAAGGATGTTCTGATCGTTTATGATGATCTTTCGAAACATGCGGTAGCTTATCGTGCCTTATCTTTGCTTCTGGAGCGTTCTCCGGGACGTGAGGCATATCCGGGAGACGTTTTTTATCTGCATTCCAGACTTCTGGAGCGTTCCAGCCGTTTGAGCGATGCACTGGGAGGAGGTTCTATTACGGCGCTTCCCATTATCGAAACGCAGGCAGGGGATGTTTCTGCCTACATACCGACCAATGTGATTTCAATCACGGACGGTCAGATTTTTCTGGAAAGTGATCTGTTCTTTTCCGGTATGCGCCCGGCGGTAAATGTAGGTCTTTCCGTATCTCGTGTGGGCGGCGCAGCGCAGACAAAAGCGATGAAAAAAGCATCGGGAAGTATTCGTATCGATCTGGCTCAGTTCAGAGAGATGGAAGTATTTACGCAGTTTAGTTCAGATTTGGATGCAGGTACAAAAGCGCAGCTTCAGTATGGAAATTGTCTGATGGAGCTTTTGAAACAGCCATTATGCCATCCGCTGACCATGCCTCAGCAGGTGGTTACTCTGTGTGCGGCAACGCATAAGGTTATGGTAGATCTGGAGCCTAAGAAGATCAAAGCATTTCAGATGGATATGCTTCAGTATTTTGCGGACGTACATCCCGAGATCATGGAAGAGCTTCAGGAAAAGAAAGTATTGACGGATGAGATGACAGACAAAATCGTAGCAGCCGCTGAGGAATTTAAAAAGAGCAGGTGTTAGAATGGCAAATGTAAAAGAAATACAGGACCGGATGAAGAGTATCCGGGACACCATGAAGATTACCAATGCGATGTATATGATTTCTTCATCAAAAATGAAACGGGCAAAAAAAGCTCTTGCAGATACGGAGCCATATTTCTTTGGAATGCAGGCGGCGATCAGCCGTATTCTGCGTCATGTGCCGGATATTGAGCATAAATTTTTTGATGAGAGAAAAGAGGTCAAAAAATCAGAGAGAAAGATTGGTCATATTGTTGTCACAGCGGATAAGGGACTGGCAGGAGCGTATAATCACAATGTGATCAAAATGGCAGAAGAACAGCTTCAGGAAGAGGGCAGACACACGCTGTACGTTCTGGGTGAACTGGGCAGACAGTATTTTTCAAAAAAAGAAATCGACGGCGTGGATCTGGATCTGGATTTCCGTTTTACTGTTCAGAAACCTACGATGCACAGAGCCAGAATGATCGGGCACAAAATGGTGGATGAGTTTTTGGCAGGAAATTTGGATGAGGTACATATTATTTACACGGATATGGAAAGCGCCGTATCTTTTCAGACGGCCTCTCTTCAGCTTCTGCCTCTGAAAAAGGTATCTTTCGGCAGCGAGAGGAAAGTGGAAATGCCCATTGATGTCCATCAGGAGGAGATTATGTTGTCTCCTTCAGCGGATGCGGTTTTGGATAGTATTGTTCCCAATTATGTGGTGGGAACTACATATGGCTGTCTGGTAGAATCTTACTGCAGTGAGCAAAATGCCCGTATGACGGCTATGGAATCTTCTACAAGAAACGCAAAAGAAATGCTGAAGACACTGGAAATTCAGTTTAACAGGGCGCGTCAGGCTGCGATTACACAGGAGATAACAGAGGTAATCAGCGGCGCTAAAGCGCAAAAAAATAAAAATTAGAAGAATACGTCAGAGAGGAGGAACAATTCCGTTATGCAGACAGGAAAAATTATTCAGGTTATGGGACCTGTAGTCGATGTTCTTTTTGAAAATCAGGAACTTCCTGCTATTAAGGATGCCCTGGAAGTGAACAATGACGGTAAAAAATGCGTTATGGAAGTGGCGCAGCATGTAGGAAACAGCACAGTGCGGTGTATTATGCTGTCATCCAGTGAAGGGTTGCACAGAGATATGGAAGTGACTGCTACAGGAGCTGGGATCAAAGTTCCGGTAGGAGAGAAAACACTGGGACGTCTGTTCAATGTACTGGGAGACACAATCGATGGCGGAGAAAGCCTGGAAGATGAGAACCACTGGGTGATCCACAGAGATCCGCCGAGTTTTGAAGAGCAGAGCCCGGTAGTGGAAGTTCTGGAAACAGGTATTAAAGTTATCGACCTTCTTGCACCATATGCAAAAGGTGGAAAAATTGGTCTGTTCGGCGGCGCCGGTGTGGGTAAAACCGTTCTGATTCAGGAGTTGATCAGAAATATTGCTACAGAACACGGTGGATATTCAATTTTTACCGGTGTGGGAGAACGTTCCAGAGAGGGAAATGACCTGTGGACGGAGATGAAAGAATCTGGAGTTTTGGAAAAAACGGCTTTGGTGTTCGGACAGATGAATGAGCCGCCGGGATCTCGAATGAGAGTGGCAGAGACAGGGCTTACCATGGCAGAGTATTTCCGGGATGAGGAACATCAGAATGTTCTTTTGTTTATCGACAATATTTTCCGTTTTGTACAGGCAGGTTCTGAGGTATCGGCTCTTTTAGGTCGTATGCCTTCTGCGGTAGGTTATCAGCCAACGCTTGCTACGGAGGTGGGTGAGCTTCAGGAAAGAATTGCTTCCACAAAGAATGGTTCGGTAACCTCTGTTCAGGCAGTTTATGTGCCCGCGGATGACCTTACAGACCCGGCTCCGGCTACGACGTTTGCTCATCTGGATGCTACCACTGTTTTGTCCCGTAAGATTGTGGAACAGGGTATTTATCCGGCGGTTGATCCGCTGGAGTCTTCCTCCCGTATTTTGGAAGCAGATGTGGTGGGAGAAGAGCATTATGAGGTTGCCAGAAAGGTACAGGAGATTTTGCAGAAATATAAAGAGCTGCAGGATATTATTGCCATTCTTGGTATGGAAGAATTATCCGATGAGGATAAGATGACGGTATTCCGCGCCAGAAAGATCCAGAGATTTTTGTCTCAGCCGTTCCATGTGGCGGAGACCTTTACCGGGGTTCCGGGAAAATACGTTCCCCTTTCCGAAACAATCCGTGGATTCAAAGCGATCGTAAGCGGAGAGATGGATGAATATCCGGAATGGGCATTCTTCAATGTGGGAACCATTGATGATGTGATCGAAAAAGCGAAGAGTGAAGAGGGTCAGTAAGGAGGGATGGGCATGAACAGCAGTTTTTATATGAACATCCTTGCCAGTGACCATGTATTTTATAAAGGGCGGGCAGAGACTGTGATTTTGCCGGCCCATGACGGGGAAGCCGCATTGCTGCCCCACCATGAAGACTGCATTATCTCCATCGTGGAAGGGATTCTGCGGTTCTGCAAGGAGGACGGCACATGGCAGGATGCTATTGTGGGATGCGGGTTTGCGCAGATGATCAATAACCGTGTGACGATTCTGGTGGATACGGCAGAAAAGCCGGAAGAGATCGATATAAAACGGGCAAAAGAAGCCAGAGAGCGGGCGGAGGAACAACTGCGTCAGAAGCAGAGTATGCAGGAATACTATACGTCCAAGGCTTCTCTGACACGCGCGATGCTGAGACTTCGGGCGACCAGTAAAAAAGAAATACAGTAGAGAAATAAGTAGAGAAGGAATTGCCGTGAGAGGCAGTTCCTTTTTTTATACTTTTAAGAAGTAATAGCAGCAAACTGAGCGCCAGTCACCCGGGCAAGATCCTGCGGATTCAGAATGATAGAGGTTCCCAGACGACCGCCGCTGATATAGATTTTATCAAAGGCTTGTGCGCTGGTATGGATGATGGTGGGAAAGTTTTTCTTCATTCCCAGTGGACTGCAGCCGCCCCGCACATAGCCGGTTACTTTTGTGATTTCTTTTACAGGGATTAATTCTATAGATTTTTCCCCTACAGCTTTGGCGGCATTTTTTAAGTACACTTCTTCTGCAATGGGAACCACAAATACATAGTATTGACGACTTTTTCCCTGAGCAACCAGTGTCTTAAAGGATTGGTCTACTGGAGCTCCTGTTTTCTGGGCAGTGTGCAGACCGTCAATAAAGTTATCACATTCATACTGGATAAATTCATAATCGATTTTATTTTTATCTAAAATTCTCATGGCGTTTGTTTTGATTTCTTTGCTCATTGTTTTTCACCTCATTTTCATTTTACATGGCAGAGAAAAAAATATCAACAAAATTTTAGAAGTGGGATTGGAGGAATATGCTAAAAAAGAAAAAGATGGAAAAATAGGCTGGACAAATAGTATTTGCAGTACTATAATGAGCCCAAGTCAAAGATATCAATTCTTATTACAGCGGATCTGCTGTGAGATTTCCAACAAAGAAAATTAAAAAGTGGAGGAGGATATGAGTGTAGCAGGGAGTTTTTGCCTGATTTTCTCTTTTGGAGCCATGATTATGGATCTGAAGTGGGAGAAAGTCTGTAATTTTTGGAATTATGGCAGCTGGATAACTGTTTTGCTTGGACGGAGAATTCTGGAAGGAGGGAGTGGATGGCTTGGAGGTTTGGCAGGAACTGCAGTTGTGATTATCGTACTGTTTCCTCTGTTTTTGGGAAAGATGCTGGGAACGGGGGATATAAAAGTATTTGCAGTTCTGGGAAGTGCTATGGGCGCAAAAAGCGTATGTTATTGTATAGCTTTCTCTTTTCTGTTGGGAGCGTTAATCAGTTTGCCGATTCTTTTGTTTCGATGTAACGTCAGAGAACGGTTTGCTTATTTTTTTACATATCTGAGAAGAGTTCTGGAGACAAGAACTTTTTCGGCTTATCTGGTTCCGGGAAGTCGTCCGGAAAATATTCACTTTACCATACCTATTTTTATCAGTGTAGTATTATTTTGTGCAGGAGGATATTTATGAGAAAAGAGAGGGATGTATTTGCCGTATGCGATCTGGAGGTAGAGTATGCCTATCATTTTATGGAGTATCTGAGTAAAAAGAAGAATATACCTTTTGAAGTTCGGGTATTTACCAGTGTGGAAACGCTTTTGGAGTTTGCCAGGGAAAATGAGATAGAGCTTCTTTTGATTTCTGAGAAAGCTATGGGAGAGGAGATTCAGGAACAGAAGATAGGGCAGATTATGATTCTTTCTGAAGGGTTGTCTTCTGTCCGGGAAGAATGTTATCCCAGTATATACAAGTATCAGTCGTCTAACCAGGTGATTCGTGAAGCGCTTACCTGTTATGGAGAAGGGAAAAGAGAAAAGGTACAGCCTTTTCTGGTACAGAAAAAGAAAGTAGAGATTTTGGGAGTCTATTCTCCGGTGGGCAGAACAATGAAAACGACTTTTGCGTTGACATTGGGACAGCTTCTGGCAAAGAAAAAGGCGGTTCTTTATTTGAATCTAGAGGAATATTCTGGTTTTGAATATTTGCTGGAGCAGACGTATGAACAGACAATGGGAGATCTTCTGTACTATTTGCGGCAAAAGACCTCAGATTGGATTGTGAGGATGAATGGTATGGTCCAAACGATGAATAATCTGGACTTTCTTCCCCCGGTATTTACCCCGGGAGACATTCAGAGTACTACACTGGAAGAATGGATGTGTCTTCTTCAGGGAATTGTAGATTATAGTAATTATGAGACGATTATTCTGGATTTCGGAGACGGTGTATCAGAACTTTATCGGCTGTTGGGGCAATGTAACAGGATCTATATGCCAGTGCGCAACGATCCTATTTCTCAGGCAAAGCTGAAGCAGTTTGAAAATATACTGAAAATCTGGAATCAGGGAGCCGTTCTGGACAAGATCGTAAAACTGAAATTACCGTATCATCGAACAATACACAAAGGTGTGAACTGTTTGGATGATCTGGTTTGGAGTGAACTGGGAGATTTTGTCAGAGAATTGATCAGAAAAGAAGAGGGGAAGGAGGAAGCAGGATGGAAGGAAACTTCTTCGCTGATATCAGACAGGAACTTATGAGGGAGCTGGATCAGGAGGCAGAGTGGAGTGACGTGCAGATTTTGGAAAAGATCGACGATCTGGTTTTACTGCGAACCAGAAGGAGCAGTTTGACGGTAAATGAGAAAGAACAGCTTAGAAAAGAATTGTTTTATTCGGTGCGTAAGCTGGATATTCTTCAGGAACTTTTGGAGGACGATCAGGTGACAGAAATCATGGTCAATGGGTATGAAAATATTTTTCTGGAGAAACAGGG
Organism: Firmicutes bacterium CAG:646; assembly: GCA_000432335.1. Taxonomy (GTDB): domain Bacteria; phylum Bacillota; class Clostridia; order Lachnospirales; family Lachnospiraceae; genus Oliverpabstia. The sequence continues at coordinate 53,190 of HF995397.1, forward strand.
AAAAAGAATGCGGTGGGACAGGAAGTTTGTTTCTAAAGAAAAATTGGAAGATGTGATTCAACAGATTGCGGGAAAATGTAATCGCGTGATCAATGAAAACTTTCCGATCGTAGACGCCCGGCTGGAAAATGGTTCTCGTGTGAATGCAGTGGTATATCCGGTAGCTTTGGAGGGACCTATTCTTACGATTCGCCGTTTTCCCGATCATCCTATCACAATGGAATGGCTTTTAAAGCAGGAAAGTATCACGATGGAAGCGGCTGAGTTTCTGGAACGGGCGGTGGCGGCAGGATATTCTATTCTTATCGGAGGAGGAACTTCCTCCGGAAAAACAACATTTCTGAATGCATTATCTAATTATATTCCCAAAGATGAAAGAATTATAACTATAGAGGACAGTGCGGAGCTGCAGATTCAAGGGATTGATAATCTGGTTCGGCTGGAGGCAAAACCTGCAAATATGGAAGGAAATAAAGAAATTACGATTCGGGATCTGATCCGTACAGCACTTCGTATGGCCCCGGATAGAATCGTGGTGGGAGAAATTCGGGGAGCGGAGGCTATTGACCTTTTACAGGCATGGAATACGGGGCACAGCGGGAGTCTTGGGACAGCACATGCCAACAGCAGTAAAGATATGATCAGCCGGGTAGAGACTATGGTTTTGATGGGGATGTCTCTTCCTTTAGAAGCGGTGAGAAGACAGATTGCTTCTGGTATTGATCTGATGGTGCACCTTGGAAGACAAAAGGATAAATCCAGAAAGGTTCTGGAGATTACAGAGGTTTTAGGCTATGAAAATGGGGAGGTGAAATTGCAGACGTTATTTCAATGGGATAAGGATATCAGAGGTCTGCGAAAAATCAATGCATTATATCATAAAGAAAAAATGGAGAATGTTGTTTGGGACAAGGAGCAGGAAACGTAATTCTGTAAGGGGAAAGAAGATAGATTACAGAGAGTATCATTTTACATGTGGCGAATGGGCTGTCTGCTGGACTCAGATGACAGTAGCGGCGCTTTTGCTTAATTATCTTTGTTATCGCTCCTGGTGGGCATTTCTGGGAATGATTCCCGGTGGGATATGGTATGTAAAATGGAAAAAAAGAGAAAAGGCAGAGAAGAGGAGAAAGCGTTTGTATTATCATTTTCAAGATGCTCTCCATGGATTTCAAACGGCTGTACGAGCCGGATATTCTATGGAACATGCAGTACGGGAATGTCGAAAAGAACTGGAGCAGATTTATGGAAAAGAAGAAGATCTGGTAAAAGAATTGCTTTATATGGAACGACAGATGCAGGTGGGAGTACCTTTGGAAAAGCTGTTTATGGATCTGGGAAAACGTTCGGATGTGGAAGATATTCAAAATTTTGGAGAGATTTTTTTGATTTCACGAAAATCAGGTGGAAATCTGGGCGCGATTATGGAAAAAATGGCGAGAGTGTTGGGAGAAAAAATCCGGGTGCAGAGAGAAATTGAAGTGTGTATTTCGGGAAAGAGAATGGAGCAGATGATCATGAGCCTGATGCCGGGGGCAATGATTTTGTATATGCAGCTTACTTCCCAGGGATTTATGGATGTTTTGTATCATAATGTGGCAGGGATTGTAGTGATGACCGTTTGTCTTGGTATTTATTGTCTTAGCTTTTGGATGGGGCGGAAGATTGTGAGGATTTCCGTATGATGGGGCTGTGTATACTGCTTTTTGGTGGGATTTTGCTGCTGGGTTTGTGGGCAGACGTGAAGGGAAGAAAAGAAAAAGGTCTCCGTCGATATAGGGGCATACGCTGGATAGAGAGAAGGTGGAGAAAAAAACAGTGGATTATTCCAGAGTGGCTGCAGCCGCATATGATTTTCAGGACATGGGTCTTGCTGCTGATTGGGAGCGGGTGTTTGACCCTGGGGGGCATTTCAGGACAATGGAAACAAAAAGCGGCAGTTACGGAGCTGAAACGACCAGAGTATGGACAAGGAAGCAGGCAGACAGAGTTGTCTTTAGAGGTGGAAGGTGAACAGGGGAGCAAAGAAAAGAAGGATATGATGGTGGAAGTCGGAGAAAAGAAACTTACGGAAAAAGAAAAACAGGAAATGTTTCGTCAGATAAAAAAACAGTTGGACAGAACAATTTTGGGAGAAAATAGATCAGCGGATCAAATACAAAGACCTTTGTATTTGCCGGATACGTTGGAAAATTTTCCTGTTTCTCTTCAGTGGGTGAGCAGTGATCCGAAGATTGTAAACTGGGAAGGAAAACTGGGAACAGATATCCCGAAAGATGGTACCCTGGTATGTCTGACGGCAGTGATATCTCTGGAAGAGACAGAAGAAAAATATTTTAAATATGTAAAGGTATATCCAGAGAGAAAAACAGAACAGGAGGAATTGGAAACTTTGCTGAAAACAGCAAATGACAACAAAACATCTCCCTGGATGCAGCTTCCCGATTCTCTTTTTGGAAAGAAACTGAGTTGGGAAGTCAATCATGAGGGAGAGCTGGTAGGAGTCGCTCTATTGGTCTTTTTTTGTCCGATACTTTTGCTCATGCGGGATCGACAGATTTTACAGGAAAAAAAGAAAAGAGAAAAAGAACAGATGATACAGGATTATCCTGAGATTTTAAGTAAACTTACTCTCCTTCTGGGAGCGGGAGTGAATTTGCGAAGAGCGATGGAACGAATCGGAAAAGACTATATAGAGGGGAGGAAGAAGGGGGAGGAAAGAAAGGCGTATGAAGTGATTTTGGAAATATGTCAGGAAATGGAACGGGGAGTATCAGAGAAGAAAGCATATGAAGAATTGGGCGAAAAATGTGGAATTCTTTATTATAAAACATTATCGGCATTGCTGGTTCAGCATTTGCAGAAAGGAAGTGGGGATATGGGAAGAATTCTGGAGGAAGAAGCAGGGAAGGCACAGGAAATTCGGAGACAGCAGGCCAGGATTTTAGGGGAACAGGCATCCACAAAGTTGTTGTTTCCCATGATTTTGATGCTTTTGGTAGTATTTATTCTTCTAATGGTGCCTGCGTGGCTTACATTTTCCATATAAGAGTACGGAAAAAGTACGATTAAGGAGGTGATGAATAAAAGTATGAGTTGGGGATCGCAGAAAGGAGGTGAGAAAAATGAGACTGTGGAGACGTTTTTGGACAGAAGAAGATGCTCTCGGAACGGTAGAACTGATCTTGATTATCGTTGGAATATTAACCCCCTATTATGGGGTGGGTATAAGGTGTATAGAGTAAAAATATGTGGATAAATAAAACTGGATATACGGTGAAAGGTGGAAAATGTGCATGAGGTCAAAGGAAAAAACAACGGAAGAGATTGTGCTGATAAGATATTATAATGTACTGTTTTATTTGTTTTTTAAGACAGGGATAGATGATTTTAAGAGACAATGTTTGATAAGTAGGATTGATGCAGGGGAGTCTATGAGGATGAAACAAATACAGGAATGGTGTTGCTGTCATCAAATTCCATTTAAGACTAAATTTATTTATAGAAAAGATTTCCCTTTTAGAGCTAATTTATGGAATTTATATTCGTATGGAAGATTTAAGATTGATTCAATGCATAGAGAAATAATTTGCTTGTTCTAAATGGAAAGACATTGAAAAAACTCTTTTTTTATAAGATAATGATAACATGGTTTAGTGAAAATCAAAATTCTGCAGTTTTTTCGATTATAATATTATTCAATTGAAAAGAAGGATTCAGAGAAGGCTTATATTATGAAGTAAGTGGATATAATGCTTGAAAAAGATGTATCTACAAATTATTCGGAATATGGAGTAAAGAAGATAGGAGTTGATGTTGTGAATAGTAATTTAAAAATTCTCGGTACGTTTGAATCAGGAATTAAATTTGATGTGGCAGAAAAATTTGTGCAGGAGTTTTCGAAAAAATACTGTGATGTCGAGGGCGAGTTATATTTATAGCAATCCATCAAATTACCGCACATAATTACACGAACGAAACCACCCTAAACAATCTGAAACTCGAACGGTCGGAAATGCCCTTTCGATTGCTGCTGGAAGTTCTGATGCGATTCGGACTTTTTCTTTCCTTAAATATGCTTTGAGTTTTGACCACATTTTTTCTATCGGATTTAAGTCCGGGCTATATGGCGGCAAATACAGATATTTTATCTCTGACTCATCCAATACTTGTTTCACGATTTTTGCATGATGGGAGCGCATATTATCCATAACAATAACGTCAGTTTTAGACAAGGTCGGTATCAGTTTTGTTTTCAGATATTCTGCAAACCGCTCCCCAGTCGTTCCGCCACAATAAACCGTATAGGATGTTTTTCCATTTAGCCGTACAGAGGACAAAATAGTAGTATAATATCTTTTTAATAACTCGACTATATTTAAAAGCTGTGCTATAATGTCCGTATAAAGATTTTGGAGGCATTTTCATGGGAAAAAGAGCATCATCAATTGAACTTAGTAAGGAAGAAAAAGAATATCTCGAACTTCAAACTCGTGCTAGAACAATTCAGGCTCAAACAGTCACAAGAGCACGAATCCTATTATTACGTGCGGATGCCGTATCAATAGATGCAATTGC
>HF995398.1:0-594 GCA_000432335.1 Firmicutes bacterium CAG:646
TTCTAAAAGTTCGTAACTGTTCAGTATCCAATGTCATTTAGTTAATTTTATATCCATAGGGTTAGGTTCCAAAAAGTAGGGGTCTAACCATATTTTTTAAATTTGTACTTGACATAAGTTCCAAAATGTGTGGCCGCTTTTGCTACTGATGGTTTTTAGAGGTAGCAAAAGCGGCCCTTGAATTAGAAATATATTTTTTTATTCAAGGAGGTACATCTTATGTCACACACATATATCAAGGATTTATTTTTGGAAGCTGTTCATTCTGTTACTTCGGATATTTCCCAATATACCATCCAGCCGGAAAAAGACTTCACCCGAAACAAAAAATTTCCTGCTGATAAACTGCTCTCTTTTCTGGTATCCTGTGGTTCTTCCAGTACTAAAATTGAATTGCTCGATTTTTTTGGATTGGATGCTAACGCTCCCTCTGCCTCTGCTTTTAACCAACAGCGGGCAAAGTTAAAGCCGGAAGCTCTTGAGGCTGTTTTTCATCATTTCAACAATTCCATCCATTCCCGGGAAAAATCCTCTGGTTACCGTTTTTTTGCTGCTGACGGTTCCAGTTTTACATTTTTTAGTAAACCGATCTTT
>HF995398.1:702-8417 GCA_000432335.1 Firmicutes bacterium CAG:646
GCAGAAACACACGTATTCTGATGCACTTATTCAGCCTGTCCATCAAAAAAATGAATTTGCTGCCTTCTGCACTATGGTGGATTCCCATCTGGTTTCCCCGGATACGAAAGATGTTTTTATTGGTGACCGGGGATTCCGTTCTTACAATAACATGGCTCATGTTTTAGAAAGAGGACCATATTTTCTTTTCCGTTCCAAAGATATACACTCGAAAGGTCTTGTCAGAAATTTCGATCTCCCGGAAGAAGATTCCTTTGATATCAGGGGAAATGTTACTCTTGTCCGCAGCCATAAAAGGAAGATTGCCGTGAAAAATGGGTTCTACAGACGATATGTGGATGCTAATGCAACTTTTGATTATATTGAGCACGGTTCTATGGATACCTATGATCTGTCCTTTCGGATCGTCAGGTTTCCTATATCAGAAGACACCTGGGAATGTATTGTCACAAATCTTCTGGAAGATGAATTCCCTCTGGAGAAGATCAAACTGATCTACTTCGCAAGATGGGCCATTGAAGGCTCTTTCCGAAAACTGAAATATACGATTGGGCTGAGCAACTTTCATGCATATAAACCGGAGTATATCAAACAGGAGATCTGGGCAAAACTGATCGCCTATAACATTACCGAAACACTGATCAACCATACCGTTGTTAAACATGGTGAAACAAAGCATGAATATAAAGTAAATTTTAGTGCTGCAGCCCATATTTGTAGGGTCTTTCTCCGTCTGACCACAGAGAAAGACCCCATAGATGTGATGAACCTGCTATGCAAAGAATTAATCCCTGTACGGAACGAACGACAATACCCAAGACTACAAACGGCTCATTTCCGACGACCACGATATTTTATATACCGGGCTGCATAAACGGGCAATTTCATCACAAACTATTATACTTTTTTATGAAACAGATATAAATCTGTTTATTTGTCGTGCAATAAATTCTTTCAGAATACCTAAAAACCTCTCTCATTACGATACAGGGTATATGTGATGGACTCAAAGCCCTCTATTTTGAAAATTCCTCATCGGCTTACAGAAGTAATCCTTGTTTTGGCTAATATTAACTAAATGACATTGACGGCTGAATAGTTACACTAAAGTTAAGAAAAAGTTTAGATTATTTTTCAATCATTTCCTTGCAGGAAAGGTAGAAGAGGATGTAATATAGAGGGAAAGAAAGGAGTAGAAGGTATGGATATAGAAGAATTGAAGAATAAAAAACCAAAACGTCCGGTGATGTTTTATTACTTGATTGCATTTGGTATTCTGATGTTGCTGAATTTCCTGATTGTCCCCTGGCTGACAGAGAGAAGCATCAAAGAAACAACGTACAGCGAGTTTATCAGTCAGGTAGACAGCGGAAGAGTAAAACAGGTAGAGGTACAGCATCAGACGTATACGATCTATTATGTGGTAAGAGAAGGAAAGAAGGAGCAGGTTTGCAAGACTGGAATTATGGATGATCCGGAGCTTTTGAAAAGGCTGGATGCCAAAGGTGTTGACTATGGTGCGGAGATACCCAAACAGCAGTCGCCGTTTCTTGCACTTTTGCTTACCTGGATTCTCCCCATTGTAATTTTTATTGTGATTGGGAATATTCTTTCCAAAAAAATGGCGAAGAGTATGGGCGGCGGTCCGGGCGCTATGATGTTTGGAAAGAGCAACGCCAAAGTATATGTAAAGTCGGCTACGGGAATTAAATTTTCCGATGTGGCAGGCGAGGATGAGGCGAAAGAATTACTTACAGAGATTGTGGATTATCTGCATCACCCGGAGATGTATCGGGATATCGGAGCGCAGATGCCGAAAGGCGCTTTGTTAGTGGGACCTCCGGGAACCGGTAAAACGCTGCTTGCAAAAGCGGTGGCAGGTGAGGCGAACGTGCCGTTTTTCTCTATTTCCGGTTCAGAATTTGTGGAAATGTTTGTAGGTATGGGAGCGGCAAAAGTTCGTGATCTGTTTCAGCAGGCAAATGAAAAAGCCCCCTGTATCGTTTTTATTGACGAGATCGATACCATCGGTAAGAAGCGTGATGGAAATATAGGCGGAAATGATGAGCGAGAACAGACGTTGAATCAGCTTTTGACAGAGATGGATGGATTTGACGGATCGAAGGGTGTGGTGATCCTGGCGGCAACTAACCGTCCGGATTCTCTGGACCCGGCGCTCTTAAGACCGGGGCGTTTTGACCGTCGGATTCCGGTGGAACTTCCTGATCTTCAGGGAAGAGAAGAGATCCTGAAAGTTCACGCAAAGAAAATCAAGATTGCTGATAATGTAGATTTTAATGCCATTGCAAAGGCGGCATCCGGCGCTTCGGGTGCAGAACTGGCAAATATTGTCAATGAAGCGGCGCTTCGGGCAGTGCGGGATGGAAGAAGATTTGCTAATCAGGCAGATATGGAAGAGAGTATCGAGGTAGTTATCGCCGGATATCAGAAGAAGAACCGGGTACTTTCTGAGAAAGAAAAGCTGATCGTGGCATATCACGAGATTGGTCATGCGCTGGTAGCAGGGAAGCAGTCTCATTCAGCTCCAGTGCATAAAATCACGATTATCCCCAGAACTTCCGGGGCTTTGGGCTATACCATGCAGGTGGACGAGGAAGAACACTTCCTGATGTCCAGGGAAGAACTGGAGAATAAGATTGCGACCTTTACGGGCGGAAGAGCTGCGGAGGAATTAGTTTTCCATTCCATCACCACAGGCGCTTCCAACGACATTGAACAGGCTACCAAGCTGGCAAGGGGTATGATTACCCGGTTTGGTATGAGTGATGAGTTCGACATGGTGGCGATGGAGACCGTTTCCAATCAATATCTGGGAGGAGACGCTTCTCTTGCATGTTCTTTTGAAACGCAGACGTTGATTGACCGGAAAGTTGTGGAGCTGGTGAGAAAGCAGCATGAAAAAGCGACTCAGATTTTGCAGGAAAATGTGATGAAGCTGCATGAGCTGGCGAAGTATCTCTATGAGAACGAGACGATCACCGGAGAAGAATTTATGAAAATTCTCGGCGAGTAATTCAAAAAAACCTATGAAAAATCCAAAATATATGGTATCATGAGCACTAAGTGTGAATGATACCATATATTTTATAGAACAGATGAGGAGGACAAGCATGGAAAAAGAAGTGGTTTCCAAGAATTTTATAGAGCAGATAATAGAAAAAGATCTTGCAGAAGGGAAATATGAAACGATTTGTACGCGTTTTCCGCCGGAGCCCAACGGATATCTGCATATTGGGCATGCAAAATCAATTCTGCTGAATTATGGACTTTCTCAGGAATATCATGGGAAATTTAATCTGAGATTTGATGATACCAATCCTACTAAGGAAAAAGTGGAATTTGTGGAGTCTATAGAAACCGATGTGAAATGGCTGGGGGCAGACTGGGAAGACCGTCTGTTTTTTGCGTCTAATTATTTTGAACAGATGTATGAAGCGGCAGTAAAATTAATTAAAAAAGGAAAAGCTTTTGTCTGCGATCTTACAGCAGAGGAAATTCGCGAATACCGTGGAACGCTCACAGAACCGGGAAAGAACAGCCCTTACCGGGACAGAAGTATCGAGGAGAACCTGGATCTTTTTGAGAGAATGAAAAATGGAGAATTTGAGGATGGAACGAAAGTGCTCCGGGCAAAGATTGACATGGCGTCTCCGAATATCAATATGAGAGATCCGGTTATCTACCGTGTGGCTCACATGACTCATCACAATACGGGAGATCAGTGGTGCATTTATCCGATGTACGATTTTGCGCATCCCATTGAGGATGCGATTGAAGGCGTGACGCATTCTATCTGTACGCTGGAATTTGAAGATCACCGTCCGCTGTATGACTGGGTAGTGAAAGAACTGGAATATCCATTCCCTCCAAAACAGATTGAGTTTGCAAAATTATATCTGACTAATGTGGTGACAGGAAAGCGTTACATCAAACGTCTGGTGGAAGAAGGTATTGTGGATGGATGGGACGATCCTCGTCTTGTGTCTATTGCGGCGCTGAGAAGAAGAGGATTTACCCCGGAATCTATCAAAATGTTTGTGGAGCTGTGCGGCGTTTCCAAAGCTAATAGTTCAGTGGATTATGCTATGCTGGAGTACTGTATCCGGGAGGATCTGAAACTGAAGCGTTCCCGTATGATGGCTGTTCTGGATCCGCTGAAGCTGGTGATCGACAATTATCCGGAAGATCAGGTGGAAGAACTGGAAGTGGCTAACAACTTGGAAAATGAAGCGTTGGGCAGCAGAACAGTTCCTTTTGGAAGAGAAATATATATTGAGAGAGAAGATTTCATGGTGGAACCGCCAAAGAAATACAAACGTCTCTATCCGGGCAATGAAGTACGTTTGATGAATGCCTATTTTGTGACCTGTACCGGTTATGAAACGGATGAAAATGGAAATGTCACGGTGGTTCACTGTACGTATGATCCTGCTTCCCGGGGAGGAAATTCTCCGGACGGAAGAAAGGTGAAAGGAACGATTCACTGGGTAAGCGCACAGGAGAATGTAAAAGCAGAAGTACGTCTCTATGAAAATATCATTGATGAGGAAAAAGGAGTCTATAATGAGGATGGTTCTCTGAATCTGAATCCGAATTCTCTGACGGTGAAAAAGGACTGTTACCTGGAACGGAATCTGAAAGATGTGAAAGCTTATGACAGTTTCCAGTTTGTGCGGAACGGTTTCTTCTGCGTAGACGCAAAGGACAGCAGGGAGGATGCGCTGGTATTTAACCGGATCGTATCACTGAAGAGCTCCTTCAAATTGCCAAAATAATGAACGAGCTTGCAATTTCTCTGGAAAAGAAAAGGGGCTGCCCTATGTATGGGCAGATTTATGAGTATATTCGGGATGAGATTCAGAAAGGGAAAATTCTGGCAGGAGAAAGATTGCCCTCATCCCGGGCGTTGGCTGCTCATCTGGGTGTGAGCCGCAGTACGGTGGATTTGGCGTATGATCAGCTTCTGGCAGAGGGCTATGTGATTTCCCAGCCCTGTCGGGGGTATTTTGTCTGCGAGGTAGATCAGTTATATCAGATTCCCATAAGTGGAAATCAAAGGGAAGAGAAGAAAGAACCGGAACAGAAACAATATCTTTATGATTTTGCCATCAGCGGTATTGATCGGGAGGGTTTTCCTTATCAAACCTGGAAGAAAATCTCAAAAAGTGTACTGGCGGAGGATGACGGAACTTTATTTCAGATGGGGAATTCCCAAGGGCAGGAAGGTCTGCGCCGGGAGATTGTTTCCTATCTGCATCATGCCAGAGGGGTAAACTGCAAAGCAGAACAGATCATAGTGGGAGCGGGGAATGATTACCTGCTCCTGCTTTTGCACATTATACTGGGTATGGACTGGAAAATTGCCATGGATAATCCCACGTATCTTAGCGCCTATCTGGATTTTGAAAAGATGGGATATTCTGTTGTGACTTTGGAGCCGGATGGGATGGGAATGTGTCCGGATCAATTAGAAGAGAGTAAGGCTACGCTGGCGTATGTAATGCCTTCCCATCATTTTCCATTGGGAACGGTGATGCCCATCAAGCGCAGACAGGAACTTTTGGCATGGGCAGCAGCGAAAGAGAACCGTTTTCTTATAGAAGATGATTATGACAGTGAATTTCGGTATAAGGGAAAACCCATTCCCAGTCTTCAGGGGTTTGATTCGCATGATAAGGTGATTTATCTGGGAACCTTTTCCCGGTCGCTGGCTCCGGCAATCCGCGTCAGCTATATGGTTTTGCCGGAACGGATGGTGTCCTGGTACGAAACGCGAGGAAAAAATTTTTCTGTCACCGTCTCCCGGGTGGATCAGAAGATACTGGAGGTTTTTTTGCGGGACGGGCATTTTGAACGTCATTTGAACCGGATGCGCGGTATTTATCGCAGCAAACACGACTGCTTGCTGAGCGAAATGAAAAAATTGCGGGAAGTGTGCGCGGTTCAGGGAGAACATGCAGGAGTACATATTCTGGTAAAAATGAAAAATGGAATGACGGAGGAGGAGGCGATTCGGCGAGCAGCAGAAATGGGAGTCAAAGTATATGGGTTGTCGGAATACTGCGTGGCAGAACCGAACCGGGAACTGGAACCTACGCTGTTGATGGGATATGCGACGCTAAAGGAAGAGGAAATCAGGGAAGCGGTTGGAAGACTTAAAAAAGCCTGGATGGGATAGTTTTCGTTATACTAGAAGTGGATATAAAATAGGAAAAGGAGATGCCGTTTTAAAGCGACAACTCCTTTTTCTAATGCTAAAAGGTTACTCTGCAGGTGTTTCAGCCTCTTCTTCTGCGGAAACTTCTGTTTCCGACATATCCTTATCAGAAGTTTCTGTTGTTTCCTCCACCTTTTTTTCCACAGTTTCACTTTCTGGATGCAGTGTGGTATACGTTCTTTCTGCCTGACAGTTTTCGCAAGTCTCTTCTTTCTCTTCGTTCAGCAGGTCGTCGAAATCTTCCTCACTGAGATCATTTACATCTTTACATTTTTTTACATATGCGATCGCACCGCCTACGGCTGCGCCCACAACGGCCAGACCAGCCAGAGTCTTCCATACATTTTTCTTTGCCATTCTGAATTCTCCTTTTCGTTATAAAACACTTGATAAGGTATTAAAGGTATAGTATCCATTCTAATACTTTTTATGAAAAAAGGAAAGCCCCAAATTTACCTTGCAGGCAGGGGAAGGAACATTTATAATGAGGAAGGTAAGAGAAACAGTAAAGAGAGGATGACAAAAAATGTATCAGGCTTGTATATTCGATCTGGATGGAACGCTGGCGGATACGGTGGAATCTATCGCCTATGTGGCAAATCAGATTTTGGAGAAGTTTGGGCTTCCTGCGCAGCCGGTAGAGGATTACAAATACCATGCCGGAGACGGTGGGGATGTACTTATGGAACGCTGTATGCGGGCGGCGGGAAGCGATCTGTCTCATCTGGAAGAAGGACAGAAGCTTTATCGGGAGATCTTTGCCAGAAACCCGTTGTATAAAGTAACTGCATTTGAAGGGATGAAAATGACGCTGGAAGGCTTAAAAAGCCGTGGAGTGAAACTGGCGGTTTTGTCCAACAAACCCCATGAAGCTACAGCGTTGGCGATAAAAGGTCTTTTTGGAGAGCAGATGTTTGATGTGGTCTGGGGGCTTCGTCCGGGAATGAAACGGAAACCAGCTCCTGATAATGCGTGGAAGATTGCAGAAGAGCTGCAGGTACAGCCCAAGGACTGTATGTATATCGGAGATACGAATACCGATATGCAGACAGGGAAAGCGGCTGGCATGTATACCGTCGGTGTACTGTGGGGATTTCGGGACCGGAAAGAACTGGAGGAAAATCATGCGGACGTGATTATCGAGAAACCGGAAGAGATTTTGAGAATACAGGAGGGAAGAGCATGCTCAAGCTGATTGCCAGCGATCTGGACGGAACACTTTTACAGAATGGGAGTCAGACCCTTCCAGAGGGAATCTGTGATCAGATTCGCCGCCTAAAGGAAAAAGGGATTCTTTTTGTAGCTGCCAGCGGCCGCCAGTATGCCAATCTAAGACGATTGTTTGCACCGGTACAGGATGATATCGCTTATATCTGTGAAAATGGCTGTCTCGTTTTTTATAAAGGGAAGCTGTTGTACAAAGCGCATATGGAGCGGGAAATCGGTCAGCGGATTCTGAAAGATATTATGGCGGATG
>HF995398.1:8457-12904 GCA_000432335.1 Firmicutes bacterium CAG:646
GCTTTCAGGAGAAGATACTTCTTATCTGCAGCCGAAAAATGATGTGTTTCGCTATCATATTCAGGAGGAAGTAAAGAATAATGTGACGGTGGCAGAAGATATCCTGAAAACAGAGGAAGCGTATTTTAAGATTTCACTGTTTACGCCGGAAGGAGCAGAAAATGTCTATCCGCTCTGGAAGGACAAGTATGGTCAGGAAGTTACCGTGGTTACTTCGGGAAACGCATGGTTGGATATGATGCCCAAAGGGGTGAATAAAGGGACAGCGATGGAGGCGTTGCTGGAACACCTGAAAATTATGCCGGAGGAATGTATGGCTTTTGGCGATAATTATAACGATTTGGAAATGCTGGGCATGGTGGGTGAAAGTTATGCCATGTCTCAGGGGAAAGATGCGGTAAAGAAAATATGTAAATATCAGGCAGATACCGTAGGACAGGTTTTGGAAACATTTTTAAATACAAAAGAAGGAAAGGAAGAGAATCATGGAACTTTACAGTGAAGAATGTATTATGACTTTTTTGAAAAAGCAGGGACAGCTTTTTGATGAGCCGGTGGCAGAAACATACGAGGAAGCAGAAGAATTTCTGGAAGACTGTATGGCGGTGGTAGTGAAAAATATCAAAGAAGTGAGGGCTTATCTGGATGAGAGCGGTATGGACGTGGACGGAATGAGCGATCAGGAGCTTTTAGAGGCAAGTGAGATTTTTCCTCTGGATGATGGAACGTATCTGATCGTGGAAGGTTGATCGGTTCTTAGGGAACGACAGGGAGAGATCCCAGGAGGCGCATAATGAAAATAGACAAGATCATGGAAAATCAGAGGACATTTTTTAATACGGGCAGAACAAAAAAGCTGGGGTTTCGGCTGAAAGCGCTGAATCGTCTGGAGTCTTCTGTCAAGGCGCATGAACAGGAAATTTTTCAGGCATTAAAAAAAGATCTGAATAAATCATCTTTTGAATCTTATATGACAGAGGTGGGAATGACGCTGGCGGAGCTTTCCTATGTGAAAAAACATCTCCCTTTCTGGGAAGGTAAAAAAAGGAAGCTGTCACCGCTGGCACAGTTTCCATCGGAAAGCTTTACGATGCGAGAGCCGTATGGCGTAGTTTTGGTAATGGCGCCCTGGAATTATCCGTTTATGCTGTGTATGGAGCCACTGATCGGAGCAATCGCAGGGGGAAACTGCAGTGTGGTAAAACCATCTGCTTATGCTCCGGCGGTATCAAAGATTCTGGCAACGATTGTGGAAGAAGTTTTTCCAAAAAAATATGTGACTGTTGTGGAAGGAGGAAGAGAAGAAAATACCCTTCTTCTGGAACAGCGGTTTGATTATATCTTTTTTACCGGCGGCGTGACCGTGGGAAAGATGGTAATGGAAAAAGCGGCAGAAAACCTCACTCCTGTAACTTTGGAGCTGGGGGGGAAGAGTCCCTGTATTGTGACAGAAGACGCGAAACTTTCTCTTGCTGCGAAAAGACTGGTATTTGGAAAGTATCTCAACAGCGGACAAACTTGTGTAGCGCCGGATTATCTTCTCGTTTCTGAAAAGGTGAAAGAAGAATTGCTGGCATGGATTGTTTTCTGGATAGAAAAAATGCTGGGGAAGGAACCTCTCGAGAATCCGGACTATCCTAAGATGATCAATGAAAAGCATTATCAGAGAGTAATGAACTTGATGGTGGGAGAAAAAATCTCCTGTGGCGGATATGGAAATACGGAGACGCTTCAGATTACGCCTACAGTGCTGGAAGAGGTATCGTGGGATTCCCCGATCATGCAGGAAGAGATTTTCGGACCGGTGCTTCCGGTGGTGACGTACAAAACCCTGGAGGAAGCGATTGAAAAAGTGAAGAATCGGGAAAAACCGCTGGCGTTATATTTGTTTACAGAAAGTCGGAGTATTCAGAAGAAAGTATTGAGAGAGCTGTCTTTTGGAGGTGGCTGTGTGAATGATACCATTATCCATTTGGCTACTTCCCGTATGGGATTTGGCGGTGTGGGAGGCAGCGGTATGGGAAGTTATCATGGGAAAAAGTCGTATGAGACCTTTACCCATGAAAAGAGTATTGTAAAAAAATCCTCTCATCTTGATCTTCCCATTCGGTATATGCCGTATACAAAGGAAAAGGAATGGCTTCTGAAGCTCTTTTTGAAGTGAGGGAGAACGTCATGGAGAAAAGACTGAAAGAAGAGATAGAACAACTGACAGCGGGACGATTTCCCAATGAAAAAGAGGCGTATGGAGCGTTTATCCGGGATTTGAGTGAGGGCGTGCGCAAAGAGGAGAGAGCATATCTTTTTGAAAATTCCCGCGAAAGGGCGAGAACTGTCTATGGAAATAAGATTTATATCCGGGGACTGATAGAAATCTCGAATATCTGTAAAAATAATTGTTATTACTGTGGGATACGGAAAGATAACCGGAAAATAGAAAGATATCGGCTGGGTGCGGGGACGATTCGGGCATGCTGTCGCTATGGTTACGAGAAAGGGTTTCGAACGTTCGTGCTGCAGGGAGGAGAAGATCCTGGTCTGACAGATGCCGTGGTAACAGATCTGATCCGACAGATTCGCGAGGAATTTCCGGACTGTGCCATTACGCTGTCTTTGGGGGAATGGGAAAGAGAGAGCTACCAGCATTTTTTTGATGCAGGCGCCGACCGTTATTTGCTCCGTCATGAAACAGCAGAAAAATGGCATTATGAAAAGATTCATCCGCCCGAGCTTTTCTGGGAACATAGAAGAAAATGTCTGGAGAATTTAAAGGAGATCGGTTATCAGACGGGCTGCGGTTGTATGGTAGGTTCGCCTTTTCAGACGCCGGAGCATTTGGGAGCGGATCTGGTATATATGAAGGAACTGCAGCCGCACATGGTGGGGATCGGTCCTTTTATTTCTCAAAAAGATACGCCGTTTCGGAAGTATCCAAATGGAACCCTGAACCAGACGCTGGTACTGCTTGCTATGATAAGGCTGCTGCTCCCTCAGGTGCTGCTTCCGGCAACGACAGCTTTGGGGACGATTCATCCTCGAGGAAGGGAACTGGGGATTTTGGCAGGAGCTAATGTGGTGATGCCAAATCTTTCTCCCAGAGAAAACAGAAAAAAATATTTGCTGTATGATGACAAACTGGGAACGGGGGAAGAAAGCGGAGAAGGTGTGGAGCTTTTGCGGCGGCAGATGGAACAAATCGGCTATGAAGTGGTGACAGACCGGGGAGATTACCCGAAGAAAGAGAGAGGATAGAAGATGTATCGTGCAGAGGCAAGAAAAGCAGAAGAATTTATCAGTCATGAGGAGATCATGGATACGCTGGCATATGCAGATGAAAATAAAGACAACAGCAAATTGATGAAGCAGATATTGGAGAAAGCAAAGGAAAGAAAGGGATTGGATCATCGGGAAGCTTCGGTGCTTCTGGCGTGTGAGGATGAGAAGATCAATCAGGAGATCTATGCGCTGGCGGAACAGATCAAAAAGGATTTTTATGGAAACAGAATTGTGATGTTTGCGCCTTTGTATCTCTCCAATTATTGTGTCAATGGATGTGTGTACTGTCCTTTTCATGCGAAAAATGGTCATATCCTGAGAAAAAAACTCACGCAGGAGGAAATACGCCGGGAGGTGATTGCCCTTCAGGATATGGGGCACAAACGTCTGGCGCTGGAGACGGGTGAGGATCCGGTAAATTGTCCGATCGAGTATGTGCTGGAAAGTATTCGGACCATATATAGTATTCAGCATAAGAACGGAGCTATCCGCCGGGTCAATGTAAATATAGCGGCTACTACGGTAGAAAATTACAGAAGGTTGAAGGAGGCAGGGATTGGAACTTATATCCTCTTTCAGGAGACGTATCACAAAGAATCCTATGAAAAACTGCACCCCACCGGTCCGAAGCATGACTATGCCTATCATACGGAAGCAATGGATCGGGCGATGGAAGCCGGGATTGACGATGTGGGAATCGGAGTATTGTTTGGTCTGGAACGATATCGGTATGAATTTGCCGGGCTTTTGATGCATGGAGAACATCTGGAAGCAGCGTATGGAGTGGGACCGCATACCATCAGTGTTCCCCGAATCCGCCGGGCGGATGATATTGATCCCGGAGATTTTGATCACGGGATTGACGATGATACTTTTGCCAAGCTGGTAGCCTGTATCCGTATCGCAGTGCCCTATACGGGAATGATCATTTCTACTCGTGAGAGTCGTCAGTGTCGGGAACGGGTGCTGCATTTGGGGATTTCTCAGATCAGCGGAGGTTCCAGAACCAGTGTGGGCGGCTATGCAGAAGAGGAGACGGAGGAAGAAAGCTCCGCGCAGTTTGACGTCAGCGATAACAGAACGCTGGATGAAGTGGTAAATTGGCTGATGAAGATGGGGTATATTCCCAGTTTTTGTACGGCATGCTACAGAGAAGGACGTACTGGAGACC
>HF995398.1:12976-15274 GCA_000432335.1 Firmicutes bacterium CAG:646
CCCAAATGCGCTTATGACGCTGAAAGAATATCTGGAAGACTATGCTGCGGAGGATACTCGGAAGGTGGGAGAGGCTTTGATCAGAAAAGAATTGAAGCAGATACCCAAAGAAAAAGTGCGTCAGATTGTAGAAAAGAATCTGGAAGAAATTGAACGGGGACAGAGGGATTTCCGGTTTTAGGAGGGACAGATGAGCATGAACAGTACGCCGTCGTCGGAGCGGCTTCATATAGGGATTTTTGGAGAGAGAAATGTGGGAAAATCCAGCCTGATCAATGCATTGACCGGACAAAATCTTGCAATCGTTTCTCCGGTGAAGGGGACGACTACAGATCCGGTGCGAAAAGCAATGGAGCTTTTGCCGCTGGGACCGGTGGTGCTTATTGATACGCCTGGAGTGGACGATCAGGGGGAGTTGGGACAGCAAAGAGTGAAAAAAAGTTATCAGACATTGAACTCCTGCGATCTGGCAATTCTGGTGAGCGTTCTGGGAAAAGAATTTTCCCTCAGGGAACAGAGACTTTTGGAAAGCATACAGGAAAAGAACATTCCTTGTATTTTGGCGCTCAGTCAGTCGGATCGAATGCAGGAAAGGGAGCGGGATGCGTGGCAGGAGAAACTCGCCCGGCAGTTTTCTCAGTTTCCGGTCTTGGCAGTCAGTGCCGTTACCGGGTACCAGATCGAAGAAATGAAAGAACTCATTGGGAAACAGATGCAGAAGGAACGGGAAGAAAAAAGGCTGGCGGCAGACTTGCTGGTTCCAGGAAAATTTACACTTCTTGTTGTCCCATTGGATCAGGCGGCGCCGAAAGGAAGGCTGATCCTTCCTCAGCAGCAGACGATTCGGGATATTCTGGAAGCGGGTGGAGCTGCCGTCGTAGTGCGGGATGAAGAGCTGGAAGAAACTTTGTATCGTCTCAAGGGGGAAGTGGGGCTGGTTATTACGGATAGCCAGGTTTTTGAAAAGGTGGGAAAGATCGTGCCGGAGAATATTCCACTCACCTCCTTTTCCATTCTTTTTGCCCGGTATAAGGGAGAATTGGATGTACTGCTTGCTGGAACTAAAGCACTCAGAAATCTGGAAGATGGAGATTCCATTCTGATCTGTGAGGGTTGTACCCATCATCGCCAGTGTAATGATATCGGTACAGTGAAGATTCCCGGATGGCTTCAGAAACAGACGGGAAAGAACTTAAAGTTTTCCTTTGCCAGCGGAGGAGATTTCCCGGAGGATATATCCAGATATCGACTGATCATCCATTGCGGCGGCTGTATGCTCAGGGAGAGGGAGATGAAATATCGCATTGCCTGTGCCAAGGACGCAGGCGTTCCCATTACAAATTACGGGATGGTAATCAGTGAATTAAAGGGAATTTTGGAACGGAGTGTCAGACCAGTGAAAAAACTATAAGAATATCTTAACAATTATCCATGAAGGAAATTAAAATATTTCTGGTATCTTTTCTTATGATGAAAAAAGAAATCGGAGGAGTTACCATGGAATCAAAGAAAATAACGAAAGCTTTATGTATAATTTATTTGATGTTTCTTACATGGATCATTTTGTTTAAAATGCAGTTCGCCTTTCAGGAATTACCAGATATCCGGAGTATTAATCTGATTCCTTTTAAGGAGTCGGTGATGGTTAATGGAAAATTGCAAATTTCGGAAATTATAGATAATGTGCTGGCATTTGTGCCGTTTGGTATTTTTATGGGAATGTTACGGGAGCAGGCGACATTCTGGAAGCGTCTTGTTCCAATTTTCGGAGTGAGTCTGTTATATGAAGCATTCCAGTATTTGTTTGGGATAGGAGCGAGTGATATTACGGATCTTTTGGCAAATACGTTGGGAGGTATTCTGGGAATCGGAATATATTTGCTTGCAGGGAGAATCTTTGGAAAACAAGTTGGGAAAGTGCTTAATGTAGTTTGTCTGGTGGGAGCAGGATTCCTGATTTTGTTGGCAGCACTTTTGATTGCAGTAAACCTATAAGGAAGTATTTGACATCTACACCTTCTGTTGCATATAGTAGTAAGAGTGCATCAGGAGGTGTATTTTTTATGGCATATAGAATTGTTGTGGACAGCGGTCACGGAGGAGAAGATCCGGGTGCGGTCTATCAGGGACGTCAGGAAAAGGATGATACTTTGCAGCTGGGACTGGCGGTGGGAGAGATTTTGAAGGAAAATGGGGTTGATGTGATCTTTACCCGTACGGAAGATATCTATCAGACACCTTTTCAAAAGGCGCAAATTGCCAATGAGGCTATGGCAGATTATTTTGTGTCTATTCATC
>HF995398.1:15308-35674 GCA_000432335.1 Firmicutes bacterium CAG:646
CCAAACCAGTATGAGGGCGTAGAAACGCTTGTCTATGATAAGTCCGGGATTAAGCTGGAGATGGCAGAAAATATTAACAGCGCTCTGGAAGACGTGGGATTTAAAAATCTGGGGGTGAAAGCCCGCCCAGGTCTTGTAGTGCTGCGGAGGACAAAGATGCCGGCGCTGTTGGTGGAAGCAGGATTTATTAACAGCGACAGTGATAATCAGCTTTTTGATGAAAAATTTAACGAGATTGCCCAGGCGATCGCCGGGGGAATTCTGGGAACTTTGGCGGAGGAGACTGTGGAAGAACCTGTTTTGTATCGTGTGCAGGTGGGACTGTTTCGGAATCGGCAGAATGCAGATAACTTGAATTATCTTCTGATGTCTCAGGGATATCCGTCCTTTATTCTGGAAGACGGTAATTTTTATAAGGTACAGGTGGGAGCGTTTCAGCAGATGGGAAATGCCGTAGCTATGGAACAAAGACTTAGAAAAGACGGGTACCAGACGCTGATTACAACCAAATAGGAGAGAAACATGGATACAAAAGAAAAATACAGGAGTTTTTTGGAAAATTTTACAGATTTTATTTTTGTGGAGGATGAACCGGAGCAGGCGGATATGATTTTTGTTCCGGGGAATGGCTATCCACAGATGGCAGAACGGGCGGCAGAATTGTGGAAAGGAGGGTATGCTCCATACATTCTGCCCTCTGGAAAATATAGTGTTGTTACAGGAAAATTTTCCGGCGTTCTGGCAAAAGAAGAAAAGTATCGCGGAGCGTATCGTACAGAGTGGGAATTTTTGAAAACAGTACTGATAAAAAATGGAGTGGATGAGAGAAAAATTCTCAGAGAAGACCAGGCGACTTATACATATCAGAATGCGATTTTCTCCCGGCAGGCGACAGAGAAGAGAGGAATCTCGGTAGAAAAGGCAATTCTTTGCTGCAAGGCGCAGCATGCCAGACGATGCAAAATGTATTATGAACTTTTGTATCCGGGGACCAGATTTTTGATCTGTCCGTCCGATGTGGGGATCAACCGGGAAAACTGGTATCTTACAGAGGAGGGGATCAGAGAAGTGCTGGGAGAGATGAGACGGTGCGGAGAACAGTTTCATGAGATTTTGAAAGAATTGTGAGTTCATTGGGTATAGGCGCCATAGTTTCATTAAAAAGCCCAGATTTATTGGAAAAACCCCTTGAAAAAGCTCCGAATGCATTGCATTTTGGGATTTTTTGAGGGGTTTTTTGATTTTATGTCTAAAATTTTTGATTTTTTTGGGTATATTTTGTTTTTATTCTTCTTCCTCCTCCACTGATTCAAAGTATCCTTCAGGAATATAGATATGGACAGTTTCTATTCTGTTTTTCTCGATAGCATCCACCACCAGTTTCAGTCCATCGTCCGTAACACAGGATTCTCCCGGAGAAGGGAGGTAATCCAGCTGTTCAATGATGTAGCCGCCGATGGAATCGTAATCATCGGATTCCAGATGAAGTCCCAGAATTTCATTCAGGTCATCTAACTTGGCAAAGCCATGGGCAAGGTATTCCCGCTGAGGAATGATCTCCCGCACATCTTCTTCTTCATCGGCATCGTATTCATCACGGATCTCGCCCACGATTTCTTCCAGAAGATCTTCCAGAGTGATCATACCTGCAGTAGCTCCGTATTCATCCAGAACAATAGCAAGGTTGACGGCATATTCTTTCATTTCCATAAGGAGAGCAGCAGTACTCTTGTGTTCATAGGTGAAATAGGGTTTTCTGAGAATATCCCGGATGGAAAAATCTTTTCGGGCATCCCATAAAAGCAAATCTTTCATATTGATGGTACCGATGATCGTATCGGTAGTATTTTCATATACGGGATATCGTGTGTATCCGTCTTTTCTGAAAATTTCCAGTAATTCATCATAGGTAGTGTCTACGTCCACAAAGGACATATCAATCCGTGGAACCATGACATCTTTGGCCTGAGAATCTCCAAAATCAAACACGTTGTATATCATCTGCCGTTCTTCTGTCTCGATCACTCCGTCCTCGTGGCTTACATCAACGATCGTGCGCAGCTCCTGTTCGGTCATAGTGTTCTGTTTTCCGTTAGGGTCGGTGCGCAGCAAAAATAAGATTCCATTGGAAAGTTTATTTACCAGAAAAATAACTGGTGTGAGCAGTTTCATAAGAAAATAAATAACCGGTGCATAAGACAGAGCCATTTTTTCGGCATAGAAAGTAGCCATAGTTTTCGGGGTGATCTCGCCGAAAAGAAGTACCAATAACGTGAGAATACCGGTAGCAATACCTATGAAAGCATTTCCAAGGACACGGGTTGTCCAGGTGGTTGCCAGAGATGAGGCGGACAGATTCACAATATTGTTGCCTATGAGAATCGTACTGAGCAGTTTTCCCGGATTATCAATAATCTTCAAAAGGGTTTTTGCCCGTTTGTTTCCCTCATCAGCCAGAGCCATGATGTGGATCTTGTTTGCAGTTGTCATAGCCGTTTCGGCAGAAGAAAAGAATGCAGAAAGCAGCAGCAGAATTAATAATACAATTAGTTGTATGGCGTCGCCAGAATCCAAAAATATTCACTCCTTTTTTCTTTTGATATTGAAAATATACATGATTTTGACTGAAAAAGCAAGTTAAATTAAATTTTAGGGGGTGTCAGGACTGAAAAATTATGTTATAATCAAAAATAATTGACCTTAGAAGTATGTAAGATAGAAGGAAAGACAGGTCAGTAAGGAGATAGAAGTTTTATGAGAATACATAAAAACAAAGGCATCAGCAGGAAGCGATGTCTGCGGACGATGGGGATTCTTCTGGCATCCGTCATGGTAGTGTCAGCAGGAGGGACTTCCTATGTATTTGCCAGTTCAACAGGAGAAAAGACAGAGATTTCTGATGAAAAAGGAGAAAAACTGATTGTTTACCTGAATGGAAAGTCAGGAAATGATGACAACTCCGGGGAAAGCAGAAAGAAAGCGGTTAAAACTTTTCAGCGGGCAGCAGATCTTGCAGGAGAGTACGGCGTTATTCGGATCAGCGGTATGGTTACTGTGAAAGAGGATGAAGTCTGGGAATTGCCTTCTGGAGTGTCTGTTCGGAGAGTAGAAGATTTTAATGGTCCTTTGGTAAAAGTAGAGGGAAGTCTCGTGTTAGAGAATGTGGTTCTTTACGAAGAAGATATCATTGGAGAAGGAACGGTAGAGGGAGCAATACAAAAAGAGAAAGTGCGTATCCCTAAGAAACTGGTAATGGAAGAACCGGTAGAGTTGGGAGAACTGCCGCTTACCGATTGTGTGGGTGACGGAGTTTTCGCCTGGGAAGACAGTACTTTTGTTCCTTCAGAATACGAGACAGAGTGTACCGTGTTTTTCTACCCTTATGATACAGAGGCTATGGATTACAGTGAAGAAAAAGGCTGGGATGAGGAGGAGAATCGAATCGTTCGAAAGATTCTTGTGCAAGTCACTTCCTTAAAGCCAGTGGAAGAGGTGACGCCGGAACCAACGCCGGAGGTAACACCGGAGCCGACAGTAGAGCCGACCCCGGAGGTGACGCTGGAGCCAACGGTGGAACCAACGCCGGAGGTAACACCGGAACCGACAGTAGAGCCGACGCCGGAAGTGACACCGGGACCGACGGTAGAACCAACCCCAGAGGTGACTCCTGAACCAGTTCCGGAAGAGCCGGCAAAGCATGCGCTTACGCCGGAAGAGATAGCAAAAGCGGAGCAGGTACAGATACAGATTGATTATTTGCCTACGGAAGTAACGGCAGTAGCGGTTGTAGAAGCGATCATCGATGCGACGGCTTCTTATCAGTCCCTCTCGGAAGCCCAGAAGGGCTGTCTTGCGCAGGGAACGTATGAGAAGCTTCTGAGTGCGCAGGAGAGAGCGGCGATTTTTAACCGCCAGAGCAATGGTGTGACGATCGAGGGAGACATCCCTTGGTATGTACAGTTCCGGGTAGAATTGCGAAATGAACAGGAAGATACTTCCGTGTTGGAAGCGTATAATGTAGATACCTTTATCACACCTTATGACATGACTTTGTGGGATCTGATGAGGGATACAGAGTATAAGCTGAACGGACAGCAGGTGAAAGTAACGATTCCTGCTCCAGATAAGGAATTATATACCCAACTGGTAGTGGTACATTATCTGGATGACGGTTCTGTGGAATACATTACGCCGGTTTATAATGAAGATGGAACGATGAGTTTTATCACTACCTCCTTTAGCCCCTATAATATTGCAGGGACGAAGATTGCAGGAAGTAAGCCGCTGGTGGGAAATACAGATAAGGCGTATCCGTCTAAACCGTCCGCTCAGAATACACTGACAGGAAATTCTGGAAAGAAACCGAAACCTTCTTCAGGCAATAACTCCAGTGCAGGAAATAAACGTCCTTCTTCTGGAAGTACAGAAAGTAATTCCTCGTCCTCCAATGTTCCAAAAACTGGTGATGAGCAGATGCCGATGTTGTATATCGGTATCGGTGCAGCAGCAGTTTTGGTGCTGATTATTGCGGGAGCAGTGATTGTGATCAGAAAAAGGAAAAAATAAAGAATAGAAGGTACAACCCTCCCATATAGTAGTGTGGGAGGGTTATTTTTATGGATCGAACAGAAAAACAGTTACCAAAGCTGATTCCCCTGGTGAAGGGGCTGCTTGTTGCCTATGGAATAACAGGCATCACTCTGCTGCTTCTGGCATTTCTGGTATTTCAGATGGATCTGGATGAGAGCGGAGTAAATCTGGGGATTATTGTGATTTACATTGTGTCCTGTTTTCTGGGAGGATTTTTTGTGGGAAAGAAAGCGGGACGGCAGAAATTTCTCTGGGGAATGTCTCTGGGACTGATGTATTTTTTACTTCTTACCGCCGTGTCAGCCCTTACCGAGCCAGGATTGGCATCCGGTTGGAAAGGAATCGCTACATCCTTTGTGATGTGCATGGGTTCCGGGATGCTGGGAGGGATGTTTTCCTAAAAAAACTCTTTAAAAATGAAAGCACCTATGCTATAATGTGAGACAGTATAAACATAAGGAGGAAACAGACATGAAACATATCAAAACTTTAAATACAAAAAGTTTGCAGAATACTGTAAAAAAAGGTGGATGCGGTGAATGTCAGACATCTTGCCAGTCTGCTTGCAAGACTTCCTGTACAGTAGGAAATCAGAGCTGCGAAAGCACAAAATAATTTTCATAATGAAATATATGCCAGGCAGCGGTTTAGAAGCCGCTGCTTGCTTTTTGTGGTTATGTATCCGGGGTGAGAAGAGCCACCGGTAAAAAAATAAAAAATGAAATTGGAAGGAGAACTGAGACGTGATTCATCAGTATAAGAACAATGGTTATGCGATCGTACTGGATGTAAACAGCGGATCTGTCCATGTGGTGGATGAGATCGTTTATGATGTGATCGCACTTTTGGATCAGGGAGCGGAAGAGGCAGAAGTTCTGGAAAAATTGCGGGAATCTTATCCAGAAGAAGAACTGAAAACTGCTCTGGATGAGATTCATACGCTTACGGAGCAGGGAATGCTGTTCACAGAAGATATCTATGAAAATGCGATCGAACATTTCAAAGAGCGTCCAACAGTGGTAAAAGCCCTTTGCCTGCATATTGCTCACGACTGTAATCTGGCTTGTCGGTATTGCTTTGCAGAAGAAGGAGAATATCATGGAAGAAGAGCGCTGATGTCCTTTGAGGTAGGAAAGAAAGCGCTGGATTTCCTTATTGCTAATTCCGGCAGCAGAAAGAATCTGGAAGTGGATTTCTTCGGCGGAGAGCCGTTGATGAACTGGCAGGTAGTTAAAGATCTGGTTGCTTATGGAAGAGAGCAGGAGAAGATACATAATAAGAATTTCCGCTTTACATTGACAACGAACGGTGTTCTGGTGGACGATGAAGTGATGGAATTTTGTAACCGGGAGATGGGCAATGTGGTCATGAGTATCGACGGAAGAAAAGAAGTTCATGATTATATGCGTCCGTTCCGCAAAGGAGCAGGCAGTTATGATCTGATCGTTCCCAAGTTCCAGAAGTGGGCGGAAAGCCGCAATCAGGATAAATATTATGCCCGGGGAACCTTTACCCATCACAATCTGGATTTTTCCAAAGATGTATTGCATCTGGCAGACCTGGGATTTAAGCAGATTTCCGTGGAACCAGTGGTTGCTCCCGCAGACGCAGATTATGCGCTGCAGCCGGAGGATCTTCCCAAGATTTTTGAGGAATACGATAATCTGGCAAAAGAGATGGTAAAAAGAAAGAAAGAGAGAAACGGATTCAATTTCTTCCATTTTATGATCGATCTTACCGGTGGTCCTTGTGTATATAAGAGATTGTCAGGCTGCGGTTCCGGTACAGAATATCTGGCAGTGACTCCCTGGGGCGATCTGTATCCCTGCCATCAGTTTGTAGGAGAAGAAAAATTCCTTCTGGGAAATGTGGACGAAGGGATCACAAGACCGGAAATCTGTCAGGAATTCAAAGGCTGCAACGTATATGCTAAGGAAGAATGTAAAAAATGCTTTGCGCGTTTCTACTGCAGCGGAGGCTGCGCGGCAAATTCTTATAATTTCAAAGGAAATATCAACGATGTTTATGAGATTGGCTGTGAGCTTCAGCGGAAGCGTGTAGAATGTGCGCTGATGATCAAAGCGGCGACAGCAGAAGAAGAGTAAGAGGTAAAGAAAAATGAAGAAGAAACAAGGAATACTTGTACTGATTCTTACTGTGATCGTGGTTGGTTTTCTGGCGTTTACCACAGCAGTAGGATTTGGTCCCGCAGGTATAGGCGCTGCCAAAAATATTAAGACCGGTCTGGATCTTGCCGGCGGTGTGAGCATTACGTATCAGGTAAAAGGGGATGCGCCTTCTCAGGAAGATATGGATGACACCATCTATAAGCTTCAGAAACGTGTGGAAGGATATAGTGAAGAGGCTCAGGTTTATCAGGAAGGGGACGACCGTATCAATGTAGAAATCCCCGGAGCGAAAGATGCGAATAAGATTCTGGAAGAGCTGGGCAAACCGGGTTCTCTGGAATTTCAGGATGAAAGCGGAGAAACGGTTCTGGATGGTTCAGATATTGCCGATGCAAAAGGGGCAGTGACGGAAGATCAGGTGACAGGTCAGAAACAGTACATCGTTTCTCTGAAACTGACAAAAGAAGGAACGAAAAAGTTTGCTGAGGCGACAGAAGCGAATCTGGGTAAGCAGATCGCTATCGTATATGATGGGGAAACCATCAGCGCGCCGACGGTACAGACAGTAATCTCCGATGGACAGGCGCAGATTACCGGTCAGGAATCCATTGAGGAAGCAAATGAACTGGCATCTGTGATTCGTATTGGTTCTCTGAAATTGGAGCTGACGGAGCTTCGCTCCAAAGTAGTAGGAGCTCAGCTGGGTGAAGATGCGATAAAGACAAGCCTTTTGGCAGGCGGAATCGGACTTGCTCTGGTTGCAATCTTTATGATGATTGTCTATGCCCTTCCTGGTGTAGTTGCCGCTATATCTTTGGCAATATATACAGGGCTGGAACTGGTGATGCTAAATGCTTTTGACCTGACACTTACGCTGCCGGGTATTGCCGGTATCATTCTTTCGATTGGTATGGCAGTAGATGCGAACGTTATTATTTACGCTCGTATCCGGGAAGAAATCTCCGCTGGAAAGAGTGTGAGAAGCGCAATCAAGATTGGATTCCAGAAAGCGATGTCTGCGATTGTGGATGGTAATATTACTACATTGATCTCAGCAGCCGTTCTGGGAGGACTGGGTTCCGGAAGCGTCAAAGGCTTTGCCATGACGCTGGCTCTTGGTATTGTACTTTCCATGTTTACGTCTTTGGTAATTTCAAGATTGCTGGTAAATGCTCTGTATGCAGTTGGATTTAAAGCAGAGAAGTTTTATGGCAGACAGAAAGAGAGAAAAGCGATTGATTTTGTGGGAAAACGGAAAATCTTCTTCACGATTTCTATTATTTTGATTCTGCTGGTGCCTGTAGGAATGGGAATTTTTGCAGCAAAAGATGGAAAAGCGCTGAATTACAGTCTGGACTTTATGGGTGGAACTTCCACGAATGTGACTTTTAATGAAGATCTTACTCTTGCAGAGATTGACAAAGAAGTAAAGCCGATCTTTAAAGAGGTGACAGGAGACGCCGATATTCAGGCGTCCAAAGTAGCAGGCGGAAATGAAGTGGTATTTAAGACACGTTCTCTGTCTCTGGATGAGAGGGAAAAATTAAATCAGAAGCTGGTTGAAAAATTTGACGTAGATGCGAATGAGATCACTGCGGAAAATATTTCCTCTACCGTAAGCGCTGAGATGAGAAGAGATGCCTTCGTGGCGGTTGTGATCGCTACCATCGGTATGCTGCTCTATATCTGGTTCCGGTTTAAGGATATTCGTTTTGCATCCAGCGCCGTTTTGGCTCTGGTACACGACGTGCTGGTGGTTCTGGCGTTCTATGCGCTGGCAAGAATTTCCGTGGGAAATACATTTATTGCCTGCATGCTGACGATCGTTGGTTATTCCATCAACGCTACCATCGTTATCTTTGACCGTATCCGGGAAAATATGCGAAATATGGGGAAAAAGGCAGATCTGGCAGAGGTGGTAAATGTAAGTATTACCCAGACTTTGACCAGAAGTATTTATACGTCCTTTACGACCTTTATTACGATTTTCGTATTGTTTGTACTGGGTGTGCCTTCGATCCGGGAGTTTGCACTGCCGATCATGGTAGGTATTATCTGCGGCGCGTACTCTTCCGTATGCGTGACAGGTCCGCTGTGGTATACGCTGAAAACAAAATTTCATAAAAAATAAAGATTTCGTATACGAAGCGTGAATGTATAAAACGGACTGTCCCGTTAATGGCAGGAATCGAAACGGGTTCCTGATCCATTGATGGGGCAGTTCTCTTTTTCGAAGAATGACAGGAGAAAAGAATGGAAAAATGGGTAGTATCTGCCAAAAGGGCAGATTTTAAACAGATAGGAGATACGTTCGGGATTGATCCGGTGACGGCGCGGCTGATTAGAAACAGGGATATTGTGGGAGAAGAGGCGGTTCGAGAGTATCTTTACGGCGACAGGCGGGGACTTCATGATCCGTTTTTATTGAAGGAT
The DNA here is from genome assembly GCA_000432335.1 of Firmicutes bacterium CAG:646. Classification (GTDB taxonomy): domain Bacteria; phylum Bacillota; class Clostridia; order Lachnospirales; family Lachnospiraceae; genus Oliverpabstia. The sequence goes on from HF995398.1 coordinate 24,461, forward strand.
ATGGAGAACACTGTGGAGATTCTGATAAAAAAGATTCAGGAAAAGAAAAAAATTCGGATTATCGGTGATTATGATATTGACGGAGTGATGGCAACATATATTTTGCTGAAAGGTCTGGAAGGGGTCGGTGCAGAGGTCAATCATGTGATCCCGAATCGAATGAAGGATGGATATGGATTGAATGAACATCTGATCCAGCAGGCATGGGAGGATGGGATTGACACCATCATTACCTGTGACAACGGGATTGCGGCAGGGAGTCAGATCCAAAAGGGAAAAGAACTGGGAATGACGATTCTTGTTACCGACCACCATGAGGTTCCTTTTCGGGAAACGGAGAAAGGGCGGGAAGAAATACTTCCCCCTGCGGACGCAGTGGTAAATCCAAAACAGAAGGAGTGTGCGTATCCATTTCCGGGAATCTGTGGGGCAACGGTGGCGTTAAAAGTGGTGGAGGCGCTGTACAGAAAGCAGCAGCCAAAGACGGATATTACAGACCAGCTTTTGGAATATGCAGGGATCGCTACCATTGGAGATGTGATGGAGCTGAAAGGGGAAAACAGAATTTTGGTGAAGGAGGGGCTGAAACGTCTTCACCATACTTCAAATCTGGGACTGCAGGAGCTTTGTCGGGTGAATCAACTGGAACCGGAGAATATCACGCCGTACCATATTGGATTTGTGTTGGGTCCCTGCTTGAATGCTACGGGAAGATTGGATACTGCCAGAAGAGCGCTGAAGCTTCTGTGTGCGGAAAATCGGGAGGAAGCTGCCCGGCTGGCGGGAGATTTGAAAGCGTTGAATGAGAGTCGGAAGGAGCTGACAGCGCAGGGGGTGGAAGAAGCTATTTTGCAGGTGGAAACTACACCTATCAAAAATGACAGCGTTCTGGTGGTCTATCTGCCGGAGTGCCATGAAAGTCTGGCAGGGATTATTGCAGGAAGGATACGGGAAAAATACCATAAACCTGCCTTTGTTCTTACCCGGGGAGAAGAGGGGGTAAAAGGTTCCGGGCGCTCCACGGAGAGCTACTCTATGTTTGAAAAATTGTGCGAGTGTGACGAATACCTGACAAAATACGGCGGTCATCCTATGGCGGCAGGTCTGTCTTTGGAAGAGGATAAGATCGAACCTTTTCGGAGGCGGCTGAACCAGCTTTCCGGGCTGGGACCGGAAGATTTTGTGGAAAAGGTGCTGATCGACGTTCCTATGCCAGTGAACTATATTCGGAAAGATCTGATCCAGGAGATGAAACTTTTGGAACCCTTTGGCAAAGGAAATGAAAAACCCCTGTTTGCGCAGAAGGGGTTGCGGGTTATGGATGTGAGAGTTTTTGGAAAAAACAGAAATGTAGTGAAAGTAAAACTTGCAGATGAGATGGGTTATGGAATGGATGGGATTTATTTTGGAGATGGGGACCAATTTCTTGAAGACATCCGAGGAAAAGAAACACTGTCGATCGTCTACTATCCCGAAATCAACAGCTACCAGGGCAGAGAGACCTTGCAGGTGGTGATCCGCCACTATCAATAAGTAGTTATCAGTAAAAAAGGAACTGTCACTTAAAACATGATTCGAAAATATTGATCCATTTTTTGCGAATTTGTCGAGCACATCTTTGAGACTTCAGGCTCAAAGTGAGCGCAGACTGAGCGTAAAATGGATCAATATTTGGGATATGTATTTTAAGCAATAGTTCCTTTTTAGATATCGTAAAAATCTCCAATCATATCTTTGATCGCCTGCATATGATTATCCGTTTCGGTGATATTGCGGGAACATTTCTGCAATTCGTCGCTGATAGTTTCATAACCTTCAATTTTATCCAGATTTTTCTTATAGCGCAGTTGGTGTTCCAGACTTGCCCAGAAGTCCATACCGATGGTGCGGATTTGTATTTCTGCCCGGACAGGTGTTTTCCCCTTGGAGAAGAATACGGGAATCTCTACAATCATATGGTAGCTGCGGTAACCGTTGGGGTTTGGGGGTTTGATATAATCCTTGATTCGAATCACTTTCAGGTCATCTTGCTGAGTAAGAAGGTGGGCAACCGTATAAATATCATCGATAAATGGACAGATTACCCGGACGCCAGCCACATCATTTAATTGTCCCACAATATTTTCTTCTGTAAATTCATATCCCAGATGGAGGAGCTTCTGATAGATACTCATAGGCTTTTTGATTCTGGTTTTGATAAAGGAAATGGGATTGCGGTTGTATTTGCTGGAAAATTCATCGTCCAGCACTTCCAGTTTGGTTCGAATCTCCCGGATTGCGCAGCGGTACGTCATCATCAGATCGGAGAATTTCTTTGCGTTTCCGATAAAGATTACCGGGTTGACAGTGTCCAGCCAACGGGACTGTCCCAGCTTCTGTACAATCTCCACTGCAATCTGGGACAGGTTCTTTTTGTCCGTTTCTATGGTGATGTCTGCGGCAGCTTCGTAGTAAGAACGGCGTTCTTCCAGAAGTTCCCGAATACCTTCCGGACTGCGGCGTCCATTTAAGACAGGGCGGTTTTCATCTCTTCCCACCCTTTCAAAAATGGTGTCAGGCTGAGCGGTAAGAAGAATCACATAACTGTTTTGCTTCATGATTTTTATATTTTCTTCCTGAAGTACAGCGCCGCCTCCGCAGGAAATGATCAGATTATTTTTCTGCTGTAATTCCCGGAGAAGATTCGTTTCCAGTGTGCGGAAATACGTTTCCCCTTTGAGGGAGAAAATCTCTGGAATAGACATATTTTCCCGAGCTGCAATGATTTCGTCCATGTCAGCCACTTCCATATGACAGGTGTCATGAAGATATTGAGCTACGGAAGATTTTCCGGTTCCCATGAAGCCGATCAGAACGATGTTGTGACGGGGGCGGGAATCGCCGGGTATTTTATTTGTATTCATTTCAGACATGATAAACTCCTTTGCTGCATTCTTTTGTAAAAATACGATAACTCTTTGTATTATAACGGGTATCTTTACTTTTGTATAGCCATATCATATAATGAATATTAGTTTTCGTAAAAAGCAGGAGGTACAATATGGCAAAAGATTCCTTTTTGTATGAAAAGGTTTACAGAGATCTGAAAGAGAAAATCAGCCAGGGAATTTTAAAAGAAGGGGACAAACTGGATGCAGAGGAAGATATGGTGAAACAGTATCAGGTAAGCGCGATCACCATAAAAAAGGCTCTGGCGCTTCTTGTTCAGGAACGCTTGGTCGAACGGGTGCGAGGAAGAGGAAGCTTTGTGACCGGAAGCGCAGGAAAAGAGGCAGAGGAACCGGTACAAGAAACAGTCAGTGAGCCAATACAGGAAGAAAAGCTGATAGGTGTTATTTTTGAACATATCAGTTCCAGCTATGGTTTGCAGTTGTTGTATGAGATGGATCATCAGGTGAGAAAAGCAGGATATCATCTCTATCCCTGTTTTTCTTATGGAAATCAGGAATTGGAGAAACAGAGCATTACCTATTTGCGGGAAATTGGGGCGCAGGGTATCTGCATTATGCCAGTGCATGGGTCACACTATAATACAGAAATATTGAAGATGGTGATTGATGGATTTCCTGCTGTTTTGATTGATAAGAAGATGGAAGGAATCCCGTTGGATTCCGTACGCACCGATGGGGAGGAAGCGATTCGTAAACTGGTAGGGTATCTGGCGAAGCAAGGGAAAAAGAATATTGCCATGATCACGGTGGAAGAGAAGGGAACTTCTTCTCTTATGGAGCGGAAGAATGGATTTTTCCGGGGGATGGAAGAATGTGGACAGGAAGCTATGCCGCCTTGTCTCTTGCCTTATGTGGATTATGAAGATCCGTTTCAGGTGTATGGGAAAATCTATCGGGAAAGGATCGAAGAATATATAGAAAACTATGGGGCGCAATTAGACGGGCTGGTGTGTTTGGAGTATGGACTTGCCATGGAAACGGAGAAAATTCTTTCGGAGAAGGGATTGCTGCAGAAGATTCGAGTGTGCAGTGTGGATGAGAATTATCTTGGACCGGATCAGTATCACATGACACATGTGAAACAGGATGAAAAAAGAATCGCGGAATGTGCCGTGGAGTTGCTTTTGAAAAAAATCAGGACAGGAGAACGGTGTTGGGAAGACTATCTGATTCCTGGAATTTTTGTGGAAAAGTAAATATTATAAAAAGATCTTGTGCAGTGTATTCTGGAGTTAAAAACAGAATAGGGTGTGAAAGATCTTTTTTTGTTTGAAAGGAAAAGATACCTGACGAATTGTTTCGGACTTCGTGTTCTTATAATTCTGATAAAAATATAATTATTTATAATTAAAACATATTTTACAAGAATATAACGTGTTTTAGATGGAAAAGCATATTATAAAAACGTATAATGAATGTTGAAAAGTAGAAAAGTGAGGTGTGTTATAGAAAAAAACGGATAAAACAAAAGGAAAAACGAACAAAAAATATGATTTAAAACTGTAGAAAACATATAAAATATATTATTATATTTACAAAACATAATTAATATGATATGGTGGATGTACAAATGATACAAATACCGGAAACGCAAAGGAGGAACAGGAAAATGAAATTGAAAAAAATTTGCGCGATTTTTCTTACAGCATGTATGGTGATGGGCACGATGACAGCTTGCGGAGAGAGCAAGGAAAAGGATGCGGAAGCAAAGGGAGATGGAGGGACAGTAAAAATACTCACTGCCGTTACCGGAGGAAAAGATGAGGAGGAGATGGAGCTCTTTGTACAGAAAATAGAGGAAGCGATAGGCATAGATGTGGAAATGGAAAAACCAGCTTCTGATTATTCCCAGGTTATGATGCAGAAACTGAGCGGCGGAGAAAAGTATGATCTTATTTATGTAAGCGCCAGTGAATATGCAAATCTTGTGGAGCAGGAGGCTTTGAAGGATATTACAGAATATGTAAAGAATTCTGATATCCTTTCTAATAATATCGAGCAACAGGAGTGGGAAGATATTACTATTGACGGAAAAGTATATGCCGGATTCAATAAAAAAGAGGTCTTTCGTGCAGTAGCGCTGAATAATACGTTGTTAAAGCAGGCGGGGATTGATTACAAAGAAATTGAGCCAACCATGGACGGTTATTATGAAGTGTTCAAAAAAATGAAGGAAACAAGTCAGGTGAAAGATTTTTATCCGTTTGATGTGATTTTGAAAGAAACTTGGGATCTTCAGCCATGGATGGCAGCAGCAGGTCTGAAAACAGGAGTTCAGCTGGATGAGAATGGAAAGAAATATGTTCCGATCTCTACGGATGCGGCAGCACCGGTATGGGAATGGTTTAAAAAATTATATGATGAAGGACTGATGGATCCGGGAGCTTTCGTAGATACAACTACAGATATGAGAGAAAAGATGGGAGCATCATCCCAGAAAATAGGATGCAGCGTTGATTGGGCGGCGTGGATCGGTCTCCATAATGCCAATGCGCAGACAGAAGGGATTACAGAAGAAGAATATGAAGTGGTATCTCTTCCGGGTCTGAAAACACCGGATGGAAACTATATGCTGGGAAAAGGCGGCGCCAGTCTGTATGCAGTGCCGGCGAATGCGGAAAATGTAGAAGGTGCAATCAAGGTTCTGGAGTATTTTGCAACACAGGAAGGCGGAGAACTGTTATCTATAGGTGTGGAAGGTTATGATTATACAAAAGAAGGCGATACTTACACTTTGACAGAGACAGGAAAAGCTCATGGAAAGGATCATGGAGCTCCAGTGCCGATCTATAAAGATTTTAAGGCTCCATTTGGTTATAATCCAGGAATGGAAGAGGCTCTCAGTTACGGAGAGTATGCATCCATAGAAATGACAATCCCTAATGAAGCAGAATATAAAGAAATTGTAGGAAAATGGGGAATTCAGATTGTAAAAGGAGAAGTATCTTCAGAAGAAGGGCTTGCCAATATGCGCCAGGAATTGAAAGAGCGTGGTGTAACAGAAGTATAGTCCTTTTGATACGGAGGAACAGGTTGTGAAAAAAGATAAAAATGTATGGAAGAAGGTAAAACGTTATCGCGGTATCTATCTGATGCTGCTTCCTGTACTGGTATATTTTTTGGTGTTTTCTTATTACCCGTTGGTATTGGGAATCATAAACAGTTTCCAGAAAGTTAAAATTCTGGGTGGATCTGAATTTGCAGGAATGGATAACTATATAAATGTAGCTACAAGCAGCACGTATCAACAGGCGTTGGGAAATAGTTTGATTGTGGGAATCGGGACTTTTCTTCTTCAGTTTGTATTGGGACTGGTTATTGCATTGCTGCTCAATGAGGTAAAAAATAAGGTTGCGAGATCTTTGATTCAGACCGTCACATATATTCCTTATCTGTTGTCATGGGCAGTAGTGGGAGGTCTGTGGATCACTATTTTTTCCCCTACCGGTATGATTAACGGAATCTTGGAAATGTTTTCTTCAGGAGATTTTCAGCCAATCGTATTTATGTCAGAGCCGATATTTGCAAGGGGGATTATGATTTTCACGGGAGCATGGAAAGGCGCAGGATATTTTGCAGCTCTTTTCCTGGCAACTATAGTCAGTCTGGATTCTTCCATCTATGAAGCGGCACAGATTGACGGAGCTTCCCGACTTCAACAAATTATGAGAATCACCCTGCCGCAGATTAAACCAACGATGAAAATTGTAACGGTTTTGAGTGCTATGGGGGTACTGAGAAACTTTGACCAGATTTTTATTATGGGAAATCCTTCTATCAACGATAAGGTGCAAAATCTGCTGGTGTTGATCTACAATGACGGAATTTTAAAATTCGATGTAGGTACAGCTACAGCAGCGGCAACACTGGTGTTGTTAGTTACCATGTTGATCTCTTTCGTTGTACGGAAATTAATCGGTTATGATCAGGCTTATGACTAGGAGGGTGAAGATGAAGAATAAAAATTTAAGAAATGAATTACACCCAGTGCAAAAAGTGATCATGTGGGCTTTACTTCTGGCGCTGGTGCTGATGATGGCGCTTCCTATGTGGAATGTTTTGGTTGTGGCAACTTCTTCCCGTTTATCTGCAAGCCAGAGCGGAATTAAGCTTTGGTGGGACTCCTTTAGTTTGGGAGGGTTTGAATACGTATTTTCTGTATCAAAATTAATGAGACCATTTTTAAACTCTCTGTTTGTCACTACAGTGGCAACGGTAATTCAAGTTATTTTATCTTCCTTTGCCGGATATGTACTGATCCAGAAAGATCTGCCTTTTAAAGGATTTATTACTTCTTTTGTTATGCTTACTATGATGATTCCGGGAGATTTGACACTGATTTCCGTGTATCAGCTGAATAAGCAGTTAAATTTACTGAACAGTTATACAGGATTGATCATGAATGGACTTGTTTCTGGATTCAGTATTTTGCTGATGCGCAATTATTTTGATACGGTGCCTTATTCTCTTGCAGAATCAGCACGGATTGACGGCGCAGGAGAAATTAAAATCTTTGCCGGAATTTTTATGCCTACTTCTTTGCCAGGGCTGGCAACTGTATTTTTCATGGAGTATGTGGGAAAATGGAATTCCATTATGCTTCCGGCAACATTGATTACAGATCAGGATAAATACACATTGCCGTTAATGCTCAAAGCGATGATTACTTCGGATGCGGCGACATCGGGTACTGCGATCGCACCGGAAAATGCAGTGATGGCAACGATTATTATTTCTACAATACCGTTGCTTCTGATCTATATTTTTGCACAGCGTTATCTGCTGGAAGGTATGAATCTTGGTGCGGAGAAAGGGTGAAAAAATGGGAAATGTAAAGACTGACAAATTGGAGATTTTGGTAAAAAAAGAGCAGGAAGGAACTTATTTTCGGGTGGGATTTCAGGTTCCGGAAAATATAGAGGCGATGGAAATCTCTTATACTTATCCTCGATTTGTACGGGAAAAAAATGAAAAGGGAGAGATTCTTAGCAGGGAACAAAATATTATCGATTTGGCAGTGAACGGGCCGGGAGAAACCTATATAGGTTCTTCCGGCTCCAATCGCAGTTCTATTCGCCTGTCTCCTTACGGCAGTTCTCAGGGTTTTGCCCCCTGCGAAATTCTTCCGGGGACATGGCAGATTCTTTTGGGGGCTTATAAAATTCAGGAGCAGGGATGTCCGGTCGTGTATGAGTTTCGTTTCTTTGAGAAGGAAAGAAAACTTTATAAAGGGGATACTCATATGCATACCACAGGTTCTGATGGAAACTGTGAACTGGATGAAATTGCAGAGTTGGCGAAAAAAGAAGGTTTGGACTATATTTTTATTACCGATCATAATAATTATGCCCATAATACGCAGATTCGTTCTCGGGAAGGAATTACAGTACTTCCGGGAGCTGAATGGACGCATTACAAAGGTCATGCTGGCATGCTGGGGGTAGAACGTCCTTTTGACAATGCGTTTTGTGTCAATGACGCACAGGAAATGGAGAAGCGTCTGAAACAGGCAAAAGAACGAGGGGCGCTTCGGGTGTTGAATCATCCTTTTTGTCCAAACTGTGGATGGAGATGGGGATTGGAGAAGGTGGATTACGATCTTATTGAAGTATGGAACGGAGCGACCCCAGATGGTGTGAATCGTCAGTGTCTGGATTGGTGGGAAAGTCAGCTAAAACAGGGAAAACAGATAGCGGTAACAGGAGGCAGTGACTTTCATAAAGTGGAGTATGGAAGAATGATTGCTTCCCCCTGTACTTGTCTTTTCGCAATGTCGAGGACGAGAGAGGATTTGATGGAAGCTTTGCGAAAAGGACATGGGTTTGTGGTATATAGTCCAGATGGTCCTATGGTTTCGGCAGAGGCAGGAGGATTTTTAATGGGGGACGTGATACCTTCCCAGACAAAGATACACTGGCATTTTTGGAATTTGCAGAAGGGAGATCGGATTGTACTTTTGTCAGACCGGGAGAAAGAGGTTCTTTTGGTGGGGGATGATGTGAAAGAAGTATTCTTAGAACGGACTCCAGAAAATGGCAGTTATGTGCGGGCGGAAGTATGGAGGGGAGAGGAAAATGCCGAAAAGATGCCAGTACTTTTGACGAACCCATTTTATCTTGTAAAATAGTAAGGTACGTGCTAAAATAAAATCAGAAATCTATTTTGGGGATGGAGGATTTTATGGCAAAGTATGTAATGGCCCTGGATGCGGGAACTACAAGCAACCGCTGTATCCTGTTTAATAAAAAGGGCGAGATGTGCAGTGTGGCGCAGAAGGAATTTACCCAGTATTTTCCCAAACCGGGCTGGGTAGAACACGATGCCAATGAGATATGGTCTACCCAGTTGGGGGTGGCTGTGGAGGCTATGTCCAAGATCGGAGCGACGGCGGAAGATATTGCAGCGATTGGTATTACGAATCAGCGGGAGACTGCCATCGTCTGGGATAAGTATACGGGCGATCCTGTCTATCATGCTATTGTGTGGCAGTGCAGGAGAACTTCAGAATATTGTGATTCTCTGAAAGAGAAGGGACTGACGGAGGTTTTCAGACAGAAGACGGGACTAATCATTGACGCTTATTTTGCAGGGACAAAGATCAAATGGATTCTGGATCATGTTCCCGGAGCAAGAGAAAGAGCGGAAAGAGGAGATCTGCTGTTTGGAACGGTGGAGACCTGGCTGATCTGGAAACTGACTAAGGGCGCTGTACATGTTACCGATTATTCCAATGCATCCAGAACACTGCTGTTTAATATTAATACGCTGGATTGGGATGATGAGATTTTAAAGGAGCTGGATATACCACGAGGGATGCTGCCAAGACCGATGCCTTCCAGTTGTGTGTATGGGAAGGCGGATGCGTCTTTTCTGGGCGGCGAGATTCCCATTGGAGGAGCGGCAGGGGATCAGCAGTCAGCGCTTTTTGGACAGACCTGCTTTGAAGCGGGAGATGCGAAAAATACATATGGAACAGGATGTTTTCTGTTGATGAATACGGGAGAAAAACCTGTATTTTCCCAGAATGGTCTGGTGACAACGATTGCATGGGGCATTGATGGAAAAGTGAACTATGCGCTGGAAGGCTCTATTTTTGTGGCAGGAGCGGCAATCCAGTGGCTTCGGGATGAATTGCGGGTAATCGATTCTGCGGCAGATTCCGAATATATGGCAAAGAAAGTAAAGGATACCAATGGCTGCTATGTGGTTCCTGCATTTACGGGACTGGGCGCTCCTTACTGGGATCAGTATGCCAGAGGAACGATCGTGGGGCTGACCCGTGGAGTAAATAAGTATCATATTATTCGGGCAACGTTGGAATCTATTGCCTGTCAGGCGCATGATGTGATCCGGGCGATGGAGGCAGATTCCGGTATAACGATCACCTCTTTAAAGGTAGACGGCGGCGCTAGCGCCAATGATTTTCTTATGCAGACGCAGGCGGATATGATACAGGAACCGGTAAAACGTCCTTCCTGCGTGGAGACGACAGCGATGGGAGCCGCTTATCTGGCAGGGCTGGCAGTAGGCTACTGGTCAGATAAGGAGGAGGTAAAGAAAAACTGGGCGATCGACCGAATCTTTACGCCGGAGATTTCCAGAGAGGAACAGGAAAAGAAGATGAAAGGATGGCAGAAAGCTGTCCGATATTCTTTTGGATGGGCAAAAGAAGAATAATAGAATAGATGATTGCAGAGAACAGAGACAGGCAATGGACAGCGCTCCTTATGGGAGTGTTCATTGACCTGTCTTTTTTATGATGTCAGGGCAGAATTGTGGAAGTGCGTAGCACGAAACAATTCGTCAGGCATCTTTTAACCCCAATATCTTTTTAGAAAAACAGGAGGAAGAACAGATGTATGATGTGTTGATTATTGGCGCCGGTGTCTGCGGAAGCGCAGCGGCAAGGGAATTATCCAGATATCAGCTGCAGATTGCGGTGGTGGAAAAGGGAGAGGATGTCTGCTGCGGAACCTCAAAGGCGAACAGTGGAATTGTCCATGCGGGATTTGACGCTGTTCCGGGAAGTCTGATGGCGAAGATGAACGTACAGGGGAATTTTATGATGGAGGAGTTGTCCCGGGAACTCGATTTTCCTTATCGGAAAAATGGCTCTCTGGTGCTGTGTTTTCAGGAGGAGGATATCCCCCGGCTGGAGGAACTAAAAAGACAGGGAGAGAAAAATGGAGTTCCCGATCTTGAAATTTTGTGTTATCTCTATTTATCCGGAGATTCCCGATTTGGAGCATCAGAAAAAATATTT
>HF995399.1:0-20368 GCA_000432335.1 Firmicutes bacterium CAG:646
TGGTATGAAGCGTCAGAAAGATATAAGGATTTTATAAACAGTTATGAAGATTCAAATATCTTATTTCTGAAACTTGGTGTAGGTGGGAACACTCCGGGCATTATCAAATATCCGTTTTGGAAAATGACAGCACAAAACAAGAACGAGGTATATGCCAGTGTGAATTTAGGCGAGGCAGTATGTCAGCAGGAGATTGAAAAACAATCTATTTGTATTAATGAGGATATTTCGCAAGTGTTGGAACTGCTGTAAATGTGATATTATTTATAGGTGTGATGAGAAGTAATGAGAAGTCCTGCGTTTGTAACGTGTTTGCAATACCATATTCAAAGAATCCAGTAAAATCAAGCCTTCCCAGTTATCCAAACGTTCATCATACGTTTTTGGAACGTACAATTTCAAAAAAAATTTTCAACCTCTCAGGATTTCGGTTTTGGGAGGTTTTGTATTGCATGAAATATCTGGCCTTAGAGCGGAATTGCGGAAGTGCGCAGAGCTCAGACATATTCCAGTACAGCGAATATAAGAGAAAAGCATCAGGAGAGAAAACGATTGTTTTGGTATCTGGTGGGGAAGTATGGTATAATGAATACATCTTATATTTTCCAGCAGTTTTCAAAAATAAGGAGAATCCGAATGAAAAAGGAAGGTAGGAATACATCGGTAAAAAAGAGTGGGAGGAAATCTATTCTGATCATCAGTGCGACGATTTTTCTGGCTTTGGTTGGGATGATCAGTTTCTTTTATATTTATTTTGGAAAAATATATGACGTGATGCTGAAAAAGGATATGGAGCAGATAGAATGGATTTCGTATTTTGTGACAAAGCTGATCCATGAGGATATTGAACACTGTGTTTCCGGACTTCAGGCGGGAGAACAGATTTTTCATGAATATAAAGAGGTTGGAGAAGAGAGGGTGATGGAATATCTCAGAGAAATGAAAGAAGAACTGGGATTTGAGAAGATTAGTATCGTGAGGGAGAATGGAAAAAGTATAGATGATACGGGGGCGATAGATGCGATGGCGGCGTCTGAGATTTTGAAGCAGGTTCAGGCGAGCGATTGCTATGTATCGAATGAAATTGATGTGTCCGATAATATGCTTGTGGCGGTACCGATTCACAAGGATGGAGAAGTGGTGGGGGCAATTTGGGGATATTATGCTATTTCTACCATTGCAGAAAAAATTGAGTTGACAGATGATATGCATCGTTATTTTCAGATTATAGATGATAATGGGCAATATATCAGCAAATCAGGGAATATACATTCTTTTGTAGAAAGTATGAATTTGTGGGAGGAAATGGAACGGTATGAATTTGAAGACGGAGTTACTGTAGAGCAGGTGAGGGAAAATGTGGAAAATGGAAAAAAGGGATATTTTTATTTTTCCTATCAGGGTCAGAGAAGGTATGTGACATATGAGCCGCTGGGAATTAATAATTGGTATGTTTTTTCTGTTCTCGTGGAAGATTTTTTGGGAGACTACGTCAGAGACATAGAAAAAATTTTTACGAAATTGCTGATTGGTCTTGTAATATGTACGGTATTTGTAATGAGTATTATTGGAAGGTTCATTTTTCGGACGATGCGGACGATTAAAAAGCAGAATCAGAAATTGACCGTGAAGAATTCGTTATTGTCCATGATATTGAAGAATACAAATGATACTCCATTTGAGATTAATCTGGATAATCATCAGATGTTTTTATACCATGGCAATCTGGAAAAGGAGGAGATGGATTATGAACTTGTGGAGGATATATCTCCGAAAAGGATGGTGGAGAAACAGCTCATACGGAACAAGGATTATGAGAAGTATAGAGGACTTTATGAGAAAATCCTAAAAAGAGAGAAGATTTTACCAATAATTATGGAAATCAGGATTCATGGAAGATGGGAGTGGAATAGGATTCATACGTTTCAGATTGATGAGCATTATGCTATCGGTTTTTTGGAGGATTATAACGAAATGATCTGTCAGAATCAGAAATTGAACGAAATCCGAAAGAAAACTCAGATAGATCATCTGACAAAATTGTATAGTCGGGAATATTTTATACAGGAAGTAGAAGGAAACTTGCGAAAAGGCGGGGAAGAGGAGGGGCTTCAGGCTTTGTTTTTGCTGGATCTGGATTATTTCAAACAGGTAAATGATATGCTGGGTCATCTTTCAGGCGATCAGGTTTTGCATGATACTGGAATTCGCCTAAAATCCAGTATTAGAAGATCAGATTTAGCAGGGCGTCTGGGTGGTGATGAATTTGTATTATTTATACGGAATTTGCCAGATTTGTCAGCGGTTCGCAAATGTGCAGAAAAAATAAATGCTGCGCTTGTGTATACTTACGGTCATGGGGAGCAGTCTGTTACGGTAAGCGCATCTATAGGAGTTGCAGTGGCACAGGAAGAAAAAACATTTCGAGAGCTCTATGAGAGAGCAGACCGGGCGCTTTATGAAGTGAAAGCAGATAAGAAAAATGGATATCGAATTGAGGGGGCAGGCTCTGCCACCTGAAACTACTTGGTTCAGGGACAGAGCAGCCAATAGATTTTTAATGGGAAGAGTTTTTTTCTCTGGAAGCATTTTCCTTTGGGGAAACGTGGTATTTGTTTTTATATGCCTGATAGAAGGTGGTATAATTGCGGAAGCCGCTTTTGTAGCAGGCATCTGTCATGGAAAAGCCCTGAGAAATATAATGATTTGCCAGAAAGAGTCGCTTTTCCGTGATATATTTTCCTATGGTATAGCCGGTCTCATCACGGAAAAGATGCATGATATAAGAACGGTTAAGGAAAACATGTTTGGCAATCTGGTCGATAGAAAGATCTTCGCTGATATGATCGTTGATATAATTCATAATATCCAGTACCACTGGATGTACCGTATCCTCCGAAAGATAGCTGTCTTTTTCATGAAGGATGCTGCGGTTCAGACAGATCAGATATTCAATGAATTTGATCTTCTGATACAGAGCAGTGGAAGGATCACTTTGCTGGAAGGAAGCTTTCAGGTCTCTGGCAATGGTGTTCAGGTGCCGGGCGGAGGCTTCCGGAAAACGGATCAGATTAGAGCGCTGCCGCCGGGCTTCCTCGTAACAGTAGAATAAATTACAGTTTTCTTTTTGATAAGAAGCAAAAAAAGCATCCGATATATAGATGATAATTCGCTTATAGGGAACCGTTTCCCGAATGATGGGACGATGAATTTCTCCTGCCCGGATGAGAAGGATATCCCCTGGAAGCAGTTCATATTCCCGGCCTTCCACGGAGTAGGCAACGCTGCCGTTGAGAAAAATCAGCAGTTTGTGAAAGTCATGATAGTGGTAGTCGATTTTTGCAGAAGTACTTTCCGTGAGATAGAAAATTTTAAATTCACTGTTTAGATAGCCACTTTTTTTGTATAAGTCTGTCATCAAATCACCTCTTATTTTTTAGTATACAGCACTATTTTGAATAAATATAGCAGAAAATAGAAATTTATTTAAAAAAGTATTTGATATACTATAGATAACAAAGAGAAAGGAAGTTACGGATATGGCACAGGAATTGGTTTTTCATAAGTATCAGGGTTCTGACAGTGATTATCTCGTATACGATATTAATAAAAATCATATGGAATTAAATGACAGCATGGTGAGAAAAATTCGTAACAGGAGTTTTGGAGCGGATCTGGCTGGTATTCTTGTGGGACCATTTGTGGAAAATGGAGATATTAGCATGAAAATATATGATGCAGAAAATGTGGACGGAAATGTAGGGATTCGGGCGTTCTCCCGTTATCTGAAAGACGCCGGATATGTGAAAAATGGAAATTGTGTTTTTCGTACTCCTTCCGGTTACGTTTCTGTGAATGAAGAAGAAAATAAAGAAGAATTTTATCAGACAAAGATTTATTGCTGGTGTTAAGAAGGATGAGAAGGGTCGCCCGATGGGGCGGCTCTTTTTTTGAACTTTCGACCCTGGCATCAAAAAAATATAGTATGTATTTTTGGTATCGGGAAATAATACATAACATTAGTAGGATACCTATAAAAAGAAAGATGAGGAGTGTGTGATATGGGAGTGGATTTCAGAAACAGCGAGACAAAAGATAATTTGATGCGAGCTTTTGCGGGGGAAAGTCAGGCGAGAAACCGCTATACGTTTGCAGCCGGTCAGGCCAGAAAGCAGAAGCAGGAAGCCATTGCCCAGATTTTTCTGTATACGGCAGATCAGGAAAAAGAACATGGGGAGATTTTTTATAATCATTTGAGAGAACTGGCGGGAGAGACGATTCATGTGGATGGAGGATATCCAGTAGACATTACGGAGGATCTGGGAGAGCTTTTGCGGATGGCACAGCATAATGAATATGAAGAACATGATGTGGTGTATCAGCAGTTTGGAGATAAGGCAAAGGAAGAGGGATTTTCCGGTGTTGCTAATTCGTTTTACAAGATCGCTGAGATAGAAAAATATCATGGAGATCGGTTTGGAAAATTTGCTCAGTGGTTGGAGGAAAATAAGCTGCATGTTGCAGATGTGAAGCGAAGCTGGATCTGTCTGAATTGCGGATATATCTATGAAGGGGAGAGGAGTCCTCAGGTATGTCCGGTCTGTCACCATGACCAGGGATATTTTATGCGGGTGGAATTAGCTCCGTTTGCGTAGAAAGATTATCGACCAATTTCCTTTTTTGTGATATTATAAAAAAGAATAATGCTGAGGTCAAAAGATGCCTGACGAATTGTTTCGTGCTGCGCACTCTCACAATTCTGCCCCATATTCGGATATCGCGGGGCATACGCCCCACTTTTATCCTCATTTTGGGGCGGGTCATAAAGACATAAAACCACTTTTGTGCAAGCACAACGTGGTTTATGACCTTTTGACCCTGGCATCAAAGAATTTATATATGATAGAAGAGGAAGGGGTATTTTCATGGGAAATACGTCTGAGGATAAAGGAAAAAGGAATGTAAGTATCGGGCTTCTGGCTCATGTGGACGCGGGAAAGACCACGTTGTCGGAAGCTCTTTTATATACGGCTGGGGCGATCCGCAAGCTGGGGCGGGTGGATCATAAGGATGCCTTTCTGGATACCTATGAATTGGAGAGAAATCGAGGAATCACAATTTTTTCTAAGCAGGCGGTGATGGAGCTGGGCGATTTTCAGGTTACTTTGCTGGATACGCCGGGGCATGTGGATTTTTCCGCAGAGATGGAGCGAACGCTTCAGGTGCTGGATTATGGGATTCTGGTGGTTAGCGGCGCTGATGGTGTGCAGGGGCATACGCAGACTTTATGGCATCTGCTGAAACGATATCAGATTCCGGTATTTTTATTTGTGAATAAGATGGATCAGACGGGAACGGATCGGATGAAGCTGATGGAAGAACTGAAGAAGCGGCTGGATGAAAATTGTATTGATTTTTCTCAAATTCACGATGAGGAGTGGCAGGAACAGATCGCCATGTGCGATGAGGAACTTCTGGAACAATATGTGGAAGAAGGAACTGTGGAGGAGGGCAGGATACCGGAACTGATCTGGGAGAGAAAGCTCTTTCCCTGTTTTTTCGGTTCTGCATTGAAAATGACCGGGGTGGAAGAATTTGTCCGGGGGATGCAGGAAAATATGGTACTGCCTGCCTATCCGGGGATTTTTGGAGCTAAGATATATAAGATTGGCCGGGATGCTCAGAATACAAGACTCACGTATATGAAGATTACCGGTGGGAGTCTGAAGGTTAAGACAGTTCTTCCAGGTACTGGACAGGAAAATCAGAAGGACGGGGAAAAGAACCGGGAAGAGAAAGTGGATCAGATTCGGATTTATTCCGGTGAGAAGTATGAATTGATGAATGAAGCGCCGGCAGGAATGATCTGCGCAGTGACTGGTCTTACCGGAACGTATGCGGGACAGGGGCTGGGAGAGGAAAAAGCTTCGGAACTTCCCCTGTTGGAACCGGTGCTCACTTATCGGATCAATCTTCCAGAAGGGTGCGAGGTGCATCAGACGCTTTTGAAGCTGCGACAGTTGGAGGAAGAAGAGCCGCTTTTACATATTGTATGGAAGGAAGAAGTAGGAGAAATTCATGCGCAGGTGATGGGAGAGGTGCAGATCGAGGTTTTAAAGAGCCTGATCTGGGAGCGATTTGGAATCCGTGTGGAATTCGATGCGGGAAGTATTGTCTATAAAGAGACTATCAAAGAGCCGGTGGAGGGAGTGGGACATTTTGAACCCCTTCGCCATTATGCAGAGGTACATCTCTTGTTGGAACCGACGGAGGCAGGAAGTGGACTGGAATTTTTGGCGGATTGCAGCGAGGATATTTTGGACCGTAACTGGCAGCGGCTGATCCTGACGCATCTAGAGGAAAAAGAGCATAAGGGAGTTCTTGTGGGCGCAGCCATTACCGATATGAAGATTACCCTGGTTACGGGGCGAGCGCATCTGAAGCATACAGAAGGGGGAGATTTTCGACAGGCCACCTACCGGGCGGTTCGCCAGGGACTCAGAAAGGCGGAGAGTATTTTACTGGAACCGTATTATGAGTTTCGCCTGGAGCTTCCGGCGGAGCTGGTGGGAAGAGCCATGACGGATATCCAGAGGCTGTGCGGCGAGTTTGAACCGCCGCAGATGGAGGGAGAAGAGGCTGTTCTTATCGGCACTTGTCCGGTCGTCACCATGCGGGATTATCAGACGCAGGTGATTGCCTATACCAGTGGCAAAGGAAGGATGTTTTGCAGCCTGAAAGGGTATTTCCCCTGTCATGATGCGGAAGAAGTGATCCGAGAGGCAGGATATGATCCGGAAGGAGATATGGAAAACCCTACAGGTTCTGTATTTTGCTCTCATGGCGCCGGCTTTGTGGTAAACTGGGATCAGGTAGAGGATTATATGCATCTGGAAAGTTGTTTTCCGGCGAAAAAGGGAGGGCGGACACAGGAAAAACCGGTACCGCTGAAAACTTCGGGAGACTGGAAAGCGGAGACGGAAGCTTACTGGAAGAATGAAAAAGAACTGACGGAGATTTTTGAGCGGACATATGGTCCGATCAGAAAACAGGAAGATGAGGGAGTTTCCAGAAGAAAAGGGTGGAAACGCAGGCATCGGGAGAGTTCTCTGGATGGGTACGCCGGGGGAAGAGAGGCAACTCGTTATAGGGAGAATACACCGGAAAAACAGTATCTTCTGGTGGATGGATATAATATCATTTTTGCCTGGGAGGATCTTCAGGAACTGGCGAAGGCGAATATTGACGGAGCGAGAACAAAGCTCATGGACATTTTGTGCAATTATCAGGGATATAAAAGATGTACGGTGATTCTGGTATTTGATGCGTATAAGGTGCAGGGTAACCCGGGAAAAACGGAAAAATATCACAACATTCATGTGGTTTATACGAAAGAGGCGGAGACGGCAGATCAGTATATTGAGAAGACGGTACATGAGATTGGAAAGAAATACCATGTAACGGTTGCCACTTCGGACAGGCTGGAACAGGTGATTATTTTAGGGCAGGGGGGGAGCAGGATGTCTGCCCGGGAACTGCGAGAGGAGATCGATCTGGTCATGGGGCAGATCCGGCAGGAGACGGAGAATCGCCGGGAAAGTGGAAAAAATTATTTTTTCGACGGGCTGGATGAGGAGACCGCGAGATATATGGAAGATGTCAGACTGGGGAGAAAAGAAGAATAGAAGAGGGATACAACCATGAAGTTTTATATGGCGCCATTGGAAGAGATGACCGGTTATATTTACCGAAGAGCTTATCATGAGTTTTTCTGCCCGATGGACAAATATTTTGCACCATTTATTGCGGCGAAAATGAATAGAGGAAAACTCTTTAATTACAAAGAAAAAAATGATATTCTTCCGGAGCATAATGAGGGGATATATCTGGTGCCCCAGATCCTTACGAATGTCAGCGAGGATTTTGTGAGGACAGCAAGGGGGCTGAAGGCGTATGGATATAAGGAGGTAAACCTGAATCTGGGCTGCCCCTCGAAACCGGTGGTAAATGGCGGAAGGGGATCGGGATTTCTGGAAAAGAAGGAGGAACTCAGAAGGTTTCTGGATGATATATTCCAGTTGGATATGAAGATTTCTATAAAGACCCGCGTGGGGCGGTGGGAATCGGAGGAAATCGGTCCTCTTTCGGAACTGTTTTTGCAATATCCTTTGGAGGAATGGATTCTCCATCCCAGAGTGCAGACAGATTTTTACCGGGGCAGTCCCCGGCTGGACGCATTTTCCACAGCATACAGAAAGGTATATCCTGGGGATGAGAAAGGGCGATGTGCACTTGGATATAATGGGGATATTTTTTCAGTGGAAGACTTTGAAAGAATTCTTGCAGAATTCCCCCGGGTGGACAGCATTATGCTGGGACGGGGAATTTTGGCAGATCCGGGATTGATGGGAAGAATCAAGGGAAAATCGGAGCTGGATAAGGAGAAATGGAGAGCGTTTCTGGAACGGCTGGAAGAAGATTTTTGCAGGATATCTGTCAGTGAAGAGAAGGCTCTGTTTAAGATGAAGGAGCTCTGGTGTTACTTCCGATTTTCTTTTCCGAACATGGATGTGTGGGAACAGGGAATTAAGCGGGCAGCGAATATGGAGGAATACCGAAGCGCAGTTCAGAGGCTTTGGGAAGAATATCCGGGAGAACCGGGGGGAGCTTTTCCTTGTGGGGATAGAAAGACCAGAGGACGATTTGGCGGTTTTTAAAAGAGGATAAGAGGATGGAAGAATGGACGAGCTTGTATGAAAAAGCGTGGAAATTGGCAGAAAAGGCTCATGAGGGGCAGGTGGATAAGGGAGGAAATCCGTACATAGAGCATCCCCTTGCCGTAGCAGACCGGGTTGTGAAGCCGGAAGCTAAAGTGGTGGCGCTTCTCCATGATGTACTGGAAGATACGCGGGTGACCGGGGAAGAATTGCGGAAGTTATTTCCAGAAACAGTGGTCAGGGCAGTGGAGCTTCTCACAAAGGAAAAGGGAAAGGGATTTTCCTTGGAAGCGTATCTGGCGGCGATCCGGGAAAATGAACTGGCGTGCTGCGTGAAGATCGCCGATCTGGAACATAACATGGATCTTAGCAGGATTCCTCACCCGAAGGAACGGGATTATCGTCGGGTGGAGCAGTATCAAAAAGCAAAAGAATATCTGGAAGGGAAGAAGAAGGAAAAATGAAACAGCATTTATTTAGTAACCGGGATCTGAGGATTCTTCTGATTCCGGTGGTGATTGAGCAGATTTTAAATGCGCTGATGGGAACGGTAGATACCATGATGGTGAGTAATGTAAGCTCCTCAGCGATTTCCGCAGTATCGTTGGTGGATTCTATTAATGTACTGGTGATTCAGGTGTTTTCTGCGCTGGCAGCAGGGGGAACGATTATCTGCTCCCAGTATATGGGGCAGAAGGATACCAAAAATGCCACGGAAGCAGCAAAACAGTTGGTTTTTATTATTGGTGTGATTTCCGTGGTTCTCACCGTCATCAGTGTGGTCTTTCAGATCCCGATTCTCCGCCTGGTATTTGGACAGGTAGAGGATTCGGTTATGCGGGATTCGGAAACGTATTTTCTGTATACAGCGTTGTCTTTCCCCTTTATCGGGATTTCTAATGCAGGTGCTTCTGTCTTTCGAGCGCAGGAGAATACTCGGCTTCCTATGGTGGTTTCTGTTATTTCCAACGGCATGAACATTGTGGGAAATGCCATTCTGATTTTTGTGTTCCATATGGGAGTGGCAGGTGCAGCTATTTCTACTCTGGTATCCCGAATCTTTTGCGCAGTGGTGGTGATGTGGTATCTGAGAAAGCCAAAGCAGGAGATTGTTGTCCGGGATTATCTGAAGATCCGCCCGCATTTTGGAAGAATCAAAATGGTTCTGGCAGTAGGAATTCCTACAGGGATTGAAAACGGCATGTTTCAGTTTGGAAAACTGGCAATTCAGTCCACAGTATCGACGTTGGGAACGGCAGCGATTGCAGCTCAGGCAATGACGAATATTCTGGAAAATATGAATGGAATTGCAGCGATTGGGATCGGAATCGGATTGATGACGATCGTAGGTCAGTGTATCGGAGCAGGAAGAAAAGATGAGGCTATTTATTATACCAAGAAATTGTCCTGGATTGCAGAAATCGTGGTGGTGATCAGTTGTGCTCTGGTGTATGTCCTGGCGGAAGGAATCACGCAGATTGGCGGTATGGAGCCGGAAAGCGCTAAAATGTGTCTGTTTATGATGGGATGGATCACAGTGGTAAAGCCTATTGTATGGGTGCTGGCATTTATTCCCGGTTACGGTATGCGAGCGGCAGGAGATGTGAAATTTTCCATGATTCTTTCCTGTATTTCCATGTGGGTATTCCGGGTGAGCCTTTGCGTGTTCTTATGCCGTGTGATGGGATTTGGACCGATCGCTGTATGGATCGGAATGTTTACGGACTGGACGGTGCGGGCGATCGTGTATATGTTCCGTTTCCACAGCAGAAAGTGGCTGGAACATCAGGTGATTCATTAAGTAATTAGAAGAGGTGAGCATATGCGGGAAAGACTGACAAAACAGGATGTGGAAAAGATAGAAAAGGAGATCGAACATCGGAAACTGGTGGTGAGAAAAGAAGCGATTGAAGCGGTAAAAGAAGCCAGAGCCCAGGGAGATCTTAGCGAAAATTTTGAGTATTATGCGGCGAAGAAAGAGAAAAATCAGAATGAGAGCCGGATACGGTATCTGGAAAGAATGCTGAAGACAGCCATCGTAATCTCTGAGGAATCAAAAGAGGATGAGGTGGGGTTGAATAATACAGTAACACTGTATCTGGAGGATGATGAGGAAGAGGAGACATATCGTCTCGTGACTTCTATTCGGGGAAATTCTCTTGCGGGGCTCATCAGTACGGAGTCGCCCATTGGGAAAGCGATTCTGGGGCATAAGGTGGGAGACCGGGTGTATATTAAGGTGAGCGAAGATTATGGCTATTATGCAGTGATTCGTAAAATTGAAAATACTCAGAGCGAGGACGAAGATAAGATCAGAAGTTTTTAATGGGGAGTAGAAATTCAGGATTTTTTCAGATATAATAAGAACGTATCATAGTTAAAAATACAGGAGGGTTTTACAATGCATTTAAAAGATCGTATGGAGAAAGGAATGCTGTTCTACGAACATGGACACAAAGATCCGGTGGATATTCAGCAGGAGCAGGAACTGGATGCGGAGAGAAAACGCTGCAAGGAAGTGATGTTTGACTATAATAATACACGCCCCAGCGAGGATGAGAAGAGAACAGCTATTTTGAAGGGGATTCTGGGAGACTGCGGAGATCATGTATTTATTGAAAATCCGGTACATATGTCGTATGGAACGCATGTGCATCTGGGAGAGCATTTTTATGCCAATTTTAATCTGGTGATCGTGGATGATATGGATGTGTATATCGGCGACCGGGTTATGATCGGACCGAATGTGACGATCTGCACCACAGGTCATCCGGTATATCCGCTTTACCGGGAGATGGTGGCACACTATTCCCTTCCTATCCATATTGGGAATAATGTGTGGATTGGGGCAAATTCTGTGGTACTTCCCGGCGTGACGATCGGGGATAATACGGTCATCGGGGCAGGAAGTATCGTTACAAGGGATATCCCTGCCAATGTGGTAGCAGTAGGAAATCCCTGCCGTGTTATGCGTCCTATCAGCGAGCGGGATCGGGAGTATTATTTCCGTGACAGAAAAGTTGATTTCCCGTATACATTAAGAGAAGAATAAAAGGAGTAAAAGCTTGGCATCCTAATGATGGGTTCACTGTAGAAAAGAGAAAGGAGAATTTGTCATGAACGGAAATGCCGAGCTTTTAAACTTTGTATATCAGAATGCTCAGATGGGAGTCAATACCATGAAACAGATTATAGATCTGGTGGGGGAGGGAGCTCTGAAAGAGTATCTGAGGAAACAGTTGGTTGGCTATGAAGAGTTTCAGCAGAAAGCAAGAAAAATGCTGAATGAAAATGGGTGCGACGAGAAGGAAATCGGTATGCTGGACCGTTTGAAAACGTATCTGATGATCAATGCGCAGACGATGATGGACCGGGGAGAGGATCATATTGCAAAAATGTTGATCACCGGCAGTAATATGGGAATTGTGGAGGCAGTACAGAACAGAAAACGGTATGAAAACGCAGAGAAAGAGATACTGAAGCTGATGGAGCAGCTGCAGCATTTTGAAGAAAAGAATGTGGAAGAATTAAAAAAGTTCTTATAGGAGGAGAATGATGGAGGATAAATTTCGTTTTGGTATTATGGGAGCAGGGAATATTGCAAGACAGTTTTGCGACGCAGTGACACGCCAGGGGGAAGGCGTGGTAGCTGCTGTTGCCAGTAAATCGATAGAAAGGGCGGAAAGCTTTGCAAAAGATCAGGGGATCGCGCATGCATATGGAAGCTATGAACAGATGCTGAGGGAAGAAAAGCTGGATGCAGTGTATGTGGCGGCTACCACAAATGCTCACTATGAGCTGACGATGCAGTGTCTGGAACATGATGTTCCGGTACTCTGCGAAAAGGCGATGTGCAGAAACAGTAAGGAGGCAGAGGGGATTTTCCGGTATGCCCGGGAACACGGCATATTTGTTATGGAGGGAATGTGGTCCCGTTTTCTGCCGAAGATGGCAAAGGTAAAGGAATGGCTGGCAGCCGAGAAAATCGGAAAGGTGAATCTTGTTACCTGCGGCATAGGTTTTCAGGCTCCGAAGGATTCCACAAACCGGTACTATAATCCAGCTCTTGGAGGAGGGGCAACGTACGATATTCTGGTGTACTGTTATGAGATCGCCCGTTACTTTTTCCCGGAAATACCTCAGGAATGTGTATGCAGAGCAGACTGGTCTGCGTCCGGTGTGGATAAAACGGATGTGATTGTGCTGAAATATCCAGAGTGTATGATATCTCTGATCGCTACCTTTGAGGGTGATATTCCTAATACTATGATCTTTTATGGAGAAAAGGGAAGGATTGAACTTTTGTATCCCCATTATGGAAAAGAAGCTTTTCTGTATATAGAAGGGGAAGAACCGGAGAAGTTTGCGGAAGATAAAGAGGAAAATGGCTTTGTCTATGAGATCGGAGAAGTGATCCGCTGCGTAAGGGAAGGAAAAATAGAGAGCGCTGTGGCGCCTCACAGCATGACAATGGAAATGGCGAAGGTGTTTGACGAAATTTTGAAACAGAAAGAAGGACTGAGCATATAGACAGAAGCTTGTAGGACAAAGTATGTTATGTACATAGGAGAGGAAGTATGAAACTAAAATTAACAAAAATGGAAAAAGCCTGGATACTGTACGATGTGGGAAATTCTGCGTTTATTCTTCTTGTTTCCACGATCATCCCCATTTATTTTGATTATCTGGCAGATTTGGCGAAGATTAGCGCAGCGGATTATCTGGCTTATTGGGGATATGCTGCGTCAGTGGCTACACTTGTGGTTGCGGTGATCGGACCTGTTTTTGGAACGATGGCTGATACGAAAAATCTGAAAAAGAAAATTTTCTTTGCAGCTATGCTGGTTGGAACAGTATGCTGCGCAGCATTGGGGGTGATGACGCATTGGCTGGCATTTCTGGTGGTGTTTGTGATCGCCAAGATCGGTTATTCCTCCAGCATTGTATTTTATGACGCTATGCTCACTGATGTGACAACGGAAGAGAGGATGGATGATGTGTCCTCCCATGGGTATGCGTGGGGGTACATCGGAAGCTGTATTCCTTTTGGGATTGGGCTGGCTCTGGTTTTGGGAGGAGGAAAACTGGGATTGTCTATGCAAGTGTCTATGGGGCTTACCTTTCTTTTGACAGCGCTGTGGTGGTTTCTGGTAACAATCCCTCTTCTCAGGCAGTATAAACAGGTACATTATGTGGAGAATCATGGGCAGATATGGAAGAGAAGTTTCGGAAGGCTCTGGAAATCTTTAAAGGAAATGCGTAAGGAAAAGCATATTTTTATGTTTCTTCTTGCTTTCTTTTTCTATATTGACGGTGTTTATACAATCATAGAGATGGCGACCGCTTATGGACAGTCTCTGGGGCTTGACAGTACCGGACTTTTGCTGGCGCTTTTGGTTACCCAGCTGGTGGCATTTCCGTTCTGTCTGATTTTTGCAAAACTGGCAAAAAGGTTTTCCGGCACAAAACTGATTACCGTGTGCATCGTGGCATATTTTTGTATTGCCGTGTATGCGATCCAGCTGGACAGACAGATTGAGTTCTGGATTCTGGCGGTGTGCGTGGGAATGTTTCAGGGAGGGATTCAAGCGTTGTCCCGTTCTTACTTTGCAAAGATTATTCCGGCGGAAAAATCAGGAGAATATTTTGGATTGCTGGACATCTGCGGAAAGGGCGCATCCTTTATTGGAACAACGCTGATGAGTGTGGTAAGCCAGCTTACCGGAAAAGTGAATTTTGGTGTGGGAGCTATCGCCATTATTTTTGTTATCGGGCTTATTTTGTTCCGAAAAGCGGCGGCTTTAAATTCTGAAAAGTGCTGAATGTGCAAAAAATGTGTCCAAATATTTATTGAATTCTACATAGTGGGGTGTTACACTAAGAAAGACGACGATGAGTTAGAAATCCATATTCGAGTTTAAAGGAGGATGCCAAAATGAGAATTTTAGTTACAGGCGGTGCAGGGTATATTGGAAGTCATACTTGCGTAGAACTGCTGAATGCAGGGTACGAAGTAGTTGTAGTAGATAATCTTTATAATGCCAGTGAAAAGGCTCTGGATCGTGTAGAAGAGATTACCGGCAAAAAAGTGACCTTCTATAATGCTGACATACGTGATAAGGCAGCTATGGATGCGGTCTTTGATAAAGAGCAGGTAGATGCGGTGATTCATTTTGCAGGACTGAAGGCAGTAGGAGAATCCGTAGTGAAACCGATTGAATATTATGAGAATAATATTGCAGGTACATTGAATCTGTGTGATTCCATGAGAAACCATGGAGTAAAAAATATCATTTTCAGCTCTTCCGCTACCGTATATGGAGATCCGGCTTTTATTCCGATCACAGAAGAATGTCCCAAGGGAACCTGTACCAACCCTTACGGTTGGACAAAATGGATGCTGGAACAGATTCTGACAGATCTGCACACCGCAGATCCAGAATGGAATGTGATTCTGCTGCGTTACTTTAATCCGATCGGAGCACATAAAAGCGGTATGATTGGAGAGGACCCCAAGGGTATTCCAAACAATCTCCTGCCTTATGTAGCGCAGGTGGCTATTGGCAAGAGAGAATGTCTGGGTGTCTTTGGCGATGATTATGATACACCGGACGGGACCGGTGTCCGGGATTATATCCATGTGGTAGATCTTGCAGTAGGCCATGTAAAAGCGCTGAAGAAACTGGAAGAAAAAGCAGGTGTGTCAGTGTATAATCTGGGAACTGGTCATGGTTACAGCGTTCTTCAGGTGGTACATGCTTTTGAGAAGGCATGTGGTCATGCGATTAAATATGAGATCAAAGAGAGAAGAGCGGGAGATATTGCTATGTGCTACTGCGATCCGGAAAAAGCAAAAAGAGAGCTGGGATGGGAAGCACAGTATGGAATTGATGAGATGTGTGAAGATTCCTGGAGATGGCAGAGCCAGAATCCGGATGGATACGCTACAGAAAAATAGGAATATGCCTTTATGATCTTAATATCATAGAAAGAACAGTTACAAAAAACAGGAGACTGCCGCTGCGGCAGTCTCCTGTTTTTTAATGAAGCATAGATTTATGTTCGTACCGTGGTTCTGAGGTAAGCTGAATTCCCAGGCGTTTGAAAATCCCCACGTCTACCTTCGAGAGCATGACGGAGGTGTGTACCTGACAGCCTTTCAGGCGCGGAAGCTGGCGAAGTGCCAGTTTTGCTTCCGGGCTGGAAGCGGCGCTGCTGGAGAGAGCGATCAGAACCTCATCCGTGTGCAGACGGGGATTTTTACTTCCCAGATAAGCTGTTTTTAAAGTCTGGATAGGTTCGATAGAGGCGGGGGAGATCACGTGCAGCTTGTGGTCGATTCCTGCCAGTTCTTTCAGCGCATTTAAAAGCAGAGCAGCGGAAGCGCCCAGAAGATCGGAGGTTTTTCCGCAGATGATCCGTCCGTCAGGAAGCTCTATGGCAGCGGCAGGACTTCCGGTTTCCTCTGCCCGCTGGAGAGCCGGTGTCACCACTTTTCTGTCCGTGGTGCTGATGTGTAGCTGCTTCATGAGAAGTTCGATTTTGAATACTTCTTCCTCCTTGCGCATACCGTCCAGAACGCCTGCTTTAGCTTCAAAGTATCGCCGGATAATCTCCTGGCAGGAAGCCTCTTTGCAGGCTTCATCGTCAATAATACAATTTCCAGCCATATTTACGCCCATATCTGTAGGAGATTTGTAAGGGCATTCCCCGAAGATCTTTTCAAACATGGCTTCCAGAACAGGGAAAATCTCCACATCACGGTTATAATTTACCGTAGTTTCTCCGTAGGCTTCCAGATGGAAGGGATCGATCATATTGACATCGTTTAAGTCGGCGGTGGCTGCCTCATAAGCCAGATTTACCGGATGCTTCAGCGGAATATTCCAGATCGGGAAGGTTTCAAATTTGGCGTAGCCCGCCCGAACTCCACGTTTCTGTTCGTGGTAGAGCTGGGAGAGACAGGTAGCCATTTTTCCACTTCCAGGTCCCGGAGCGGTAACGATAACCAGCGGTCGTGTTGTTTCGATATAATCATTTTTTCCGTAACCTTCATCGCTGACAATCAGAGGGATATTGTTGGGATATCCTTCGATGGAGTAGAGAATATAGACGCGGATGCCCAGTTTCTCCAGGCGTTTCCGGAACTGATCGGCGCTGTTTTGCCCTGTATACTGGGTGATAGCAACGCTGCCCACATAAAGTCCTTTTTCTGTAAAAACTTCGATCAGACGAAGCACTTCTGTATCATAGGTGATTCCCAGATCACCGCGGATTTTATTCTTTTCAATATCGCCGGCGCTGATCACGATTACGATCTCAGCCTGATCTGATAACTGCATCAGCATTTGGAGCTTGCTGTCCGGGGCGAAGCCTGGAAGCACCCGGGAGGCGTGAAAGTCATCAAAGAGCTTTCCGCCGAATTCCAGATACAGTTTGTTGTCAAACTGATTAATTCGTTCGCGGATATGCTCAGACTGGGTGGAAAGATACTTTTGATTATCAAATCCAATTTTCATAAATCAAGTCCTCCTATGTGTAGTGGTCATTAATCCGTAGAAAAAATACATAAGCTAGTATACTACAAATCATTCTACAAATGCTACAGTAAATATGAAAATTTCGTGAAAAAGTTGTTTTTAAGGGAAGAAAGCGGGGAAAGGAGTTGATTTATCCAGTAGAAATACTTATAATGAGGAAGTATTGTTAAGGAGGAAATTATGGATCAAAGACCTAATAATTATAATCAGGGACCGGGAGGACCCGGTCAAAATGGAAATGGGGATCAGGGCCCGCAGAATCCGAAGAATAAATCATCGCTTTTGGTGCTGCTGATCTGTGTATTAGCGACTTTGCTGATCTGGACCTTATTCAGTAATATTATACAGAGCTCCACGTCAAAGAAAATCACTTACGACAAATTTGTGGAGATGCTGGAAGAAGGTAAAATTAAGGCGGTGGAGCTTCAGGATGGTATGCTTACTATTATTCCCCGGGAACAGAAGGTGGAAGGTATTGAGTTCCAGTATTCCGCTACTGCCATGGAGGACGGAGACGCTTTAGTAAAGAGAATCGAAGAGGCGGAGAAAAAGACCGGCAAAGAGATCTCTTATAATGCAGTTCTTCCCGATCCTACCGGTTCCGTGATCTACACCATCGTCAGCCTTTTAGTTCCGTTTTTACTGCTGATCGTTGGTATGAACTGGATTATGAGAAAGATGAACAAGGGCGGCGGTATGATGGGCGGTGTTGGCAAGAGTAAAGCCAAAGCCTATGTACAGAAAGAAACAGGAGTTACCTTTAAAGATGTGGCAGGAGAAGACGAAGCGAAAGAGTCTCTGCAGGAGGTTGTAGATTTTCTGCATAATCCGGTAAAATACACTACCATCGGTGCGAAGCTTCCCAAGGGAGCGCTTTTGGTGGGACCTCCGGGAACAGGTAAGACTCTGTTAGCAAAGGCGGTGGCCGGAGAAGCGCATGTGCCATTTTTCTCCCTGTCCGGTTCTGATTTTGTGGAAATGTTTGTGGGTGTGGGAGCATCCCGTGTCCGGGATCTGTTTGAAGAGGCGAAGAAAAATGCTCCCTGTATTATTTTCATTGATGAGATTGACGCCATTGGTAAAAGTCGTGACAGCAGATTTGGCGGTGGAAATGATGAGAGAGAGCAGACATTGAATCAGCTTCTGGCAGAGATGGATGGATTTGATTCGTCCAAAGGTATTCTGATTCTGGCGGCTACCAACCGGCCGGAGATTTTGGATCCAGCGCTTTTAAGACCGGGACGATTTGACCGGAGAATTATTGTGGAACGGCCGGATCTGAAGGGAAGAGTGAATATTTTAAAGGTGCATTCCAAGGATGTTTCTTTGGATGAGAGCGTAGATCTGGATGCGATTGCGCTGGCAACCTCTGGGGCAGTGGGATCTGATCTGGCAAATATGATCAACGAGGCGGCTATTCTGGCAGTCAAGAATGGCAGAAGGGCAGTTTCACAAAAAGATCTCTATGAGGCGGTGGAAGTGGTTCTTGTAGGTAAAGAGAAGAAAGACAGAATTCTCAGTCAGGAAGAACGCAAGATTGTATCGTACCATGAAGTGGGTCATGCGCTGTTAAGCGCTTTGCAGAAAGATGCGGAGCCGGTACAGAAGATTACGATAGTGCCGCGTACCATGGGAGCGCTGGGGTATGTTATGCAGGTTCCTGAGGAAGAGAAATATCTGAACAGTAAGACAGAGCTGGAGGCTATGTTGGTGGGACTTCTGGCAGGTCGTGCAGCGGAAGAAATCGTTTTTGGCAATGTGACTACGGGAGCATCTAATGATATTGAGAAAGCGACACAGATTGCGCGAGCTATGATCACGCAGTACGGTATGTCAGAGAAGTTTGGGCTTATGGGGCTGGCTTCCGTGGAAAACCAGTATCTTGGCGGTCAGGCAACGCTCAACTGCGGGGATGCTACGGCTACCGAGATCGATCATGAAGCGATGCTGATGCTAAAAAATGCTTATGATCAGGCGAAGGACATTCTGGTTCAGCATCGGGAGGCGTTGGATAAGATCGCCGCTTTTCTGATTGAGCGGGAAACTATCACTGGTAAGGAATTTATGGAAATTCTTCATCAGGTGGAGGGAACTGCACTGGAAGAACAGCAGCCGGAAAATATAGCATTGGAGACGAAAGAAGACGGCGAAATAAAGATAGAAGAAAATTAGTCGGAGACTGTCGCACATAGACATTTAAGAGAATATTTATGCGCAAACGGAGTTTGATGGCATAAATATTCCCAAATGTTTATGTTGATAGTCTCATTTTTATTTTGAAAGAAGGGGGAGAATCCATGTTTGATATCCAGGAAGAATTAAAAAAGCTTCCGGGAAAACCGGGAGTCTATATCATGCACGATGAAAAAGATGAGATTATCTATGTGGGGAAGGCGGTCAGCCTGAAAAATCGAGTACGCCAGTATTTTCAGAGCAGCAGAAATCTGGGAATCAAGAAGGAGCAGATGGTGCAGCAGATCGCCCGATTTGAATATATCATTACCGATTCGGAGGTAGAAGCTCTGGTCCTGGAGTGTAACCTGATCAAAGAGCATCGCCCGAAATATAATACGATGCTGAAGGATGATAAAAGCTATCCCTTTATCGAGGTGACAGTGGATGAGGAGTATCCGAGGGTATTGTTTGCCAGAAAACAGAAGAAAGATAAGGGAAAATATTTTGGACCGTATACCAGCGCTGGGGCGGTAAAAGATTCTCTGGAGCTCATTCGGAAATTGTATCATGTACGGACCTGCAGCAGGAATCTTCCACGGGATATTGGAAAAGAACGTCCCTGCCTGTATTATCATATCAAACAGTGTCAGGCGCCCTGTCAGGGGTATGTGTCTAAGGAAGAATATCGGGCGCAGATTGACGGGGTATTGGATTTTCTGAACGGAGATTATAAGAAATTGTTAAAAGAGCTGGAGCAGAAAATGCTGGCGGCCTCAGAAGAGTTGAAATTTGAAGAGGCGGCAGATTATAGGGATCTGATGCAGAGTATTCAAAAAATCGGGGAGCGACAGAAGATCACGGGAAGTCAGGGAGAGGACAAAGATGTGATCGCGCTGGCAGCGGATGAGGAGGATGCAGTGGTGCAGGTGTTCTTCA
>HF995399.1:20433-23491 GCA_000432335.1 Firmicutes bacterium CAG:646
TGCGGCGGATGCCAGCTCCAGTCAGGTACTTTTAAATTTTGTGAAACAGTTTTATGCGGGAACACCATTTATTCCAAGAGAACTGATGCTGCAGGAAGAAATTGAAGAGATTGATGTATTGGAGGAATGGTTGTCAAAGAAGCGAGGGCAAAGAGTGCATATCCGCGTGCCGAAAAAAGGGACGAAAGAAAAGCTGGTGGAACTGGCGGCAAAGAATGCGCAGATGGTGTTGTCCCAGGATCGGGAAAAGCTGAAAAGGGAAGAGGGAAGAACGATTGGGGCGATGAAAGAAATTGCCGATCTGCTGGAATTGAAGCAAGTGACCCGGGTAGAGTCGTATGATATTTCCAATATCAGTGGTTTTGAATCGGTGGGGTCGATGGTGGTTTATGAGAAAGGAAAGCCGAAAAAAAGTGATTATCGAAAATTTAAGATCAAGTCCGTGAAAGGACCGGATGATTATGCCAGTATGGAAGAGGTTCTTTCCCGGCGTTTTGAACGTGGGCTAAAGGAACAGCAGGAGGAGGCAGAAAATGGATTCAGCCGTTTTCCAGATCTGATTCTGATGGACGGAGGAAAAGGGCAGGTGCACATTGCGGAGCAGGTGCTGGAAAAACTGGGGATCGATATTCCTGTCTGCGGTATGGTGAAGGATGATAATCACCGTACCCGGGGGCTGTATTTTCATGATCGGGAGATCCCCATCAGCCATTCCACGGAAGGATTTAAGCTGATTACGAGAATTCAGGACGAGGTACACCGCTTTGCCATAGAATATCATCGACTGCTGAGAAGTAAGGGGCAGATTCACTCTGTTTTGGATGATATTTCAGGAATCGGTCCTGCCCGGCGAAAAGCCCTGATGAAACAATTTAAGTCATTGGAAGCTATTCGGGAAGCGTCAGTGGAAGAATTACGGCAGACGCCTTCCATGAGTGAGCAGGCGGCAAAAAAAGTCTATGAATTTTTTCATCAGTGACCGGCTCTATATTGCAACTGGAAATACCGTATGATACAATCAAATGAGATTAATGGCTATGTTGACAGACCAGTGAAAATGGAGAAAGTTTCCGGTCTGTTGGAAGGACCAGGAAAAGGAGATGGAATATGAAGGCTGTAAAATTGACACAAATGGTGGAAGAGATGAATCTGAAGAATCTTACACCTAATGTGGATATGGAAAAAATCCGCATTACACTTCCGGATATCAATCGGCCTGCTTTGCAGCTTACCGGGTATTTTGAACATTTTGCTTCAGAACGAGTGCAGATCATCGGTTACGTGGAGTATACCTATCTGATGCATCTGGAGAAGGAAAAAAGACTTCGCTGTTTTGAAGAATTTGTTTCAAAGAAGATTCCCTGTGTGATTTTTACGACAATGACAGAACCAGATGAGGACATGCTGGCTCTGGGAGTACAGTATGAGGTTCCCATATTGGGTACCGAGAGGACAACCTCGAATTTTATGGCAGAGATCATCCGTTGGCTGAACGTGCAGCTGGCGCCCTGTATTTCTATCCACGGCGTATTGGTGGATGTATATGGAGAAGGCGTTCTGATCATGGGAGAGAGCGGAATCGGTAAAAGCGAGGCGGCTCTGGAGCTCTTAAAGCGGGGACATCGTCTGGTAAGTGATGACGTGGTGGAGATCAGCAAGGTCAGCGATGTGACGCTGGTGGGAACCGCGCCGGATATTACCCGCCATTTTATTGAACTGCGGGGAATAGGAATCATCGATGTGAAAACCCTGTTTGGTGTGGAAAGTGTAAAGAATACCCAGTCTATCGATCTGGTGATCAAGCTGGAGGAATGGGATCGGGATAAAGAATATGACCGTCTGGGACTGAAAGAAGAATATACAGAGATTCTGGGAAATAAAGTGGTGTGTCATTCCCTGCCTATTCGTCCGGGACGGAATCTGGCGGTGATTGTGGAATCAGCAGCCGTCAACCACAGACAGAAAAAGATGGGGTATAACGCCGCTCAGGAATTATATAACCGTGTGCAGGCGAATCTTGCAAGGAGAAGAGAGGAGTAGAGAAAATGGCAGACTATTGTTTTGGAATTGACATTGGTGGGACAACTGTAAAATGCGGGCTTTTTACGACAAATGGAGAACTGTGCGACAAATGGGAAATTGTTACCCGGACAGAGGACGGGGGAAAAGAGATTCTTCCTGATGTGGCGAAAGCTATTTGTGAGAAGATGCAGGAAAAAGGAATCACAAGAGAACAGGTGACTGGTGTGGGCGTAGGTGTTCCGGGACCTGTTATAAAAGAACGTGAAGTAACGGTAGCGGTGAATCTTCACTGGGGTTATACCATGCTGGCAGATGAACTGGAAAAATTACTGAATGGGATTCCTGTAAAAGTAGGAAATGATGCAAATGTGGCTGCTTTGGGAGAAATGTGGAAAGGCGGCGGAGAGGGAACCAGAAGTCTTATCATGGTTACTCTCGGTACCGGTGTAGGCGGCGGCATCATTGTGGATGGAAAGATGGTGACGGGATCCCATGGCGCAGGCGGCGAGATCGGTCATGCATGTGTGGATCCTTCTGAGACGGAGACTTGTAACTGTGGAAACAGAGGATGTCTGGAACAGATGGCGTCAGCTACCGGAATCGTTCGGCTGGCAAGAAAGATTTTGGCAGAAGAGACAGAAAATACAGTATTGAATCCAGAGAAGATCAGCGCAAAAGATATTTTTGATGCGTACAAAGAGGGAGATACAGTGGCAGCAAAGATCGTGGATCGTTTTGCGGAATATCTGGGAAATGCCCTTGGAATCTTTGGATGTGTGGTGGATCCGGAGATCTTCGTTATCGGAGGCGGCGTATCAAAAGCAGGTCAGCCTTTGATCGACGCGGTGAAAAAATATTATCAGAGAGATGCATTTCTTTCCTGTAAAGATACCCCGATTGTACTGGCAAAGTTGGACAATGATGCGGGAATTTACGGAGCTGCAAAACTGGTAGTAGAATAAATTAAGAAGAAAAACAGACGTGGCTGCTGCCCGAAACAAAGGATCGGGACAGCAGCCACGTCTGTTTTTTGAAA
>HF995399.1:23517-31474 GCA_000432335.1 Firmicutes bacterium CAG:646
CTAAGAATTAGTCATCTGGTTCTTCTTCGCCAGCGCCATCCGCAGGAGGCGCTGTAGCGGGAGGTGCAGCGGGCGTATTGGTTCCGCCATCCGCAGGCGGCGGTGTAACTGCGGGAGGTGTAGTTCCTTCTCCTGTAGATCCCGCGGGCGGTGTGGTCGTGCCAGTTTCCGGTGCCTGGGGAGTCGTGCCATCTCCACCTTCCGGAACAGTGCCGTCAGATCCTGCCAGAGGATCTTCGGTAGGCGTTGGGATTGGTGTAGGCTCTGGAGTGGGCGGAACGTAATGCTGGGTACACCGGGTAGTAGGAATCGTGGAAGATTCAAAATATTCTGTCCGTGTACTGCAGCCCAATCCTGCCAGAAGTCCGCTTTCGCTGCAGATGGTTGCCTGCTGTACGCTGGAAGGAACTTCGAAATCAGCAGAGGGAAGTTCACTGTGGATTCTACTCATAACGTTCTTCCACAGAGTTTTGTGGAAGCTTTTACAGTCATCCAAAAGGAATTCATTGGTATCATATCCTGCCCATACTGCGCAGGTATAATAAGGGGTAAATCCGGCAAACCACACATCGCGGGTAGCAGATGTGGTACCTGTTTTACCGGCTACCGGCATATTATCCAGCTTCAGATCGCTACCAGTACCGTCTCCCTCGTTGACAACGCTTTCCATGGCGGAAGTGAGAAGGTAGGCAGTGCTGTCGCGAAAAACTTGTTCCGTTTTCGGTTTGTTTTCCAGAAGAACGTTTCCATTCTGATCCAGAACTTTCGTGTAGAACACCGGTTTAATGTAAGTTCCCTTGTTGGCAATGGCCGCGTAGGCAGCAGTAAGCTCCAGTGTGGAAACACCGGTGGTGATACCTCCCAGGGCGGTAGGTTCCCGGGCATCGTCAAAGACCTGTCCGTTAATGACCTTGTGATCGGTAACTTCTTCAAATCCCAGACGTTTCAGGTAGTTGTAGCCTACCCGTGGGGTCAGGTCACGGAAAGCCTGAATGGCAATGGTATTACAGGAAACCTTGATAGCATCCCGGATGGTCATAGTTCCCCGGTAACCGCTGTAAGCGTTTTTCACAGGACGATGGGTATCTTCATAGGTGATTGCTTGGTCCACATAAGTATCTGCCAGAGTAAGACTCAGATCATTGATGGCGGGACCGTATACAGCTAGTGGTTTGAAAGTAGACCCGGGCTGTCGATAAGTATCGGTGGCGCGGTTCAGTGTGAGGCTGGCGGTCTTTTTGCCGCGGCCGCCTACGATGGCTTTTACATAACCGGTGTGCTGATCGATGATCACCATAGAAGACTGCGGCTGAGGAGAAAAGCTCATGCGTTCCGCTACGATCTTATCCCCTTCTGCAACTACGGCTGCTTTGTATTTGTCTACATAAGACTGCGCTTCTTCTTCTGAGTCGAACAGTAAGTCAAACTGGTCGTCTTCGTGGTCGCGGAAATATAGCCGCATCATTTCTTTACTGTAGTTTTGCGTTGTTCCATCTGCTTTTTCTACAGTGAGAGCCCAGTCAAGTCCCAGCTGGATTGAGGAGGGAAAATTTTCCTCATTCTGGTATTCTTCATCTAAAATCGCCTGAATATCGGGATCCTGTGTGGTATAAATGCTCAAACCGCCGCTGTAGAGAGCATTTTGCGCCTGTACCTTGGTATAGCCCAGCTGCGTTTGAAAATCATTGATAAGCTGAGAGGTCAGTTCATCCGTGAAATAGGAATAAGGTTCGGCAGTCTGTTGGGTAGAATCGGTTTCTTTGATTCGCTCGTATACATTATCTGCCAGCGCTTCATCGTGTTCTTCCTGAGTGATATACCCCTGTTCCAGCATATTGCGGAGCACTTTTTTTCGACGTTCTGCATTTTTCTCCGGATGACGGATGGGATTGAACGCATAGGGGTTCTGAGGAATGGCGGCCAGTACGGCGCATTCTGATAAAGTGAGATCTTCCGAGTTTTTGCCGAAATAGCGCTGAGCAGCAGCCTGTACACCGTAGGTTCCCGCTGACAGGTTGATAGTGTTCAGATAGTTCTCCAGAATCACACTTTTTGCATCCATACCTTCCGCAGTCAGAGAGGCTTCTAATTGTAATGCCAGATACTGTTCCTGAAATTTACGGGTAAAACGCTCGATTTTTCCCTCATTTGTCCAGTTGGTAAAGACGTTATTTTTCAGAAGCTGCTGAGTTAGCGTGCTGGCGCCTTCATTGAATTTGAAGCCGCGGGCCACTCCATTGACAAAAGCACGGAGAATACCACGAACGTCGATACCATTATGCTCATAAAAACGTTCATCTTCGATCGCAACAATTGCATGCTGCATATCAAGGGGAATCTTGTCAATGGAAACAGACATACGGTTTGCAGTGGGCGCAGAGAGCTTCTGAAGCATATTGCCGTCCGCATCGTATACAAAAGTCGCATTTCCGATAGGCATAATATTTACATCAGAAATATCCGGCGCGTTGTCGATGATCGCCCGAAATGCGCCGACACCCATGCATGTTATAATCACGCATACAGCAGCGATGCTGAGGAAAAGAACCCGCAATGCAGTGACGCCTGCTTTATTTCCCATACGAGAGGAAGCAGAAGTCAGCTTGGCGCGTTTTTTCTGCGTGGATTTTTTACCATAATTCATGTGAGTACCTCCTTTATCCGTTTATTATAACAAATTACAATTTTTATGGAAAGACTAAAATAAAAAGTTCATATTTTCCTTCCTAAAAGGAAAGAAATTCTTTATAATAGTTACGTACTATCTAGATGTTAGGGGAAAAGATGCCTGACGAATTGTTTCGTGCTGCGCACTCTCACAATTCTGCCCCATATTCGGATATCGCGGAGCATAAAGGCATAAAACCACTTATGTGCAAGCACAACGTGGTTTATGACCTTTTGCCCCTGGCATCATTATCTATATTAAGGAGAATAACCATGTTGGAGAGATATAAAACAGTCTATCGGGGAAATGTGGGAGAAATCGTTGAAAAAAAATCCCGTTTTATAGCTACTGTGCGTTTGGTGGAAAGTGAAGAGGAAGCGTTGCAGTTTATTGAGGAGGTGCGGAAAAAATATTGGAATGCCACGCATAATTGTTTTGCCTACGTGATCGGCGAGCGCAGAGAACTTGTGCGGTGCAGCGATGATGGGGAGCCCAGCGGGACAGCGGGCAAACCGATGTTGGATGTGCTTCTGGGGGAAGAATTGTATAATACGGCGGTGGTTGTTACCCGGTATTTTGGAGGAACCCTTCTGGGAACCGGCGGTTTGGTTCGGGCTTATTCCAAAGCAGTTCAGGAAGGACTTGCCCAGAGTGAGATCATAGAAAAACAGTACGGCAGTATTCTGGAAATTGGGACAGATTATCAGGGATTGGGAAAAATCCAGTATATGGTAGGAGAAAAAAAACTTCCGGTATTAGAGTCAGAATATACAGATAAAGTAACCATGAAAATATTACTGCCAGTGGCAGATACGGAACGATTTGTGGCGGAACTGACAGAAGGAACCAATGGAAGAGCTCAGATAGAAGAAAAAGAAAAGCTGTACTATGCGGTTTTAAATGGAAAAGTACTGATGGGAGACGATCTGAGACCGGAATGACCGAATCTTTAAGTGGGAGATGGGACTTGAACCCATACGGGAAACATGTGCGCAAAATATGGAGCGAAGTACCACCTTGTAAGCATATTAGAATATTTATGCCGAACCAAACGAATTTGTCGAGCACGTCTTTGAGACTGTAGGCTCAAAGCGGGCGCAGACTGAGTTTGGCGGCATAAATATTCCAATCAACCTTCTTACAGAGTTTCCGGTTCCGGATATTCCTCACCGAAAGTGTCTACCGTAATCGTTGCGATCACCTGGTCTTCCAGTGGTCTGTCACGGAAATCGGTAGGTGTGTTTGCGATTTTATCTACTACCTCAAGACCTTCTGTTACTTTACCGAAAGCGGCATAGGAACCGTCCAGATGAGGAGAAGTTTTGTGCATGATAAAGAACTGGCTTCCAGCAGAATCGGGATGCATAGCTCTTGCCATGGACAGAACGCCCGGAGTATGTTTCAGATCATTGGTGAAACCATTCTGGGGAAATTCGCCTTTGATGGAATAGCCGGGACCGCCCATGCCGGTTCCGTCAGGGCATCCTCCCTGAATCATGAAGCCGGGAATTACACGGTGAAAAATTCTTCCGTCATAGAAGCCTTTTTTTACCAGACTGATAAAATTATTTACGGTATTGGGGGCGATCTCAGGATATAACTCTGCTTTCATTACATCGCCATTTTCCATTGTGATTGTAAGTATTGGATTTGCCATTGGAAATCTCTCCTTTGCTGAAAATTTATGATGCCATTATAAGCTTTCCGGAGAAAAGGTGCAAGCAAAATCTCCCGGATACTTGCCTGAGCGAGGGAACGTGTGCTATACTTTTCAGCAGACTTAACATTATCTTAATTAAGAAATCAGAGAGGATAAAGCTATGATAATAGAAACGAACAGCGCAGAAGAGACGTATGCGCTGGGAAAAAAGCTGGGAGAAGCAGCCAAGCCGGGGCAGATATATACCCTGATCGGTGATCTGGGTGTGGGAAAAACCGTATTTACTCAGGGGATGGCGCATGGATTGGAAATTACAGAGCCTATTAGCAGTCCTACCTTTACCATTATTCAGGAATATGAGGAAGGGCGTCTGCCTTTTTATCATTTTGATGTATATCGGATCGCTGATCCGGAAGAAATGGAAGAAATCGGCTATGACGATTATTTCTTTGGACAGGGTGTGTGCATGATTGAGTGGGCAAATCTGATCGAAGAACTTCTTCCGGAAAATATTATTCAGGTAGTTATAGAAAAAGATCTGGAAAAAGGTTTTGATTACCGGAGAATCACGATAACAGGATTGGAAGGGATGGAAGAAAATGAAGATATTGGCGCTTGACAGTTCAGG
Source organism: Firmicutes bacterium CAG:646 (assembly GCA_000432335.1). Classification (GTDB taxonomy): domain Bacteria; phylum Bacillota; class Clostridia; order Lachnospirales; family Lachnospiraceae; genus Oliverpabstia. The sequence continues at coordinate 28,474 of HF995399.1, forward strand.
ACTGGTAGCTTCCGTGGCTGTAATAGAGGATGATAATCTTCTGGCGGAATATACCGTGAATTATAAAAAGACACATTCTCAGACCTTATTGCCTATGTTGGATGAGGTCAGTCGTATGATTGAGTTGGATTTGGAAAGTATCGACGCTATTGCAGTGGCAGCAGGTCCGGGTTCCTTTACGGGGCTGCGTATCGGCTCTGCCACGGCAAAAGGGCTGGGACTGGCTTTGAAAAAGCCGTTGATCGGGGTTCCTACCGTAGCGGCTTTGGCATATAATCTTTATGATGTGCCGGGAATTATCTGCCCGCTTATGGATGCCAGAAGAAATCAGGTGTATACGGGATGGTACCGTTTTGAAAAGCATCAAATGCTCACGGTGAAAGAACAGACAGCCATGGGCGTAGAAGAACTGGCGGAGGAATTGAATCAGAAAGGGGAGCCTGTCACTTTTTTGGGAGACGGTGTAGCCGTGTACAGAGAGCTTCTGAAAGAAAAGCTTCAGGTTCCATTTGCGTTTGCCCCGGTGCATCTGAATAAACAGCGGGCAGGGGCGGTGGCGGCGCTGGGAGCCGTATATTTTGCAGAGGGAAAAATAGAAACAGCGCGGGAGCATCAGCCGGAATATCTTCGGGTTTCTCAGGCAGAGCGGGAACGGGCAGAAAGAGAAGCAAAGAAAAAATGATAAAAATCAGAGAAATGCAGTTGGATGACCTGGAACAGGTGATGACCATCGAGGAGGCTAATTTTTCAGTGCCATGGACAGAAACCGGATTTTTCACTTTTTTGCTCCGGGAGGATACGTTATTCCTGGTGGCAGAGGAAGGAGAGAAGATTCTGGGATACTGCGGCGTAGTCACGGTACAGGATGAGGGCGATATTACCAACGTAGCAGTGGAAAAAAACAGCCAGAATCAGGGAATTGGGAAAAAGCTTCTGGAAGAAATGTTCCAGCGGACCCAAAAGGCAGGGGTCTGCCGTCTGTTTTTGGAGGTGCGGGCAGGAAATGCTGCGGCGCTTCATTTATATGAAAAGATGGGGTTTGTACAGATGGGGATCAGAAAAAATTATTATGAGCAGCCGGTGGAAGACGGCGTTGTTATGATGCGGGAAAAGGCGCCGGATACAATAGTGTGACCTGGTGGAAACTCCCAGTAGACTTATTTGTAAAATTTGATATCATAGGGTTGAGACTGAACAATCATTACAGTATGAACACAGGAGAAAAACCTTCAGGAGGATATCAATGAAAAAATACGAAAATGGCAGATTGATAAAAGTTGTATGTAATCAGTGCGGACGGGAAATCAAAACAGAGGCTGACATGATAAAAGAAGGGATTTGCAGCGTGGATACAGACTGGGGATATTTTTCGGGAAAGGACGGGGAGCGTCATCAGTTTGATCTGTGCGAGGAGTGTTATGACCTTCTGGTTGGCAGATTTTGTATACCAGTGGAGATTTCCCAGCAGACGGAATTATTATGATGCCGGAATTGCGAGAATGCATAATACGAGACAATGCATCGGAGATCTTAGAAAAGATTGACCGAAGGGAAGAATAGAGGAACGCTATGTTAGATGTTTGTTTGTTGGGGACAGGAGGAATGATGCCGCTGCCGCATCGTTTCCTGACTTCTTTGATGACAAGATATAATGGAAGTAATCTGATGATCGACTGCGGCGAGGGAACGCAGGTAGCAGTAAAATCCAAAGGATGGAGCTTTAAGTCGATCGACGTGATCTGCTTTACACATTACCATGCAGATCATATCAGCGGACTTCCGGGAATGCTTTTGACTATGGGAAATGCGGAACGGACCGAGCCCCTGCTTTTAATCGGGCCGAAGGGATTGGAACGGATCGTAGGGGCTTTGCGGATGATTGCGCCGGAACTGCCGTTTCCCGTTATTTGCAGGGAAATTAACGGATCGGAGGATCATTTTCAGGTAAATGGTTATGATATTACTGCTTTTCGGGTAAATCATAATGTACTTTGCTATGGGTATACCATACAGATCCATCGAAAAGGGAAATTTTCTGTAGAACGTGCCCGGGAAAATGAAATTCCCATGAAATACTGGAATCCTTTGCAGAAAGGACAGACAGTGGAAGTGGACGGAAAACAGTATACACCAGATATGGTTCTGGGACCGGACAGAAAAGGTTTGAAGGTTACGTATTGCACAGACAGCCGACCTACCCAGTCGCTGGAAGAAAATGCAAAGGAATCGGATCTTTTAATCTGTGAGGGTATGTACGGAGAAGCGGAAAAAGATGCAAAAGCCCGGGAGTATAAGCACATGACCATGAAAGAGGCAGCACAGGTGGCGCAGAAAGCAAATGTCCGGGAGATGTGGCTAACGCATTTTAGCCCTTCTCTCGTACGACCGGAAGAATATATGAGTGAGATACGGGGAATATTTCCCAATAGTTTTGCAGGAAAAGATGGGAAATCGGCAGACCTGCTGTTTGAGGAGGAAGAAAATGAGTGAAAAAGATACGTTAATTCTGGCAATCGAAAGTTCTTGTGATGAGACGGCTGCTTCCGTCGTGAAAAATGGAAGAACGATTTTGTCAAATGTGATTTCCTCCCAGATTGAACTGCACAAATTATATGGAGGCGTTGTGCCGGAAATCGCGTCCAGAAAACATATTGAAAAGATCAATCAGGTTATCGAAGAGGCTTTGGAAGAGGCAGAGGTGACGCTGGATGATCTGGATGCCGTGGGAGTGACGTATGGTCCTGGTTTGGTGGGGGCTCTTTTGGTAGGTGTGGCAGAGGCGAAAGCCATCAGTTATGCAAAAAAACTGCCTTTGGTGGGAGTGCATCATATTGAAGGGCATGTATCGGCCAATTATATTGAACATCCGGATCTGGAGCCGCCGTTTATGTGCCTGATCGTATCCGGGGGACATACCCATCTGGTGATCGTAAAAGATTACGGTGAATTTGAAATTCTTGGCAGAACAAGAGACGATGCGGCGGGAGAGGCCTTTGATAAA
>HF995399.1:31532-32919 GCA_000432335.1 Firmicutes bacterium CAG:646
GCGGACCGAAAATTGATAAACTGGCAAAAGAGGGAAATGCGGAGGCGATTCAATTTCCGAAAGCAAAACTGGAGAGCGGTCCCTATGATTTTAGCTTTAGCGGAGTAAAATCAGCGGTGCTGAACTACATTAATAAATGCAAGATGCAGGGGGAAGAGTTCGACAGGGCAGATTTGGCGGCTTCTTTCCAGAAAGCGGTGGTGGATACGCTGGTGGAAAAAGCGGTAAAAGCAGCAAAAGAATACCACATGGATAAACTGGCAATCGCAGGAGGCGTTGCATCCAACAGCGCGCTGCGGGGAGCGATGGAAAATGCATGTAAAAAAGAGAGTATTCAATTTTATTATCCGTCGCCTATTTTCTGTACCGATAATGCTGCTATGATTGGCGTGGCAGCTTATTATGAATATCAAAAAGGGACCCGGCATGGTCTGGATCTGAACGCAGTACCGAATTTAAAGTTGGGAGAAAGATAAAAGGAGCAGAGGAATATGAAGTGTACCGGAATCGTATTGGCCGCAGGGCAGGGAAAAAGAATGAACAGTAAAATTCAAAAACAGTTTTTGTGCCTTCAGGGATATCCGGTGCTGTATTATTCGCTGAAAGCATTTCAGGAGTGCCCTTGGATGCAGGAGGTTGTTCTGGTTACGGGTTTAGAAGAAATAGAGTATTGCAGAAAAGAGATTGTGGAACATTATGGATTTACGAAGGTTAAAGCGGTTGTAGCGGGAGGAAAGGAACGGTATCATTCCGTACAAAATGGTCTGAAAGCTTGTGAAACTGCCGACTATGTATTTATCCATGATGGAGCGCGGCCGTTTTTGAACGGGGAAATTCTGGAACGGGGGCTGGAATGTGTAAAAGAATGGAAGGCGTGTGTGGCGGGAATGCCATCGAAGGATACGGTGAAACTTGTAGATGAAAGAGGTGTTGTATGTTCCACACCGGATCGGAAAAGAGTGTGGAATGTACAGACTCCGCAGGTCTTTTCTTATGATCTTATTGCAGACGCGTATGAAAAAGCTTTACAGGGAGACTGTACGGATATTACAGACGATGCTATGGTTGTGGAAAAATATGGGAACCATCCAGTAAAATTGTACGAAGGCTCTTACGAAAATATAAAGCTTACAACACCGGAAGATCTGCCAGTGGCGGAAACCTTTATGGCAAAAAACGGCTCTGTTTTCGTTGATGTATGAGGAATTTAAGGGGATTTTGGAAAAACGAGAAGAGCAGGAACAAAAAAAGTAAAAAAAATACAAATTATGTATTGACACAACAGAAATTCGATGATAGAATATCACTTGTCTCTGAGCGAGACAGGAGCGACAGACCACAAGAGAGATATGGAGAGGTATCGAAGTGGTCATAACGAGGCGGTCTT
>HF995400.1:0-5406 GCA_000432335.1 Firmicutes bacterium CAG:646
GTTTTTCGACAATTCCATTATACCAAAGGAACGTATTTATGCCTTTTTAATTAGCTGAAATATTGAATTTTCAAGGTTCATCACACCTTATTGGTGTGGGAAGTTTGAGTTTATTACTTCTATCAAGAATACCCACCGGGTTCAGATTTGTTCAAAAAACGGATATCGGGACGTGCCTTTATCTCTGACAGAACTGGAAAAACAACTGGGAGAAGATTTTGTTCTCTGCCGCCGGGATTGTCTCGTAAATCTCACGCATATCCAGCATATGGATCATCTGACCCGCCAACTAACTCTGGACAACCAGGAAAAAATAAATTGTTCTATTCGGGGATGGAAATCACTCAAACTGCGTCAGCCATTCCTTTGAAATGCACATATTTTCATTCATATCTATAGCAAGGAGGCACATCTTATGACTTTATCTCATCGTATTCAAACAAAGAAACTTCAATTAGAAAAAGAACTTCAGAAAAGCAAAACATTTCTGGAAAGCGCCCCGGAAGGCGCTCTGATCTGCCAAAAAACGCCACATGGAGTCCGATGGATGCAAAAACAGGAGGTCAATGGAACAAGAAAGTATATTTCTCAAAAGAACAGAAATCTGGCAGAACAGTTGGCTTTGAAAAAATATCACACCTATAAGATTCAGGAAATAAGCGAAGAATTGAAAGCTCTCAATGCCTATCTGAAATATCATAAAGAAAATCCCTCAAAAGCAGCTCTTAAAATTTTAAATGCCGTAGGTTTTCAGGAATTACTCGAACCCGTTCTCTTTTCTTTATCTGAAGAATTAGAACAGTGGTCTCATGATTCTTACCAACAAAACCCATTCTATCCAGAACAAAGAAATATTAAGACTCTCTCCGGGCAAAAAGTACGCTCAAAGTCAGAAGCACTGATTGCCATAAAACTTACAGAATTTGGAATTCCCTTTCACTATGAAGAAGCTCTGCCTCTGGAGGAAAAAGTATACTATCCAGACTTTACCCTGCGCCATCCTGAAACCGGAAAGTTCTTTTATTGGGAACATTTTGGAATGATGGACAATCCTTCCTATGCTCAAAAAGCTGCCGATAAAATAGCATCTTATGCCACACATGGAATCTTCCCTTTTGTAAACTTCTTTATGACTTTTGAATCTAAAGATCACCCCCTGGATCTTGAACAAGTGGAAGCACTGATACAATACTATCTCACTTGATACGAAAACTTACTTTTCTAAAAATCTTCACTACTTTTTCTTCAGAAAAATAGTGAAACTTTTTCAAATTCATTAAAATATGCACTTTTCAACTTCAAAAATGGGTATTTCAGAAAAAATATATATCCAAAAGTAGTGAAGAATTTCTAAAATCCGCGAAATGTGCACTTTTCCAGATTCCCGTCCATCCACAAGCACCAAAAACCCCGGTCGCAAGGACCGGGGTTTTATTTTATCTATTACTCTTCGTTTCCGTACAGAGTAACCAGTTTTTTCAGATATGTGTATCTGTCTTTTGCCTGTTCTTCGTTCAGCGCAAACAATCTTGCAGCTTTTTCCGGATTGGAACGTTTCAGAGAATTGTAACGAACCTCTCCATCCAGGAATGCCTGGTAATCATCTGTAGGCTCTTTGGAGTCCAGAGTGAATTTGTTTTCTGCTGCAGGGTTGAAACGGAAGTTGTGCCAGTATCCGCACTTAACAGCCAATTCTTCCTCCGTCTGAGCTTTGCTCATACCTTTCTTGATACCATGGTTGATACATGGAGCATAAGCAATGATCAGAGATGGTCCCGGATATGCTTCTGCCTCTGCCAGAGCTTTTACTGTCTGGTTGAAGTCAGCACCCATGGAAATCTGAGCTACATATACATAACCGTAAGACATAGCGATGGAAGCCAGGTCTTTCTTCTTAGTTTCTTTTCCGCCTGCTGCGAACTGAGCGATTGCTCCGGTAGGTGTAGCTTTGGAGGACTGTCCGCCTGTGTTGGAGTAAACTTCTGTATCAAATACCATGATGTTAATATCTTTTCCACTTGCTAATACGTGGTCAACACCACCGAATCCGATATCGTAAGCCCATCCGTCACCACCGAAGATCCACTGAGATTTCTTAGCCAGGAAGTCTTTATTCTTAACGATATCACGGCATACGTCACAGTCAACACCGGAAAGAACCTCTACCAGCTTATCTGTAGCGGATCCGTTTGTAGCGCCTACGCTGAAGGTATCCAGCCACTCTTTACATGCAGCTTTTACTTCTTCAGAAGCAGCTTCGTTAGCCATTACAGACTCAACTTTCTCTTTCAGACCGTCACGCATTGCTTTCTGAGCCAGCAGCATACCGTAACCAAACTCTGCGTTATCCTCGAACAGAGAGTTGGACCAAGCCGGACCCTGTCCTTTTGCATTTACAGTGTAAGGTGTGGACGGTGAGGAGTTACCCCAGATAGAAGAACATCCTGTAGCGTTAGCGATGTACATTCTGTCACCGAACAGCTGAGTGATCAGTTTTGCGTAAGGTGTCTCACCACAACCTGCACAAGCTCCGGAGAACTCAAGGAGAGGCTGTTTGAACTGAGAACCTTTTACTGTATTCTCTTTGAATTTAGCGATAACATCTTTTTTCTCCGGCAGAGTTACTGCATAATCAAAGAATTTCTGAGATCCTACATTTGCTTCCATGTTTTCCATAGCCAGGGCTTTCGCACCTTTCTTTCCAGGACAAACATTTGCACAGGAACCACATCCGGTACAATCCAGTGCGGATACTGCGATAGCAAATTTGTATTCTTTCATACCAGTCATATCCAGAGATGCTGGAGCTTTTTCTGCTTCTTCAGCAGTCATAGCTACCGGACGGATAACTGCGTGCGGACAAACGTATGCACAACGGTTACACTGGATACAGTTTTCCGGATTCCATACAGGAATATTTACTGCGATACCACGTTTCTCGTATGCAGATGTTCCGGATGGAGTTGTTCCATCTACATAATCTTTGAATGCAGATACAGGCAGGCTGTTACCTTCCTGAGCAGATACTTTAGACTGAATGTTGTTAACAAAGTCAACAGCATCTTTTCTTCCGCTTTCTGCATGAGTCATTACCAGACCTTCATCAGCTGCATCTTTCCAGCTTTCCGGTACCTGAACTTCAACGATCTGTTTAGCACCTTCATCGATAGCTGCCCAGTTCTTAGCTACTACATCATCACCTTTACGTCCGTATGTAGCTTTTGCTGCTGCTTTCATCAGCTCGATAGCATGCTCTTCAGGAATGATAGCTGCCAGTTTGAAGAATGCAGACTGCAGAATGGTATTGATACGTGTTGGTCCCATACCAGTCTCGATACCGATCTTCACACCGTCGATCGTGTAGAACTTGATACCGTGGTTAGCGATAAATGCTTTTACCTGTCCTGGCAGATGTTTTTCCAGACCTTCCATATCCCATGGGCAGTTCAGAAGGAATGTACCGCCGTCAACCAATTCCTGAACCATGTTATATTTGTTAATATAAGATGGATTATGGCAGGCAACAAAGTTCGCCTGTTTGATCAGGTATGTGGATTTGATCGGTTTCTTACCAAAACGCAGGTGAGACATTGTCACACCACCGGATTTTTTGGAGTCATAATCAAAATATGCCTGTGCATACATGTCTGTGTTGTCACCGATGATCTTGATGGAGTTCTTGTTAGCACCTACAGTACCATCTGCTCCCAGACCCCAGAACTTACAGTTGATAGTTCCTTCCGGAGTAGTTACCAGAGGAGCTCCAACTTCCAGAGACAGATTTGTCACATCATCAACGATACCGATTGTGAATTTCTCTTTTGTTGTATTTTCAAATACAGCTACGATCTGTGCCGGAGTTGTATCTTTAGATCCCAGTCCGTAACGTCCTGTGAAGATTGGTGTGTCGTTGAACTTCGTTCCTTTTAAAGCTGCAACAACATCCAGATACAGAGGCTCGCCCAGAGCGCCTGGCTCTTTTGTTCTGTCCAGAACAGAAATCTGTTTTACAGTCTCAGGAATAGCGTCAACCAGCGCCTGTGCACAGAATGGTCTGTACAAACGAACTTTTACTACGCCGACTTTTTTGCCTGCTGCCATCAGGTAATCGATGGTTTCTTCGATCGTATCGTTCACAGAACCCATAGCGATAATTACATGTTCAGCATCCTCAGCACCGTAGTAGTTGAACAGTTTGTAGTTTGTTCCAATCTTTTCATTTACTTTATCCATGTACTCCTGTACAACTGCCGGAAGAGCATCATAATAGGAGTTGCATGCTTCTCTTGCCTGGAAGAAGATATCCGGGTTCTGAGCAGAACCTCTCTGGCATGGATGGTTTGGATTCAGCGCGTTCTTACGGAAAGCGTCGATGGCATCCATATCAGCCATATCTTTCAGATCTTCGTAATCCCATGTTTCGATCTTCTGGATCTCATGAGAAGTACGGAATCCATCAAAGAAGTTGATAAATGGAACCTTACCTTTGATAGCTGCCAGATGAGCAACTGGAGTCAGGTCCATAACTTCCTGTACGGAAGACTCGCACAGCATAGCTGCGCCGGTCTGACGACAGGCATAAACATCAGAGTGATCTCCGAAAATAGATAATGCATGGCTTGCCAGCGCACGAGCTGATACGTTAAATACACCCGGAAGCTGCTCACCAGCGATTTTGTAAAGGTTAGGGATCATCAACAGAAGACCCTGAGAAGCTGTATAAGTAGTTGTCAGAGCACCTGCTGCCAGAGAACCGTGTACTGCACCTGCTGCACCTGCCTCGGACTGCATCTCAGTTACCTGAACTTCCTGTCCGAAAATGTTCTTTCTTCCCTGAGTTGCCCATTCATCTGTAGCTTCTGCCATAACAGATGATGGAGTAATCGGGTAAATGGCTGCTACATCTGAAAATGCGTATGACGCATGAGCGGCAGCATGATTACCATCCATGGTTTTCATTTTTCTTGCCATTTTATTTTCCTCCTTAGATTATAAAAAAATTAACCCTTATATGCGATTATAGCACTCTTTCTCCGGCATGTCTATTTTTTGCCGAAAAATCATGGAATGTTTTTTGAAAAATACATAAAATTGCCGGGACATCTCATAAAATGCCCCGGCAAATCTTATTCAAAAAACATAGCATCCATATAAGCTTCCTGAAAAACAGGATGAACCGACAGATCAATTTCCTTTGCACAAGAAGCGATCCGCTCCGCTTCATGGATTTTTACTCCGCCCAAAAGAAGCTGGACTGCCCCCTGCAGGGCGCTGTTTCCCACCGCCTGAAGCTTTTCTGAAAATTCTTCCGGGAACATTCCTACGTCTGCCGCCTTCCCATAGTCCAGACAATAGCCGAAGCCGCCTGCCACATAAACGGTATCTACCTTAGAAGCTTCCACCCCA
>HF995400.1:5426-6721 GCA_000432335.1 Firmicutes bacterium CAG:646
GAAAGCAATGTTTCGATCCCTGCCCGTACCGCCGCTTTGGCAAGCTGGATCTCTCTCACATCTTTCTGAGTAAGCACGATCTGTTCCCCCCGATCATTCTTCGCTATCGGATATCCGTCTTCAAACCAGGGATCTTCCAGTCTTCCCGTCTCGTCAATTTCTTCCGCCTTCACCAGCTCAGATACCAGTTCAATCACACCGGTTCCGCAGATTCCCACCGGCGGCTCTTCCTGGATCGTATGGATTTCAAGCGTTTCCCCCTGCACCTTTGCATGGCAGACAGCTCCCGGAATACTTCCGGTTCCCCAGGTAATATTGCCGCCTTCAAATGCCGGTCCTGCCGCAGTAGAGGTTACCAGCAGAGCCTCTTCATCCCCCAGAGCCATCTCTCCGTTCGTTCCCAGATCGATCAGCATCTGCAATTTTTTACCTTCTCCCATAGACAGCGCGCAGATTCCCGATACGATATCTGCTCCCACAAAAGTAGAGATACCCGGATAAATCAAAATTTCTGTTTTCTCTTTTGCCTCAGGGAAGATTTCTCCTGCAGGAATCTGAATCGTATCCAGCCGATAAGGGGTGAACGGCACCCGCCCCAGTCCTTCGCAGGGATATCCCATCAGAAGATGAATCATGGTCGTATTTCCGGCAATGGCAATCTTTTTTACCTTCTCCCAGGAGATCTCATGGATTTTCCGCAGGCGCTCCATGCCTTTCCACAGCTCCTGCCGTATCTTTTCCGTGAGTTCTTCTTCTTTTCCCTCCACTGCCGCCTGAATCCGGGCAATCACATCCGCCCCATAAGTGCGCTGCTCATTCAATCCGGTATAAGTGTCCAGACACTCTCCTTTTTCCAGATCATACAGCTGGATTGCCACTGTCGTAGTCCCAATATCCACTGCAAATCCAAAACCATTTCCAGAAAACTCCTGTTTTTCAGAAATATTCCCATAAAATCCCGCCTGAACCTCTATTTTATTTTCAAATTGTCGTCCCAGACGGATCACCAGATCTTCCTGCGGTATTGCCTGACAGGCAAGCCGCCAGCCCGCTGTCAGCTCCTCTTCGGTGAAAAATCGTTCATCTTCCTTTTCTATAGGAAGCGCTCCTTCCAAAACCTGAATCCTGCATTTTCCACAAGTTCCTTTGCCTCCGCAGGGAGCCTGGATTCCCTCCATCTGCTGACAAAGCGCCTGAAGAACTGTTCCCTCCTGAAAGAAAATCTCTTTCTCCTCCTCCGGATGTTCAGCGATCACACGGATCTTCAACGGTTCGATGTGACGCAGAGCACACGT
>HF995401.1:0-5521 GCA_000432335.1 Firmicutes bacterium CAG:646
AAGTTCTCTGGCAGATGCGGGGCCGCAGATACACATTCTGCATTTTCCAATTCCCAGATCCAGCACTTCATAAAGATTCCTTCCCTCTTCCAGTATGGTATCTCTTCCCACCACACCGATATCCGCTGCGCCGTACTCCACATAAGTCGGCACATCCGGTCCTTTAGCCAGAAAAAACTTTAATTTTAATTCCTCATTCACAAAAATTAACTTTCTGGTATTTTTATCTTTCATTTCCTCGCAGGTGATCCCTACGGATTCCAGAAGTTCCAGCGTTTTATTTGCCAGACGCCCTTTTGTCAACGCTATTGTCAGATATCGCATCCCTCTACCTCCCCTGCCGGAAACTTTTCCGGTCTGTTTTCCACATCTCATCCGTATATAGATTGAAAATATGAATTTTTTCTTCGGTTTCAGGAAAAATAAGATCGGTAAACTGATGATGTTTTCCGTAGGCAATATACTGTTCCAGCGTTTTTCCCTCTTCCATCCGCATACACTGCACTTCCATTCGATGAATCCGCTGCTCCCGGGCTATACTGATGGCTAAAGAACGGGCGCATTCCCCATAAATGATCAGGCTCTTTCCTTTCATAACCGGAACTTCAATCTTCTGCCGTTCCAAAGCGCTGAGCACCTGTTCCATCACCAGCCCAAAACCTATCGCCGGCGCCGGACTTCCAAAATGCTCCAGAAGATGGTTGTACCGTCCTCCCTTTACCAGCGGTTCGCCGGTACCATACGTATACCCCTGAAAAATAATTCCTGTATAATACGTGTACTGGCTAAGCATTCCCAGATCGAAAGAAATATATTTTTCATAACCGTATTGTTCCACCACCCGGTAAATCTCCTCCAGCCGTTCAATCGCCTTTATAGCTCCCGGATTGTCCGTCAGTTCTCTGGCTTTTTTAAGAACATCCAAAGAGCCAAAAAGCCGGGGAAGCATGGAAAAGACATGTACCTGCCGTTTGGAAAGTTTCTGACTGCTCAAAAGCTCTTCCACTCCAAAATAGTTTTTATTGGAAATCAATTCCTTCAGATTGTCTGTAGTCTCCTCCGAAAGCCCTGCTTCCTGAATCAGAGATTTAAAAAAATCCACCTGTCCGATACTGATCTGAAATTCCGTCAATCCCGTTTCCTTTAAAAGCTCCACTGCCAGAGCGATCACTTCTCCATCCGCATCCACGGAAGAATCCCCGATCAGTTCTACCCCCATCTGGGTAGATTCCTTCAATCTTCCCCGATAACTGGAGTGATTGATATACGTATTACCCCGATAGCACAAACGCACCGGAAGTTCTTCCTGGTGAAAATACATAGACACCGCCCGGGCAATGGACGGTGTAAAGTCTGGCCGCAGTACCAGAGTATTTCCTTCCCTGTCGAAAAATTTGTACAATTCTCTGGAAGGAATCGTTCCCACCTGCTGACCAAATACATCAAAATATTCAAATCCTGGAGTTTCTATATTTTCATATCCATAGGAATAAAAAATCCTCTGCAATTTTTCCTGTAAGTATAATTTCTTCTCACACTCTGCTCCATATACATCCCGCACTCCCTCCGGAGTATGCAATAGCTGTTTCATACCGTCCCTCACTTCATTATGCTACTGTATTACAAAGTTAATAAAGAAATTATACTGACATCCACGGTACTTGTCAATCCCTCTCTTCCAAATCTCTTCGGATTCCTTCCAGATAAGGTACCAGAATTCCCGAATGAGGAGGAAGTGCATAACTGGAATCCAGTTCTTCATAGCGAAAACTCTTTCTTCCCCCATGCTTTCCTCTTTCCCAAAATTCCAGCAAAGCTCGCAGAGGAAGGTAATAAAAAAGATTTCTGGAAGAAAAGAAGATAATAAGAAAAGCAATTCCCTGCTGCTTTTCAAACTCTTCCATAAAGCGAATCTGATGCTCATGGACATTTGCCAGGGGAAATGTATCCTCCTGACACTCTTTGGCGTCAAAACATACGGGAATTCCCTGCACTGCTCCGATATAATCCACAGTACTTTTCTGTTCAAAATATGCCAGTGTGATCTGCCGGCTTTCCTTGGCTATTCGGATCGGTGTGATGGGAGTGGGTATCTTCTGAATCAGCGCCAGTCCTTTTTCCCGATACTGTTCATTGCTCCTGTTGATTAATTCCTCCAGGGTCGATCCCCGAAGTCCTCTGGAATTCCAGGTTGCCATAGAACTCTCCTTTCCTACTCTATCGTTCCAATCTCATCGAACGGATAATAACGAAATACTGCTTTCGCCAGCACTTCCTCCCGGGTCACATATGTATTTTCCCAAAAACGGGAATCCTTCGACCAGTTTCTGTTATCTCCCAACATAAAGTAACCGTCTTCCGGAACCTGATAGGGACCATAATCTCCCACTGGCGTTTCCTTCAGATACGGTTCCTCGAGAGGTTTGGCAGAATCATTCAGATAGACGAGGCCATCCCGAATCTCTACTTTATCTCCCGGCAGACCGATCACTCGCTTAATATACAATTCTTCCTCATTATCAGGATATTTAAAAATCACAATATCGCCCCGTTCAGGCTCTCCAAACCGGTAAGCAAGACGATTTCCAAAAACTCTGTCTCCCGTCATAATCGTATTTTCCATGGAACCGGAAGGGATCACCGCATTGATCAGCACATAATTTTTCAAAATAAATACTACCGCCAGAACCACAATGACTAAGACAACATCCTCCAGCAGTTCCCGCCCAAGGCTATTCTTTCTTTTTGAACTTTTTTTTGTTTTTTGTTTTTCTATATTTTCCAGATTATTCTCCCTCTCTGCCATTTCTATCCTTCTTTCTGTATTCTATGCTCCCAATTTTACCTCGATACTCTCCAGAACCTTTTTCAGATCTTCAGGCAAAGGCGCTCGTACCGTTTTTTGTGACAGCACTTTCAGACATCCTTCCTCCTGAGGAAAACAAATTTCCCAGGCATGAAGAAATTGCCGGGACAATCCCGTCTTTTTCTTCCACTCCCGGTTCCATCTTTCATCGCCGTACTTTTCATCTCCCGCCAGCGGGTAGCCAAGACTCGCCAAATGACACCGGATCTGATGGGATTTCCCTGTAATCAGATCTACTTTTAAGAGCGTCTGCGCTCCGTCACTCCACAGCGGTTCATACGCCGTCTCTATCAAAGCGGCTCCCGAAACAGGCTGAGAATATACCTGTACCTGATTCTTCTTTTGATCCTTTAACAACCAGGCTTTTCCCACTGTTTTCTTTTTCACCTCTCCCTTCACCAGACAGAGATAATACTTTTTCATGGAGCGCTCCTTCAAAACCTGCGACAATTTCTGCAGCCCTTCCAGACTTTTTCCTGCCAGGATCAATCCGCTAGTATTTCTATCCAACCGGTTACACACGGAAGGATGAAAGGTTTCCAGCTCTTTTTCTGTGATTTTTCCCTGTTCCAAAAGATATCCGATCAAATACTCTACCATGGAAACATCCCGGGAGGACGCCTTCTGAGAAAGAACCCCTGCCGGTTTATTAATAAACAGAAGATTTTCATCTTCATAAAGAATCTCCAGCGGCATCACCGGATACACTTTTCCAGCTTTCTGTACCAGATCTGCCTTTCCCCGAAATTTTTCTATGGTTTCCTCTGCCAGATACAGGGATATGATATCTCCCTTCGCAAGAATTTCCTTCCCTTCCGCCTTTTTCCCGTTCAGAACAATATTCTTCTTTCTCAACATCTTATATAAAAAACCGGAACCAGCTTCCCGAAAATATTTTTTCAGATATTTATCCATTCGCTGACCCGCATCATTTTTTCCTATTTCAAGTTTTCTCATTTTTCACCCGCTTATAATGAAATTGCCAAGATTACATGCTTGATCAGTTCCTCCCGGCTAAGATCCGGGTAACGGGAATCCGGTTCAAAAACAATATCCCGCTCCAGTTCTTCTTTATGTTCATTCAGATAATCCAGTCTTTCCAGATAAGGTTTCAGTTCTGTCATCACCTTTACATCCACCTTATAGCCATTCTGTTTCAGAATCTTTTTTACATGCTGTTCCACAAACTGCGAAGACCCTTTGATTCTGGAAGAATATCCCACAACCTTGTTGCCGCAGACTGCAAAGCTCTCCACAAAAGTGCTCTTCTCATAAGTTGTCAGATACATCTCGTATGACATAACCAGTTCTCCCTGATGATCGCTGATCTTTTTATAAAGCGCTTCATCCATGGGCTTTTGCATACACATCATGATGGCGCCTACCAGAGAACGGCAGGCGGGCAGGCACCCCACCAGCGCAACTACTGTGATAATATTCTTATTCGTCCCTGTCACCAGAACGCCGCCCACAAACGCTGCCAGAGGAATGGCAAATAATATCAGCGTAGTCAGTATTCTTTTTTTCTTTTCCCGGCGAATATAGCCGAAATCACCTTTTTTTGCTTTCATAGTATGTCCTTTCATCTGCTCTTTTTTCCGTTTTTCTTTTTATGTACGTTTCGGATTGCTTTCTTTTTCCCTTTTTTCTCTCTTACAGGATTACCCTTTCGAGTCTCCTCTCTTCCTTTTTTCCATCCGATGCTTCCATTTCCCCGCTCCGGGCGCAAAAGACATTTCGGTCCATAACCGACAAGATCCTCCCGCCCCGCTTTTTTTAAGGCTTCCTCCACCAAACTGCGGTTCGCCGGATTCCGGTACTGGATCAGCGCCCTCTGCATCGCTTTTTCATGAGGATTGCGGGGAATATAAACCTTTTCCATAGTCAGCGGGTCTACCCCGGTATAATACATACAGGTAGAGATCGTGGAAGGAGTAGGATAAAAATCCTGTACCTGTTCCGGCATAAATCCCATATCCCGGATATATTCTGCCAGTTCCACGGCTTCTTTCAGACCACACCCCGGATGAGAAGACATAAAATACGGAACCGCATACTGCTCTTTCCCGCTTCTTTTACAGCACGATTGATATTTTTTCAAAAATTCCTCATACACCTGATGAGAAGGCTTCCCCATCTTCTGCAATACCTTTTCAGAAACGTGCTCCGGCGCCACCCGCAGCTGACCACTTACATGATGATCCGTCAATTCCTGAAGAAATGGTGTTTTTTTATCTGCCAATACATAGTCAAACCGAATCCCTGAACGGATAAATACTTTTTTTACTCCCGGCACTTTGCGGATTTTTCTAAGCAGAGACAGATAATCACCGTGATCCGCCTCCAGATTCGGACAGGGCTTAGGAAATAGACACTGCCTGTGGCTGCACGCTCCTTTGGTGAGCTGCTTTTTACAGGCTGGCTGGCGAAAATCTGCCGTAGGTCCTCCCACATCATGGATATATCCCTTAAAATCAGGATCTTCCGTCATTTTTTTCGCTTCCGTAAGCAAAGATTCATGACTTCTCACCTGAACAATCCTTCCCTGATGAAAGGTAAGCGCGCAGAAATTACAACTGCCGAAGCATCCCCGATTACTTGCCAGACTGAATTTTATTTCCTCGATTGCGGGGATTCCTCCCTCTTTTTCATACA
>HF995401.1:5564-10971 GCA_000432335.1 Firmicutes bacterium CAG:646
GCAGTCCATAAACGTCATCCATCTCCTGCTCTGTCAGAGGGTGCGCCGGCGGATTCTGCACCACATATCCCTGCGTTCCGTAATCCTCTGCCAGGGTTCCCGCCTGATACGGGTCCGTATTCTTATACTGCAAAGCAAAACTTCTGGCATATTCCATCTTATCCTCACGGATTTTCTGAAAAGACGGAAGCAGGATGGGATCAGGAATATGATCCAGCGTTTTCGTTCGATAAACGGTTCCCCGGATAAAAGTGATATCCTTCACATCAATTCCCGCCTGCAGAGCGTCCGCTATTTCCACAATGGAATGTTCTCCCATGCCATAGGAAATAAGATCTGCTCCCGCATCCAAAAGTACGCTTCTCTTCACCTGATCCGACCAGTAATCATAATGTCCCAGTCTTCTTAAACTCGCCTCGATTCCCCCCAGAATAACAGGCGTCTTCTTATAGCTTTTTCTGATCAGATTTCCATAGACGATCGCCGCCCGATCCGGTCGAAGCCCCATCCTTCCTCCCGGGGAAAAGGAATCCTTCTGTCTGTGTTTTTTCGATACTGTGTAATGATTCACCATAGAGTCCATATTCCCTGCGGAAACCAGGAATCCAAGCTTTGGCTCCCCAAATACCTGAATACTTTCCTCTCTGGTCCAATCCGGCTGAGCAATGATCCCCACGGAATACCCCCGACTTTCCAACACTCTGCTGATAATCGCCGGGCCAAAAGAAGAATGATCCACATAAGCGTCTCCGATCACATAGACAAAATCCGGTCGGTCAATCCCCCTCTGTCTGTATTCTTCCAACGAAATAGGTAAAAACTGTTCTCTCATGGTTTCAGTACCTCATACGTTTCCTGTAAAATATCGTAGTAATCCTGAATATAATAATCTGCCAATCTCCGTTTTTCTGCCTCCTGATCCCGGCTGAAAGCATCTTCTACCGCGCAGACCTTCATTCCTGCCCGTTTTCCAGCCAGAAGCCCCATAGGAATATCTTCCATCACCAGACACTCCTCTGGAGCTGCTCCCAGTTCTTTCGCCACCAGAAGGTAAATATCCGGATGCGGCTTTCCCCGCTCCACATCGCAGCAGGTATGAACAGAATCCAGATACTCCGACACACCCTGCGCTTTCAAAACTGCATGTACCAGCTCGATCCCATTGGAACTTGCGATTCCCGTAACAATCCCACGCGCCTTTAAAGCCTGCAAAAATTCCAGAGCGCCCGGCTTTAACGGCACTTGATGGCAATACTTATCTCCTGCCATATCCATCCATTCTTTTTTTATTTCCTCCAGTGTTTCCGGCAGCTGAAATCGCGTTTTAAAATGCGTGGCTGTCTCCGTCAGACTCATCCCCTCAATATCCTTTTGCAGACTTTCCGGAAGGGCAATCCCACGTTTTCCCAGATATTCAATATCAATATCCTTCCACATCCACATGGAATCCACCAGGGTTCCATCCAGATCAAATAACACTGCTTTGATATTCTGTAACATAAGTTTATCCTCTAAATCTTCTTTTTCTCTTGTAGGTTCTATCATTTTTTATTTTGAGTTAATCCCCAGGGCAGTCAGTTCTTCCTCCGTCAGTTCCCGGAACTGTCCTTTCGACAGTTGTTCCGGAAGATGCAAGGGCCCCATGGACATCCGCTTCAGGTAGAGTACTTTTTCCCCACGGCTCTCAAACATTCGCTTCACCTGATGAAAACGTCCCTCCCGGATGGTGAGAAGAATCTCTGATTCCTCCCCGGAAGCGAGGATTTCCAAATCTGCGGGAAGCGTTTTCTTCTCCTCCCCAATATCCACTCCTTCTGCAAAAGCCTTCCGATCATCCTCCGTCACCTTTCCCTGCACCCGGGCATAATACGTTTTGTCTACATGTTTTTTCGGAGACAGCAGCCGATGCGCCAAATCTCCGTCGTTGGTGAGCAGTAAAAGCCCCTCCGTATCTTTATCCAGCCGCCCCACCGGAAAAAGTCCTTTCTGAAGCTCTGGAGAAAGTAATGAGAGTACTGTTTTCTCCCGGGCATCTTCTGTAGCAGAGACATACCCGGACGGTTTATGCAGCAGAACATATCGATATTTTGTGTACTGCAATACTTTTCCCTCCACGGTGACATGATCCTCCTGAACATTCACTTTCTGTTCCGGTTTTTTTGCCGTATTCCCGTTAATGTCAACCAGTCCCTTTCTGATCATCTGCTTAACCTGAGACCTGGTTCCCACCCCCAGATCAGCCAGATATTTATCCAAACGTAATGTCTCACTCATAGATTCTCCTATTGCCAGCGCCAGCCGGCATAATATTTATTTTTCAGACTGTTCCCCGCCAGCTTTCCCCACCCCAGAGGATAGCCGTCCACACAGACCAGCTGCCAGTCTTTTGGATGCTTCACTTCCATATCCGATATATCCAGCGTTTCCCCTTTCAGATAACGGATCACCCGCTCATCCTCCCGGGAAAAAGACAGGCAGGAATCATATGTTTCCGGCGCAAGCGCCATAGCCAGCGTCTGAGAAGGTTCAAAACGATTCTTTTTACATTCTCCCAGATAAAGACCAGTGCGAAGATAACGAAGCTTTTCCGGCATATAATCTTCCGCTCCCAAAGCATACAGACGGGTATCCTGCATACGGAAAATCCATTCCTTCTCCTTCCCTGTTTTTCTGCATTTTTTCAAAAATTCTTCCGCTTCTGCTGGAATTTTCCGGGACTTTGCTTTCCCTTTTGGAAGCGAAGCTGCCTCCCCTTTCTTTTCCAGCAGAGCTACGAAATGTCCTTCCCCCTTCATGCAGTGAGGGAAAATCCGCACACACTCCTTAAGTCCTTTTCGCCCCGGGGAAAATCCTTCATAGGGCTCGCAGGGAATCAAATTCATCTCCGGTCTCTGAGATAACAGCCATTCTATGGTTCCTTCATTTTCCAATTCACTGAAGGTACAGGTGGAATACAGCATCCTCCCCCCGGGTTTCAGCATGTCCGCCGCCTGAAGCACCAGCTCTTTTTGGATTTCACTATAATATGCCGGTCCCTGCTTTTCCCAGTCTGCTATCATTCTTGGTTCTTTTCGAAACATTCCCTCACCGGAACAGGGCGCATCTACCAAAATCTTATCAAAAAATGCCGGAAACTCCTGTACCAGCCGCTTAGGATTTTCACTGGTCACATAAATATTGGGCAAGCCCATCAGCTCCAGATTCTTCAAAAGCGCTTTGGCACGGCTGTTGCTGATATCGTTTGCCACCAAAACACCCTGTCCTTTCAGCCTTGCTCCCAGTTCTGTAGCCTTTCCTCCCGGCGCCGCACATAAATCCAGCACAAAATCTCCAGGAACCGGAGCAAGCCGGTCAGCCGGCGTCATAGCGCTAGGTTCCTGAAGATAATAAAGTCCTGCAAAATAATAAGGGTGCTTGGAAGGTACTGCGTCCCGATAAGTAAAACCATTGGAAATCCATTCCACCGGATGCAGCGCAAACGGCGCCTTTTCCTGAAAATCTTCCACGGAAACCTTGTAGGTATTCACCCGCAGTCCATTGGCAGGAGTATCCTGATAACTTTTTACAAAATCAGGAAACGCTTCTCCTAAAAGTTTTTTCATTTCATTTTCAAATTCTATAGGTAATTTCATACTGTATCCTTCGTACTTTCTCTATAACTATTCAGCAGTCCACTGTTCCGCTTTACTTTTGCATCTCGCTGGTCACTGCCTGTGCCCGATATCCTTCCGCAATAATATCCAGCTGCTGATGAAATCGTTTCAGCTGCTGCAGATCATTGGAAGCATAAATCTTATAAAATTCTGTCTGAATCTTCTCCACTTCCCGCTTATTGGACTTATGGTACAGATTTTCAATATTACTGAGAATATCCATCACCAGATTTCTCTGAAGCAGGGAAGAATTCTGCGCATTCATAATCTCACTGCGCACGGAAGACATCTCGTGATCCAGCGCTATAATAGCATCCGCCGCCTTGGAAAGCCTCTCTTTCACATGAGGCGGAATATTGGTCTTATATTTGTACTGCAAAGAATGTTCAATGGTCGCCCAGAAATTCATCGCCATCGTACGGATCTGAATCTCCGCCTGCAGTTTCTTCGGTCCGTTTAAAGTCTCTACCTGATAGTAGATCACCAGATGATAACTGCGGTAACCGCTCTCTTTCATATGGGTAATATAATCTTTCTCACACTTGATCTCCATATCGGAGCGATGTGCGATCAAATCAGCAACCCTCTGTATATCTTCCACAAACTGGCAGATAATACGCACTCCCGCAATATCCTCCACCTGCTCTTCCAGTTCTTCAAAAGGAATTTTTTTCCGCTTCATCTTCTCCAGAATACTGGCAACACTTTTCACCCTTCCAGTGACCTGTTCGATAGGAGAATATAATCCCCGTTCTTTGTGCTCCCTGATCAGATGATTGAATTTTTCCACCAGCTCCTTGACAGCCAGCTCATATGGGCTTAAAATCTCGCGCCATAACTGTATTTCCATAACACATTCCCTCTCCTTATTCTGTCGTCAAATTCAAGTCGGTAATTCTTACCTTAAAAGTATAACATAAATCTCTCAATATTGGTACTCTTGTGTTTGATTCTCCAACAGTACCAGAATCGGGTACGGATTGACGCTCATCTCTTCTCCCCGATGGTCTGTTATGTAGATTCCCAGATGCAGATGAACCGGGAACTTACCGCTTGTTCCCTCCGGTCCATAACCGGTATCTCCCATCAATCCCAAAATTTCTCCTGCACAAACCCTGTCTCCCACCTGAAAATCCTTTTCATAAGCAGACAAATGTGCATAATAAAAATATCCGCCTCCGGGACTGCGAATACCGATCCGATATCCTCCCAAAGGCAGCCATCCGATCTTCTCCACGATCCCATCTGTCATACTTACCACCGGATAGTAGCTGCGCTCTTTGCTGCTGCCAAAAATATCAATTCCCTCATGGGTACGGTTTCCGCCATAACTGCGAGCCATTCCGTATCCGTCTTCAAAGAAAAATTTTGATTCTCCCTTTGTTTTCGGCAATGGAAAATACACCAGATCCAAAAAAATCTTTTCACACGCCAGAACCAACTGTCCAAAAGGCTTCGGTTTCTTTCTTTGAAATAAAGCAATCTTTCGCTGCAGTGTTTCCCGGTCAAGCTCCACGGAACCATCCAAAACGAAATCCTGTTCCACCAATAAAACCGCCAGACATTCCGAAAAATCCATCCTCTCTTCTTTCACAAACTGTCGTAAGCGTTTCAGACTTTCCGGACTGATCTGCATCTGACGAAATTCTTCCGTTTCTTCCATGTGAGTTTTCAGTTTTTCCACCTGAGAATACTCCCGCAGATAACTGGTTCCCCAGACAGAAAACCCTACAAGACACTGCAAAAACAGGCAT
>HF995401.1:11041-32553 GCA_000432335.1 Firmicutes bacterium CAG:646
CCTTATACTCTATGCAAAAAAACAGGAATTTAGACCAATAACTTATGTATATTTTCCTTGACCCTGGCATTTGCACATTATATACTGAAACTAACAAAAAGATGGAGGTGACCCTCATGGTAAAACGTCGTATGTCCTTCTAGCGCGATAGAAGGAAAAAAAGAACAGACTCCTTCTATCGTTTTCCCAACAGCAGCACTGGCTGCGGAAAAAGTATAGGAGGTTTTCCATGAAAAAATATAATAAAAAAAATCAAATATGGTATGCAGGCGCCCTGATCGCGATCCTGCTGAGTACGATCTTTGCAGTAATTTTGCAGTTTTTCAAAGGTGATCTGTTAGATTATGCCCTTCTGGGCTCCCCAAAAGAAACTTTGCAGTACGGAATACTGCTGATCCTTTTTATTCTCTGCGAAACATTTTTCTATTTTGCCTATCGTCTGTGCAACGGGCGATTCACCGCAAACTGCACCAGAGATCTGAAAGAGGATATTTTCAAAAGTATTCTCCGGCGCAGCTACGTTTCCTACAAGGAACATACTCAGGGCGAATATATCACAAAGTACACTGCCATCGCAGACACGATTCGAGAGCGAAAATTTGAAATGACGGCAATGTTCTGGGAAATTCTTTTTAAAATTTTACTGGTAAGCGCAGCGCTTTTCCTGTTAGACTGGCGAATTGCTCTGATCACCCTCGCCTTACTGACAACGCCCCTCTACATTCCGAAGCTTATTGAAAAACGGTTACAGAGGGCACAGAAAGAATATATGGCAGCCGTAGAAACCAGCCTTACCAGGCTCAACGACTGGCTGGCCGGATTCGAGATCATTAAAAATTATTCTATTGAAAAGCAGATTCTGAAGCAATTTCAATCTGCCAACGATACTGTGAGGGATAAATTTTTATATGACGCTCAGACAGGGGCTATCGCTCAGCTGATCACCACACTGATCTCGTATCTGTCATATTTTATCGTACTGAGCTGTTCTGCATGGCTTGTGCTGAAAGGAGAATTTTCTGCCGGAGATTTTTTCGTTGCCATCGGCATGATCGATCAGCTTTCTTATCCGCTGATCTCACTGGCGGGTATTACGCGGCAATTAATTGCTGTCCGTCCTTCCTGCCGGGAAATGGAAGAGTTTCTTGCTTTTGATTCTGCGCAGGATTCCGGAATGAACATAGAAGGTCTTACCTCTTCTATTGATTTTCATGAGATCACGTTCCATTACCCCGAACAGGCGCCGATTCTGGAACACTTTACCGCCCATCTGCAAAAGGGCAGCAAGTATCTCTGGAAAGGACCCAGCGGATGCGGAAAAACTACCGCTGTAAATCTACTTTTAGGATATTATACGCCTTCTCAGGGATGGATTGAAGTGGACGGACGTCCCAAGACGCCTTTTGACCAGATGTATTCCTGTATCACCGTAGTTCGGCAGGAAGCCGTACTTTTCCATGATAGTCTTTATGAAAACCTTGCCATGTATCAGAACATTCCCACATCAGAGGTGATGCGCGTGTTAAAACTGGTAGGATTGGAAAAATTTGCTTCTCCGGATCTTCTGAATTGCACTGTGACAGAGGGCGGAACCAATTTTTCCGGCGGTGAAAAGAAAAGGATCTGCCTTGCCCGGGCTCTTTTGAGAAATACGGATGTGCTCATTCTGGATGAGCCGCTGGCCAATCTCGACCCTGCCACGGGAGACCAGATTGAAGATCTGCTGCTCTCCATTCCAGAAAAGACAGTTCTGATCGTGTCTCATCAATTCACCGAAGAAAAACTGGGACAATTTGACCAGATTGTAGATTTTTCTGAATTTGCCGGCTAAACTATAAGCCAAAAATGCAACGAACTTTTATAGGCTCGTTGCATTTTTTTATATTTTTCAACTTTACATGGTTTTATGTTTTTTCATCACCTATCCACGAATGTTTTCCAGAACCTTCACCAAATATTCCCACATTCTCGCTGTAGAGGAAATGGAAAGTTTCTCCTCTGTGGTATGGATATCCTGCATCGAAGGACCAAAAGATACACAATCCAGTCCCGGGATCTTATCATAGAACAAACCGCATTCCAGTCCCGCATGGATTGCTTTCACACTGGCTTCCTTTCCAAACAGTTCCCGATAGGTATCTGCCATCAATTCCCGCAAAACAGAATCTTTTTTATATTCCCATGCCGGATAATCGCCCATAACCGTATATTCTCCACCCAAAAACTCTGTAAGATACTGGATTTTTTCTGAAACATACAGTTTTGCGCTGCCCACGGAACTGCGGATACCACAAGAAGCGCACAGCATACCATCCTCGATTCTCAATACTCCAATATTATTGGAGGTTTCCACCAGTCCTTCAATCTCTCCGCTCATCTTCTCAATTCCATAAGGAATATGCATCAGGAAAAATACCGCCTTTTCTTTACTTGTCATCGTAAGGGCTGAAACTTGCTGTTCTCCCTGAGAAGAAACGCTGATGGTAATTGCCCCATCTGTACCACTGTACTCTTTCCGAAAATCTGCCTGGCAGGATGCGGCATACATTTCCACTGCCTGTCGGTCTTCTGCGTCTGCCACCAGAACTGCTCTGCTCTTTCTGGTAATAGCATTATCCTTTGTTCCTCCCTCCAGATCAACCAGAGCAAAAGTTACCTTCTGTCCCAGTTCATACAGGAATCTTCCCATTAATTTATTGGCATTCGCCCGATTTTTATCAATCTCTGCTCCGGAATGTCCTCCTACCAGACCATCGATCACTACTTCCAGAACTTCTCCTTCCACATCCTGATACGATACTGGAATCTCACTGATGCCAGTCTGACCGCCCGCGCAGCTGATCCAGAGATAACCTTCTTCCTCAGAATCCAGATTGATCATATATTTTCCTTTTAATACAGAAGCATCCAGATCCTTAGCTCCCAAAAGACCGATCTCCTCATCTGTAGTGATCACACATTCCAGAGCCGGATGTTTCAGGGTATCGTCATCCAGAATTGCCATCATGTAAGCCACGGCAATTCCGTCATCTCCCCCGAGAGTTGTCTGATCTGCAGTGATAAAGTCTCCTTCCACCAGAAGCTTCAGACCATCCTTTCTAAAATCATGGGAAGATTCCGGGGTTTTCTCTGCAACCATGTCGCAATGTCCCTGAAGGATCGTCACCGGAGCATCCTCATAACCGGCAGATGCCTTCTTGTAAATAATCACATTGTTATAATCATCCTGATAAACTTCCAGATTTCTTTCCTTCGCAAATGCTACCAGAAAATCACTGATTTCCTTCGTATTTCCTGAACCATGAGGAATCTTACACAGCTCTTCAAAATAATAAAAAATTTTTTCCGGTTTCAAACCGCTTAATACTGCCATATTTTTCTACCTCCTATGGTTTTCATTTTGACATAAGTAAGATAAAAAATCAAGCCATGACATATAGATATACAGATGAGTCCCTATTCATGAGCCACTTCTCCAACAGGAGGTTTGTATGAAACGATTTTTCTTTTTTACCGTTATTTTATCCGCTCTGTTCTACCTTCTCTGTTTTCCGCAGGAAGCCTTCCGCGCCTCGGCAAATGGTCTGAAATTATGGTTTTACACTGTGCTGCCCTCCCTGCTGCCCTTTTTGATCTTGTCCGATTTTCTCATACATACCGGTCTGATTCCCCGAATTCTGGACCATTTCCGATTCTTCTTCCAGAAATTTCTGGGATTGACCTCCTATGGCGGATATGCCCTGTTTCTTGGACTTTTCTGCGGTTATCCCATGGGAGCAAAGCTTACCGCCGATCTTTTTCGAGAAAACAAAATCTCAGAAAATGAAGCCAATTACCTGTTGACTTTTTCCAACAATGCCAGCCCCATGTTTCTGATTTCCTACGTCCTTCTCAACAGCCTGCATATTCAGGGGTATACGCTCACCACGTTCTGCATCCTTTATACCTCCTCGTTTTTTACTTCGCTGCTGTTTCGTTTCCTTTATCACCGTTTCGGGATAGAGCAGGCACCGGCAGAAAAAAAGACGCCCATCCGCTCTTCTCTGGGAAGGCTGATCGACGTCTCTATTATGAACGGTTTTGAAACCATTACCCGACTGGGCGGATACATTATTTTATTTTCCATCGGCGCCTCCATGATCATTCGCCTGACCGCTCACCTGTCCACACTGTCCTGGATTCTTCCCGGAGTAGTGGAAATCACCACTGGCATCCATCTGATCGCCGATTCCGCCGCCGCCTTTCCTCTAAAATACCTTCTGATTCTTACGGTGACCTCTTTTGGCGGTATTTCTACCATAGCACAAACAAAGGGAATGCTCCATGGCACTCCCCTGTCAATCACTGTCTATATTTTTGGAAAAGTAATCAATGCACTGTGCACACTGATTCTGGGAATTTTATTCCTCCTCGTCCAGAGTGTCCTCTGAATCAAAGGAAATATCATCCACCTCTGAAGTCTGAGAAGTAGGCACCTGCGGAGACAGTTCACTTCTGTTTCTGGTCACCACATCATAACAGCTCTGAATGGAAGATAAGAAGGTTCTGTATTTTTCTCCAGAATCATTGATCGCTGTAGACATCACCTGTTCCAGGTTTGCCAGCATATCATCTGTATAAGAAATAGCGCTCAGGCGGATATTGTTGGCATCGATGGTTGCCTCATCCAGAATCTGCTGCGCCTGTTTATTTGCATTGGCAATCGTTTCATTTGCCTGCGCATACGCCTGCTGCATAACTTCATGCTGACTTACCATTTCTTTCGTCTTAGCCTGAGCTTCTGCGATCAAACCGTCTGCTTTCGCCTGTGCATCTGCCAAAATAGCGTCTTTATTGCTGATAATCTTCTGATATCTTTTGATCTCATCAGGAGTTTTCAGCCGAAGTTCTCTCAAAAGTTCTTCCAGTTCTTCTTTATTTACAACAATCTTTGTGGTAGACAGCGGTTGATATTTACAGCTTTCCACAAACTCTTCAATTTCTTCAATAATCTGTTCAATTCTGCTGCTCATAATGCTTCTCTCCTTAATTATTTTAAACTAAATTTTCTATGTACTTCTTCAACAACAAATTCCGGTACAAACTTAGATATATTTCCACCGAAAGCAGCCACTTCTTTTACTGTAGTGGAACTGAGATATGCATATTCCAGACTGGTTGTCAAAAACATGGTGTCAATATCAGGCGCCAACACTCGGTTTGTCTGAGCCATCTGAAGCTCATACTCAAAATCCGTAATGGCTCTCAGCCCCCGGATGATCACCTTTGCGCCGCATTGTCTGGCAAATTCTACCGACAGCCCACTGAATGACCGTATTTCTACATTCGGCAGATTTTTTGTCGCTTTCTCTAATATCTTAACACGTTCTTCTACAGAAAACAACGGACTTTTTGTAGAATTGTGCAAAACGCCGACAATTACTTTGTCAAAAAGCTGCGCTCCACGAGAGATCACGTCCAGATGTCCCTTGGTTACCGGATCAAAAGATCCCGGATATACTGCTGTTGTCATACTTCTTCCCCCTTCTTGAAAAACAGGTGGCGATTCGTCTTATAACGTTTTTCTTTCACAAGCTCATATCCCATCTGCTCCGCTTCCTCCACAATGCCTGTAAGAGATGCTTCCACAATGATCAAAGTATCCTCGTCCACCAGGGAAGTATCACGCAAAACTTCCAGCACCTGAAGTTCCAGCCCTTTATCGTAAGGCGGGTCCATAAAAATACATTGAAAAGGAGATTCTCCATCCATTTTTTTCACTGCTGCTGCCGCATCCTGCACAAACACATGAGCCTGTCCTGCCAGGCGGGTAAAGTTCAAATTCTCCCGGATACAGTCCGCCGCTTTCCTCTGCTGTTCTACAAACACACAAAAATCAGCACCCCGGCTCAAAGCCTCAATGCCGATTGCCCCGCTTCCCGCAAACAGATCAAGGAACCTGCAGTCCGCCAGATATGGCTGAAGCATATTAAATAAAGTTTCCTTGATTCTGTCTGTGGTCGGTCGGGTTTCCATTCCTTCGATTGTTTTTAAACGTAAACTTCTTGCTTTTCCTGCTATTACTCTCATAAATTATTTTATCTGTTCTCTCCATTCCAGATCCCCACGTTCCAATCCCAGAATCAAAGATTCGGCTGTGGCTATATTCGTAGCCACGGGAATATTATACCGGTCGCAACAACTGGCAATCTCATATACGTTGGGTTCCTTAGCATTTGTCATGTTTGGATTGTGAAATAAAATCACCAGATCCATCGCATTTCTCTCTATCATCGCTGTAAACTGCTTATCCCCTCCAACAGATCCCGCCAGAAACTTGTGTACATGCAGATTCGTCACTTCTTCTATTCTGCGCCCGGTAGTACCTGTTGCATAAATCTCATGTCTTGCCAAAATCCCCTTATAAGCAATGCAAAAGTCCTCGATCAGACTCTTTTTGCTGTTATGTGCAATTATCCCAATATTCATGCTAAAACCGCCTTCTCCTGAAAATTTAGCTTTATTATATCAAATCTTCCCATGTACTTCAATTGTTTTTGTGATTTTTTGACAAAGAAACAAAATCACAAACATAACCAGAAACTGCCAGTGTATTTTTATTTCTATTTCACATACTATCAGCGTAACAACAAGTTACAACAAAAACCGATGTAAGGAGGAAATCAAAATGTCTAAGAATTCTACAAACACAGCAGCAGTACCTGAAGCAAAAGGAGCATTAGACCGTTTCAAATTCGAGGTTGCCAACGAACTGGGAGTGCCTCTCACAGATGGTTACAACGGAAACCTGACTTCCAAACAGAACGGTTCCGTAGGCGGCTATATGGTGAAAAAAATGATCGAGAACCAGGAAAGACAGATGTCTCAGGGTTCCGGTATGGGAAGCAACATGTAATCCTTCCCTTTTAACAAAACTTTTCACAGCGTAAAAAATCAGTTTTTTATGCCATGAAAAAGAAAGGAACTGCCGCACTGAACTTTAAACATCCAGTTGCTGCAGTTCTTTCTTTTTCATACGTAGCTTTTATAATTCAAAACTTCCGGTCACGTCATTGTTGATCACATAATAAGCCGCACACTCTTCTGGTTTTACATAGATTTTTACATCTACAAGATCTCTTACTTTATTGCCCAGATCTTTTGTCCAAATTGTTTTCACTCTTTCCATGAGATCTTTGTCCAGAATCTCTCTTCCGGCGAACTGCAGATAAATCTCCTGTGTCTTTGCCGGTGTCTTCTTTGCAGGTGCTTTCTTCGCTGGAGCCTTCGCAGATGTCTTCGCTTCTGCTGCCTGAGTTTTTACAGATGCTTCCTGTTTTACTGCTTCTGCTTTTACTTCTGTCTTTTTCTCCACAGCAGATTTTGTTGTCGCTCTCGTCACTACTTTTCTGGCTGCCATATTTTCCTTTCCTCCTCAACATCATTTTACATTACTTGTGTAGTTTACTCCTTATTCGCGAAATTTGCAAGTTATTCCACACTTTTCATAGACTCTACCATATCCAGCTTTCTTAACTTAAAATGCATAAACAAATTTACCAAGAAAGAAAACAGGAAAGTCAGTACAATACTATATAAAAAACTGGTGAATTTGATGTTCCTTCCAAACATCATAATATCGATCTCTGCTGTGAGAATCACAAACCGATGAAGAATCAATCCAAAAATCACGCCTACCATGGCTCCGATTACTGTAAGAACCACATTTTCCCGGAAAACATACTGGGAAACTTCCATCTCATAGAATCCCAGAACTTTCAACGTTGCCAGTTCTCTTCTCCGCTCGCTGATATTAATATTATTCAGATTATACAGTACTACAAAAGCCAACATTCCGGCAGCGATCACGATCACATAAATCACCGAATCCATGCTCTTTAACATATCGGCAATCCTGTCATTGATAGAACTTAAAAAGGAAACGTTCAAAACACCGGCAAGCTCCATATAACGACTCTGAAATGCTTCTTCAAATTCTTCTGTATTTTCCGTATTGACAGTAAGAATCTCCGAATATTCCGGCGCTTCCCCATATAATTTCTCATATACGGCAGGAGACATATACACGTAATGATAAAAATAATTTTCCACAATATGGCTGACAGGAATCTCTACCCGCTTCGTCTCCCCATCTTTGAGATAAATGGTATCTCCCTCCTCCACGGAGAGAAGTTTCGCCAGTTTTTCAGTGATGATCACTCCATCTTCATCCAGCTCATATACTTCCTTTGATATCCTGTTCTTCAGATTGACAAATTTACTGAATTTTTCCAGATCAGAAGCAACAACCATGTAGGAGCTCTTTTCTTTATCTCCGTATCCCACATCCACCGAAGATTCCAGCGCCTCCATCCATTCTGTCACCTGCGGGTCTTTCTGAACAGTTTCCAACACCTGCTTTCTTTCCTCTTCACTGCTGCTCATATCCAGATTCACCGCTCCTGAATAAATCCTGATCTCACCAAACTGTTTTTCGCCGATTGCCATGATAGAATCCCGAAGTCCAAATCCCACCATAAGCAGCCCCATACAACCGCCAATCCCCAGTACTGTCATAAAAAATCTTTTCTTGTAACGGAACAGATTTCTTGCTGTCGCCTTATTGGAAAAGCTCAAACGCTTCCATATCGGAGAGATTTTCTCCAGCAAAATTCTTTTTCCGGATTTTGGCGCTTCCGGGCGCATCAGAGCTGCCGGAACTGCTTTCAGTTCCCTCCAACTGGCCACGCCTGCCGCAAGCACCGTCACCCCTACCGCCAATACAGTAGACGACACAGAATAGTTTACATACAAGGGCGCTTTAACTACCGGAAGATTATTATATAAAATACCATATGCATTGATGATAATCACCGGAAGCGTCAGCTGACCGCCGATCAGTCCAATGATACTGCCGGTAAAGCTGGCAAGAAAGGCATACCACAGATACTTTCCTGCAATAGCTCCCCTGCTGTATCCCAATGCTTTCAAAGTACCAATCTGGGTTCTGTTTTCCTCCACCATTCGAGTCATCGTGGTAAGGCAGATCAGCGCTGCTACCAGAAAGAAGATCACCGGAAATACTTTCCCGATTGCTTCGATTCTCTGGGCATCCTGTTCGTACTCTACATACGTCTGAATGGAATCTCTGCCTAAAACGTACCATACCGGCAGTTCCAGCTCATCCAATTCCTTCTGAGCATCCGCCACCTCTTCTTCTCCATTTTCGATTTCTTCTCTGGCATCTTCTGACTGACGCTCAAACTCTTCCCGGGCGTCCTGCAGTTCTTTTTCTTTCTCCTTCAACGTATTTTTCGCTTTGCGGATCTCTTTTTCGCCTTTTTGAAGCTGTTCCTGTCCCTGCATTAGCGCAGTCTCCCCCTGCGCAAGCTCTCCTCGTTTGGCATCCAGAAGTTTTTGGGCGTCCTGCAGCTTCGCTTCGCCCTGGCGGATCTGTTCTTCGCCCTCATCCAGCTCTGCTTTCGCCCCATTCCACTGTTCTTTTCCCTGTTCCAGCTGTTCCCGCGTAACTGCTAACTGAGCTTCTCCCTGGGTAAGCGCTTTCATCCCTGCATCATATTGCTGAATACTCTCCTCCGTTTGAAGAATCACCGTCTCCAGAGAGACCGACTGCTCCTGCAATTTTGCAAGCGCCACAGCAATCTGAGAAATTCCCTTCTGTACTTCTTCCATCTGTCCCTTCAGAGACTCCAAAAGAATGGGATCCTGTTCTTCCTCCGGCAGCTGCAGGATACCGTCATATTGCCGTTGAAACTCTCCCAACTGCCCTTCCAACACTGTTTTCTGCTCCTGCATCGCCACAGACTGTTCCTTTAACAAAGCCAACTGATTTTTCATCTGCCCCAGCTTTTCCCTTCCAGTCTCTACCTGCTGAGTCATAGCTTCCAACTGGCTTCTCGTCTCTGCCAACTTCCGGCTGCCTTCTTCCAGAGCAGAAAATCCTGCTTCCAATTCCTGCCCTTTCGCCGTCAACTCCTGTTTTCCAGCTTCCAGCTCTCCTTTTTTCTGCGCTAACACTGCCGCCTGACTTTCCAGCTCCCCTGCTGCGGCATCTATCTGCGCTTTTCCGTCTTCCAGCTTCTTGCTTTCCTCTTGCAACTGGCTCTTCGCTGTCTCCAGCTCTTTTTCTTTTTTCTTCAGCTCCTTTTTCCCTTCTTCAAGCTGTTTTTCCCCATCCTTTAGTTCTTCTTCCCCGTCTGTCAGCTTGCTCCGGGCATCTGCGATCTCTTCCCGCGCCTTGTCGATGTCCTCCTGACCATCTCCCCGAATCTCTCCGTAACGTATCTCACACCGGGTATCCGAAAGATCTTCCAGACGCTTTTTCACTTCTTCCACAACATCCTTATACCCGTTGCT
This sequence comes from Firmicutes bacterium CAG:646, assembly GCA_000432335.1. GTDB lineage: Bacteria > Bacillota > Clostridia > Lachnospirales > Lachnospiraceae > Oliverpabstia. The sequence continues at coordinate 21,398 of HF995401.1, forward strand.
GTAACAGATTTCTTTTTCCGCTCCCTCCACCGACAAATAAATTTCGGTGTAGGCATCCATGGAAAACGCTTCCTCCGGCACCATAGCGAAACCGCCTACCGTACCATTTCCAATAGTACTGGTTCCGCGATCAATACTCAGATAAAAAGGGCTGGTCCCCTGTCCTACAATCGTAAATTCTGAAATGCTCAGTATATCCTCTATGGGATTATCTTCCTCCCCGGAAAAAACCTGCACCTTATCCCCAATCTGATACCCATAATCCTGAAAAAAATCCCGGTCCAGAAAAATCTCATCCGCTTTTTCCGGCAGACGTCCTTCTTCTACAGTCACCTGATTCAAATCCGGCGTAAGGGTCATCAGATGAAGAACCGGCTGAGAATTCGGCAGTTGGCAGAGAACATCCTGACTGTAAGAGGGATTGACCGATTGCACTCCCTCTATCTTTTTCAGTTCTTCCACATCCTCATCCGTCAGCCCAAGCGTCCCCAGCACCCGGATATCCATCAGTTCTGCCTGATCATAATAAAGATCCGCCGACAATTCCATATCCGGACTGGCAGCACGGATTCCTGAAAAAAATGCCACTCCCAGCATCACAATCACCAGAATGGAAAGAAAACGATTATGACTGCTTTTTACTTCTCTCAAAAAATCCTTTATCAGAATATGTTTTTTCTTCATACTATCACCACTCGATCGTTTCCACAGACACGGGATGCTCATTGATCACTGAAGATTTCACACGACCGTTCTTAATTTTTATTACCCTGTCTGCCATAGGCGTGATCGCTGTATTGTGGGTAATCACGATCACTGTCATTCCCTTCTTACGGCAGGTATCCTGCAGCAGTTTTAAAATAGCCTTTCCCGTCAGATAATCCAGCGCTCCTGTCGGTTCATCACACAAAAGTAGCTTGGGATTTTTTGCCAAAGCTCTGGCAATCGCCACTCTCTGCTGTTCTCCACCGGAAAGCTGCGCCGGAAAATTATGTATTCTCTCTCCCAGTCCTACCTCTTCCAATACTGTTTTGGCATCAAGAGGCTCCTTACAGATCTGCGTGGCAAGCTCCACATTTTCCAAAGCTGTGAGATTCTGCACCAGATTATAAAACTGAAATACAAACCCGATATCATTTCTCCGATAAGCCGTCAGCGCCCGATTCCGGTAGCCGCTGATATCTTCTCCATCCACCACCACGGTTCCTCCATCGCAAGTATCCATCCCTCCGAGAATATTTAATACGGTGGTTTTTCCGGCGCCGCTGGGACCCACCACCACTGCAAATTCTCCTTTTTCTATAGAAAAAGTAATGCCGTCTACGGCTCTGATCTCCACCTCGCCCATATGGTAAACTTTCGTCACATCCTTCATGGTCACAATCGTGCTCATAGCCAACCCCTCCCACTCTCTGTACTACAGTCCCAGATCCTCGATCTGACGGCTGGTATACTGTTTTAATTTTTCTTTTAATCTCTGATTCTGTGGAAGCTCCAACTGAAAATCCAGAGACAAAATCTCACCGGCTGCCTCACTGGCATTTTTCATGATAGACGCGTCCCGAAAAATATCTGCAATCCCAAATTCCAGAACACCGCTTTGTTTCACACCAAACAAATCTCCCGGTCCCCGAAGTTTCAGATCTTCCTGGGCAATGTAAAACCCGTCGTTGGACTGATTTAAAATCTGCAGCCTCTTTGATTTCTCCGCCTGATCCTTTCCATGGACAAAAATACAGTAAGACTGAAATTCTCCTCTTCCTACCCGTCCCCGAAGCTGGTGAAGCTGGGCGAGACCGAAACGCTCTGCATTTTCCACCATCATTACCGTGGCATTGGGAACATTCACTCCCACCTCCACCACTGTCGTAGATACCAGAACCTGGATTTTCCCAGAAGAAAATTCTTCCATCACCTGATTCTTTTCTTTCGGTTTCATCTGTCCGTGAAGAATCTCCACTGTAATATCTGAAGGTAAAATCCGGCGCAGAGTTTCAGCATAATCCAGAACATTCTCCCCTTCCATGCCCTCACTCTCTTCCACCATGGGACAGATCACATACACCTGTCTGCCTTCCCTCACCTGATTTTCTATGAAACGGTACGCTTTCGGGCGATAACTGGTATCTACCACACAATTCTTGATGGGAAGACGGCGGGCAGGAAGTTCATCAATCACAGAAATATCCAGATCTCCATACAGGATAATCCCCAGCGTTCGGGGAATTGGTGTAGCACTCATGACAAGAACATTGGGCTTATTTCCTTTTGTGGAGAACATTTCTCTCTGCCGCACACCAAACCGATGCTGTTCGTCAGTGATAACGAGAGATAAACTCTCATACTCCACCTTTTCCTGAATCAACGCATGGGTTCCCACGATCATCCGCACCTCACCGGAAGCAATCTTTGCGTAAATCTCCCTTTTTTCCCTGACAGTGTTGGAACCCGTAAGAAGAATGGGACGATATGCCTCCAGAAGATGATTTTCTTCCAGCAGCTTCGTAAGCGCCTCATAATGCTGACGGGCGAGAACCTCCGTGGGAACCATCACAGCGCTCTGATATCCGTTTTCCGCCGCCATGATCATGGCCAGAAAGGCGATGATCGTCTTACCGCTTCCCACATCTCCCTGTACAAGCCGCGCCATCAGCCGTTCTCCCCGCAGATCTCTCTCGATCTCATACCACACATTCTGCTGGGCTTTTGTCAGTTGATAGGGAAGCGATTCCATCACTTCTTCCGTTTTCCAGACTTCTTTCATGCGATAGTGATTTTCTTCCGTTCCTGTTTTCTCTTTCAAGTGCTGCAGCGCCAGGATAAACAGAAAAAATTCGTCAAACGCCAAGCGATTTCTTGCCTCCAGATAATGTTCCTGATCTTTTGGAAAATGAATCTGCTGAATGGCAAAATTATATTCCGCCAGTTTTCTCTCGATACGAATCTCTTCTGGAAGATAATCCTGTTCCAAATCCATCTGCTCCAGCGCTTCCCCCATCATCTTTGTCACCAGATTGTTTGTAAGTCCTGCCGTAAGCCCATAAATCGGCTGCATACTGTGCAATTTCTGCTCATACGCTGCCGGCGTATACATTTCTGGATGTTCCAGCACCCGCTGACCATTTTTCACTGCCATCTTTCCACGAAACACCATCGTCATTCCCCGTTTCAGGGTATTTCTCAAAAAAGGCATATTAAACCAGGTAAGCTTGCATCTTCCTGTGGGATCACTGATCACCGTAGAAATCACAGTGAGATTCCTGATCCGCTTCACCTCCACACTGCCGGTAATCGTACCAGTGACCGCCGCCTTCTCCTGATCTTTCACTGCTCCGATCGCCTGCGGCTCCCGAAAAATATCATAATCCCGGGGATAATACCGAAGCAGATCGCCCACTGTCCTCACTTCTATCTTTTGAAATAATTTCTCTGTCTTTTCTCCTATCCCTTTTAACACCCGGATAGATTCTGTCTCTCTCATCTCACTTTGCTCCAAACCAAAAGGGCGCCGCAAAACCTGACAAAATCCGGCTCCACAACACCCTCCTCATATATTTTTTATATTTTCTATTCTACAGATATGATACAGTAATAAATCGGCTGTCCGCCACAGTTCACTTCCACATCACAGAAATCATACATCTCTTCCAGCTCTTCTCCCAGCTTTTCTGCTTCTTCCTGAGAAAAATCCTCACCGTAATAAATACTGATCAGCTCAGATTCATCATCCACCATGGCCTCGACAGACTCTTTTGCCACGGATACCACATCTCTGCCTACAGAAAGCATTCCGTGATCGCCGATTCCCATGATGTCACCCTGATGGATCTCTTTATCATCAATGTGCGTATCCCGTACTGCATATGTGATCTGTCCTGTTTTTACCCGCTGAATCTCTTCCAGCATCGCTTTTTCATTTTCCTCTGCAGATTTTTCCGGTACAAAATTAATCACTGCAGTGATTCCCTGAGGTACCGTCTTTGTGGGAATTACCACAATATTTTTATCCTTCGTCAAAGCTTTCGCCTGATTTGCCGCCAGAATAATATTCTTATTGTTCGGGAAAATGAAAATCGTATCTGCATTTACCCGGGCAATGGCATTGAGCATATCCTCCGTACTTGGATTCATCGTCTGACCGCCTTCGATCAGATAATCCACACCCAGATCCCGGAAAATCTCTCCGAATCCTTCGCCGATAGATACAGAAATAAATCCTACTTCTTTGCGAGTCTTCTGAGCATCTTCCTCTGCCTGCTTTGCCGCTACCTTTTCCGCATCCTTAATAAGTTTCTCCTGATGTTCCTCACGCATATTATCAATCTTGATTCTGGACAGAGAACCAAACGTCAAAGCTCTCTGAATCGCCAGTCCCGGATCATTCGTATGTACGTGAATCTTAACGATCTCATCGTCTGCCACGCACACAATAGAATCACCGATAGAACTCAGATAACTCTTGAATTCCACTTCATCCTGCTCTGTAAACTTCTTATCCAGAACAACAATAAATTCCGTACAATAACCAAATTTAATATCGGCTTCTGCCTGCGGAGAAATCTTCACTACTTTTGCAGACTCTCCTGCGTCAAAAGTCAGGTCAATCTCCTTGCCCATAAATGCATCAAAAGCGCCTTCCAGCACTACCATCAAGCCCTGTCCGCCGGAATCCACCACACCGGCTTCTTTCAGTACCGGCAGCATCTCCGGCGTTCTCTGAAGCACGCGGTTTCCTTCTGCCAGAACATCTTCAAAAAAGCTCTGAAGATCCTCTGCATCTTCTGCAAGCTCCAGCGCTTTGTCCGCCACACCTCTGGCAACGGTAAGAATCGTACCTTCCTTCGGTTTCATAACCGCCTTATACGCAGTTTCCACACCTTTGTCAATGGCTCTGGCAAGCGTTACTGCATCCAGTTCCTCATGTTCCCGGATTCTCTTGGTAAATCCCCGAAGTAGCTGAGAAAGAATAACTCCTGAGTTTCCTCGCGCTCCTCTCAAAGATCCAGAAGAAATAGCCTTCGCCAGCGTCTCCAGTGTCAGATCTGTAATTCCATTTACTTCCTTTACTGCTGACATAATTGTGAGAGTCATATTCGTTCCGGTATCTCCATCGGGAACAGGAAATACATTCAGTTCATTGATCCATTCTTTTTTTACTTCCAGATTCTTAGCTCCTGCCAGAAACATCTTGGCAAGCAGTTTGGCATCTATTGTATTCATCGCTACCTAAAGCTCCTCCTTCATTAATCTATCACCCGGACACCTTCTACCAGAATATTGATCTTTTCAATCTCAATACCGGTCAAGGCTTCAACTTTGTACTTCACATTGGCTATCAGGTTATCAGCAACTGCATGGATGCTCACACCATAAGCCACGATCACATGGAAATCCAGAGAAATCTTATTATCATTTAAAGTAACATTGATTCCATGTCTGAGACTGTCTTTTCTCAAAAGCTTTACCAGACCGTCTTTCATATTCACAGCAGCCATGCCTACAATGCCAAAGCATTCCACCGCAACGCTGCCGGCGCATGTAGCGATCACATCTGAATTAATGGTAATTTCTCCCAATGCGGTATTTATACGCCCTTTCATAGGTTATCCTCCATTTCTATTTTCACTCTACAGCATCTGTACAGACACTCTTTTATAATTCATCTTTTCCTCTGATATGAACTATACTGTATGTATTATAACCTGTTTTGCCGGAAAAAGAAATAATAATTTGAAAAATTTATATTTTTACTTGCAAAAAGATTTTTCTTCTGTTAAAATAACTAATGTTGCTAATCTATATAGGTCTGTCAGATTTTGGATGTCAGATCAGGGACTGATTGAAAGCCCCGAAAGAGGTTATAGATATGTATGAAAAATATTGGTTAAGGAGGTGCAGTTATGGCAAAGTGTGCGATCTGTGAAAAAGGTGCTCATTTCGGAAACAACGTGAGCCATTCCCATAGAAGATCTAACAAAATGTGGAAATCCAATGTAAAATCTGTAAAGGTTAAGGTTGACGGTGGAGCAAAGAAGATGTATGTATGTACTTCTTGCCTGAGATCCGGTAAAGTTGAAAGAGCATAATATTTGCATTCCTTAACGTTGATGATTTCATAAAAAACTGCCGCTTTGATGCGGCAGTTTTTTTATTCCGATACCCTTTGTTGCCTGATCTCTAGCAGATCATCAATCGCAAGTTCCGGCGCCATAGTATAAAACCTAAACACTCTTTTTTCACAATCAGCGTAAGCATTTCCATTACACTTTAATTTCTATAACCCAGATAATGTTCTCATCACCAAATCTACATCTTTATTCTCAAGTTCCTGTATAATATGGAGATACGTTTTTTGTGTAGTTGTCATACTGGCATGTCCCAATCTCCGAGCCACACTGGCAATCGATACTCCTGCAAATAGTAACAAAGAAGCATGCGTATGCCGTAATCCATGAATAGATATCTCTGATATCCCACATGATTTACAATGTCGGGTAAGTACATTATTCACAGTTGAGTTATATATTTTTTCTGTTCCCACAAAAATAGGTTGATCTGGCTGAAGATTTTTAATCAACTCAGAAAACTTCACTACTATCTGCCAGTCAATTTGTATCTTTCTTACGGAAGATTTATTTTTTGTAGGCAGAAAACCACCATTACCTTTGTAATCCCACGTCTTACTGATTGATAATGTTTGCCTTGCAAAATCAAAATCTTCTGGTGTAATCGCGAGCGCTTCTGAAAACCGAATCCCAGTCTTTGCCACCAACAAAATAAGCCAGTCCCAATTTGGAGTATCTTTAATATCAAGATCGGCAATTAATGTATGAAGTTCAAATTGATTCAGATATTTTATCTTCTTTGTTCTTGGTGTTTTACCTTTGATAATTGCTTTTCGTGTTGGATCTCTCGCAAGCAGCCCCTCATCAACAGCATCAAGAATTGCTCCTTTTAACTGATGATGAAAGTCTAAGGTTGTCTGACGCTCATGTTCTTTTGCATAATCATTCAAAAGCTGCTGATATACTGTTCTCGTCAATTCAGAAATTTTTACCGTTGGAATCAATTTTTCAACCCATTTTTGAGTCATCAAATACTTTGCCAGTGTAGCTTCTCTTATCGCACCTTTTTTATATACCTCTATCCACTGTGCATAATATTCATAAAATAATGCTGATTTATCCATATCATTAAGCATAAGTTCCCTCCATTTCCAGAAATACTTACGCTGATACAAACAGCTACGCTGTCAGTAATAATGGTTTTACTTCCTCATCTAAAACTCGTCTCAGTTCCTCCATCATTTTTTTATAAAATTTGAATTTTGGCAGAGCTCTTTCCTGTATATTTTTGTAACTGGTATAATCAACCGTCGCCTTTATAGCACTTTCATTAAGAATTTCTCCATTCTGATAATGCAGAGCCGCATGCATTACCTCATCTTTAGATGCATACCAGGTAATGCAAAAATCAGAAACAATCCGATCAATACAATCCTGTTTCATATTATCAACTATATGAAGGATAGATTGCCCTCGATATCTGGTATCATCATTCTCAATGTTTTCTATAAGATTTGACATAATGTTTGCTATCTTTGGATTATCTTTTCGCAAATCTTCAACATATTCTTTTATCTCAACAAGTTTCTTCTGACGCTCTTCCGGTGTAATATCCTCCTCGCTGTCTGCTGGTGTAATAATATTCTGAATAAGACTAATAATATATTCATAATCTATTCTGGTATTACTATATGCCATCAATTCATATTCCTGATCAATGTCCTCGCCTTCTGTTCCAATCGTACCAGAATCTTCTCCTTTTTCTGCCCTTATTTCTTCTAATGCATTTTTATAATGTCCCGAATAATCGTAATACTCTTCTTCTGTAATGCCATATTCTTCTAACATACTTTCGTCATATTTTGTGAAAGATTTAAGTTGTGCAAATAAACCGTCAAATGTCTGAAAGATCTTAACAAAAATTTTCTTCTCTTTCAAAGACATTCCCGGAACTTCTGATGGTTTTTCAGCTGATATCCGAAGAGCTGCTAATGCTTTTCGAAATGCTGGTTCTATTTCATCCCATTCTGCCACAATTGCTTCTTTTGTACCACCCGCAGAATATAATTTTACCGCATTGTCAACAGACTCTTTGAAAAGTATCGGAGCTTGAAAAGTGACAATTTGTCCATATGTTTTGTTTTTATCAAAAATTCGATTGGTTCTCGAAAATGCCTGAATCAAATCATGAGGGCCCATAGGCTGTCTGTCCATAAAAATTGTAGACATACAAGGAGCGTCAAATCCAGTCAGCAACCGATCTACAACAATCACCAGATCCAACTGCTCATTTCTACTTTTATATTTGGGATCTTTTCTTGCAAGACGCTTATTTAAGTTTGCATTATATCCTTGTATCTGAGCTAAATCGAATTTTGTTTCAAACATCCGATTATAATCATCCAGCGATTTCTGCATTTTATCCTGATTAACTTTTGCCCCCTCCTCATTCTCTGTCACCGAATAGGTAATCGCAAACTTCGGAAAATCTGGAAGTATCTGTTTTATTTTTTCATCGATCACAAGCTCTGTTTCTCCATTTTTTACACGCGTCAATAATTCATAATATTTCTGCGCTCTCTGAATGGAACTTGTAGTAAGCATCCCCTCATACGTTTGTCCCTTACCATTTTGAATCCCCAATTTATGAGAAGACTTATTCAAAATTACATCCAATACTTTCAACATATGCGTTTCATTTTCATAAATACTGCTGTCTGTCTCATCTTGCATATCTTTGGGTCCATCATGTTCCACTTGAAATCCCAACACCGCTTTGTCATGTATTGCGTTCTGAATCGTATATCTATGTAAGTGTTTTCCATACAAATCTTCTGTAGTTCTTGGAAGATCCCCTTTCTGCGGATATGAGTTTTCTGCAAACCTGGGTGTACCTGTAAAACCATACCACAAAGATCTTCCAAAAAATCTTTCCAATTCTCTTTTTGTTCCTGGCGTAACTGCGCGATGACACTCATCCACCACAAACGCAATTCGCAGATTTTTGATTTTCTGATATTCCTGTGTATCTTCTTTCAATTTCTTACTAATCAAAATCTGTAATTTCTGAATCGTGGTAACAATTACTCGACGATCATCTGATTTTAATTTCTTTTTCAAATCATTAACGTGATTTGTTTCATCCACATCTACCAGATCATTATTTGCATACGCCTGAAATGCCATGGTAGTCTGCGTATCCAGATCCTTCCTGTCAATCAAAAAAATAGCTTTGTCAATTGCCGGAATATCCATCAAAAGATTTCTCGTCGCTTTATAAGACGTTAACGTTTTTCCCGATCCCGTTGTGTGCCATACATACCCAGATTCTCCTCGTTTTGAAGCTTCTCTAATCGCTTCTATCGCATGTATTTGATACGGTCGAAGCAAAATTAATCGTTTGGCATCCTCATCCAATACCGTATATCTGGCAATCATTTCATGAGCTTTTGGAATGGACAACACACTTTTCGCAAAATCAAGATAATCTGAAACAGGATTATTTTCCTCATCCAACCAGCCACTAACAAATTTAAAATTCAATTCTGTATCACTGGCAGCCGAAAAGTATTTCGTATCAACTCCATTACTTATAACAAACATTTGGATTGCAGAAAAAATCCCGGTGAATTTTCCTTCTCCAATATATTTTTTGATTTGCTCAAAACCTTCTTTATATGAATGCTGCTTATTCTTTAACTCAATATGAATCATCGGAAGACCATTGATCATAAGCGTTACATCAAATCGCCGATCCCGAACAGAAATATTTGGTTCTTCATCCGAATTTATTGCACTATACTGATTGATAACTTCATAAACACTGCTCCCTCCTGCAATATGTTCATGATTCATCACCACTAAATGTAAACGCTGTGTATCTCGCTGTACATGAACTTGAACCCTTCCATTTTCTCCAACCAACCACTCTCCTGCTTTGTAAAATGAGGAAAACTGTAACTGATTTTTAACTTGTTCAAATTCTGTTTCCGATAAACCTTCTCCATTTAAGCGTTCCTTATTATTTTGTTCCAAAATATACTTGAAATTTTTCCACAGATCCTCTTCCGTTTTCAAATCTCCTCGATACGTCCATTGAGAATCTCCATAAACCAACTGATCAATCAGATTTTTCTCTATCATAGACTCTAATTCTGGCATAACATCTCCCCCTTTTCATTAGTTTTTTTGCCATCTTAAATACATATCGCAGTAAATTTTATCTCTTTATCTCTTTATCTCTGAAAAAAAACATATTTTAATCGCTATCTTCCAATATAACACTTGCATTTCTCAGTAAAACAGTTTAAAATATCCTTATTTTTCACACCTTTACTTTTCCATTTCTGTAGTAATATATTTTTCACACGATTTCAAGAGAATTTTCAGCCGTTTTTGTTTCCGCTGGTGAAGGGTGATGAGGTTGTCGAGATTGTTGAAATATATCCCGATTACCTGTTGCTCGTCATACTTTGGTGTAAGAACATCAATATCATTTATTGCTGCTTTCGACAAACTTGGAACACCAGTTGACTCATCTTTCTTTTTCCAATCAATTCTTTGAAAAAGATCAAAAGCAAAATTCAATGCTACATTTTCCCTTGGAATAGCGTAAAACAGCGTATCTACGGTCCAAAATGGAGCTTTGAGAATATATGGATTATCTATCGTACCTTTTCTACCAATACCAATAGCGTCTTCATCATAAGATAATGCTTCGCTTACACTAAGCATATATCCACCAGTTCCATAGACTGGAATAGTACCTTCTGATAAATGTTTATAATCTCTGCCACTACAAACATTGACAACATCCCCCAACTTACGCTGTTCCCAATCGTTTGCCCTTCTTTTTTGCAATTATAATCACTTACGATGATATACAGTTATCTCCATTTTTTTCTATATTTCCGCTTGAATGATATGTCCAAAATTCATTTCATCCCTAAAAAGATCATATACATATGCTGAGCTTTCTAAATATAATCCTGTTTCTTTATCTTGCAATTTTTCGAATACTTCTGAATTATAAAATTTATTCATAGCTTCATCGTACTCTATGTTCTGATCTGTAGTAAGCATATCAACAAT
>HF995401.1:32563-49402 GCA_000432335.1 Firmicutes bacterium CAG:646
CTGATCCTGTTTACTCATATTACCTATCCACCTTTCGCAAAAGTTTAATACTCTTTTCCGTATGAAAAGAATACTGTGAAGAAGTTTTCTTATATATCATTCCTTTTAACAATGTATCAAAATCAATTATTTCGTTTTCATACTGGCGAAACAATAACGCCATATTATCATCCGCCACTGGTCCAATAACAATATCATATTTATTATCTTGATTACATAGCGGATCTTTAACATTTTCAAATGACCGTTTTCTGTTATTCATTACAAAGGTTGCCCATTCTTCCGTTGTATGTAAACCAAAATCTTTAATTTTAATATCTGATATCACTTTAAAATCATCTTGTATTTCAAAGACATTAACAAATGGATTGCCCCCGTAAATTCTCGATACCCTTATTGCCATTTTTTTCGCTTGCTCTTCAATATCTGTCAAATAGAACCCTTTCCCAAAATCTTTATAAGGTCTACATACTGCTAAATTTATATTATCGATTACAATATTACTCCCATGATATAATCTCATAGTATTCCCCCATTTTTCCGACATAATATTCCCAAATCTTCTACTATTGTCTCAAAATCCAGTGTATGTTCCACCTCATAGTTTTCCTTTATAAAATCAATACCTTTAAACCTAAAAAGATAACGAAATGATTCCTGTATGCCAATATTATGTTGTCGAGCAAACTCATTTACACATGCAACCGTAAAACCAATCTTTTTTTTCTGCTCTCTCATTTAATCCCTCCCCATTTCTTCCTACATTTCTTTACTACCCTTTAACTTATGTTGGATTACAGCGTAAGCCATTCTTATTTTCAAATATTTATTTTTTGTGTTTCTTATTTTTCAATCTCTTATTTTTTAATCAAAATTTTATTGATTGCTCATATAAACATATTCTGTAACATATATTTCTTAATTTTCTGTAATTCTTCACACTTCCGCTGGTGAAGGGTGATAAGGTGGTCAAGATTCTTGAGATAACTACCAATTGTATTTTGTTCTTTATTTGATGGCAGTTGTATTTCTGCATTTTTAATGCTTTTTGAATTAAGAGATTCGAAAGTAGATCCTGTTGAATCTTTCTTCCAGTAACCTTCCTTGTCCATCTTTACCAGTAATTGATAGATAAATTCATTACCTTTAATTGCTGCGACACCTCGTCCAATTACCGCATTATAAGCGGTTTTTCCCATTGCTCCAGCAGGTGCTCGCACACTCATAATTAAATCTCCGACATCCGCTTGCTTCGTTATTTGTGTTGTCCAAACTCTTGGTTTTACCCAACCATTTTCTAAATCTGCATTCCCTTGAACTAAAATATAATCACTTGGTACATCTGAATATGTGCTTCCATCAGGGGATTGCCCCATTGTTATCTGAACAACATCCCCCAACTTACGCTGTTCCCAATCGTTTTTAAAACCATCAAATCGAATTTCTGGAACTTTTTTCCCACTTTGAGGAAACATTTTTTGTAACATGTATTTTTTTAATTTTTTTACTTGTTCACACTTCCGCTGGTGAAGGGTGATGAGCGCTTCTAGCTCTGTAAAATATTTTCCAATCTTTTTTTGTTCTCCTATATCTTGTGGTATCATCAGCTTTGTTTCAAAGAAATCCGTTGGCGAAATATTTAAAAGTCCATGATTTCTTGCACCCTCAGCAGCAATCTCGTGAATACCCTTATGCCACAGATTTGTACTGTAGTAAGATACTAAAAAATTAGAATCCACAAGATTTTCTCCTTTTATTCCAAATACGATATAAAGCGTTGATAATACACCATTTTCATATCGATCCAGCCTTTTAATAGCTCCCCAAGGTGCATCTGTTGACGTACTTTTATTATAAGCAAATTCTCCATTCGCAATCAGATAATAACCGCTGACATCTTTACTTGCTACTCGCTTATCAAAGAATTCATTTTGATCAATGAGACCATACTGAGCAGAAATTGTAAGTGGCAGTTCTGATACTAAATCTTGATTTTTTCTTGTCACACGTTCAACCAGTTCCCCTAACTTACGCTGTTCCCAATCGTTTGTATACCCTTTAAACCTAATTCTCGGTTTATTCATCCCATCACTCCTCCATCATTCCAATCAACGTATTTATAGATGCTATTATATTTTGATCAGAGGATGTTAAATCTTTCAAACATTTCAATACTTCTTTTTGAGTCTGCATAATCTCTTCATCAGTCTGTTTCATTTCTACCAAAAGAGAGTTTATATCAATCTCTTCTTCTTTTTCAAAATTGTCTACATATCTTGGAATATTAAGGTTGAAATCATTTTTTTCTATATCTTCAAAACTTGCAAGATATGCCTCTTTTTCCACCGTTTCCCGTCTATGATACAGAGCAATGACTGTTTCTATATGTTCGTCTGTCATAGCATTTTGTTTCTTTCCCTTTTCAAATTTTTTCGATGCATCAATAAACAAAACGTCTCTTCCTTCTCTGTGTTTCTTTAACACTAAAATACAGGTAGGGATGGATGTATTATAAAACAAATTTGCTGGTAAACCAATAACTGCGTAAATGTTTCCGGAACGCAATAATTTTTCTCTTATTTTTCCTTCTGCGGCTCCCCGAAACAAAACTCCATGTGGTAATACGATTGCCATTGTTCCGCTATTTTTCAAATGATACAACCCATGCAGTAAAAAAGCATAATCCGCTTTAGACTTCGGCGCCAATATTCCATAATCACTAAATCGTTCATCTTGTAAAAATCCTGTGGTCGCACTCCATTTTGCCGAATACGGCGGATTCATAAGAACCATATCAAAATCTGTTTCTTCACCTGTCGGCCAATCACTATCCAGCGTATCACCATTTCTTAATTTCTGATTTTCTGGCGCAATTCCGTGTAAGAACATATTCATTCGTGCCAGATTATAGGTTGATGTCATTAATTCCTGACCATAGTATTTTATATTCATTGCTTTTGTTGAATATTTCTTAGCGTTAAGCAAAAGGGAACCCGACCCCATACACGGATCATATACAGATAATCCCATTTTATCTTCTTTACCTGAAATCGCAATTCTTGTCAAAATCTTTGAAACAGCCTGCGGTGTATAAAACTCACCAGCTTTTTTTCCTGTCTCAGATGCAAATTGACCTATTAAATACTCATATGCATTCCCCAAAACATCTGCATCTGTATTCAACAAATCAGCTTTATTAATTTCCTGTAACAAGTTAGCGATTGTGTCACTCTGTTTTTGATCTCCAGTTCCCAGACGATTAGAATATAAATCAATATCTGTAAATAAATCAACAAACAAAGGATCACTCTGTTCAATATTATTAAATGCTTTTTGCAATTGTTCCCGATTAAAAGAATTATTTCGTGCTGCTTCGGCAAAACTGGTGTATGTCAGTTCCGGTTCTATCACATAATGGTACGTTGATTTTATTTCCTCTTTTAGTTCTTCTACACTTTCATCTTCCAACGCTTCTATATATGCATCCAGAGCAATTTTCAGCGACTCAGGTTTCTCATCATAAAGCAAATCATAAACTTTAATCAAAAAAGAATCCGACAAATACTTATAAAAAACAATCCCCAACAGATAGTCTTTATATTCATTAGCATCCATTTTTGAACGCAAAATGTCTGCACCACTCCACAATACACTAATCAAATCCTTACTGTTTTCCAATACAGCCATACTTCCGTATCCTCCATCTTCTTTCTAACCTTACTGAAAGTATACCATAATCTTCTGTACCGCACCACCTCTTTGCTATTTTCCTTCATGTTATTTCTTGCTCCATTACTGTTCACAGCAACGATGGTGATTTGTGCTGATAGCGGTGAGAACGTATACTTTTTGGAAATCTTGAAGAAGTGTCACCATTTCCTATGTTGCTTTTGCAACAATATCTTTGAAAAATAGAATAATTCCTTTGAGAAATATTACGAAATTACAGATTTTAAAAAATGTCACCATTTTTTCAAAGGAAAAGTGGTGACATTTTTTGAAATCGGGCAAAAAGTATCTTTTTAATGGCAAAATAAAGTATTTCCAGAGATAAACCACCCGAATTTCACTGAAAATTGGTGACACTTTTTAACAAATGGCAAAGATGTATATGCCAAAACCCCAAATATACAAAAAAAGAAACACTTCCCATCTCCAAAAAGTGTTTCTATCTATATCGAACTTGTTAGTATAATATGTTCTCTGTTTTGATGTACTTATCTTATCACAGGGGTATTAAGAATTTCTTCGGCTTTTTCTTACGTTTCTCTAAAGATTGTAGCCTTTTTCTTTATTTCTGCCCTCAAAAAGGTTTTTTAAGCTGCCGGTTGTGCCGCCGGCGCTGTCTGACCGGTTTCTCCCCCGATCTGGTTATACACTTGAATCGCATCCAGAATATGGTACGGCTCCGTGGACGGAGATCCCTGCGCACCCGCAGTCACAAGAATGTATTCTTTATCGTTGATCACTGCCAGACTGGCAAGGCACTGTCCTGCGTCACTGGTATATCCTGTCTTGCCGCCTTCGATCTCTCCCCCGTTTACTGCGGATGTTTCCATTTTCTTAAACATGGTGCTAAGGAAATGTAACCCTTCGGGATTGCCGGCAGTAGGGCTTGTAGTATATTCGTGAGCCGTATAAATCGCGCGGAAAGTTTCATTTTGCAATGCATACGTTAAAAGCTTTGTAAGATCCCGCACCGTGGTATAGTGTTCCGGATCATGCAGTCCCGTAGAGGTAACAAAATGCGTATTTTCCATCCCAAGCTCCGCCGCTTTCTCATTCATTTTTCCCACAAAAGCTTCCTCGGAACCGAACAGATACTCTGCCAGTCCCACACAGCATTCCGCTCCGGAAGGAAGCATCACACCATACAGAATATCAATAGCTTTCACCTGATCTCCCGGAGCAAATCCCGCCATGGAAGCCCCTTCCAGATATAAGCGATCATACATGCTCCGATCGATGGTAATCATCTGATTCAGATCACTGATATTTTCCAGACCAATGATAGCAGTCATAATTTTTGTCATAGACGCCGGATATATTCTGGTGTCTGCCTCTTTTTCCGCAACCACCTGACCATCCAAAAGCCGAACAAGTATCGCCGCTTTACTGTCTATACCGCTAAGATCAACGGTCGGCGCAGGCTCCGGTGTTGCCGTTGGTGTAGGCGTAAGTGTATTTTTCACTGTATCCTGCACCTGTTCTTCCGTCCGCTTTCCATTTTCCTTCTCCTCCGGCTTCTCTTTTCCCTGTTTTTTGTTCAACAGGAATAAAATTCCCGAAAAAATCAACCCCACAAGCAGAAAGCCCACAAGAAACATCACAATCCTTCTGTTCCTCTCACGTCTCCGCCGCAGCTGTCTTTTTGTCAGTTTCTTTTCACTCATTTCTTTCCCTCTTCTATCCATACAACGTGTTTCTGATACAAAAGCGATAAATCGCAAATTCGCTATTGATTCTACCACGTTCTGTACAGATGTCAATGTACCCTAAGGAAAAAAACAGGAACCTTAAGAAAGGTTTAAGGAAAATCTACCGTACAATTTTATAATATGCTCTTGCCGTCAGAGAATACACCAGTCCGTAAATCACCGCAAAGATCAGAATCGTACCGAAGGTACACCAGAAAAATACACTGTGATTTTCCAGATTCATCATTTCCAGTAAACGGGTCATCAGAGGGTATGCAGCGCAAATATGGATCACTGCCATCACCAGAGGAAGGAAAAATACTTTCAGCACCTGGCTCTTAATAGACTGACGTACTTCCTTCTGACTCATACCTACTTTTTCCATAATCGCAAACCGTTTCTTATCTTCATATCCTTCCGATACCTGCTTATAATAAATGATCAATACAGTTCCCAGCAAAAATACGATTCCCAAAAGAATACCAAGGAAGAAAAAAGTTCCATTCATAACCAGAATCTCCTTGCGGTTGCCGTCGCGGCTTTCCAGATAACCAAAATAAAAGGATTCGTCACTGTACTGTTTCTTAAAAGATTCATTCAGCTTTTCACATACCTGAATTTTCTCTTCCGGCATACCGCTGAGATCTGCTTCTACCACATTCCGGTAACCGGTAACAGAATATTTTACCGTGGCGTCTCTCTTTTCTAAAAGCTGATCCAAAGCTGCCCTGTCCTTCAATATTATATAATACGTATTCAAAGCCATAGCAGCATTCCTTCCAGTGCTCGGAAATTCCTTAATCCTCTGGGTAATCTGATAAGTTTCTCCAAATGCCTGCAAACTGGTCAGATTATCATTTCCCCGATATACGTACAACGCCGCTTCTCCATCTCCCAATGTGAGACTTTTTCCCGTAAGTTTTTCATACTGACCACTGTCCAGAAAATAGATCTGACACAGTTCCGTTCCAGAAGGCATCCCCTCATCTGATTCTGTAATAAATTTGCCATCCTGCAGATAACCTGCTTCCGCTATAATGCTGTAATCTCTTTCCATCTCAAGCGCAAGGCCGGCTTCTTCTACTGTTTTTTCCACTTCTGTCACAATATCTTCCATTTCATCTTTCGGAACTCCATAGAAACATGCCGAAAAATCATTGGGATAACGAGTATTGATGGCGTCTTCATTTCCAAAATAAAGAGAAACCGTAGTGGAAACCACCAACAATACCCCTGTACTGAGAATACAGATACTTGCCAACCCTGCTGCGTTCTGTTTCATTCGATAGATTAAACCGGAGACAGAAATAAAATGCTTTTTCTTATAATAAAAGCCCGGATGTTTTTTCATCGCCTTCAGCACCAGAATACTGCCTGCCGTAAAAAGAGCATACGTTCCCACCATCACCAGAAGAATCGCTATAAAAAGCGTGTTGATCGCGCTGATGGGATCTTCGGCAGTAAGCGCCCCATAATATCCCAGCCCCGTAAGAATCACTCCTGCCAGAGCCATCAGCCATTTCGTCTTCGGTTCCCGCTCTCCTTCTCTGGCACCCTGTAAAAGCTCCATAGGATTGGTTTTTCGGATACTCCAAAGAGTATACAGAAAATTCAGAAGAAAAATCCCGCCAAACAGCAGAACCGTTGTTTTCAAAGAACGATACGTAACCGCAAATTCCAAAGTAGAAGGAACATGAATGATCTTCAGAAGAAATAAGAACAACAGACGGGAAAACAAAATTCCTGCGCCTACTCCCACGATCAGACACACCAAAGACACCATGAGACTCTCCCAGAAAAGCATTCTTGCCAGATGAATTTTTTCCATTCCCAGCATATTGTAAAGAGCTAACTCCTGTTTTCTCTGTTTGATCAGAAAACTATTCGTATAAAACAAAAATATTACTGCAAAGATTCCCACAATAACGATTCCTGGACTCAAAACTATAGAAATATAGTTTCCTCCCGCCGCATCTTTCAATCCCGGATTCATGGCAATTCCCAGAAACACCTGAAAAATAGCGATGGTTCCGATACATGCCAGAATATACGGCAGGAAAATCTTTTTATTTTTCTTCAGCGCATTGACCGCCAGTTTACTGTAAAATCCTCTACGCATTTCTCTCACCGCCTGTCGCTATCATAGTCAGCGTATCAGAAATTTTCTGATACAATTTTTCATCCTTATCATTTCCCCGATAAATCTGATGGTAAACTTCGCCATCTTTAATAAACAGCACCCGGTTGGCTCTGCTCGCCGCCCGTACACTGTGGGTCACCATAAGGATCGTCTGACCCTCCTCATTGATTTCCTGAAACAATTTCAAAAGCCCTTCCGATGCCCGGGAATCCAAAGCTCCCGTAGGTTCGTCCGCCAAAATAATCTGAGGATCTGTGATCAGCGCCCGGGCTACCGCTGCCCTCTGCTTCTGACCGCCAGACACCTCATAGGGAAACTTTTTCAGGATGTCCTTGATCCCCAGTTTCTGCGCCAGTGGAAGCAATCTGCTTTTCATTTCCTTATGATCCTTGCCCGCCAGTACAAGCGGAAGAAAAATATTATCCTCCAGAGAAAACGTATCCAACAGATTAAAATCCTGAAACACGAATCCCAGATTGTCCCGGCGAAACGCTGCAATCTCTTTTTCCCTGATTTTTGTAATATCTTTGCCATTTAACAATACCGTCCCCCCTGTAGGCTTATCCAGCGCAGCCAAAATATTTAGAAGTGTGGTTTTACCGCTGCCGCTCTCTCCCATGATCGCCACATATTCTCCCTTTTCCACTGAAAAGTTCACATTTGACAATGCCTGCACCTGATTTCCTCCAAACCGTGTGGTATATACCTTCTTCAGATTATGCACATTAAGAACTTCCATCTTCTCATTTCCTTTCTATCGCTAAACTCTTTCCTGTACGAACTTCACATCGTTCTCTTACAGTATAACAAAAAAGAAATGTAATGCCTTAATTTTGGCTTACATTTCTTTTTGTTATGTGACATTTATGTAAGATTGCTGTAACCTGACTTCTCACCGGCTTTCAAAATCTCAGATCCATCATCCGAAGATCCAGCAAAACCAGCGTCCCTTTTCCCGGTTCCGAAACAATACTGATTTTATGAGATAATTTCTCACAGATTTCTCTGCACAAAAATAATCCCAACCCGGTAGCTCGTTTCTGAGCGCGCCCGTTAAAGCCTGTAAATCCTCGTTCAAACACTCTTGGCTGATCCTCCTTTCGGATTCCGATCCCCGTATCTTCAATCCCCACAACGCCGGGTTCTTTTTCATAAATTCGGATCGTTCCTCCCTCGGGCGTGTATTTAACAGCGTTGGAGATCAACTGTTCCAACACAAAAACCAGCCATTTTTCATCGGTCAGCACCTGTTTTTCTATCGGTTCGTATTCCAGATGGAGGTGTTTCCCTATAAAGAACCGGGAATATCTTCGAACTGCCTGACGGATCATCCCATCCAGATCTTCCTTCTGGATCTGAAGATCGCTGTTCATATCTTTCATTCTCAGATAAGACAGCACCATCTGCACATATTGCTCGATACGGAAAAGTTCCATCTCCATCTCTTTCTTCTCCAAAGCCTCCGACTGCTGAAGCAACAGACGCAGCCCGGAAATCGGCGTTTTGATCTGATGCGCCCACATAGTATAATACTGATTCATCTCTGTCTGCGCCTTTTCCCGCTCACTCTCCATATTGCTGATACACGTACTGAGATGCAAAAGTAATTCCTGATAATCCTTTTCCAACAAATCCTTCGTTTCCGGAAAATGTTCCTGTGCCAGGTATTCCTGCACCAACAATCCGGTAAGCTGTTCATGTCTCCTTTTAAACCGCTGATAATCCCAATAGAAAACCGCTGCCAGAAGAACAAGCGTAAGCATAAAAGCATAAAAGGCTCCCACCAGTTCCAGTCCATACAGCCAGCACATCAAAAAATAAATCCCGCTGATTCCCAGAAAAAGAACTCCTGTTTTCCACCGTTGCAAAATCCATTGCCAAAACAGTATTGTTTTCTTTTCCATGCTCATTCCACCTTATATCCCAGTCCCTTTTTGGTAACGATAAAATCCTTCAAACCGACCTGTTCCAGTCTCTTTCGTAATCGATTCACATTGACCGTCAGTGTATTATCATCGATAAAGCTGTCTGTAGCCCAGAGATTTTCCATCAGTTCATCTCGGGAAACCACCCGCTCCTTCTGCTCCATCAGCGTTTTCATAATGCGAAATTCATTTTTTGTAAGTTCTATCCTTTCGTTGTTCCACAACAACGTTCCATCGGAAAGATTTAAAATAGCGCCCCGATGCTCCAGAAGCTGAGAAGTACCCGCAAAGTCATAGGTACGCCGGAGCAGCGCCTGTACCTTGGCAGTGAGCACGTTCAGATCAAAAGGCTTCGTGATAAAATCATCCCCGCCCATATTCATAGCCATCACAATATTCATATTATCTGCCGCCGATGAAATAAAAATAATGGGAACCTTGGATACCTGACGAATCTGCATACACCAATGAAACCCGTTAAAAAAGGGAAGGGAAATATCCAAAAGCACCAGATGAGGCTCCTCCCGGGTGAAAATTCCCATCACCTGTTCAAAATCTTCCACCTCTACCGCCTCGTATCCCCAGCTTCGTATATGAGCAGCGATAGCCCTGCGGATCACAGCATCATCTTCCACCAGTAAAATTTTATACGTCATAGCTTTTCCCGTCACATTATAATTTCCAGTTCATAAGATGTGGCAAAGGTTCCTTTTCCTTCCAATTTCTGTTCCCAGGCGCGTTCTTCCAGAGTTCCTGAAAAACCTACGCCGTCCCCCCTTCCAAACCAGGGTTCAAAACAAATAAACGGCGCTTCTTCCTGAGGAGACCAGAAAGCAAGAATCGGCGCTTCCGTGTGCATTTTTATATAGGGTTTTCTGTCCTCTCCCGCAAGAAAAGCAGTTTTGATCTGATAATCTTCAAAAATCAGAGCGTCATAGTCAAACATCCCTTCTGTGATGCGGTGCATGCCATCCTTCAATTCAAATTTGTGGATTTTATTTCCGATCAGCAATTCCTCCATATCTACCATCAGATAATCCCAGGACTCCTTCTCTCCCTCAAAGCCCAGATAACAGTCTGTCTTTTTCCCTTCTCCGAAAGCTGGACAAAGAATGGCAGGATGTCCGCCAATCGCAAAATACATGGAAGTATCATCTTTATTTACCACCTTCCAGAGAACCTCCAGAGAAGTATCTTTCAGGCGATACCCAATTTCCAGACGAAAATGGAACGGATATACCTTATAAGTTTCCGCGTCATCCTCCAGACTCAACCACAATTCCTGCTCTGTTTTACTCTCCAGCTTAAAGTTTCTTCTTCTGGCAAAACCATGTTTTTCCAGTTCATACGTCTTTCCCTGATAACGGTACTGATCGTCCTTAAAGCCTCCCACTGCCGGAAACAGAATGGGAGACGTCCAGCCCCAGAACTTTTTATCTGCGTTCCAAAGATACTCCTGTCCGTTATCTTTTCTTTTCAGAGAAATTAATTCTGCGCTTTTTTCCCGGATCACTGCTGAGATTTTCTCGTTTTCCAATACATAATGTTCCATGTTATTTTCCTTTCTTCATCACTTTTATTTGCTGATAATATTTCCCACATTTTTGATCAGTACCGATATGGTACCGTCAGGATTCGTGATAAAATTTACCTTATCTTTATTTTGATACTGTTCCATGGGAATCCGGATCTCAATCCCCGTATCGGTGATCAGATTCTGTTTTCCATATTTTTTTGTGGTGTTGGGATTTTGGGGAGCCACCTCCGTCTCTGCCAGATGATACTTATCCAGCTTTCGGATCACTTCCTCCTTCATCTCTTCCTGTTCTTTGAAGATCTTGTCGATCAGTACCGGAACAGCAAAACTTCCCTCTTCCTCCAGGGTTTGATTGATGATGCTTTTCGTCTCCATCTGAACCTCAAACTGCTCTGATTCATGATAGAACTTTTTCTGCACATCATCTACCGCTTTCGTCACGATCGCCAGTTTTGATTTTGGTGATAAAGAACCATGGCACTGGAGAAATAGCTGAGAAAAATAGTTTGTTTTCACCCCATTTACCTCATATTTTTTCTCAATGAGACGGATATTCCGATCCGTCAGATCGATAAGCGCCGCCTCCGCCAGTTTCTGATTCTCGCCGGGAAGGATTGCTTTCTGCTTGATCACAGAATTACTGTTCCCCCATGGGTCAGAATCCGTCATATGGGTATAGTACGTCTTATAATTCATTTTCAGCAATGCCAGAAAAGGCTGCTGCTCCACCTGATATTCCGCCACTAAAAGATCTGCCGGAGGAATATCTATATTCTTATTCATCACTGTATAAAGCAATTCTCCCAGCTTCTGGCTTGCCGAAACGAACTGCTCGGTCTGATAATCTTCCAAAAGTAAAGCCGCCTGAGAATCCTCGTCAAAGGTACACTTTTTCATATCGTCACTTTCCATAAGACGATAGATATGCGCCCGGATAAAATCTCCAAAATCCGATCCATGATCCAGAACCTGATCAGAAAGCACCGGCATTCCCATGGAAGAATCCATAATATGTATGATCACCTGCTGCAAACGAATATCTTCTTTCTGCATCCTCCACTTCTCCCTCTGAATTTTTATTGATGCCTTTATGACCCTAACATCTTTTTATTGACTCTATCATAATATATTTTTATCTATCCGTCCAGAAAATTTAAATAATTGCATTTTAGGATGAAGTGTTTTAGAATAAACATACGAGGTGAATTTTACATATGAAACAACAAACAGAACATGATTTCAGCCAGGGCAGTGTCCGGGGAAATATCCTCCGTCTGGCAGGTCCCATGACGCTGGCACAGCTGATTAATCTTCTTTACAATATCATTGACCGCATGTATATCGGCCATCTTCCCAAGGATTCCACGCTGGCGCTGACCGGACTGGGACTGACTTTTCCCATTCTGATGCTGGTAACTGCTTTTACTAATCTTTTCGGCATGGGCGGCGCGCCGCTTTTTTCTATTGCCCGGGGAAAGCAGGATAACAAACGGGCAGCCCGGATTATGGGAACTACCTTCACCATGCTCTTTTTATCGGGAATCCTGCTGACTATTCTGGGTCTTTTATTTAAGAAACCTCTCCTGTATCTTTTTGGAGCCAGTGATTCTACCTTTCCCTTTGCCGATACGTACCTTTCCATCTATCTTCTGGGAAATGTTTTTGTCATGTTCAGTCTTGGCATGAATAATTTTATCAATGCTCAGGGATTTGCCAAAAAAGGAATGCTGACCGTACTGATCGGAGCCGTATTAAATATCATTCTCGATCCCGTTTTTATCTTTATTTTAGATATGGGTGTTGCCGGGGCTGCTTTAGCCACCATTCTTTCCCAAATGATATCTGCCCTCTGGGTACTCCGTTTTCTGACAGGGAAGGAAACACTGATTCGCCTGACCCGAGACAATCTGCATATTCATCTGCCCCTTCTGGGAGAAATTATCTCGCTGGGCGCTTCCGGTTTTATTATGTCTTTTACCAACAGCGCGGTTCAGATAGTATGCAACGCCTCTCTTCAAAATTTTGGAGGAGATATTTATGTGGGTGTCATGACCGTAATAAATTCCATCCGGGAAGTAGTCTCTATGCCAGTACAGGGGATCACCAATGCCGCCCAGCCCGTTATGGGATTTAACTATGGAGCAAAAAAGCCCCGCCGGGTGCGTGAGGGGATTCGCTTCATGTCTCTGGTCTGCATCCTCTATACTACGGCGATCTGGATAATACTTCTTATTTTTCCGAAGCCATTTATCCACCTTTTTAATAGTAATTCCCAATTACTTCAACTGGGAGTACCGTCCATGACCATTTACTTTTTCGGATTTTTCATGATGTCCTTTCAGTTTTCCGGGCAGTCTACTTTCGTAGCCTTAGGGCGCTCCAAAAGCGCCATCTTTTTCTCCCTGTTTCGGAAAGTCATCATTGTGATCCCCCTGACCCTTCTTCTTCCCCATGTGGGAAGTCTGGGCGTATACGGCGTCTTTCTGGCGGAACCCATCTCCAATTTTATCGGAGGAGGCGCCTGTTTCTTAACCATGATGCGCACTGTCTGGCCAGAACTGAAAAAACAGGAGCGGGAACAAAACAATTTTTCCTTATAAACATTTCTACAAAAAGGGAGCCTGCCGCATTTATCTGTATTCAGAATGCGACAGCTCCCTCTATTAAAATTACCTATCAGTTTCTTCTATCAGTTTTCGGATCACCGGAATTTGCTCTTCCAACTCCTTAAGATCAGCAATCCTCCACTCCCAGTTGGGGCTTCCCGTGGTTCCCGGCTGATTCAGACGGGCTTCATCTCCGAGATTCAGAATATCCTGCACAGTTACTACCGATAACTGCGCTATACTCTGAAATACTCCATGAATAAAACGATGCGACAGTTTTTCTTCCCCGCATCCTTTCTCTTTTAAAAGTTCATCCACATCCCGTCTGGTTGTCTCATCCTTGCTCAGATACCATCCCCTGATGGTCTGATTATCGTGGGTTCCCGTATACAGGATCAGATTTTCCCGATCTGGAAAATCATTATTTTTCTCATCCGGGTCCAGGGAAAACTGATAAACTTTCATTCCCTTAAATCCAAAATGATCCCGCAGAATACCAACCTCTGGACGAAGATCCCCCAGATCTTCTATCACAATCTCAATATCCGGATAGCGTTTCAGCAGATGTTCAAATACCTCATAACCGGGAGCTTCGATCCACTCCCCATCTATCGCTGTGGGGCAGTCTGCCGGAATCTTCCAGTATGTATCGAAAGCACGAAAATGATCGATCCGTACAATATCAAATAAATTTTGATTGTATCCAATCCGTTCCATCCAGAACTGATATCCGGTCTCCTTTAGATACTCCCAGTCATAGATCGGATTTCCCCATCTTTGTCCTGTAGGACTGAAGTAATCTGGCGGTACTCCCGCAATATACGTGGGGCGGAAATTTTCATCCAGCAAAAAGCATCTGGTATTTGCCCACACATCGAGAGAATCAATCCCCACATAGAAAGGCAGATCTCCCATGATCCGAATATCCAGACGGTTCACATACGCTTTCAGTTCCATCCACTGACAGTAAAACACATACTGTAAAAACATCTGATACTGAATTTCTTCTTCCTGTTCCGGGGTAAATTCTGCGCTACGCTCCATCATCCAGCGTTTATCCTCTTCCTCCCAGTCCAGCCAGCATTTTTTGTCATTTTTCTGTTTCAGCATATAAAATACACCGTACTCATACACCCATTCCTGAGAAGCAAATTCTTCATAATTCTCATCTGGAAAGAAACTTGCAAACGCCTTTCTAAGATACGGCTCCTTATAAGCCCGTACCGCCTCATAATCAATCTGAGCGCTCTCTTTTCGAAACGCTTCCGGCGCCCCGGGCAGCATACCATCCTCCGCCAGTTTTTCCAGACTGATATACAACGGATCTCCCGCATAGGAAGAATACGGCTGATACGGGGAATTTCCATATCCGAGAGGATTCAATGGCAAAATCTGCCATACCCCAAATCCCATCTGATGGATGCAATCAGCAAATGCATACGCACCTTTACCAAAATCCCCCACCCCATACTCTGAGGGCAAAGACGCCACTGGCATTAAAACTCCTGCTTTTCTTGTTTCACTCATAATCCTTCTCCTTTCCCGTCCTAATCCAGACGGATATTTTTCAAAGCAGCCGCAAATGCATTATTTAACGGCTCCTCCGTTTCCTTTTTCTGTTTTTTCAGATAGGCGGCTACATCTTTTTTAGATACGCCTCCTCCTTCTGCTTTTCTTCTTTCCTGAAATTTGGAGAGTCTCTCTTTGTGACCGCAGGAGCAGACAAACGTACTGTCTTCCCCTTTCCCGATCATCTCCATTTTTTTATGACAGACCGGGCAGCGAGCATTCGTCACCCGGGATATTGTTTCCCGATAACCGCATTCCCGATCCTGACATACCAGCAATTTAGAATTTTTCCCATTCACTGCCAACAGCCGTTTTCCGCAGCGTGGGCATTTTTTATTGGTGAGATTATCATGGCGGAAAGTACCCTCCTCCGCCCGGATCTCATTGATCAGCTCTACCGTATACTGACGGATATCCCCCATAAATTTCCGATCATCCAGCTCGCCTCTGGCAATTTTAGACAGCTTCATTTCCCACTGCGCCGTCAATTCCGG
Organism: Firmicutes bacterium CAG:646; assembly: GCA_000432335.1. GTDB lineage: Bacteria > Bacillota > Clostridia > Lachnospirales > Lachnospiraceae > Oliverpabstia. The sequence goes on from HF995401.1 coordinate 48,252, forward strand.
CTTCTTCAGATCGGAAGGTACCAATTTCAAAAGCTGCCTCGCTTTTGAGGTCGTATGAATCTCATTTCCCTTCTTTTCCAGCAGAAAACTGTGAAATAACTTATCAATAATATCTGCCCTGGTCGCTACCGTTCCCAACCCTCCGGTTTCTCCCAGCGTTTTTGCCATTTCTCTGTCTCCCGACTCCATGTATTTTACCGGATTTTCCATGGCAGAAAGAAGCGTAGCCTCTGTAAAATATGGCGGCGGCGTGGTTTTTCCCTCTCTCAGGTTAAACTGTACCCCGGAAAGCCTCTGCCCTTCTTCCAGCCGGGGAAGGGTCTGACTTTTCAACTCCCCACCCTCTTCTTCCTCTTCTCTCATTTCGTATACCTCACGAAAGCCGGCCTGTAAAATCACATTTCCCTTCGCGGTAAATTCTTCCTCACCGCAGCGGATTACCAGTGTGGTTTCCTCAAAAATACAGGGAGGATACAGCACGCTTAAAAACCTTCGCACCACCAGATCATAGATTTTTCTCTCTTCATTGCTCATCCGTGTCAGATCCACAAACTGCTCTGTGGGAATAATGGCATGATGATCGGACACCTTACTGTTATTGACAAAAGAAAGCTTTTTGGCTTCTAATTTCTGCCCACGGATCTGAGCTGCCAGCTTCCGGTAAGGTCCTACAGCGCAAGCTTCCAGACGCTCCGGGATGGTTCCCACCACATCTTCCGTCAGATATCGGGAATCCGTTCTGGGATATGTGAGAACCTTATGATTTTCATACAGTCGCTGCATAATATTCAGCGTTTCCTTGGCTGAAAAACCAAATCGTTTGTTTGCGTCCCTCTGCAGTTCCGTAAGGTCATAAAGTTGAGGCGGAAAGCTCTTCTTCTCTTTTCGCGTCACCTTTTCAATCACAAAAGGTTCTTTTTTCACCTGTTCCAGAATTTTTTCCATCTTCTCTTTTTGAAAAGATCGAAAACTTCCCGTTTTTTTATCTTTCCAGATAAAGGTTACTCCCGCTGCCTTTGCCTGAAGCCCATAATACGTCTCCGGCACAAACTTTCGGATTTCCTCCTCCCGGGCGGCGATCATCGCCAACGTCGGCGTCTGCACCCTTCCGCAGGAAAGCTGGGCATTATATTTGCAGGTCAGAGCACGGG
>HF995401.1:49436-57930 GCA_000432335.1 Firmicutes bacterium CAG:646
GCATTGATCCCCACCAGCCAGTCTGCCTCCGCCCGGGAAACTGCCGCATGATACAGATTATCATATTCCCGGGCATCCCTCAGATGAGAAAATCCCTGACGGATCGCTTTATCCGTCACGGAAGAAATCCAAAGTCTTCTGCAAGGCTTCTTGTTCCCCGCTTTTTTCAGAATCCACCGGGCAACCAGCTCTCCTTCTCTCCCAGCATCCGTAGCGATCACAAGATCCTTCACATCATTTCTGTGGATCAGATTTTTCACTGCCTGATACTGCCGTCCAGTCTGGCGGATCACTTCGATCTCCATTCTTTTCGGCATAATGGGGATGTCTTCCATCTTCCACTCTTTGTATTTCTTATCATACCCCTCCGGGTCCTGCAGGGTGACCAGATGTCCCATCCCCCAGGTGACAATATACTGTGTTCCCTCGATATAACTGTTGTTCTTTTTTTCACATTTTAAAACCCGGGCAATATCCCTGCCCACCGAAGGTTTTTCCGCAATCACTAAAGTTTTCATTCGTTCTCTTCCTTTACTACCAACGTGGCAACTGCACGTTCATTATACTGGGAAGAAATAATTCCCCCTGTAGAAAGTCGGGAATAAACTCCCGCAAATTCCCCATTGTACACATACAAACCTGACATATTTGTATAAGATTGAAACTGCGGATTTGCATCCCGAAAACAAATATTTTCTGTCCGGTAAGGATGGTAATACTCCTGATAAATATAATTTTTATTCCAATGCTGATGCACGATATCTTCCCATTCATCCTCACTGTAATCTACCCCGGCAAATACTCCCCGGGAGGCATAGGAATCCAGCGGTTTGATGATCCATCTGTCCTTCTCATCCAAAATCTCATCCATCCGACAGAAACGGCTGTCCATCAGATTTGGATACGGAATATGCTCTTCCACAAATTTTTTCTCTTCTTCGGTGAAAAGATTCATCGTTGCCTTTTCCCGCAGCATCTTGAAAAGCCATTTATTATGAGGAATCTGCGTACAGATGGAACCGATCACGCATACATTCTGATCCTTCACTGCCTGAATAAAGGGCTGAATCTCCTGATAATGTGCCATAATATCGCAGGTTACCGCTCTTCGATAAATCACGTCAACAGGATGCCCTGCCGCTGAGTACAGCACACCATCCCGATATGTCATATCCCGGATATTGCAGATTTCCACCTGATACCCTGCCTTCTCAAATCGAGCTGCAAACTCCTTAAATTCATTGACACAGCAATGGTCCATAAAGTCTGTAATCACCACATAAGGATGTTCTACCTTCTTTTCATAAGTACTATAGATATGCATCAATTCCTTCACCCAGCTGTCATACAGCTCAAAGGTGGTAAATTCATATTTTTTCTTCATCTCCTGATGTGCGTTATCCAGAGAAAGCGCCTGATTCAGCACGTAATCTTCATTCATTGCGCTGGTTCCATCGGTATTAATCTCACAGAACTTAAAACTCCAGTCTTCCTCATTGAAAAAAATATCGAATCGGGCAATAGGAAGCAGCGAATCATAAAGATTTGGCACCAGAATCAGCTCTTCCAATTCCTTAGAAAAAGGAAAATGCTTTCTGTACGCCGGATTATCCAAATATTCTCGTATCACTTTCGTAAGTATCCCGTACGTAGTTTTTACAATCCACCGAAAATATGCAATCTCTTTCTCGGTAAAAATCTTTGGTATATGGAGGGTATGCACCACTAATCCATCGTAAGCAGCCGTGGATTGATCCAAATACTCTTTGATCGCTTTGCCGGAAATACGGCTTTCTTCCTCATGACTTCTAATATACTGTTCATACTCCCCGGCAATTTTTTTCATCTTTTCACTTTTCATAGTCATCCGTCAGACTCCTTTTTTCTTCTATCATCTGCTCCAGAGGATCAAGGAAAGCTTTTTCCTGATACTCCAGAAATTCCCTGGCAATCCCAAGAATATCTTTCATATACTCGTCTGCCCTTTTTCCATAAATACTTCCCGAAAATCCGTATTCCATCAAGCTGCGCTCCGCTTCCAGAATCTCCTTTTCCGAAACTTTTTTCGAAAGGATCTGTTCCAGAGCAGATTCCTGATAAAAAATCCCTTTGATCAAAGCCAGATATCCCATCACATAAGGAAACGGCATACAATCTGCGCCACGGATCTCCAGATAACGCTTCAGCCGTACATCCGGGAACGCCATGGACAAAAGATGTTCGATATCTTTCTCTGTCAGATCATGAGCTTCCCAAAGCTGCGCCGCCGTCTGCTCTCCTACCGAAACGGCTCTTCCGTCTTCCACAACAAAGATGAGCGGCATCTGCATCAAAAACCGGGCATAAGAAGCAAACCCAAAATCCGTCTGAAATAGCCCCGGGACAATCCCACATCGCCGGGGATCTACCCGCTGCCAGATTCTCGTTCTCACCATGCGCTTTTCCTGAATTTTCCCCTCGAATATAGGAGAACAATCTGTGAGAAACTTAATCATTGGCATCAGAATATAAGCTGCCCGCATTTTTCTCACAAAATCCCTTTCACTGAAAAAATCCACGGAAATTTGTGTGGATGCTGTTCCCCGCATCATATGAGCTCCCATCGTTCCTGTTTTCTTAAAATACGCATCCATATAATCATATCGTTTCTTCGGTATCAATGACAGATCCTGAATCTGACTTACCGGCTGATACCCCAGCATCACCAGCTCATATCCCCAGGTTTCCAGAATCGGCTCCAGCTGTCTTCTGAAACTATGGTAAATATTTCGAATCTCACTGATCTCTCTTCTGGGTGCGATACTGATCTCCAGCTGCGCCGCCGGTTCCAAACTGAGCGAATACTCACTGTTATAAAGCCCCAGAAGCCTTTCACCTTCGTAATAAAAATGAGAATAGCAGGGTTTCAACCTTTCCAGAAGTTCTGCTACCCCATGCTTTCCATAAAAAGAAACACTCTCTCCCGTTTCTTTTACAACTATAAAATGCTCCACTTCCAGCCCCAGCTTTTGAGAACAATTTTCCTTACAGCCATTCTGGAAATATTCTGTCAGAAGAGACAGATTGCGTTCATACTGATTCAAAATCGTACCTCTTTTTCTTCCATTTATCTATTCTTTTATAGATAGAATCTCCTCTTTTTCCTCTCAACTATAACATATTCCATGGAATTTATAAATATTATTTCACTGTTTCTTTCATTCTTTTAAAAAAACTGTTGCCTTTTTCTGAAAATCGTGTATAATAGTTGTTGTGCCAGAGCACAGGCTGAAATAGCTCAGTTGGTAGAGCACTTCACTCGTAATGAAGGGGTCGTGGGTTCGAGTCCCATTTTCAGCTTACTAAAAAACCGGCGAGAACTCAGTATTTATAGGGGTTTCGCCGGTTTTACTATTTTTATTTTTGCAAACATCAGTTCTAAAAAAGCTCAAAAATACGTAAAAATTATCCCTTTTCATTGCTGTTTTTACACTCTCTGCAAATAATCTTCCGAGATATATCCCTTGTATTTCCCATCGATTCTGATTTTATACCAGGCCCCCTCTTTGCCAAGGACATCCACCAGATTACCTTTGTTGAGTTTTGGATATCCTACAATATTACCGTAACCCATCCCGGGACCTTTTCGGACATTTACGCCATTACCGGTACATTTGCCAACGTAAGGATATGCTTCTCCTCCTTTGCTGTAAACTGCTTTTCCATTCCAGTCAAAGACAGTGTAGCCTGCCGGACAGGCTTTCTTTGCATTATTCAGATTTTCATACGCTCCAATCTGGCTGCCGGCATCCTCCCAGGTCTTCCGAATCCGATACCAGCGTTCTGCCGGCGGAACTGGCTCTGAACCTCCAGACAAACCATAATGCTCTGCAATGACCTCCGCCTCTGCCCTTGCCAGTTTATCCAGATTAGAATCTTCCAACAGCCAGTCTGTCATCTTGCGATTAGTATGAAAGCTATGCTCCAGAATTGTACCCGGAACACCTACCGCCGTAGCGCCACGCACCACGCCGTAATAATCGCCATTGTTTCCTTTTCGATGCTCGATCCTTGGAGACTGGCTGGTTCCCATCACCTCGGCGATCCTGTTTACCAGCTTCTCAGCGATTGGATCTGCCGATCTATTGATCGCCGCATAGGCAACCACATAATCAATTTTGTTGTTCACTCCACTGCCAACGGCATTGGAATGCAACGAAAGAAACAGATCACACCCTGCCGCTTTCGTTCCCCGGTCAAATAACGCCAGATTCTTTTCCTGCTCTGGTCGGGTGGTGATGACCTGAACACCGTAGCTTTCCAGACACTTTTTCAGCTTCAGATGCAGTTTCCATACCATTTTTGATTCATAATACGATTTGTTTGCAGGGGACTGGTTATAGTAGCCGTAATGCCCTGCGTCAAGACAGATTTTCATACTGATCAACTCCTGTTCTTTTATGATTATAATATGTAGGGATGTGCGATGGCGCACAAAAAAGAGAGCCTGTTTTCAAGCTCTCTCTACTTTATCTCCCAATATTCAACTTTACCAATAATGCCTCTTGTAATACCTGCGAAAAATTCACACCTCTCGCAGTAGCCTCTTCATTTAGCCACTCTGGAATACTGAGTGTTTTTTTGACCGCACGAGAATTGTGTTTTTTCTGATACTCTAACATATCAAATTCAACAATTACCAATGTGCCATCTTCCGTATCCACTTTATCAACCTGGGTAGGTTTTGGTATCTCTATTCTTTCTTCCTTTCGTCCTACCAGTGTGAGACCTAATGCTTCCACTGCCATTTCATAAGCCTGCTGCATATCGTCCCCTTCTGTAAGACATTCCGGCAGATCTGGAAAAGAAACCCAAAAACCTCCTTCTTCTGCTGTATGAAAAATCGCAGGATAAAACAATTTACTCATACGTAATACCTCCGTTCATTTTTCAGGCGGCAGGGCTATTTCAGCCCTGCCTGTTTCAATATTGTCTGCTCCAATCCTTTTTTCATTGATTTGGAGTGATAAGGAACCACTACTGATATCCCAGTAGTATGATTCTTCATTGTAATATGAGAACCATTTTGTCTGATTTCCTCAAACCCGTTTTTCTTAAGATGTTTTATCATCTCTTTCGGTGTCATTGGCATCTTTTGTATCTCCTCTCCTTATCATGGTCATATTTTAACACGTATTATTACGTATGTCAACATTTTTATATATTATATGGAATGCCCTAAATTTCCTGCAAAATCTAAATTCGTCATATTATTGCCCTCATCCCTATAATCTCCGAAACGCTTCCAATGATCTCTCCACTTTCTCTGTCTCTATGCAGTAAGCCATCCGAAAATACCCGGGACATCCAAAACTGTCTCCCGGTACTAAAAGCAGGTCTTTCTGCAACGCCCGCTTACAAAAAGCTACCGCATCTTTTTCAGGTGCTTTCGGAAACATATAGAATGTGCCTCCGGGACGCACAATTTCATATCCCAGTTTTGTCAATTCCTCATATAATATTCCTGCGTTTTTCTCATATACGGACAGATCTGCCGTATCATACAAACAATCTGCCACCGCCAACTGAATGATCGACGCCGGACAGTTATGACCGATTCCCCGGGATATCTGTCCACACATCTCCACAATCAATTCTGCGTCTTCACATGATGGCGATACTGCCACATACCCGATACGCTCTCCCGGCAGAGAAAGAGACTTGCTGAAAGAATAGCAGGTAATGGTATTCTGATAATATTTTGCCACATAGGGAGCGTCTACTCCGGAAAATACAATTTCCCGATAGGGTTCGTCAGAGATCAGATAGATGGAATGACCGTATTCCTGTTCTTTTCTTTCCATGATTTCACTCAGTTTCCGAACCGTTTCCGTAGTATATACCACACCGGAGGGATTGTTTGGCGTATTGACAAGAACCGCTGTCACATCCTGCGTGAGCATTTCCTCAAATTTTCCAAAATCCACCTGAAAACCTTCCAGATCCGGCGGAACCACCTTCAATTTTGCCCCTGTCAGATTCACATAAGGCTGATATTCCGGAAAATACGGAGCAAAAGTCAGGATAGAATCTCCCGGAACCGTCACTGCCCGGAAAGCATGGGCAAGAGCCGCCGCCGCTCCGCTGCACATAAAAATATGCTCTTTTTCATAATGCATTTCAAAGCGGTCAGACAATGATTTTGCCACTGCCTTTCGCACCTCGTCAATCCCCAGACTGGGGCTGTATCCATGAAGCGTGAGAGGGCTCTCCTGCTCCAGAAGTTCCTCCATTCTCCGGGTAAATTTTTCCGGCACTGGGACGGACGGATTGCCCAAACTATAATCAAATACATTTTCCCGTCCTATTTCTTTCGCCCTCTCCGTTCCATACGAAAAGATTTCACGGATCACGGATTTTGCTCCCAGCATCTTCCTGTACTCTTCTGCTATCATTGTTTTTCCTTCTTCCTTCCTAATACACGATCACCGGCGTTCCCACAGAAACGGTCTCATAAATTGTTTTCACTGCATCGTAAGGGGTATTGATGCATCCATGAGAACCCTGCGTCAAATAAATATCTCCTCCAAAATTATTTCCCCGACTTGCCAGGTCATGAATTCCCACCCCATTGTTAAACGGCATCCAATAATGTACAAACGCAGTATATTCCGGTTCTCCATTTTCATCTTTTGGTCCCTTCATGGTGTACTCTGTGGTTTTCCAGAAAATAGGCCAGCATCCATTCTTTGGAGTGGCATGACCGGGAATAGACATATTTCCTGTTACAACGGGAGTCTCCACTACCACCTGACCGTCTTTATAGCACCACATAGTCTGTTCCTCTATACTGATTTCTACGTACACATCACCGAGATCATTTTCTCCGGTTCCCTGAGCCCGCTTTTTGTAAACCAATTCCATCTCTCCTTGTTTTCCCTCTGCCAGAGCAGTCTTCAGCTCCTCCAGAGACTTTTCCCGATCTACCAACCAGCCATATTTATTCGTGGCAAGAGTGATCTTCTTTCCTCCATGGGTAGTGAATTTTCTTTTTCCCCCGTAGCTGTCTCTTTTGTCAGCCAGTTGATCGATAAAATTTTTCAACTGCTGCTGATCGAGCAAATAGGTACCCTGTTCATCCTGTATCAGCCAGGATTTTAGTTTTTCATGATCGATCACATACGTTTCCTGACACACCTGATATGTTAGCTCTGCGCAGGTCAGCTGATTCATGGTATTCATCTGGATATTCAAAGCTTCATCATCCTGATAAACCGTCGGTTTCAAATAACACGCTTCCTCCTCCAGCGAAATCTCTCTGATTCCCTGCGCAATCGCCTCGTGAACCAACCCGATCAATTTTTCCAGATCCAGCGCATTTCCTTCCACCTCCGGCACAATCGTGTAACCTTCTCCGGTTTCCTGCATATAGGCGTCCTGCGGCTGAATCAGATTTTCCTCCCGCAAAAAAGGAAGGCTCTTCAAAATCGGTTCCACTGCAGTCTCATCATAAGAAAAATTAGCCGTTACCTGATATTTTCCGCCCTGAAATGCCCGGCGAATCCATTGCAGAGGTTCCTGCTCGCTCAACAGCTCATCCACATGATTATCATCCTCATAGGTGAGATGAAACTGAGGTCCTGTCACCTGATAAGTTTCCCCTTCCTTTGTAAGAAACGTCAGCTCATATTCGCTGATTTTTTCCTGAATCTTTCTTTTTACCTGATCTGCGGTCATAAAACTACAGTCTATTCCATTGATCCAGGTATCTTTATAAAAATGTCTGGCATAGTAATTTGCTCGCCAGACATAAATTGCCGTTACTGTCAGCAGCACGATCAAAAGCGCCGCACCAGCACATAATCCCTTCCAGACAGATTTTCTTTTTTGTTTTTTTGCGGATCTTTTCATTTCCTCTTCCCCCTGCAAGTCCTTATTCGACAAAATCATACAAGAACTATTATATCTTTTCTTCCGGGGAATTCAATTTCATTTCTCTTAACATTCCCGGAGGGGTGTAATGAAAATGTAAAAAAATTACTTCTGCTGTAAATATACGTCCATCTGTGGAAAGGGAATCTGAATCCCATTGGCATCAAATTCCAGCTTGATCCGCTCGTTCATTCTCCATTTTGTATTCCAGTACTCATCCGTCCGAACCCATGCCCGAATTCCAAGAATCACCGCGCTGTCTGCCAGCTGATCTACAAAAATCTGAATTTCCTCCCGTTCCAGAAGTTCCGGATCTTCTTCCACCAATCTTCGCAAAATATCCTTTGCTTTCAAAAGATCCGAATGATAAGAGATTCCCACTTTAATTTCCAGACGACGCTTGTCCATAGCCGTCACATTGGTGATACTGTTTCCCGTAAGCGTCGAATTGGGAATGACGATCCGACGGCTGTCCACCGTCATCAACGTAGTGTAATATAATTCAATCTTTTCTACAGTTCCTTCGATATTATTTCCATTTTCAATAATATAATCTCCCACGGAAAACGGCCGCAAAAACATA
>HF995401.1:57935-65965 GCA_000432335.1 Firmicutes bacterium CAG:646
AAACCGGCCGCAAAAACATAATGATCAACCCGCCGGCAAAATTAGACAGTCCGCCCTGCAGCGCCAAACTGATTGCCACTCCGGCAGATCCTACCAAAGCCGCCACAGAAGTTTTATCTACGCCCAACTGACCTGCAATCGTCAGAATCAAAACTGCATGCATTCCTATCTTTACCAAAGACAAAAGAAAACTTTTCGCCGCCTCATCCGTTCCAAACCGGGTCAGCTGTTTTTTCAGCAGACGGCATATCCATGCGATCACCTTGCTTCCTACTCCGTAAACTACCAGGGCGAGAATGACTTTCAAAAGAAAATCCACCGGACTGTCAGAACGGGTGGAATCTGTCAGCCAGATCCATGCTGCTTTTATCGTATCTGTCATGCTTTAGTTTTTCCTCTCTCCTGTACTTCTTTCTCTGCCTGCTCCATCTTCTCCTGAATCTCCTGCTTCCATCCATTTTTTCTGGTGGAAACCATTTTTCTTTTTCTTTTGGCAGCCTTGTTATCCGCCGTCTTATCCTCCGTTTTTGCAAATCGGAAAATAGAGGCACTCAAAGGCGCCACACGGATCTTCACGGAATAAGGACGTCCGTCACATTCTTCCTTTTTCGCCATTTTCACTCGTGGATTTACGGCTCCGCTGCCCCCATATATCAGAGCGTCACTGTTCAGAATCTCTTTATATTTTCCCGGATAAGGCACACCCAACTGGAAATTCTGGTATTCCACATCTGAAAAATTGCACACAACCACCAGCGTTTCCTCCGGTTTCTCTGTTTTTCTCATAAAGGAAACCATACTCTTATCCCACTCTACGCAGTTGATCCACTCAAATCCTTCTGATACTTCATCCATACTGTGCAGAGCCGGATATTCTTTATAAAGATGAATCAATGTTTTTACAAATTCTTTCATCTGGCGGTGCGGTTCCTGTTGCAGATCTTCCCAGTCCAAAGCTCTGTTTTCTGCCCATTCATGCAGTTGGGCAAACTCCTGTCCCATAAACAGCAATTTTTTTCCAGGATGTGTGACAAAATATCCGAAAGCTGCCCGCAGATTTGCAAATTTTTTCTCCATCTCACCGGGCATTTTCCCCAGAAGAGAAGCTTTTCCATGCACCACTTCATCATGAGACAGGCTCAGCATAAACCGTTCGCTGTAGGCATAGATCATGCTGAAGGTGAGCTCATTGTGATGGCTGCCGCGAAAATAAGGATCATTGCTCATATATCCGATAAAATCATTCATCCATCCCATATTCCACTTATAATCAAAGCCCAGTCCATCCTCCTCCACGCTGCCGGTCACCTGTGGCCAGGCAGTAGATTCTTCCGCGATCAAAAGAGCATCCGGGTATTTTTTCTTGAAAATGGAATTCAGGTGTTTCAAAAATTCTACAGCGTCCAGATTTTCATTGCCGCCATAAATATTCGCCACCCATTCTCCGTCATTTTTTCCATAGTCCAGATAAAGCATGGAAGCCACCGCATCAAAACGGATGCCGTCCACATGGAACTTATCTGCCCAAAACAGCGCATTGGCGATCAAAAAGTTTTTTACCTGTGGTCTTCCGTAATTGTAAATCAGTGTTCCCCAGTGAGGATGGCTGCCCTGCCGGGGATCCAGATGTTCATACAGACACGTTCCGTCAAAAGATGCCAGCCCAAAAGTATCCCGGGGAAAATGTGCCGGAACCCAGTCCAAAATAACGCCAATCCCCGCCCGATGAAGGGCATCCACAAAAAACATAAAATCTTCCGGAGATCCGTAGCGGCTGGTAGGCGCATAATACCCCGTCACCTGATAGCCCCAGGAAGCGTCAAAAGGATGTTCCATAATGGGCATCAATTCTACATGGGTATATCCCATCTCCTGTATATATTCGATCAGCATGGGAGCAATTTCCCGGTAATTATAAAATTCTCTTCCATCCTCCGGTTTCTTCCAGGAGCCAAGATGCATTTCATAGACAAACATCGGTGCATCTTCTTTCTGGATTTTCTTTCTCTCCCGCAGCCAGGTCTTATCTCTCCACCGAAATTTTGTAAGATCGGTCACCACTGAAGCATTTGCCGGACGAAGCTCCGCTTCATTGGCATAAGGATCTGCTTTCAGATATGTGAGACCATCTTTTAACTTTAATTCATATTTATAGAGAGCTCCGATTGGAACATCCGGTATAAACAATTCAAAAATCCCAGAGACCGGAAGAAGATTCATCTGGTACATTCTGCCGTCCCAGTTATTAAAATCCCCCACCACACTCACGCGCAGAGCATTTGGCGCCCAAACGGCAAAATACACCCCGTCCACGCCATTTACTTTCATGGGATGGGCTCCCAACTTCTCATAAATATCATAGCAGATGCCATTGATAAACTTCTGTTCTTCTTCTAACGTAATCATAGAAGGAAAAGCATAAGCATCATGATATTCCCGTATTTCCTCTTCTTCCTCTGCCAGATAGACATATTCCGGTATCTCCTTTCCCGGAAGCAAAACTGCAAAATATCCCGCTTCATCTTCTTTTACCATGGGATATTGTTTTCCATCGGATATTGTCTTTACACTTACCTTATCTCTCCCTGGAAAAAAACACTGTACTAAAATCCCATCTTCTGTCACCTGCGCCCCCAGTATAGATCTGGGAGAATTTTCCTCCGAATATACAACCGTTTCTATCTCCGGCCAATCCATATATCCATATAATTTATCTGACATATCCCCGCACCTCCTCTTATTTTCAAAAATACAGCTGTCGCTTTATTAATTTTATCATTTTTAGAGGCGGAATACAAGGTTTCCAAAGGTTTCTTATTTTACCACGCGCACTTTTAATACGCCCTCAATGCTTTTCAGTTTTCGAATGATCCTTTCGTCTGCCGGCGCTTCCAGATCGATCAGCGTATATGCATAATCTCCCTTACTCTTATTCGTCATATCAGAGATATTCATGCCCGCATCTCCCAATACGGTAGCAAACTGGCTGATCATATTTACCACGTTCCGGTGATTGATAGCCACTCTTCCTTCCACCATACAGCGTCCCATGTCGCAAGTGGGATAATTCACGGAATGATGAATATTTCCATTTTCCAGATAGTCTCGAAGCTCTTTCACTGCCATCCGCGCGCAATTATCCTCCGATTCCTCTGTGGACGCTCCTAGATGGGGCGTTACCAGCGTATTTTTTGCTCCTGCCACAAGAGGATTTGCAAAATCTGTCACATATTTTTTAACTTTTCCTCTCTCCAATGCCCCTACCAGAGCGGCTTCATCTACCAACAGATCTCTGGAAAAATTCAGAAGAACCACGCCCTCTTTCATCATTTCTATGCTGTCTTTTCCGATCATTCCCCGGGTGCTGTCCAGAAGCGGAACGTGCAGGGTAATATAATCGCACTCCCGAAAAATATCTTCCACATTACTGATATGTCTGATTTCTCTGGAAAGTTTCCATGCCGTATCGATAGAAATATAGGGATCGTATCCATACACTTCCATTCCCAGATAAATCGCCGTGTTTGCCACCATAGCTCCGATCGCGCCCAGCCCGATCACACCCAGACGTTTTCCTTTGATCTCACAGCCGGCAAACTGCTTTTTCTGTTTTTCTGCCAGTTTGCTGATATTTTCATCTGCTTTCTGCTGCTCGATCCATTCAATTCCCCCCACAATATCCCGGGATGCCAAAAGCATCCCGGCAATCACCATTTCCTTCACCCCGTTTGCATTAGCTCCCGGCGTATTAAAAACCACGATTCCCTGCTCGGAACAAGTTTCCAGCGGGATATTGTTTACCCCCGCTCCCGCTCTCGCCACTGCTTTCACTTGTGGGGGGATTTCCATCTCATGCATGGAAGCGCTTCGCACCAGGAGAGCATCTGCCTGCTGAATTTCCTGTGTTCTGGCGTAATCCCCGGTAAAACTGTTCAGTCCCATCTCGGAAATGGGATTCAGACAATGATAAAAAAACATATCACAGATTCTCCTTTTCAAATTTTTTCATAAACGCTGTCAGCGCCTCCACCCCTTCGATGGGCATGGCATTGTAAATACTTGCCCGCATACCGCCCACTGTCCGGTGACCTTTCAGATTTTCAAATCCTGCTTCTTTTGCTTCCTGAATGAATTTTGCATCTAGTTCGCTGTTTCCAGTGACAAAAGGCACATTCATCAAAGAACGATATTCCTTCTCCACGGTTCCGTGGAAGAGTCTGCTGCTGTCCAGAAAATCATATAAGATTTTGGCTTTTTTCTCATTATATTCCTTCATAGCCTCCAGACCGCCCCGCCGTTTCAGCCACTTGAAAACCTTGCCGCACATATAGATACAATAACAGTTGGGCGTATTATACATAGAGCCTGCATCTGCATGCGTCTTGTACTTCATCATCGTGGGAGTCCCCAAAAGCGCCTCATCGGTAATCAGATCTTCACGAATCACTGCGATCACCATACCAGCCGGTCCGATATTTTTTTGGACCCCTCCATAAAGAACCGCATATTTGCTCACATCCACAGGCTCCGATAAAAAGCAGGAAGAAACATCCGCTACCAGATCTTTCCCCTTGGTATTGGGAAGCTCCTGAAACTTGGTTCCATAAATGGTATTATTTTCACAAATATATACGTAATCTGCATCTTCGCTGATGGGAAGATCGGAGCAATCCGGGATATAGGAATAATTCCTGTCTTCCGAAGAAGCAATTTTATTGGCTTTTCCATATTTCTGCGCCTCCTGCCATGCTTTTTTTGCCCACTGTCCGGTGACAATGTAGTCCGCCACTTTATTTCTCATCAAATTCATGGGGATCATGGCAAACTGAAGAGACGCTCCTCCCTGCAAAAACAGCACCTTATACTTCTCCGGGATATTCATCAGTTCCCGCAAGTCTTTTTCTGCCTCCTGGATAATCGCTTCAAAAGTCTTGGAGCGATGGCTCATCTCCATCACCGACATTCCGGTTCCCCGATAATCCATCATCTCCGCCTGCGCTTCCCGAAGCACCTCCTCCGGCAAAATTGCCGGTCCTGCTGAAAAATTATATACTCTGCTCACTCTATCTCCTCACTTTCGCACTATCACTTTACTACGCTACTATACAGATACTATACGCCAGCGGGAAAATCATGTCAACTAAAATTTACAGATCATCCTGATCAAATACTTCTTCTATCGGCGCTCCTGCCGGAACCATAGGAAATACTTTATCATCCCGATCGATCTGACAATCGATCACCACCGTCGTATTCAGCGCTATCGCCTTCTCAATCGCCGGACCCACTTCTTCTTTCTTCGTCACCCGAATCCCCACTGCGCCCATGGATTCTGCAAATTTCACAAAATCCACTTTATCTTCCAGCATCGTATTGGAATACCGATGATCGTAAAATAAGGTCTGCCACTGGCGTACCATGCCCAGAACATGATTATTGATCACAATTTCAATCAATGGCATATTATTTCTGGCTGCAGTGGCAACCTCATTCATATTCATACGGAAACATCCGTCTCCCGCCACATTTACTACCACTTTATCGGGACAGCCGAATTTTGCGCCGATGGCTGCTCCAAGGCCATAGCCCATGGTTCCCAGGCCGCCGGACGTAAGCAAGGTTCTTGGATTTTTAAATCTGTAATACTGAGCCGCCCACATCTGATGCTGCCCTACATCCGTCACTACAATAGCGTCCCCTTTTGTCACTCGATAAAGCTCTTCGATCACCCAAGGACCGGTAAGCCCTTCCTGATTGTATTTCAGCGGATATTTTTCTTTCAGAGCTTCAATCTCTTCCAGCCATTCTTTATGATTTTTCGGCTGGATTTTCTGATTCAGTCTCTTCAAAACTTCTGTTACATCTCCGATAATGCTACAGTCTACCGGAATATTTTTATTGATCTCCGCCGCATCCACATCGATCTGAATAATCTTTGCTTTCTTTGCAAATTTGGACGCATTGCCGATCACACGATCAGAAAATCTGGCGCCGATGGTGATAAGAAGATCACATTTTGTCACTCCCAGATTCGCCGTCTTTGTTCCATGCATTCCCAGCATGCCGGTATAAAGCTCATCCGTTCCGTCAAAAGCTCCTTTCCCCATAAGAGAATCCGTCACCGGCGCATGGAGCGTATGAACAAATTCAGCCAGTTCTTTCTGCGCGCCGGAAATAACAGCTCCGCCTCCCACAAAGATAAACGGACGTTTGGATGCATTGATCAGTTCCACTGCCTGCTCCATATCCTCTTCTGTAATATCCGCGGTAGAAGGCGCTACCAGTTCCGCCTCTTTGTATGTGTATTCTGTCGTAAGGGCAGTAACATCCTTTGTGATATCCACCAGAACAGGACCCGGTCTGCCACTTTTTGCAATCACAAATGCCCGGCGGATCGTATCTGCCAGTTTTGTAATATCCTTTACAATCATACTATGCTTGGTAATGGGCATTACCACACCCGCAATATCAATTTCCTGGAAACTGTCTTTTCCCAGAAGATTCGTTCCCACATTGGCAGTGATCGCCACTACCGGAATGGAATCCATATAGGCAGTAGCAATACCCGTTACCAGATTGGTCGCGCCGGGACCGGAAGTCGCCAGGCAGACGCCCACTTTTCCTGTTGCGCGGGCATATCCGTCTGCCGCATGAGCAGCTCCCTGTTCATGGGAAGTCAGAATATGATGAATCTCATCACTATGTTTATATAAAGCGTCATAAATATTCAGGATGGTTCCTCCCGGATAACCGAATACCGTATCTACACCCTGTTCTTTCAGACATTCAATTACAATTTCTGCTCCAGTTAACTGCATTCTCTTTTTCCTCCTCCTATTTATTTTTTCGGTACTTCAAGAATAGCTCCCCTGTTGCCGCTGGTAACCATCGCCGCATATCTTGCCAGATATCCTGTAGTTACTTTCGGCTCTCTTGGCTGCCATGCCGCTCTTCTTCTCTCCAATTCTTCTTCTGAAACCAAAAGTTCCAGACTGGTTTCCGGAATATTGATGCGGATTCTGTCTCCTTCCTCCACCAAAGCGATAGGACCTCCCACTGCCGCCTCCGGTGACACATGGCCAATGGAAGCGCCTCTGGATGCGCCGGAGAACCGTCCGTCTGTGATCAAAGCTACGGAAGAACCCAGTCCCATACCCGCAATAGCAGAAGTAGGATTGAGCATCTCACGCATACCCGGGCCTCCTTTCGGACCTTCATAGCGGATCACCACCACATCGCCGGCTACAATCTTTCCTCCCTTGATAGCGGCAATGGCATCTTCTTCACAATCAAACACTCTGGCTGGTCCTTCATGACACATCATCTCCTGACATACGGCGCTTCTCTTTACCACACCGCCGTCCGGAGCAAGATTTCCGGTCAGCACTGCCAGCCCGCCTGTTTCACTGTAAGGAGTTTCCACCGGTCGAATAACCTGAGGATTTCTGTTCACACAGGAGGCAATATTTTTTCCTACTGTTTTTCCTGTCACCGTCATACAATCCAGATGCAGCAGATTTTTCTTGGACAATTCGTTCATAACCGCATAAACGCCGCCCGCCTCGTTCAGATCTTCCATGTACGTAGGGCCTGCCGGAGCCAGATGACACAGATTTGGCGTTTTTTCGCTGATCTCATTGGCAAAAGTAATATCAAAATCAAAACCGATCTCATGGGCGATTGCCGGAAGATGCAGCATACTGTTGGTAGAACAGCCGAGAGCCATATCTACAGTCAGTGCGTTCAATACTGCCTCTTTCGTCATAATGTCTCTGGGACGGATATTCCGTCGGTACATTTCCATTACCTGCATACCTGCATGTTTTGCCAGTTTAATTCTCTCTGAATACACTGCCGGTATCGTTCCATTTCCACGAAGTCCCATACCCAGCACTTCTGTCAGGCAATTCATACTGTTTGCCGTATACATGCCGGAACAGGAACCACACGTAGGACAAACTTTATTTTCAAATTCTTCCACATCTTCTTCCGTCATGCTTCCCGCAGCATAAGAACCTACCGCCTCAAAC
>HF995401.1:65971-73611 GCA_000432335.1 Firmicutes bacterium CAG:646
CCGCCTCAAACATACTGGAGAGACTTCTCTTTTCTCCCCGTACATGCCCTGCCAGCATAGGACCGCCGCTGACAAATACCGTGGGAACATTGATCCGGGCAGCCGCCATCAAAAGTCCCGGTACGTTTTTATCACAATTAGGAACCATAACCAGCGCGTCAAACTGATGCGCCATCGCCATCGCCTCTGTAGAATCTGCGATCAGATCTCTGGTCACCAGTGAATATTTCATACCGATATGTCCCATGGCGATCCCGTCGCAGACTGCAATCGCAGGAAATACAATCGGCGTTCCTCCCGCCATGGCAACTCCCTGTTTTACTGCATTTACAATTTTATCCAGATTCATATGACCTGGGACAATCTCATTATAAGAACTTACGATTCCTACCAGCGGCCGTTCCATTTCCTCTTTTGTCATGCCCAGCGCATTGAAAAGAGAACGGTGCGGCGCCTGCTGCATCCCTGTTTTTACTGCATCACTTCTCATATTTTTCAGTCCTTTCCTGTTATCTCTTCTATTTTATCTTCTGATCCGCTCAGCGATCAGATCTCCCATTTTTTCAGTTCCCACTTTTGTACAGCCCTCTGACATAATATCACCAGTTCGGTATCCTTCTTTCAAAACCGCCTGAACAGCCGCCTCCACGGCATCTGCTTCCTCATCCAGATTCAGCGAATAGCGAAGAAGCATCGCTGCCGACAGGATCGTGGCAATAGGATTTGCAATTCCTTTTCCGGCAATATCCGGCGCTGAACCATGGCTGGGCTCATACAATCCAAAACTGGTTTCATTTAAGCTGGCAGAAGAAAGCATTCCGATGGATCCAGTCACCATACTTGCCTCATCGGAGAGAATATCGCCAAACATATTCTCCGTAAGAATCACGTCAAACTGTCCCGGATCATGTACCAACTGCATCGCACAATTATCCACCAACATATGTTCCAGCTGAATATCCGGGTAATCCTTTGCCACATCCTCCACTACACTTCTCCAGAGGCGGGAAGAATCCAGCACATTTGCCTTATCTACACTGGTCACCTTTTTTCTTCTTTTTCCAGCGATCTCAAAGGCCTTCACTGCAATCCGGCGGATCTCTTTTTCATTATAAGTAAGCGTATCAATGGCTGTTTTAACTCCATTTTCCTCCACCGTTTTTCTCTCGCCAAAATACAGACCTCCCGTGAGTTCCCTGACAATGATCATATCAAATCCATTTCCAATCCGCTCTTCCTTCAGCGGGCAGGCAGCCTTCAACTCCTCATACAAATATGCCGGTCTTAAATTGGCAAATAAATTCAGCGCCTTTCGGATTCCCAACAATCCTGCCTCCGGTCGTTTGGATGGTTCCAGCTGATACCAGGGAGACGTTTTTGCATCCCCTCCGATAGAACCCATCAGTACTGCGTCACTGCTCTTTGCATCAGAAACAGCCTCCTCGGTCAAAGGCACTCCATGTACATCAATGGAGGCTCCTCCCAGCAATATATTTTTGTATGTAAAGCTGTGACCGAATACATCACAGACTTTATCCAATACTTTTTTTGCCTCTTCTACGATTTCCGGTCCGATTCCATCTCCATGAATCAATGCGATCTTATATTCCATATCCTTTCATCCTTTCTCTCTCTAACTCTTTAATCTGTTACAGAATATAATAATCTATTTCCACAGGTTTTTCAAGAAAAAGAAGGGATACTTTTTCATGAAAAAATCTGACACTGCTTGCTGCATCCAGTAGGAGTTGCCGCGCAGCCGCCAAGAGCAGTTTCCCGCAATTCAAAGGGAATCCTCTTTCCCACCCGGTACATAGCGTCAACCATTTCATCAAACGGAATCAAATGGTTGACGCCGCTTAAAGCGATTTCTGCACAAGTGAGTGCGTTGGACACACCGATGGCATTCCTGCTCTGACAGGGAGCTTCCACCAGTCCGGCAATAGGATCGCATACCAATCCCAAAAGATTACTGAGCGCTGTGGATGCTGCCGAAAGACACTGCTCAGGTGTTCCTCCGAAAAGCTCCACTGCCGCAGCTGCCGCCATCGCTGACGCAGCTCCCACCTCTGCCTGGCATCCTGCCTCTGCTCCTGCCACGGAAGCATTCCGCATCATAAGGTATCCCACGGCGCCCGCCGCATACAGACTGTCTATGATCTGCTCATCGGTAAAATCATACACTTCCTGAAGCGCCAGCAAAAGTCCCGGAACTACGCCGGAAGACCCCGCTGTGGGAGCCGCCACAATAAGCCCCATGGATGCGTTTAATTCCAGTACCGCCATCGCATGAACGATCGCCCGGGAGAGCACTTCGCCACAGATTGATTTGCCGGCTCTTCGATGTTGGCGGATCTTTTCCGCCTCTCCTCCGATCAATCCTCCCACAGACTTTACCGGATGCTCCAACGCTTCATGAACAGAATTTTTCATAATATCCAGCGCTTTGTGCATCTTTTGATCGCATTCCTCCGCTGTCATATTTACAAGAAATTCTTCTCTTTTTCGCATGACAGAAGAAATTGGCAAATTCTCCTGTTCGCACAACTCCAATAATGCTTTTCCACTGTTAAAATCCATCTCCTACCTCCTGCTATATCTGAATCAGCATCAGTTCTTCCACATTGACATTTTTTCGGATATGAGACAGAACCTCTTCTGGAATCTTTTCATCGGATTCCACGATTGTATAGGCTCTGGCTCCTTTTTGTTCCCGAAACAGCCGCATAAAGGCAATATTTGCATTCACCTGACTCAGACATGTGGTAATGTGGGCAACCACCCCCGGTTTGTCGTTCTGGATCACCACCAGCGTACTGTACTCTCCGGTAAACTCCACTTCCACATCATTCAGCTTTACGATCTTGATCTTTCCGCCTCCCACGGACACTCCCCGCACTGTCATAACAGATCCATCCGTTCCGGTCATGCGGATATCCACCGTATTGGGATGCACTTCATCTTCCGTCGTATTCTTTTCAAACCGAAAACTCAATCCTTTTTGTTTTGCAATCTGAAAAGAATCCCGGATTCTCAAATCATCCGTTTCAAAACCCATGATGCCTCCCACCAAAGCCCGATCTGTCCCGTGTCCCCGATACGTCTTTGCAAAAGAACCGTACAGAGTAAACACTACCTCCTGAATTTCCTTTTGAAATAACTTTCCTGCAATCCGCGCCACACTGGCTGCTCCGGCGGTATGAGAACTGGAAGGCCCCACCATATTAGGCCCTATCACATCAAAAACACTGATCAATGACATCGATTACTTCCTTTCTGTTTTATAAAAAAAGCCATCGCACTATTGTGCGACAGCCTCTCCTTTTTTATGCATTGGCATCTTCTGCTTTTTCCACTTCTGCAATCGCTGCTTTCTTCATGGGAATTCTACAGTTTTTGTTATTACCAAATTCCACGATCGCATCCTCGTCTGTGATATCGATAACAACGCCATAAAAACCACCAGTGGTTACTACTGCATCTCCCACTTCCATGTCGGCAAGCATAGCTGCAATCCGCTTCTGCTCTTTCTTCTGCGGACGAATCATCATAAAATACATCAGGCCGAAAAGTACAACGATCCACAAAATACTGAAAATCCCCATACCGGCACCAGCTTCTGCCATAACTACTGACATCTTCTTTTTCCTCCTGCATATCAATCTACCCTGTTTTAGGGCGTTAATACTATCATACACAAAAAAATGTATTTCGGCAAGTTATTTTATCATTTTCCCTCAAATCTTTTTCCATGCCGAATATCATTTTCAGCAAAGCCATCCAGTTTTTGACGTTTGTATTCTTTATACCGTCCCGCTTCAATAGCTTCTCTGATTTCTTCCATCATATGATTGTAAAAATACAGGTTATGAAGCACACAAAGACGCATACCCAGCATTTCCTTCGCTTTCAGCAGATGGCGGATATACGCCCGGCTGTAATGACGGCAGGCAGGACACTGACAGCCCTCCTCGATCGGTCTGTCATCCAATTCATATTTGGCGTTAAACAGGTTTAATTTTCCCTGATTCGTATATACATGACCATGACGACCATTTCTGCTGGGGTACACACAGTCAAAGAAATCTACTCCCCGGTCAACGGCTTCCAGAATATTCGCCGGAGTTCCCACACCCATCAGATATGTAGGTTTCTCCAGAGGCAGATGCGGAACCACCTGATCCAGAATATGGTACATCTCTTCGTGTGTCTCTCCCACGGCAAGACCGCCCACCGCATAACCGTCCAGTTCCATCTCGCTGATCCGCTTTGCGTGATCGATACGGATATCATCAAAAATAGCTCCCTGATTGATTCCAAACAGCAGCTGCTGCTTATTAATGGTATCTTCCAGACTGTTCAGCCGGTTCATCTCCCGCTTACACCTCTCCAGCCAGCGCGTAGTACGGCTTACGGAATTTTCCACATAACTTCTCTCTGCCACACTGGAAGGACACTCGTCAAATGCCATGGCAATAGTGGAAGCCAGATTGGACTGGATCTGCATACTTTCTTCCGGTCCCATGAAAATCTTTCTTCCATCTACATGAGACTGAAAATACACGCCTTCCTCCTTGATCTTTCTGAGACCTGCCAGAGAAAACACCTGAAATCCGCCGGAATCCGTCAAAATGGGACGATCCCAGTTCATAAACTTATGAAGTCCTCCCAACTGCTTTACCACCTGATCTCCCGGTCTTACATGAAGATGGTACGTATTGGACAGTTCCACCTGCGTACCGATCTCATATAGATCCGTAGTTGCCACTGCTCCTTTGATAGCCGCTGCAGTTCCCACATTCATAAACACCGGCGTCTGAATCGTTCCATGCACCGTATGAAATTCTGCGCGCTTTGCATTGCCGTCACGGGCTATAATTTTATACATAAATGCACCTTTCTTTCTCATTTTTTTCGATATATGTGTAATAGTATAGCCTCTTATAGATAGATTTTCAATAAATATTTCACAAGATTCGCCATATTTTTACTTCTTCCGTTTTTTTCTGCATTGCCATCTGTCAATAAATGTCGTATAATCGTGTAGTCTGGTAAACAGATTCTACTTATTATTATATGAACCTATACTTTCCAAAAAGGAGGTGGCAGCTATTATTGCTGCAACAAACACAACACTTACATATACACTGGGAATCGATATCGGTTCCACTACAGTAAAAATTGCAATTTTAAATGAAAATCACGAAATTCTTTTCGCAGATTATGAACGTCATTTTGCTAATATTCAGGAAACTCTGGCTTCTCTGCTGGAAAAAGCCTGCAACGAACTGGGAGAACTGACGGTCCATCCTGTCATTACCGGTTCCGGCGGACTGGCGCTTGCTAATCATCTGGAAGTTCCCTTTGTACAGGAAGTGATCGCCGTATCTTCGTCGCTTCAGGAACTGGCTCCCAAGACAGATGTTGCCATTGAGCTTGGAGGAGAAGACGCTAAGATCATTTATTTTGAAGGCGGCAACATCGAACAGCGGATGAACGGAATCTGTGCCGGAGGTACCGGTTCTTTCATCGATCAGATGGCGTCTCTTCTTCAGACGGACGCTTCCGGATTGAATGAGTACGCCAAAAATTATCAGGCGCTTTATCCCATTGCAGCCCGCTGCGGTGTTTTTGCCAAATCAGATATCCAGCCGCTGATCAATGACGGAGCCACCAAAGAAGACCTCTCCCCACCAAAGAAGCCCTCTCCGCCTCTATTTTCCAGGCTGTGGTCAATCAGACCATCAGCGGACTGGCATGTGGTAAGCCTATTCGAGGGCATATCGCATTTCTGGGCGGTCCGCTCCATTTTCTTTCTGAGCTGAAACAGGCTTTTATCCGCACCTTAAAACTGGATGAAGAACACACCATCGTACCGGAAAATTCTCATCTGTTTGCTGCCATCGGCTCCGCTCTGAATGCCAAAGAGGATGTCAGCGCATCTCTCACGCAGATGAAAGAACGGCTGGCGGGGTCTGTAAAGCTGGAATTTGAGGTTGCCCGTATGGAGCCTCTCTTCGCCTCTCAGGAAGAATATGACGCCTTCAATGAACGGCAGAGTCAGTACAATGTGGCAACCGCGGACTTAAGTACCTATGAGGGCAACTGTTTTCTTGGTATCGATGCCGGTTCCACCACCACCAAAGCGGCGCTCGTAGGAGAGGACGGCTCTCTGCTCTACTCTTTCTACAGCAATAACAACGGAAATCCTCTTGCCACCACCATCCGGGCAGTTCAGGAAATCTATCAGAATCTTCCAGATACGGCTCGGATTGCCTATTCCTGTTCCACCGGCTATGGGGAAGCGCTTATCAAAGCTGCCCTTTTGCTGGATGAAGGAGAGGTGGAAACTGTTTCTCATTATTATGCTGCCGCTTTCTTTGATCCTGAGGTGGACTGTATTCTGGATATCGGCGGTCAGGACATGAAATGCATCAAGATTAAAAATCATACCGTGGACAGCGTACAGTTAAATGAAGCCTGCTCCTCCGGCTGCGGCTCTTTTATTGAAACTTTCGCCAAATCTCTGAATTACAGTGTGCAGGATTTTGCCAAAGCTGCGCTTTTTGCCGAAAATCCCATTGATCTTGGAACACGCTGTACGGTATTTATGAATTCAAAAGTAAAGCAGGCGCAGAAAGAAGGAGCTTCTGTGGCAGATATTTCTGCCGGACTGGCATATTCCGTAATTAAAAATGCCCTGTATAAAGTGATCAAAGTATCGGATGCCTCCGAACTTGGCAAACAGATCGTTGTTCAGGGCGGAACTTTCTATAATGACGCAGTACTGCGAAGCTTTGAAAAGATCGCTAACTGTCAGGCAATCCGTCCTGATATTGCCGGTATCATGGGCGCTTTTGGCGCTGCTCTCATCGCCCGGGAACGTTTTGAAGACGGAAAAGAGACTTCCATGCTCCCTATCGGCAAGATCAACAGCCTGAAATACACGACCAGTATGGCAAACTGTAAGGGCTGTACCAATAACTGCCGTCTGACAGTCAATCGTTTTTCCGGCGGTCGGCAGTATATCAGCGGCAACCGCTGTGAACGAGGCATCGGCAAACAGAAAAACAAAGAAAATATCCCTAATCTTTTTGATTACAAATACAAAAAAATTTTTGGTTATACTCCGCTGGAAGCAGATCAGGCTGTACGGGGCAAAGTGGGAATCCCCCGGGTTCTGAATATGTTCGAGAACTATCCTTTCTGGTTCACTTTCTTTACGAAGCTGAAATATCAGGTGGTGCTCTCACCCACCTCCACCAGAAAGATTTACGAGCTGGGTATTGAATCTATCCCCAGCGAATCCGAATGTTACCCGGCCAAACTGGCTCACGGACACGTTACCTGGCTGATCAAACAGGGCGTCAAATTCATCTTCTACCCGTGTATTCCTTACGAGAGAACAGAATTTCCCGATGCCGTCAACCATTATAACTGTCCTATCGTAACCTCTTACGCGGAAAATATCAAAAATAACGTGGATGAGCTGAATGATCCTTCCATTACGTTCCGCAACCCATTTTTGGCGCTCACCAATGAGGAAGTTGCCACCCAGCGTCTTGTGGAAGAATTTTCCGATCTTCCCAAAGAGGAAGTAACCGCCGCTGCTCACGCCGCATGGCAGGAACTGGAGCACA
>HF995401.1:73656-90589 GCA_000432335.1 Firmicutes bacterium CAG:646
AGGAAACTCTGGCTTACATGGAAGCCACTGGAAAGCGGGGAATCGTTCTGGCTGGACGCCCTTACCATATCGATCCGGAAATCCACCACGGTATTCCGGAAATGATCAATTCCTATGGTATTGCCGTTCTCACGGAGGATTCCGTCTCTCATCTGGCGCCTCTGGAACGCCCTCTGCGGGTCAATGACCAGTGGATGTACCATACCAGACTTTATGCCGCCGCAAACTTTGTAAAAGAACGGGACGATCTGGATCTGATCCAGTTAAACTCCTTCGGCTGCGGTCTGGACGCTGTTACCACAGATGAGGTACAGGAAATCCTTTCCGGCAGCGGAAAGATTTATACCTGTCTGAAAATAGATGAGGTAAATAATCTGGGAGCTGCCCGTATCCGCGTTCGCTCTCTTCTGGCTGCAATACGCACCCGGGCAAAACAAAAAGAACAGCGAAAGATCCAGCCCTCCTCCATTCAGAAGGTAGCCTTTACAGAAGAAATGCGAAAAAATTACACGATCCTCTGTCCCCAGATGTCGCCAATCCATTTCAGCATCCTGCAGGCCGCTTTCCGGGCCAGCGGATACAATCTGGAGGTACTTCCCAACGACAACAAAGCTGCCGTGGACGTGGGACTGAAATATGTAAATAACGATGCCTGCTATCCGTCCCTGATGGTAGTTGGACAGATCATGCAAGCGCTGTTATCCGGAAAATATGACCTGAACCGGGTGGCTATCATTATGTCTCAGACCGGCGGAGGCTGCCGCGCTTCCAACTATATCGGCTTCATCCGCAGAGCGCTGAAAAAGGCAAATCTGGGACATATCCCGGTTATTTCCATCAATTTGAGCGGGCTGGAAAGCAATCCGGGCTTTAAGATCACCGCCGGACTGGCAAAGCGACTGGCTTACGGCTGTATTTTCGGGGATATCCTGATGAAATGTCTATATCGCATGCGCCCTTATGAAGTCAAAAAAGGCTCCGCCAACCGGCTGCACAGGAAATGGGAAAAAATCTGTATCGATTATATTTCTGGCAAACACGTAAGCCACACAAGATTTAAACAAATTTGCCGTACCATGATCCGGGATTTTGATCACCTGCCCATCCATGAAGACTTAAAGAAACCGAAAGTCGGCGTAGTAGGAGAGATTCTTGTAAAGTTCCTCCCCGCCGCCAACAATTATCTGGTGGAACTTCTGGAAAAAGAGGGCGCGGAAGCAGTAGTTCCTGACCTTTTGGACTTTATGTGTTACTGTTTCTATAATCAGAACTTTAAATTCAAATATCTCGGTTTTAAAAAGACTTCCGCGCTCACAGCAAATGCCGGAATCGCCGCTGTCAACTGGCTGCGAAGCGCTGCTACAGAAGAATTTAAAAAGAGCCGCCACTTTGAACCTCCGGCAAATATTGCCGATCTCGCAAAAATGGCTTCCCCTATCGTATCCGTGGGAAATCAGACTGGCGAAGGATGGTTCCTCACCGGAGAAATGCTGGAATTGATCCACGGCGGCACCCGAAACATCGTGTGCGCTCAGCCGTTTGGCTGTCTGCCGAACCATATCGTGGGAAAAGGCGTAATAAAATCAATCCGGAGAAAACACCCGGAGGCAAACATCGTAGCGATTGACTACGATCCGGGAGCATCGGAAGTAAACCAGTTGAATCGAATAAAGCTGATGCTCTCCACGGCGCTGAAAAATCTATAAGAAATTTGACCAAAAATAATTTATGGGAATGATCTTGAGTTCACAGTCATCAAGATCATTCCCATATTCTATCTTATCTTCTTTTTCTCCTTTGAATACTTCCCATAAAGATCATTGCAAGAACTGCCACTACAGCAACAGAAAGGTAAAGTACCGGCTGCATTTCATCTCCTGTTTTCGCAGCCGCCTGCTGGGTTCCCAATCCTGTAACGTTCTGTCCCGAAGTGTTATTCGCTCCGCTCTGTGTACCGGAATTATTTCCACTTCCCGGCGTTATGCTGGGGACAGAGGATTCTCCACCATCCGGTGACGGAGAAGGGGTTATTCCCCCTCCTTCGCCGGGTGTTGGCGTTGGCTCTCCCTCTGGATCCGGTGTAGGACTAGGATCTTCTCCCGGTCCCGGCGTCGGTGTCGGCTCCTCTGGATCTGGTGTCGGAGTGGGTTCCACCCCTCCATTTCCGACCGCAACCTCCACATAACCGGGAGCATTGATGGATTCCGTCTCCACATCTGTTCCCTGATCGCTGACAAAGCGATAACTGTCATCTACAACAGATATGTTTGCCTTCACACCCAGCGCATCTTCTGTAGAAAGGCTCAATTCTCCCAGCGCCAATCTCTGTTCAGACAACATCTTATCCGAAAACAGATTATCTTTTCCTGAAATATAAATGGTAAGAATCCCAGTATCTGGATGATACCGATATTCCTTTACGGAACTTGTAAGAGCCTCATGAAAATGAAACTCTGCTTTTGCCTGTTTCGCATCTCCCTGTGTGATCTCTACCTGAAATTCCATTTGCAGAGAAGTCACAGGATTCACTTCTTCTTCCGAAGGAAGTTCTACAAACGCCTGTACTCCTCCGTCACTTTCTGAAAGCGTCACAGACTTCTCTGCTGCCAGAACAGAAAATGGAAAAAGAAAAAGGCAGGCAGTCATTACACCGATTCCACGAATCAGTTTCTTTATCATAAATTATTCTCCTTTATCTCACATTTTGCACTCTGTTATTTTTTGATTTCCAGATCTGGAAGAGATTCTGGAACCTGTACAGACAAAGTATCGCTTACCAGACGCTGCCCTTCGTTTGTCAGAGCATTATCCACTCGATACAGCTCTGCCCGAACCTGAGCTGGCAATACAAAATCATCTTTCATATCCTCTGGTTCGATCCAATAAATCCAGATTCCTTCGGAAGTTTCCCCAAGAAGAGCATCTCCCGGATCTGGCGCAAGAATGATCTGCTGCGCTGTTAATGCGCCTTCCTGATCCGTTCCTCCCACGATATTTCCATTTTCATCATACAAAAGAACCACATTATAAGCGGGATTTCCTTTGTAAGTTCCAGTAAATACCACGGAACCTGCCGGGATTTTCTGTTCTTCCTGACCATTGCCGGCTTCCTGATAAACATAATCAGCTTTCAATTTTCCGATTCCATCCGTCAATAATTCCACATTATCACCGGAAGGTCCCAGTATATCCAGCTCGCCAATAGACAAGATTTTTCCTTTCTGTCCCACGGCAGTAAATTTCACGTAAGAAGCATTATAAGTTGCCACCCATGGATCTGCTTCTTCATTTCCTGCAATATCCTTATTGGTTAAGAATACGGTAGCTTTTCCGTCCTCCAGTTCAAAATTACCTTCTTTGACCTGCGTATAGTTCTGTCCATCGCTGCTTACTTCGATTCTATACGCTCCGATCGGATTTTCTCCGTCTCCCTGCGTATAGCGCAGCGCAGTGACCTCTGTATCCTTGTTCATTTCTAAAATCACATATGGATCTTCCCCAGAAGCCTGTCCATGATATACGGTATTTTCATCTCCGTCGATGATCCGGCTGGCTGCTGATTCTTTTTCCGGAGCGCAGGGATCATTTTCATCTGCGTCTGGAAGGGTATCTTCTTCAGAACTCATATTGGTCTGTACTGACCAGGATGTCTTATCCTGCAGTCCGTCTCCCGTAAGCTTCACGGCTGTTGTTTTCGCCACCGCAGACCGATTGGTAAATTTATCGATCGCCGTCACTTCATAAGAAACTGCGCGGCTTCCCAAATGAGCTGCCTGATCCACAAAAGTATCTGTCGTGGTGAAGCCTACAACCTCTTTTTTCGGCTGTCCCTGTTCTGTTGTCACACGGACGATTTCATATCCGATCAAAACAGACGGGTCAGCTTTGGAAGCAATTTTTACTGTCACTTGACTGTCCTTTGCAGATACAGAAGCGGATACCACCTCTTTACCTGCTATCGTGCTGCCAGTGCCATTTTCTATCTCATATGCTCTCGCTTCGTCATTGACATAGTAGATTGCCCGCTCTTCCGGCGCAAACTGTCCCAGATATGCTTTCGTTGTCTCATTCGGTATCATACCCCAGCGCCGGAAAAATTCTGTAAGATCTTTCTCTGCTGCCGCACTGGCAAGACGCATAAATTTCTGATCTGCGTCATCCGTCAGAGTAAGTTCCACTCCTTGCGGAGCCGGAGCTGCTTTCGGATCCCGCGCGTAGCTATCTACCCGGGCAAAAAACAGATTCTTTTTGATTTCCTGATATGTACTGTAAGTTTTATAGTTGTAGCTGCGATCGTACGCTAAATGCAACTGCCAATACATACCCAACTGTGTGAATACATTGTCTGATCTTCCAACTGCCGAAGACGTCACTTTTTCATAAACATCTTCGTATTTAAAGCGTACTCCTTCATTGGTCTCATCTGCCTGCGCCAGTACGGAGAAATAATTGTTTGTAACCTCTGCAATAGCATATGCCGACTGATTGATATTATGACCAATCTCATGAGCGATTCCCCAGCCAAAATACTGACCGCTGATTTTTTTGCCATTGGCGTCTACCTGTACCGGTTTTCCACTTGCCATTCCTCGGGTCTCGTTCCACTCAATACCGATATGATTTCCTGACGCATACATAAATGCACCTGCAAACATTTTCATATACCGAATGTTCAGATGCTGCGCCGGGAGACGATTCTTGCTGATCACCGAAGTATTCGTTCCCTCTGCGAAAGAATTTGTCAATCCCTTATGCTGATAGAACAGCGTCATCATATCATTCATGGCTTTTACCGAATCCGCCAGCGCTGCTGCTTTATCCGAACCTCCACTGATTCCTGCCAGAACCTGACTTGCAGGAATGGAAAGCATCATTTGATCCAGAAGAATCTCTGTAGTATTTAAAATACAGGTTCTCTCCTGATACTCATATGCCAAATTTTCATTTCCACTGTTCTGATGCGCCGCATGTTCTTCTTCCAGAGAAGCCACCTGTTTTTCCAGTTTTTCCACATATGCAGCGATTCGTTTCTGTTTTTCTGCTTCATCTGTTACCTGATACAGATCCAGAACCGAAATAGAAGTCCCTCCGCTTACACGAATCCCGTAAGCATCCGCATCATTCTTTCCTGTATATTCCACATAGACAGAACCGCCTTTTTCTGCCTCGGTACTCATAAATTTAGGTACGGTAATCTCATTTCTTCCGATTTTCAAATTGCCGCTCATTACCTTTACCGGCGCATTGGATTCCGCGTGAACCTGAGAAAATACAAGACGAAGAGGCGTATTTGCACCGGTAGCCATCGATGGATTTCCCACATACACCACCAGTTCCTCTCCCGCAGCTGCACTAACGCCCAATGGCTGCCATGCGTTCAGCCCAGAAAATCCCAAATGAGAATCCTTTGCTCCTGTGATCTGCGGATGAACATGAATCGTATCTTCCAGCTTCTGTTGCTCTTCAAAAAGCGCTCTGGCAGCATCCAGTTCTTTCTGGAGAATCTCACGATCCGGGTGATATTCCCCATGGTCTTTTGCATCCAGACGTTCCTGAAGCTGTGCAAAGACTTCTTCCTCCACTGTGTCTTTCAGTTCCAAATGCAGATCATCTGCATACAGATCCTGAATATCCGCTTCCAGAGAATCGTATTCATAAATACGCACCTCTGCGATTCCAATGTTACGAATATTCGGTGTAGAAACACTGATCCGCACTCGACTGGTGGTGACAGGCTCACCCAGCTTGATCAGATAATACGCCCGACCATTTCCATCTGTCTTTCTGAGAAGTCTTGCATTAGGCGCTGCCACTTCTTTTCCTTCTTCATTCAGATAGTACACCGCCGCATTATTGTACTGATAACTGTCATCCGGCGCTGCAAAAGTAATGCGATCCATCTCATACGTCTGATCCAGTTCCACGGTCAGTCCCCGGGTTTCTTTATGATAATTCACCCCGTCATCCCAGTCTTCCAAATGATAATAAGACGCAAAGTTGTTGTCAACAATACCTTTTGCAGACTGTCCTTCATCCAGCGGACTGTCTACCATATTTCCAGCGCCCCGTCTGGCGTCTGTCACATGGGTAAGCAATTCCTGATTTTCTTTTGCTTCTGTAAGAATCTTATACTGAGGAAATGAGACTGCTTCCACGCTGGCTGTAGTTCCAGCTGCAATCATGGATTTTCCGCCTTCTCCCAGATCGTTCACGCCCGTTACATATACCTGATATTTTGTCTGATCTTTCAAACCAGTCAGTTTGTAGTACGTTCCAGTGATTCCTTCAATCTTTTCAAATTTCTCCGCAGAATCTTCCTTATAATAAAGATTGTAGGTATCTGCCCCTTGATCCTTTGACTCCTTCCAGCGGACTTCCAACGCACGATATAAGCCTTCCACACTGAGGTTATCCGGCGCCTCCGGAACGGTATCTACTTTTGGAACTGCTGTAACCGGAGCGCTGAAACCACTCTTCCATTCACCGTTGAGCGACTGTACTTTCAGGGTATACTCCTGCTTATTATTTAACTTCTTATTCTGGAAAGAAGTAATATGCAACGTTGTGGTCGTCGTCCGATGATATTCTGTAGCTGTTCCATCAGAAATTGCCGCCTCATATCCCGTCACATTCTTTGCCT
This sequence comes from Firmicutes bacterium CAG:646, assembly GCA_000432335.1. Taxonomy (GTDB): domain Bacteria; phylum Bacillota; class Clostridia; order Lachnospirales; family Lachnospiraceae; genus Oliverpabstia. Next base: position 80,297 of record HF995401.1, read on the forward strand.
TCTCCCATGAAAGCGTAATTTCCCGGTTTCCCGCTTCTGCAGTCACAGCCTCAGGAATATCCATCTCCGGCGCCGGAATATGATTTTCCATATTATTCAAAAATTCTACTTTTGAGATCTCTGCCAGATTTCCCTGATTTGCAGTAGCCGTAATCTTCAAAGTCACCTTTTTCACTGCAATCTGTCCGCCCAGATCAATGATCAGCGTTCCATTGCTTCCTCTGTCCACTGCGGCTCTTGCCACTGCCGGAGCGATCGGCTGTTCCATCACCTGAACCTGCCCATTTTCGTCCAGATATTCCACCTGAACCACTCCGCTCTCAATCCAGTTATCACTTCCAGAAGGAGACTCTATCACCAATCCCTCCATGATTACTGGCTCCTTTGTATGGGAAAAATCAAAACTTACCTGAACAGGATGCTCCTCTGAAATAACTGCTCCGTCAGCAGGAGACAAACTTACCGATCCGTTCCCATCCAGAATCTCTTCCAGACTTCCGCCCACAATCTGTGTATTTTCTCCCTGCGCTGCCTGAAAAGCTTCCCTGGGAATAAAAGCTTCTATCGTAGCATCTACCTGCTTTTTTCCATAAAAATTGGTGAAATACTGAAGATCTGCCAAATCCACACTGCCATCTCCATTCAGGTCACATACAGCCTCATTCGTTTTCTGATCGATCGCATCCACCAACTTTGTCACATCGCTCTGATCCAGCGTTCCATCTCCGTTTACATCCGCATATACCAGCATCCCCGGATGGGCATGATCGCCAAAGCCTTCCACTTCACCGGTATAAACCTGCAGACGATAACCCATGCCCGCAACTTCAACCTGCTGCGCATACGTCACATAATTCTGACCGGAAATCTGAATCTGATAAGTTCCCGGCTCTAGTCCCTCAAAAGCAACTGTTTTGTGAGGAGCTGCCTGTCCTTCTTCATAAGTAAGAATGACTTCTTCCTCTCTGGAAACAGGTCCTTGCAGCGAAATATGAAATTTCTGTTCGTCTCTGACTTCTATACCAGAAATAAGCTGAACTTCTATCTCTCCTTTTACTTCCACCTTTTCTCCAGAGTCTTCCGTCTCCTCATTCTTCGTATCCTCCGATTCTTCTGTCACTTCACCGGAAATCTCATCCTGTGGAATGCTCTCCGCTATCTCTTGATTCTCTGGTTCAGAAACTTCCGGTTCTCCTGATAGCTCTGTTCCATCCACCTGTTCCTCTTCCAAAGCGCCTCCGCTTTGATCCTGCGCTTCTACGGAAACCGGATATTCCATCTGGGCGCCATAAACAAACTGACCACCGCTGGAAAGAACCATCTGCGCCGCCAGAATGCCTGCCATATATCTGGCAAAACCCTTTCTCATACGTTTCTACTCCCTTCTATATTATTACAGTGCTATTTAGACACATGTACGTAACATTATATGGGAATCCCCTATCTCTGTCAACAAAAATTCCCAGCAAAATGCTGGGAATTTTATCGAAAACACTCGCTCTTCACGAATCTTTCTTCTATTTTCTTTTTTAAAGGAAAATCCTCTTAAAATCCTTCCACTCTCCGCTGTTTTCGCAGCGCATATCGCTTTTCTCCGCCTTCCCATTCTGCTTTATCTGATTCAGATTCCACCAAAAGTCCGGGAACGTCCACAGGATGATGCTCCTGATCCACCGCTACCATGACTACATAAGCCCGATTGATCATTTTCCTGATGCCGTGACGGTTCTCCACATAGGTATCCACCCGTACCTCCATAGAAGTGCGGCCCACATAAGTGATTTTTCCCCGCAGAACAATCACATCCTCCACCGTAGCGCCTGACTTAAAATTCAGATTATCAATGGCGGCAGTCGTGATATCCGACTCACTGTGGCGCATCGCCACAATACTGGCAATCTCATCGATCCAGCTCATCAGCTGCCCGCCAAACAAATTTCCATATCCGTTGAGATACATGGGACGCATCAGATATGTCTGTTCTGTCTGAGATTCTGCCACTTTCTTATATCTTTTCTTCATCTCCAAGCCTCTTTCTATCGAAACACCCGGATCATCCGCAGTGCTTTCACTATATAATTTCCCATAGGGAATTTCCTCATCTGTTCCTCGGTGGTTTTCGTGATCAGTACATACAAAACCAGATAAACGATCATAGCGCAGACCATGGCAACTCCCAGACACAGAATCCGTACAGGAAGCACCAGATGCAAACCGTAATATACCACCCACGCAGTCACACCCATCCCTGCCGCTGCCAGAAATGGCTTTCCATATCCATTGACAAAATCATTCTTATGCCCCAGATACTTACGCAGGGACAACGCATTCAGCACACACGTACATACGGCAAATACGAGACTTGCCAGAAGTACAGAAAACACTCCGATCTGCGGGAACAGATACGAACAGCCTGCTACAGTGATCACATTCAGCACCAGAGAAATCGCCGAATTCCGAAGGGGCAGTTTTGCCTGTCCGATTGCCTGCAAAACCCCATTGGTAATTGTGGATAAGGCCGAAAATACCACCGTCACCGAACCTGTCATCAGCAAAATACCGGACAGCTTTGTACTTTTGGGAAATAAGATTCCCACGATAGGAAATGCCAGCACCGCCAGTCCTACTGCCGCAGGAATACACAAAAACATGGTAAGCTGGATTCCCTCATTGATCTTTTTATTTGCTTTTTTATAATGCCCGGTAATATACCGGGAAGCAATCTCCGGCATCATAGCGGAAGAAGTCGCGCTCGATAAAGCCAGCGGAATATTGATCAGCGTGAGATAAGAATTGCTGTATTCTCCCCACTGGCTGCTGACAGTCTCCGCCGCCACCTTCTTCATATTTAGAATATCGGAAAAAATCTTAGAATCCAGATAACCGCTGGCATTATATACAAAAGTATTGAAGATGATCGGCGTTACCATAAGGAAAATAATCTTCATGACATTTCTCAGACTCTCTTCCTGTGTATGCCGGTCGTTGGCAATCTGCCGTTTCAGCACCTTTCTATTGACATAGTATACAAAACACATAAACAGCAGACCCGCCAGCACTCCCGCTCCGGTTCCCAGGGTTCCGCCTGCCGCTCCGTAAATTGCTCGGGTCTTTTCATCCCTTCCAAAGCTCTTAATTAACAGCCATGCCGCTCCCACACTGACAATCGCATTGGCAATCTGTTCCAGCACCTGAGAAATGGAAGTAGGCATCATCGTACTGTGCGCCTGAAAAAATCCCCGCATAACACCCAGAATTGCAGACAAAAAAATGGTCGGCGCCAGCATCCGAAGAGCTAAAAGCGCCTCCTGCTGATTCGTGGGCAGCAAGTACTTACCCATAAAGAAAGCGATAAGCGCTGCAGCGCCTCCGACCGCCGCCGCATAAATCAAAGCCCCGTAAAATACTTTCTGCGCATTTCGATACTGTTTCAGCGCAAGGCGCTCAGAAATCACTTTCGAAACCGCCATGGGAATACTGTACGACGAGATCAAAAGTAAAATCACATAAACATTATTTGCATATCCATAGTATCCAAGCCCAACATTTCCAATGATCGCATTCAAAGGGCTTCTGTAAAGAAGTCCGATCACTCTGGAGATCAGGGTTGCCATCATCAAAAAAGAAGCATTTCTCACTAAAGCGTTACTCTTACTCATGGAACCTCCCGCCTTTACCTGTTCTCTATCTGCCAGTCAATAGGCTCCAGACCATGACTGACCAGATATTCGTTCGTTTTACTGAAAGGACGGCTTCCGAAAAATCCCCGATACGCAGACAGAGGACTGGGATGAGGCGCTTCCAGGATCAAATGGCGCTGCGGATTCAGCATACTCTTTTTCATCTGCGCCGGACGCCCCCAGAGAATGAATACCATCGGCCGCTCCTGCGCCGCCAGCACCCGGATCGCCGCATCTGTAAACTCCTCCCAGCCGATGCCGCGATGGGAATTTGCCTGATGCGCCCGCACGGTAAGCACTGTATTTAACAACAGTACTCCCTGCCGTGCCCATTTTTCCAGATACCCGTTATTCGGTATATAACAGCCCAGGTCATCTTCCAACTCTTTATAAATATTCACCAGCGACGGCGGAATCTCCACATCCGGCTTTACAGAAAAACAAAGCCCGTGTGCCTGACCGTCTCCATGGTAAGGGTCCTGCCCCAGAATCACCACCTTCACCTGATCCAACGGAGTAAAATGAAACGCATTAAAAATGTCGTCTCCTGCCGGAAAAATCTTTCTGGTGGCATACTCCTGTCCAACTGTCTCAAACAATTTTTTATAATATGGCTTATGAAACTCTTCCTTCAAAGCCTCTGCCCATGCTCCTGTAATGGGAGGCATCTGCCCCACTCCTTTCTGCTTTCGTGTATTTTTGGCTTTTACAGCCGTACTGGAAGTCCTTTTTGCGCAAGATATTCTTTTACTTCCCGAATTTCCAGTTCTTTATAATGAAATAAGGACGCCGCCAGCGCTGCATCTGCTTTTCCCTTCGTCATAGCTTCATAAAAATGCTCCAGCGTTCCTGCCCCGCCAGATGCGATCACCGGAATGGAAACCGCATCTGCGATCGCCCTGGTCAAAGGAAGATCATACCCTGCTTTCGTTCCATCCCCATCCATACTAGTAAGCAAAATCTCCCCAGCTCCTAAAGTCTCTGCTTTTTTCGCCCACTCTACGGCATCCAGACCCACATCCACTCTGCCGCCATTTTTATACACATTCCAGCCGCTTCCATCCTGTCGACGCTTTGCATCAATAGCAACCACCACACACTGACTTCCAAACTTTAAGGCGGCCTCCCGAATCAGCTCCGAACGATTCAAAGCAGAAGAATTAATGGAAATCTTATCTGCTCCCTCCCGCAGCAACAACTTAAAATCCTCTACGGTGCGAATGCCTCCTCCCACCGTAAATGGAATAAAAACATTTGCCGCCACCCGACGCACCATATCCACCACAGTACTTCTGTTATCGGAAGAAGCAGTAATATCCAGAAACACAATCTCATCCGCCCCGGCCGCGTCATAAGCTTTTGCAATCTCCACCGGATCACCGGCATCCTGAAGCTCCACAAAATTAACGCCCTTCACCACTCTGCCATTTTTCACATCCAAACAGGGAATGATCCTTTTTGTCAGCATCTTATCGTCCCCCTTTCTCTGAAACAGCAGCAAAATTTTTCAAGATCTGAAGTCCCACATGAGAACTTTTCTCAGGATGAAACTGGCAGGCAAAGACATTATCCTTCTCTACGGAAGCATGAATACGGACACCGTAATCTGCCGTAGCAGTTACAATTCCCTCCTCCTGCGCCTTCAGATAATAAGAGTGGACAAAATACACGAAAGACTCCTCTTCAATTCCCTGAAAAAGCCTTCCGCTCCGGGGAAATGCGAGATTGTTCCAGCCCATATGAGGAATCTTCAGCCCCTCTTTGGCAGGAATACGCAAAATCTCTCCTTTTAAAATTCCCAGACCTTTCACGCCCGGGCTCTCTTCACTCCGCTCAAACAACAGCTGCAATCCCAAGCAAATTCCCAGAAAAGGCTTCCTCTGCGCCACCGCCTGCCGGATCACAGATACCAATCCAAAATGCTGCAAGTTCTCCATCGCATCGCCAAAACAGCCCACTCCCGGAAGAATCACCTTATCCGCCTGCAAAATCTCCCGGGGATCTCTGGTCACGATCGTATCTTCCTGAATATGCTGCAATGCCTTTTCCACACTCTTCATATTACCCGCATCGTAATCTATCAGCGCTATCATCCTGTATTCTCCTCTTTTCTTCTGGCTTTATCCCTCAAATAATCAACAAAATTCATGACTATTTTATCACAATTTTTATCCCAGTGCCACATCTAATATCATCATCAGAAGAAAACCTGCACAAAATCCCATTGTCCCCGTGTGATATTTTCCCTTCTCAACTGCATCTGGAAGCAGTTCCTCCACCACCACACAAACCATAGCGCCTGCCGAAAAAGCCAAAAGATACGGCAGCAGAGGACGCAGCCATGCGGTAAGAAGAATCATTCCCACCGAAGCCACAGGCTCCACTGCCCCGGAAAGCATTCCGTAGACAAAAGAACGGCTGCGGGAATATCCTCTGTCCCGAAAGGGAAGCGCCACAATAAACCCTTCCGGAAGATTCTGCACTGCAATTCCGAAAGCCAGCAGGCAGGCAGAAACTATGGTAAATCCCGGCTGTCCGCTCAATACGCCGGCAAATGCCGCGCCCACTGAGAGCCCCTCCGGGATATTATGAATCGTCACCGCCAGCACCAGAAGAGAATTCTTTTTCCAGTGATTTTCATCTTCCGTAAGCTCTGCTCCTCTGTTTTTCATCCAGCAGACGAGCTGATCCGTTCCTATGAGAAAAAGGAACCCAAGAAAAAATCCCACCGCTGCCGGGACAAAAGAAAAAGCCCCTCTTCTCTGCTCCAGTTCTATGGATGGCAGCAAAAGCGACCATACGCTGGCTGCCACCATAACACCGGAAGCAAATCCCAAAAGGCATTGCTTGTATCCGCCCCGGATCTCACGTTTTAAAAAATAAATAAACGCCGCCCCCAGAAGCGTACCGAAAAAAGGAAGAAAAATACCGAAAATAATCTGCATACAAACTCACTTAAAAATACTTGTTACCTACAGAGTATGTAACCCACCGCAAAATGTGTATACAAAAAGGTGATTTTCTTACCGATACTTTTTCAAAATCTCATACATCTGATCAAACTGCTCTTCCATTTCTTTCACTAAACGGAATTGTGTTTTGGCGCGAACCAGATTATGCTCTGGATATGCCGTCTTGAAGTACACATCTCCCTGCAGATAATCCATAAGGAATCGAATACCGCACTCATATGTCATCAATCTCGCTCCCCAGGGAAGACTGTCAATCTCCGTCGGCGTGAGCACATCCTTTGCCATCTCCAGATATCCCTTTACATACAACTCATACAGATTGATATCAAAATGAACCTTATCGAGATCCTGCTCGTCCTCCTCCGCAGTGGAAGCGCCAAAACGAATAGAATCCCCAAAATCATTGGCTGCCAGACCCGGCATAATGGTATCCAGATCAATAATACAGAGACCTTTTCCCGTCTCCTGATCGAATAAAATATTATTCAGCTTCGTATCGTTATGGGTGACACGAAGAGGCAGAAGCCCTTCCGCAAGCTGTTTCATCAATACGCCGGCATCCTCTTTTCTCGCAAGAGCAAATTCAATTTCCGGGCGGCACAAGCGGGCACGGTTCTTCACATCTTTCGTCACCGAAGCCGCAAAATCATTGTATCGTTTTACTGTATCATGAAACTGCGGAATTGTCTCATGAAGACTCTCTGCCGGATAATCTCCCAACTGCTTTAAGAAATGACCAAAACTTTTTGCAGACTGGTAAAACTGCTCCGGTCTCTCCACAAACTGATAACAGACAGAATTAGAAACATAATTGAGACACCGCCACGGCTGCCCCTGATCATCCTCAAAATAAGCGTCTCCGCTCTTCGTTTTGATATAGGAAAGTGTTTCCCGATCCAGATCTCCGCCTTCCTGCCGAATCACGTCACGAAGGTATTCAGTCACTCCGAAAATATTTTCCATTACCTGCGCCGGGTTCTTAAATACGTTGATATTTACCCTCTGCAGCACATAAAGCGGCTTGTCCGTTCCATCCTCGTCCGGCATATAAACCGCATACGTCTCATTGATATGCCCCTCGCCGAACGGCTTCACATAACTGCACTGAGGACCGAAGCCGAAAGCATACACCGCATCCTCCAGAGAACGGCTGTCCGCCCCCTCGATCTTTCTTCTGGTGGAGAAAATAACCTCTCCCGCCTCCACCTTTTTGCCCGGTTCAATGGTACAATTTGCTTTCACAATACTTCCCAGACAAACGTGCGCTCCATAGCCCACAACAGAATCATGATCAACGACTGCGCCGCTGTTTATAAGCGCTGCCCGTTCAATCCGGGTATTCGTATTTACCACTGCCCTCTGCATAATAAAACATCCCTGCTCGATCACCGCACTGGGGCTTACGATTGCCGAAGGATGCACAATAGCAGGCACCTCATAGCCCTCCTCCATCAGCTTATCCGTCCAGTACAGCCGGGTCTTATTATTTCCAAAAGCTGCCACTGCAACAGGATACTCCCGATGCTTGATCACATAATCACAACACTTTCCTACCACATCGGCTCTTTTTGCTGCGTCATCCAGAAAAACAACCTGTTCATATCCCAGCATCAAAGCGGTTTCCTTCACCATCTGACCAAAACCGCCAGCCCCTAAAATAAGTAAATTCTTCATCTTTCTTCTTATCTCCTTGTTTTTATTCTATAGCTTTTCAATTACGACTTTACACAGATCCGAATACAGGTTTTCACCATAAACGCCATCTGCAATCAGCTGTTTGAAGCTATTCACTACAGCTTCCTTATCTTCCTTATAAGTGACGCCAAACCACTTATCTCTGGTTTCCAGTACCTTCACAGAACATCTTCCCTCTCGCAGCAGCTCCCCGATCAGTGTAGGAAGCAGATACTCCGCCTTTTCTGGATTTTTCGGAACATCCTTCTCAAAAAATGTACAAAATTCTTTTTTCAGCACTTCCATAAACGCAGGATCGCAGTCCTCTTTTGCCGGAAATCCCCACATATTCATGGACACATAGGATTCTGGATCAAGTTTAGTGCCATCTGCCTCGGCTCCAACTTCTCCCGTTTCAGGGTTCACTGTTTTTACAATATTTCCTGTCTCCACCACATCTTCTATATGAGTGCATCCTGCATCCACCCGACACACACCTCTGGTAACTCCTCCATTGTCAGATAACGTATTCTTCAAAATAAATCCCGCCATAGAAATAGCAGACTCCTTATGATCCTGAATCAACCATTCATGCATCTTGCAGAAAGCCTCTTTTCCGTAATAATCATCTGCATTGATCACCATAAATGGTTCATGGATCCATTCTTTTGCTGCCAGCACTGCCTGACCCGTTCCCCATGGTTTTGTACGTTCTGCTGGAACGGTATAAGCTTCCGGTACATCCTGCAGATCCTGAAAAGCGTACACAGTCTCTACATTCAGCTTTTTACAAACTTCTTCAATTCTGCTGCCAATCCGTTCCCGAAAATCCGCCTCAATATCTTTTCGGATAACAAAAACAATCTTATTAAAGCCTGCCTTGATCGCATCATGAATGGAATAGTCCATGATGATTTCGTCGTGCATCCCCACAGGTTCCAGCTGTTTGATACCGCCTCCGAAACGTGAACCAATCCCTGCTGCCATAATCAATAATGTTGTTTTCATATCTTTTTTCCTTCCTTTTTATCATTTGTTTTTCCTTTTACTACCATACATTCTTTTTCATAAAAGGCAATTCCATACTTAATAATTTTTTTCATACTCCGGCGTTTCAGCCCTTCCGCATATTTCCTTTCTTCAATCTGCTTAAGCGCCTCCCTGCAGGCTGCCTCCAGATTCCCATCATTCGCATATTTCAGTTCGATCACAATCCCTGTTCGATCCGGTGTCTGAATAGAGATATCGCTATATCCCTCACCATTCTCTGCACTAGACTTGACCAGCCAACTGTCCTGATTTTGCAAAAGTCCAAGCAACATTCCATGATAGAAGTTTTCTTTCATATTCCTTCTTACTGTCGTATCCCGCACACTGATGGAATCCCACAGATAATCTCCAAGCATCTCCTGGATGGCATCGGTATCACCAGCCGGAAATGCCGCACAAAAGCGGTTGATCTTCGAAACATCAGCACGTGTCACCTCGCAAAACCAGTCTTCGACCAATTCATAAAACAGTTTTCGGATCTCACCATTGGGTATCCATAGCCGGAATATCTCTGCATCGTTCTGCTCCACATGCATTCCTGTCAGATAGCCGGTGGAATATAACACGCTCCACACATTTTCAATGCTGTCATCAATCTCACGATATGTCAGTTCCTGTTTTATACGTTTGGTCATCTGTCTGCCATTTAATAACTCTTCTACTTCATTTTTCGTAGTCAGGTTCGCTTTCTTTAACAAACGTCGGATCAGGTCATTGCCACTGGTATTAGCCCAGTAGTTTTTAGGTGAAACAGATCGATCTGCCAGCAGTTCATCACAATAATTAATGACATCCCAGGGACAATATACCTCTGTATCCCCAAAGCGGTACCCATCATACCACTCCCGAATCACATCCTTATAAGAAGACAGACCATAAAAAGTCAACATTTTGTTATCGGGCACACTATAACAAAC
>HF995402.1 GCA_000432335.1 Firmicutes bacterium CAG:646
ACCATTTCTATATTTTTTATCCATGTTGGTGCAGATATTTTTCCCTGGTGGCCAGTCCACCACGTATATGACGTTCCTGCTTGTTCACATCCAAAACCTTTCTGGCTTCCGCGGCCAGAGAAGGGTTTATCTGGAGGAGACGTTCTGTGCAGTCTTTATGTTTGGTCGTTACTATTTAGAGCTGTTTTATTTTCACATTCGTCTTCCACTAAAATGCTTTCATTTAATCCCAAATCGCCTAGTAAACGAAGGTAAATATCCACATTTCCATCTTTGTCTACTTCGATTTTCTTAATCAATCTCTTTAACTGTACATTGGTCATCTCATGAACATCTGTAATATCCTCAATCTGCTTAAAAGTATCATTCAAGATTTTTTCCATCTGATCTCCTTTTGTCAAATTACTGGATACCATTTTCAATTCATTTTCCAGACGATTCAGTTCTTGACGAGTACCACCTAACTTATCATTCAATTCTTCTCTTGAGATCAAATCATCGGTATACATATCCATATATTTCTGTCGCATTCTCTGTAATCTGGCAATCTGCAAATTCAATTCCTTCTCATACTCTGCATTTTCATCTTTCGCTTTGTACACTCTTTGAAATTCTTTCACAACATAATCGATCACTTTATTTTTTTGTTGAAGAACCCGATGAAAATATTCCTGTAAAACCTGAATCAATTCTTCTTCATCTACAGCAGTTTTATTTGGACAGCTATCTGCTCCTTTTCCATTTCTTCC
>HF995403.1 GCA_000432335.1 Firmicutes bacterium CAG:646
GATCAGGGAATGGCAGTGACCTTTATTTCCTCAGAGGTAGAGGAAATGCTCCGTACCTGTTCCCGTATGGCAGTGCTCCGGGACGGAGAAAAGGTGGGAGAGCTGGAAGAACATGAGCTTTCTCAGAGCAGCATTATGAAAGCCATTGCAGGAGGTGACGATAAAGATGAATAAAAGCAGATTAAAACAGATCACAGGCGCAAGGCTTTTTCTCCCCATCGTATGCCTGATCGCCGTGCTTCTGATCAATGTAATAAAAACACCGGACTTCTTCCATGTATCTATTCAGAACGGCGTCCTTTACGGATACATTATTGATGTTATCAACCGTGCTTCCGAGCTGGTTATCCTTGCAGTGGGCATGACTCTTGTTACAGCCGCTTCCGGCGGACAGGATATCAGTGTAGGCGCAGTAATGGCAGTGGCGGCAGCGGTTTGCTGTCAGATCCTTTCCGGCGGACAGGCCTCTGTTACCGAGTATCAGAATTCCATTATCCTTGCAGTAGTGGCAGCTCTTCTTGCATCAGCTCTCTGCGGCGCCTTTAATGGATTCCTGGTAGCCAAGCTGCGTATCCAGCCTATGGTAGCAACACTGATCCTGTATACGGCAGGACGTGGTATCGCACAGCTTGTTACAGCAGGACAGATTACTTATGTCCGCGTGGATTCCTACAAAATGGCAGGAGGCTACATTGGCAGATGCCCGATCCCCACACCGGTTTTCTTTGCTGTAATAACAGTCATTGTTGTTGCTCTGATCCTGAAAAAAACAGCTCTTGGGCTTTATATTGAAAGCGTTGGTATTAACGGCAAGGCAGCCCGTCTGGTCGGTTTGAATTCCACGATGATTAAATTTCTGACCTATGTGATCTGCGGCGTTCTGGCAGGTATTGCAGGAATCGTTGCATCCAGTCGTATTTATTCTGCAGATGCAAATAACATTGGTCTGAATCTTGAGATGGATGCGATCCTTGCGGTTGCTCTCGGCGGAAACTTCCTGGGCGGCGGTAAATTCAGCCTGGTAGGTTCTGTGATCGGCGCCTATACCATTCAGGCTCTTACAACAACTCTTTACGCAATGAATGTAAAGGCGGATCAGCTTCCGGTATACAAGGCTATTGTAGTTATTATCATCGTAACTCTTCAGAGTGAAGTATTTAAGAAATTTATCGCCGGACTGAAAAGCAGAAAAGTATCCGGCGCAGCAGCAGAAGGAGGTCAGAAGGCATGAAACAGAAAAAGAAAATGACAAATACAGGCTTCCTTTTGCTGATCACAATCATCCTGTTTTTTGCAATGTACGCTGCGGGAATGGTAGTATTCTGGGACAGCGGATTTAATAAGATTCAGACGTTTTTGAACCTGTTTGTATCCAATGCAGGACTCCTT
>HF995404.1:0-8432 GCA_000432335.1 Firmicutes bacterium CAG:646
AGGACTTGTACGAGGAGCTTCTCAAACAGCCGGAGCCGGAGGCCCGCCGGGTGGCAACCGCCCTGGAGCTCTACTGTACAGGCTCCCTCAATCTCTTTAACCATCCCACCAATGTAAAAACGGACAGCCGGGTGGTGTGCATCGTGCTCAAGAACATGGGAGAAAACCTCCGCAAGATTGCCATGCACATCACAAACGAGTTTGTCTCCCAGGCGGTGGACACCAACTTCCGGGAGGGCGTGGCGACCTGGTGCTACTTTGACGAGTTCCATGTCCTGCTCCGCGATCCTCTGACCGCCAGCTACTTTGTGGCGGTCTGGAAGATGCTACGCAAAAAGGGCTGTGTCCCCAGCGCACTTACGCAGAATGTGAAAGACCTTTTGGCCAGCCGGGAGATTGAGAACATTCTCGACAACACGGATTTTATGATCCTGCTGTCCCAGGCCCAAAGTGACCGGACGATTTTGGCAAAACAGCTCGGCATTTCCGAGCACCAGCTTTCCTACATCACCCACTCCAATTCCGGCGAGGGCCTGCTGTTCTATGGGAATGTGACCATCCCCTTTGTGGATCGGTTCCCGAAAGGCGAGATGGGACAGAGTTATAATATAAGTGTATGAACGGCAAATAAGCTCTATCTCCGATAAGTACTTATGTCATTCTGATAGATATAACGAATGAATACAAGAAAAAGATAGGGGAAATTTGAAAATAAAAAGCCCCGTCAAGAGCTTAGCAGCATTGGTGATGTTCTGAACTCTTTACTGGGCTTTTCATTTTCTGTATCTTACTTTCAATATCGCAGGACATTCTCTCCGCTTCTATTCTCATTTGGGGGCAGGTCATAAACCTCCAACAGCACATCTATGCTGCCCCCACAGACCATTCCCTCATCTTCTGCCGTCTCGCTGGTCATATCCACCGGATAAATCTGTATCCCGGCTTTTCCTGTCCGCAGCATTCCCAATGCCTGCTGGATCACTTCCGCCTCCATACATCCTCCGCCAATCGTCCCCATAGTTTTTCCCTCGGGAAAGATCATCATTTTCGTTCCCACCTTTCTTGGGGCAGAACCACGGCGGCTTACGATGGTAGCAAGCACTTTCCCCTGTTCTCCTTTTTCTGTCAGCGCTTTCAGCATTTCAGAAGAAAGGCTTTCTGTCCTTCCCGCCTTATTTTTCACCTCTATAATCTCCGCCATAACGGAAACTGCAATTTCCTCCGGAGTTTCCGCCCGGATAGAAAGGCCGATAGGACTGTGAAGCTCCTCCACTTTTTCTCTGGAAAATCCTTTTTCAAGCATCGTGTCTTTCAATGCGGCAACTCTTTTACGGCTTCCCATCATCCCCACGTACGCATATTTTTTTTCAAGAATCTGTTCCAGGCAAACCTGATCGTACCGATGCCCTCTGGTAACAATCACAAAATACGTATCTTCATCTCCCGGAATCTGCTGCAAACTCTCAGCAAAAGAATCACATATCACCCGGTCAGCCCCTGTTTTTCTTGCCTGATCCGCAAAATACGGGCGATCTTCCAGAACGCTCACGGTAAATCCCAGCATTTTTCCTATGGAAAGGATTGCCATGGATACGTGTCCTCCGCCGCAGATCACCAGTTGTTTTTCCTGACCGAGGCAGTCGCAAAATACGGTCTGTCCCTGAATTATCATTTTTCCTGTGGAAGATCTTTGTGTCAGATTTTCCTCCTGCATGTAGAAAAATCCATCTGGACAGGATTTCCACAATATTTTTCCCTGCTTCATCAGAGCTTTTTCTCCAAAATCTTTCCCTTCAATCACGGTCAGCACCGCCGTTTTTTCTCTCTGTTCCAGATCAGCTATTTTTTCAAATAATCCCTGCATCTTCATCCCCCAATCTGCGACATGATCCTGTGTTCCGTCTCTTCCTTTTCTTCCTGCAAAAAATGGTGACTTGCAGGTTTACATAAAATTTCTTTTTGGATCACCTCTTCCAATTCTTCATCCCCAGCTCCCGACCTTAACAGCCCCCGAAGTTCCACGCCATTTTCATATTGGAGGCAGGTTTTTAAAAATCCCTGGGATGTAAGACGAACCCGGTTACATTGATAACAGAATTTATGACTGATGGCGCTGATAAATCCAATTTTTCCCAAAAAACCGGAAAATTCAAAATAATGCCCCGGACCGTTTCCCAGCCTTCCTTCATAGGCTTTACTCTTCCCGTACAGCGCTTCCAATTCTCCCAGAAGCTCTTCTTCCGTAACGCCCCGATATTCTTTTCCCAGACCGATAGGCATCATTTCAATATAACGCACATGAACGGGATATTTTCTGGATAATTCCACCAATTCTTCCACATTTTGTCCGGGAATCCCCATAGGAACGCAGTTGATCTTCAGAGGAATCGTCCCATCCTCCAGAATTTTTTTCATCCCTTCCAGCGTTTTCTCCAAACCTTCTCTTCTGGTAATCTGCCGATACACCTGAGGATTCAGCGTATCCAGACTCAGATTGATCCCATCCAGTCCTGCCGCTTTCAGACCTTCCCATTTTTCCGAAAGAAGAATGCCATTGGTCGTAAGTGTCACCTGCTCGATCCCGGGCGTCTTTTTCAGATTTTTCACCAACTGTTCGATTCCCCGGCGCACCAGAGGCTCTCCCCCGGTAATTTTTATTTTCCGAATGCCCATTCTGGCAAAAATGCCTGCCAGACGCTCAATCTCCTGATATCGCAGGATTTCCTCATGAGCTGCCGGCTCTATACCCGCCTCCGGCATACAGTATACACATCTGAGATTACAGCGATCCGTCACTGATATCCGTATATAGTCAATGACCCTTCCCTGTCCGTCAATCATATTTCCGCCTCATTTCTACCAGCTTTTACCGAAACTGCACTCTGGATAATGACACTCTTTGCAGCCCAGACACAGTCCGCCATGGCCCAGGGCAATGAGATCTCTCCGTTTCACCGGAACCCCGGCCACAACCCGAGGTAAAATCAGATCAAAAATCGTTGCCTTCGCATACATCACACAGCCCGGCAATCCCATCACCGTCGTTCCATCTGCAAAATACGCCAGACAAAACATTGCTCCCGGCAGTACCGGCGCTCCATAAGAAACTACCTCTGCGCCGCTGTCTTTGATCGCCCCCGGCGTCTGATCGTCCGGATCTACACTCATTCCTCCCGTAGTCAGAATCAGATCGCAGCCCTGCTCCTTCATATCCAAAATCGCTTTCGTGATCTGTCCCTTATCATCTCCCAGTGTCACATGTTTACACACTTCAACACCGTATTTTTCCAGTTTTGCCACCACCACCGGTGTAAAAGTATCCTGAATCCTTCCGTAAAATACTTCGTTTCCGGTGGTGATAATTCCCGCTTTCAGCGCTCTATACGGCAAAAGACGGCACAAAGGAGTATCTCCCGCTCTCTCCTTCACCTGCTCCATTTTTTCTTTCTGGATCACCAGCGGAATAATCCTGGCTCCCAAAAGCTTATCTCCCTCTTTTACCGGACTGTTCGTATGACGAGTAGCGATCATTACCTGATCGATCTCGTTGATTTTGTAGAGCCGCTCCACATCCACCTGAAACAATCCGTCACACGCAGCGGTCAATTCTATTTTTCCTTCTTTTACCTGAGACGGGAGCATGTGATCGTTGATACACACATCCCGCAAAATCTCAGCCGCCTCATTTTCATGATACATAGTATCATCCTTTTCCCACACATACAGGTTGTCTTTCCCAATACTCAAAAGTACCGGAATATCCTCTTCCGTCACCACATGCCCTTTTCGAAATCTGGCATCCTTAGTCACACCCTTAATAATCTGGGTGATGTCATGGCAGAGCACATGTCCCACTGCATCCTCTGTTTTTATTACTTTCATACTCATTCGCTCCTTTTATTTTCGTGCGCATTCTCCATCTTCGCCCTTTGCCAGCAAAATCCCGTGTTTCAGGGTGGGAAGAATGTATTCCAGACTTTCTTTCACCGCTTTGGGACTGCCGGGAAGATTTACGATCAATGTTTTTCCCCTCAGTACGCTGGCAGCCCGGGACAGCATCGCCCGGGGAGTAATGGAAAGACTGTACGCCCGCATAGCCTCCGCAATTCCCGGAGCATTTCTGTCAGCCACCGCCAAAGTAGCCTCCGGCGTTACATCGGTGGGGGCAAATCCTGTCCCTCCCGTAGTCAAAATAAGGTCCATTTGCCTTCCATCCGCCAGACGGATCAACTGATTTTTCAGGGGCTGCATCCCGTCCGGCAAGAGCAGCGTTTCTTCTATTTGATATCCTGCTTCCTGCAGCATTTCAGCCACCAAAGGTCCCGACTTATCCTCTCGCTCTCCGCGGCTGCCTTTATCTGACAGCGTGATTACCGCAGCCCGCAGCGGAGGATTTTCCTGGGGAGGCAAAAGTTTCATTTCATCTCCCCCCTGCACCATTCCGCCTTTCAGCACCCGGGCAAATACACCCTCCCGTGGCATAATACACTCTCCCGTCTGCTGCTTAATTACACAATCATTGTGACATTCTTTCCCGATCTGCGTCATTTCCAACAATGCTTCTCCCACGGCAAATCGGCTTCCCACTGGTAGCTGACGAAAATCAAAGCTTTCCACCACCAGATTTTCTCCGAAAGCTCCGTAGTCCACCCAGATTTTTTTCCGAAATTCCTCGATTCTTTCTGCGCTAAGAAGGCTCACCTGGCGATGCCATTTTCCCCCATGGGCGTCATTTTCCAGTCCGAATTGCTCCTTCAGATACGCTTTTTTCACATTTTCCTTCGTGGTTCCCTTTTTCTCACTGATACATACTGCTAAAATCTTGCCCATGGCTCAGCCTCCTTTTTACTTTCACATGAGTAACAACACATTTTTTGGAGAAATCCCCAGCTTTTGGGGCATCTCGCCATTCCACCGTCCTTTCGGCATCCGCCACCACAGATCCTTCGTTCCCTCCGGCTGGTTCGCATACCGAAACATCACGCTATTTTCAAAGGGTTCCTCCATCACCCGGGAAAATACCACTGGATACACGTTTTCCCGTCCCCGGGGATGAAAATAATGCGCCCGAATTCCCACCGCGCGAATCCCCTCCGGTACCGGTTCCGCTGTCTTAAGACAAATCCCCCATTCGGGAACTTCCACCTGATATTCTCCCACTTTTTTTGCTCCGGCAATATTCTTACACCCGGTAAGAATCGCCCCGGAACGACTTCGAGGTCTCGCAAAAACCTCTTTTGTATTTCCTGTCTCCAGGATTTTTCCCTTTTCCACCAGCGACAGCCTTCCGCAGAGATGGTATACTTCATCCCGACTGTGGCTGACCAGAAGCACTTCCCAATCAAATTTTTCCAGAATCTCTTTCACCTGGATCTGAAGCTGATCCCGCAAATAAGCATCCAGCGCACTGAATGGCTCATCCAGAAGAAGAAATTCCGGCTCATTCACCAGAATCCTCGCCAATGCCACCCGCTGCTGCTGACCGCCGCTTAATTGATGGGGGGATTTTCCCAACATTTCTTCCATCTGCAGCATCTGCACCGTTTCCTGAAATTTCTTTCCCCGGATATCTTTATTTTTTTCATGGTGCAGTCCGCACAAAATATTTTTCTTTACGGTCATGTGGGGAAACAGCGCATAATTTTGAAACAGATACCCCACCCGCCTTTGCTGGGGAGGAAGATTGATCCCCTTTTCACTGTCGTACAACGTTCTTCCATTTAAAAGAATCTTCCCCTCATCCGGGGTAAGGATTCCCGCAATACACTTTAACGTGAGACTTTTTCCGCTTCCCGACGCTCCTAAAAGCCCCTGAATCCCCTGTTCCTGTTCCAGATGGATATCCAGAGAAAAATCCGAAAATTTCTTTTTTATATCCACAAAAAGACTCATTTTTTCACCGTTTTTCTTTCCAACATATTTACAATCAGTAAAATCACCGTGGAAATCGCCAGATTCACCAGCACCCAGAAAAATGCGCCGCTCTCGTCATTCGTCCTCCACAACTGATACACCGTAGTGGAAATGGTAGCCGTCTTTCCCGGTATATAACCGATCAGCATACTGGTTGCTCCGTATTCTCCCAACGCTCTCGCAAAAGACAGCACCAGTCCTGCCAGAATTCCCTGCCGACAAGCCGGCATCCGAATTCTCCAAAAAATATAGGTATTGGACAATCCCAGCGTTTGTCCCGCATACGCCAGTGTCGCATCAAAACTCTCAAAAGCCCCCCGGGCTGTCCGATACATAAGAGGGAATGCCACCACTGCCGATGCAAGAATCCCTCCATACCAGGTCATCACCGCCTGTATTCCCAGTTTTGCCAACCATTCGCCTACAGGGCGATGCACTCCAAATATCATTAACAGGAAATAACCGCACACTGTAGGAGGCAGCACCATGGGAAGGGTAAAAATCACATCCAAAATGCCTTTGACCCAACCGGGCAGCCGCGCCACATAATAAGCGGTGAAAATTCCCACAAAAAAAACAATCACACTGCTGAGCGCGGCAATCCTGATAGAATTCCAAAGGGGATACCAATCCATAAACTTCATCCTCCAAATATGCCTTACTTCACTGGGGAAAATCCCACTTTTTCAAAAATTTCCATACTTTCTTCTGTCTGTAAATAGTTCAGAAACGCCTGCGCTTCTTCCTCATGCTCACTGGTTTTTAAAACTGCCGCAGGGTAGATGACCTGCCCGCACATTTCCGGCGCAGCATAATCTGCCACGGCAAGTCCCGCTGAATAAGCGTCCGTACAGTAGATTACTCCACAGTCCACACTCCCTTCCGAAATTTGCGTGGTTACTTCCTTTACGTTACTTCCGTAAGAAATTTTCCCTGCCCCGGCAAGCGCTTCTTCATCCAAACTATAATACTCCAGAATTTTCTGGGTGTATTGCCCCACCGGAACGTCTGCATTTCCCATCGCCATCAAAATATCTTCCTGCTTCAGCGCTCTGGCAAGATCGTCAAACGTCTTGATTTTTTCCTGATTTTTCTCAGCAACACAAAGCGTCACCTTATTTTCCAAAATATCTATTCTGGAATCTTCCAGCACAAAATCCAGCCCCTCTGTATTCACCGCAGGATCTGCCTTACTGTCCAACTGATCCATCTGCTTTTGTCCCGCAGAAAGAAACAGATCGCAGACAGCCCCTTCCTGAATCTGCGTTTTTAACGTCCCAGAAGAATCAAAATTGAAAGTTACCGTCACATGAGGATTTACTTTTGTGTAGCGTTCGCCCAGCCAGGTAAGCGTTTCCGTCATGGATGCCGCCGCAAACACAGTCAGTTCCACATCCTCCTTGTCGCTTTTATTCTCCTGCTGTTTTGTTCTTTCTTCCTGACTCTCCGCTTCTTTCTGTCCATTTTCTGTCTGGCATGCCGCCATACTAAATGCCAAAACCAAAGCTAAAACTATCGATACCATTTTCTTCTTCATACCATTTTCTCCTTCTTCAGAAAAAAATAGGGGGATTACTCCCTGTTTGTGGATTTACACAAAATTATGGTATCAGAATCTTCACTTTTTTTCAATCGGGGATTTCCAGGAAGTACAAAAGTATACTTTTTGAATATTATGATGCGGCAGAGCCGCCAGTCCGGTGTGGTGAGAGCCCCGGAATAATCACTTTTTCTAGTTTTTGAAAAAATGTCACCATTTTTTCGGCTAAAAAGTGGTGACATTTTTTGTAAAATTGTGATTTAGTAATATATAGTTATAAAATCAACCTGTTTTTCAAGTAGATTGTTGCAAAAACATCATCGAAAAGGGTGACATTTTTTCAAAAAATTCATTTTAGTAACTCTTTCACCCCGGAACCGCCATATCGGGCCATCCCAATACCAGTTCGGCGATCTCTGTCTCATAATCTCCCAGAATATCTTCGCTTCGCCCGGCGTGTTTTACATTAGTTTCCACGCCCCAGACGCCATTCTCCTCAAATTCCCAGATATGGTATCTCAAACCACGGAACTGAAAGTCCAGACTTCCCCGTCCTTCATCCTCCGTATAAGCAAAAATAATATTTTTTTTTCTCAAAGCATCCTGTATCTTTTCCAACCGCATACCGCTCTTCCTTTCTGCTTATTATTCAGCCACTTTCACCATAGCCCAGGCGCCTTTTTTCCGTTTCCAGATCACGAAGAAACAGATAAAATGGACTGCCAGCGTGATTGTCCAGGTGATAGGATAAGATAAATACAGAACAAACAGGCTATGTTTCCAAACAAATACGGTAAAGATCCACAAAACCCGAAGTCCGCAGGCTCCCGCCAGAGATACCAACATAGGCATCACCGAATATCCCATTCCCCGCAAAATTCCCACTGCCACGTCCATAATACCGCAAAGGAAATACCACTGACAGATAATCTGCATTCTGGACATGCCATATTGGATTACTTCGGGATCGGAAGAATAA
>HF995404.1:8461-14922 GCA_000432335.1 Firmicutes bacterium CAG:646
AATATTTAGCAAAAATGGACCGCACTGATACGCCAGATTTCCCAGCACCGCGCCTACCACCGTCACAATAGCAAGACACTGAAAGACGATTTTAGGAATCCGATCCTGCCGTTCGCCTCCCACATTCTGACTGGTAAAACTGAGAGCAGTCTGATATACCGCATTCATGGATGTATACACAAATCCCTCGATATTGCCCGCCGCCGTATTTCCTGCCATAGCAATAGAACCAAAAGAGTTCACCGAGGACTGGATCAGCACATTGGACAGGGAAAATACTGCCCCCTGCACACCTGCCGGAAGACCAATCTTTGCAATATGAACCATTTTTCTCTTATAGATTTTCAGCTCATGAAGATCCAACCGATAAATCCCGTCACTATGCATCAGACAACGCACGATCAAAATCGCAGAAACTATCTGAGAGATCACGGTCGCAGTGGCAACACCCGCCACTCCCATATCCAATACGATCACAAAAAACAGATTCAAAATCACATTGATCATACCGGCGCTGAGAAGATAGTACAGCGGCCTTCTCGTATCTCCAATGGCCCGCAAAATAGCTGCGCCAAAATTATATACCAGCATCGCCGGCATACCAATAAAATAAATCCGCATATATAAAACAGCATGGCTCAGCACATCCTCCGGAGTATCCATCCATTCCAGCATCGGCTTGGCAAATACCATTCCTGCCACAATTAAGATAAATCCCCCCACAATTCCCAACAAAATCGATGTATGAACTGTCTCGTGAACATTTTTCTCGTCCCTTGCTCCAAAATACTGAGCCACGAGGACGTTCGTACCAATGGAAAAACCGATAAATACATTTACAAAAAGATTGATCAGAGCTCCTGTCGAGCCCACCGCCGCCAGCGCATGGCTTCCGCTGAACTTTCCTACTACCACAATATCTGCTGCGTTAAAAAGCAGCTGGAGGATTCCAGACAGCATCAGTGGCAGAGCAAATACCAACAACTTCCCAAAAATCGGACCGTTGCACATATCCATCTCATATGACTTTTTCATAACTTAAGTATCCTTCCCCTTAAACACTTAGAAAAGAGGCTGCCGCACTAAGTCTTTTAACTCTCGCGGCAACCTCTGTCTTTTTAGAAATAGAGTTTGAAGTTCTTAATCTCGAACGGTTTCACTGTGAATTCCACTTCTGTTCCTTCCACTGCTTCTCCGCAGTCATGCTCCAGCATATTACATGGAACCATGCGTTTTACCGGGAATTCTGAGGACAATGTTACTTTTTCCCGTCCTCCTCTGCATTCATGAAGTCTCACAACAAGACATTCTTCATCCTCTGCTTTTTTCACTACATCGATCTGTACACCATCTGTAGATACAGCAACCAGCTTCCGCTGATCTGTAAATGCGCCGGAAACTACCTGCGCCGGCAGATTCAACTGATTTGCTGCTTCGATTGTTCCGCCTTCCACAACAGCTCCCATATGCGGATACAGAGAATAGGTAAACTCATGCTCGCCCATATCTGCTTCTGTGTCAGGATGTTTTGCGCTCTTCAGAAGACTGAGCTTCATAGCATTATCTTTGATATTGTAACCGTACTTGCAGTTATTCAGAAGGCTGACGCCATATCCATTTTCTGACAGATCTGCCCATTTATGACCGCAAACCTCAAATCTCGCCCAATCCCAACTGTTATTCCAATGGGTAGGACGCTCTACATGACCAAACTGAATATCATAAGTTGCCTTCGTGGAACGGATATCGGTGTAGAATGCAGTTTTCAGCAATCGATGATCTTCATGCCAATCTACATGAGTCTTAAAGTCAATTCTCCGTGATTCTTTGTATACGATCATATCCTGAACGATTTCAGAATGATGGTATTTGTAAGTGAAACGAACAACAGCTTTCAGATTTCCATTTTCCACTACTTCCGGTTCTTTTGCCAGAGTTACGATTTCTTTCTTCTGAATATAGAAAGGATCGATGTCCCAGGCGTCAAAGTTGATCGGTTTGTCCTCGTAAATCTCCAGAACATTACCCATCTCCCCTTCTTTCAGCACTGAACGGTCAGCCTCTTTATCAAACAGTTCGACAAGCTGTCCATCCTCATTCCAGAAAATGGTGTAATATGGTGTTTCCAGCTTATTGCCGGAAACGGTAAATGCAGAACTTTCTTCCTGAGAATCTGCCGGCTCAAATACTACGACTACTCCAGCAAATGGCTCTGTATTTACCAGAACCTGATATCCTTCCTCTGTCTTCTGCGCCGGGAGAACCTGTCCGTCTTTATCTTTGAAAGAACCTGCTTCTGTCTCCGGAATCAATACCAGTTCTTTTCCTGTAAAGCTGTTTGTCGTGTATACGGTATACGTATGATCCTGCTCTTTTGTCAGCGTATGCAGAGCCTCGTCACGAACCTTATCTGCTCTCTCCTCTGCCACACCATAATTGATGTGAGAATCCGCATAAACCTCATGAATGGAAGAACCTGGGATAATATCGTGGAACTGATGCAGCAATACACATTCCCAACTGTCATGCAGCTCCTGTTTTGCATAATTTCCACCCAGAATATAAGCCAAGGAAGACAGCCATTCCACCTGCGCCAGCTTATTTTCCAGATGACGGTTTGTTTTCTTATTATAAGCCTGGGAAGTATACGTTCCTCTGTGATAC
This sequence comes from Firmicutes bacterium CAG:646, assembly GCA_000432335.1. GTDB lineage: Bacteria > Bacillota > Clostridia > Lachnospirales > Lachnospiraceae > Oliverpabstia. Next base: position 11,126 of record HF995404.1, read on the forward strand.
TCCAGATACAGTTCTCCATCCCAGGTATGTACATAACGATCTGTCTTATCTACATTTTCATGGATCTTACGGAAAAATTCTCCTGCCGTCGTTGTTTTTACATTTGGCAGTCCCGGAATCGCATCCATCGCCCGGCGAAGTTCCAACATTTCTCTGTTTACACCGCCGCCGCCGTCTCCATAACCATAGGAAATCAGCGTATCCTTGCTCAATTCTTTATTCTTAAACTTCTTCCAGCTTCCCAGTACAGAATGAGGAGTAACCATTCCATTATAGGTAGAAAATCTGGTGTCGATATCCTGATCTTCTCCCGGAACATCCACAAAGTACGTAAGGATCTCACTTCCGTCAATACCTCTCCACTTAAACAGATCGTCCGGAATCGTATTGAACTGGTTCCAGCTGATCTTCGTAGTCATGAAGGTATCGATCTCACACTGTTTCAGGATCTGCGGCAGCGCCCAGCTATAGCCAAATACATCTGGAAGCCACAGATATTCACATTTCTTTCCAAACTCATTTTCAATAAAACGGGTTCCATGGAGGAACTGACGAACCAGAGCTTCACCAGAAGAAATATTGCAGTCTGCTTCTACCCACATACCGCCGTCCGGCTCCCATTTTCCTTCCGCTACTTTCTCTTTGATCTTCGCGTACAGTTCTGGGCAGTCTTCTTTTACATACTTATAAAGCTGCGGCTGCGTCTGCAAAAATACATACTCATCATACAGTTCCATCAGACGAAGTACGGTTGAGAAAGAACGCTGCGCTTTCTCTCTGGTATGTTTCAGACGCCACAGCCATGCCACATCGATATGGGTATGTCCTACCACGTCCACCGTCACATCCGTATGTTTCTCCATCCGATCCAGCTCTGCCATCAAAAGATCATGGGCTGTCTCGGCTGTCTCATAGAAGGATTCCTCATCCCAGTTAATACACTGAAATACCCGATCCAATGCGCCCTTCAGATCTTCATACTTCTCATCATCCTTGGGAAGCAGTTCCAGGGTTTCTGTGATAGCTCTTGCAAAATAATACAGCTCATCGGTTTTCTTGTGAAGATAAACCACATCTGCCTGCTTACACTGATGGAAGAATGTACGGTGTTTTCCGCCCCCCTCCAGTCCTGTCCACAGAAGGAAGGTCAGTGTTATCTCTTTTCCCTCCTGTCCACGGAAAATAACTTCATTATGATAAGTGTCCACGCCCTGATAAGGATGACCGTCCACATACAGAAGAGATTCAAATCCACTGTTGAATCCCCCACCGGTCTCACCAAAATTAAACAGTCCGGCCACCTCGCAGCCTTCCTTCGCCTCAGGGATTTTCACTGTTTTTTCCAACCAAAGATAACGATCTCTTCCTATAAAAGAATCGTTAATTCCAAAATCCGGTCCTTCTATCTTCTCCGGCAGTTCATGATAACTCTCGTCTTCTGGCAGAGAACCTTCCATAGAAGTAAATGGTGCAAGGCACTGGTGAGCAAAATATCTTCTCTCACCCAGTTCTTCCACCCTTCTTTTAAATTTGTCCAGTGTCAAAAACATGATGACTCCTCCTTTAAGTTTTACGCTTGATGCAAATGTAACTTTTTTCCGTTACATACGAATCCAGTATATTGCAAAAATATAGGAGTTTCTATAAGCTGAATATACAAAAAAATAATTTATTTTTATCCATATTGTCTATATGGCGCTGTCCTCATACTCCGCCAGCGCTTTTTCATACGCCTGTCGTGTCGGTTCGTTGTAACACACCATAATCACGTTCTCAACCACCTGCGTCCATTTCAGAAAATCACAGATTGTCTTCACTGCAATCCTTGCCGCTTCTTCCACCGGATATCCGTAAACGCCCGTACTGATCGATGGAAAAGCGATAGTTTTTAATTCTTCCTTTTCTGCCAGCTTCAGACAATACTTATAACAGCTTTCCAGAAGAACGTCCTCGTAATTATCGCCTCCATGCCAGATAGGTCCCGGCGTATGTAAGATATATTTTGCCGGCAAACGATATCCCTTTGTCATTTTTGCCTTTCCGGTATCGCAGCCTCCCAGAGTCTTACATTCCTCCAGAAGTTCAGGACCCGCCGCCTGATGGATCGCACCGTCCACACCACCGCCCCCCAGCAAGGTAGTATTGGCTGCATTTACAATCGCATCTACGACATATGTGGTAATATCTCCCTGTTCAATCCAAAATTTTCCCATAATTCTCCTCCTGCCGAATTGATGCCCCTATTATAAACTCTTCGACAGAAAATAACAAGCTTTTACTTTTTCCTTCCCATCAGTTCTTCTGCAAAAAAACGGCTGAACTTCGCTGCTGTCTCCGCATACATATGTCCCTCATAGTCTCCATACATTTCCAATTCTCTGGGAACCTCACTTCGCAGATCGTCCAGATAATTGAACGCGGGAACCTGACGTTCTTCCATAAATTCTGTAAAATATCGGATTGCCGCATCGTACTCTTTCTGATATTTCTCATAAGTAACCTGAGGAATCGGCATCATAACCACATCCAGCTCAATGCCCTCTTCCCGACAGAACTTCCAAAGCTTTTCAAAAGCATCGACAGCCTCCTTGCGAAGATTTTCAGGTCTCCACAGCGGCGCCGTCTGCCAGGCGCTTCGATCTCCCGGCGCAGGATGCCGCACGATAAATCCATCCTCCCGATATTCCTGCACCTGAGAAGCAAAAGGTTCTACCCCGTAATTTTTATATACATCGCTCTGCTTCTGTTTTACGATCTCTGGAATCCTTCCTATCTGGTTTCTGTAAAGATACCATGGAAACAGTGTCGTCCTGAAATCTGCCTGAAGCATTTTATCTTTAAAATACTCCAGTTTCACCCGAGACCAGGGAAATTCTTTATAAAAAGTAATATAATCTGCCGTCTGCTCCGGTTCCACCGCCCAGTAGCCCGGATCCAGCTCATAGATCACCCGTGAAACTTTTTTATTTCTTGCAGCCTCCCGTACCAGATAATATACATCCAAAGGATATTCTCCTCCCTGACATACATTGATGGTTTTGTGCCCTGTCACCTCTTCCAGAACCTGCGGGTCCAGACCGCATTTTCCATGAGACGTCCCCACCAGCACATCCTCATACTCACTCGCTGCCAGGTGATGCACATCCGCCCGGGTATAGGTATAAGGGTACAGCACATAGTTCAAAAGCTCATTGATTCCCACAAAAACTGCCACAAACAGCAGGGGCAGCATCCATTTTTTAAAATTGCGCATAGATAAATCCTCCTGTGGATGACGGCGGCTGTCCCACCATGGGAATCGCAAAGATCACCGCCAGATAAAGCCCCATCCGAAACCAGACAGGCATCCGGGCAATCCTTGAAAATACATCCATGCCCCGCTCTTCCAGAATACCGAAAATGAACAAAATCAAAATCCCCACTGCCAGAATAGCCAGAGACAATCCAGTATACGCTGTCGTTCCTCCATGTCCCACCGGAATCGTCAAAAGCTGCGACGATTTCCAATGGGTAACACTATTTTTCATCATCGCAAGAGCCTGCCCTACAGAATCTGCCCTATCAAAAAACCAACTGATATTCACCAGCAAGAAAGTACGCAGAATCTGAAAAACCTGCCACCCCCAGGACTTATCCTGAATATGAAGCTTCTTCTTCCATTTTCTGTAATTCCCTGCCATCAGACCACTGAAAGCAATGATCATGCCGTTATAAAGGCCATAGACAATAAACTTCCACGCCGCTCCATGCCAGACGCCCACTACCAGAAATACGATCAGATTCGCCAGACAGATCGG
>HF995404.1:14976-35391 GCA_000432335.1 Firmicutes bacterium CAG:646
CTTTTTTTGCCATCTTTCCAAAGCGTCCCATCCAGCCGGACAGAGAAACGGGATAAAAAATATAATCCTTCATCCAGGTACCCAGCGTAATATGCCAGCGATGCCAGAAATCTGTGATCGACCGGGCAAAATACGGCCGCTTGAAATTCTCATCCAGCGTAATCCCAAACAGCTTGCTGATTCCGATCACCACATCGATTCCTCCGGAAAAATCTCCGTACAACTGTACCGAATAAGCCAGCGCTGCAAACACTGCCAGACCGGGATACGTCTGGTATTCGTCAAACAGCGCATTTACAAAAATGGCAGCCGTGTCCGCCACCACCATTTTCTTAAAAAATCCCCACAAAATCCGCTCAAAAGCTTCTTCCATCCGTTTCCACTCCCAACTGTGCGGAGCATACAGCTGCTCACCCAGCCGTGAAAAACGTCCGATGGGGCCCTGCAAAAGCTGAGGAAAGAAAGCTACAAACAGCGCAAACCGGAAAGGATTTTTTTCTGCCTTTCCTCTCTTCCAGTACACATCCAGAAGATATCCCATGGACTGAAACGTATAAAAGGAAATTCCCAGCGGCAGCGCAAAATTGACAAAAGAAATGTCTCCCTGAAAAATCCGATTAATATTCAGCAGAACAAAATTCAGATATTTCAACACTGCCAGCACACCAAAATTCAGTACCAGCGTAAGGATCAGGATACCTTTCCTTCTTCCTTTTTCTTCTGTCTTTTCCAAAAATATACCGGCGCCGTAAGTGGTAAGCGTGGTAAACAGCAGATATCCCAGCAATTTCACCCCACCGGATACATAGTAAAGATAGCTGAAGCCCAAAAGCCACATCCACTGATATTTTTTAGGAATCAGATAATAACCAGCCACTGCTATCCCTACAAGAATTAAAAACTCCATAGAAGTAAGCGCCATCTCTTACTCATCCCCCTGAAGTTTCTGCACCATTGCCCACAAAGATTGCGCAGAGTTAAAATTCTCCGGGATGATTTCCGCCGGAGTGATCTTAATGTCAAAGGCATCTTCCAGCTCTCCTACAATCGAGAGAATGGCAAAAGAATCCAAAATCCCATCATCAATCAGTGTTGTACACGTATCATAATCTGCATCCGGCTGAATATCTTCCAAAATCTCCAATAATTCTTCCATCGTTCTTATCCTCCTCTTTTTTAAAATTGACTGCCTCCATTAAACTGACTGCTGGCAATCTCGTCTCGCACTAAAGTAACTCCCTGCTCTCTGGAAAAAGAAAAAATCCGCGGGAAATTTCTGCTAAGAAACAGATAGATTCCCTCTGTTACAGAGTAAGCTCCCGTCCGCTCAAAAACCAGTACGTCTCCCAGATAACTCCCTTTAAGGGACAGATTTTTTACCAATACATCGCTGACGGTACACAAAGCTCCGCAGATTGTAACCGGATTTTCTTTTCTCTCTCTTTTCTCTTCCAGCGACACCCCGTCCAACTGTACATAATGGGGAATTTTCATCGCCATCGTCTGCCCAAAATAATTCAGATGATGGATACCGCCATCCACAATCCCGTATCTCTGTCCTGCATTCTCCTTAACATCCACAATGCGTGTCACATAGATGCCACAGTCTGCCGCCAGATAACGTCCGATCTCCAGCGTGATCTTTCCCTGAAACTCCAGATGTTCTACAGTCTCCCGGAACGCTTTCATCGTCTCCGAAAGTTCTTCTTCCTCTTCTTTTTGAAAATACGGCACATAAAATCCAGGACCATACTCCATCTCCTTTGCCTCAAAACCATACTGTTCTTTCCATTCGCTTAAAAGACTGTCCAGCCGTCTCAGTTCTTCTTCCAGAATCTTCTTTCTCTTCTTCTGCGTACCGGAATAATACTGCAATCCCCGGATATCCAGATGAGGAAAATGTTCTCTCTCCCGAATCAGTTCCCGGATCACTCCCTCATCCATACCGAACTGATTTCCGCTGGTAAGCCGCAGTAATACCGGAATCCGACAGTTTCCTTTTCCTGCTTCCGTTTCCAGAAGCTGTAGTTGTCCCAGAGATTCTACCGTATAGATACTCTTCGCCCCTCCATATGCCAGAGCGCTCTGCATCTTCCTGTCTTCTTTATAAACACCGGAGACTACCAATTTTTCCGCCGGTATTTTATGATCCATACAAATAGAAAATTCTCCCGGAGAACATACTTCCAGCCGCTCCACCTGCAAAACCGCTGTCGAAATAAGAAATGGATTTGCCTTCATAGCATAGCATAAGGAAATTCGTTCTCCCAGACATTCTTTGATCTTTCGGATTCTTTCGGCAAATGCATCCAGATCAAACAGATAAAATGGCGTCTCTCCCTGACAGATACATTCCCGGATCACTTCTTCCCGATTCATCTTCCCGTTTTCCTCCCTTCCTCCAAAAGCCGCTTTCGATCAATCTTTCCATTTTTTGTGAGCGGCATTCTCTCTATAGGGCAAAAACGATTTGGCAGCATAAATGGCGGAAGCTTCTCCCCTATCTTTTTCTTTACCGCCCGTTTCTCTGCGCCGCCTTCATAAAATCCCAGAATCTTCTTCTTTTCTTCATCAAACACACAACAGGCTCTTGCAACGCCTTCCACCTGTTCCATCGCTGCCTCGATCTCTCCCAATTCGATACGATGTCCCATATGTTTGATCTGAAAATCTTTTCGGGAGGCAAAATATAAAAGTCCATCCGCTCCGTAATATCCCAGATCTCCGGTACGATACATCCGCTCCGGATATCGGTCATTCAAAGGATTCTGCACGAAAACTTTCGCCGTCTGTTCTGGATTCCTGTAATATCCCAGAGCCAGAGCGGTTCCCGCCACACAGATTTCTCCTGAAATTCCCGGTTCTGTAATCTCCCGATCCTGTTCATCCAGCAAAAACACCTTTTCATTAGGAAATGGTTTTCCGGCAGGAATCACCTCTTCCGGCTGATATTCCCGACGGATCCTGTGATACGTACAGTTGCAGGTGATTTCCGTAGGACCATAAAGATTCACATATTCTGCCTCCGGCAGATACGTCCGCCAGATATTCAGATGTTTCACCGGCATGGTTTCCCCGGAAAACAAAACCTTCCTCATTTTTGTGGGAACCCGATAGTCAAACCCGTGAAGCGTACTGATGATACACAACGCCGATACCGCCCAGATCAGAGTCGTCACCTGCCGCTCCTCCAGAAAATCCAACAGCTGCACCGGAAAAGAAAAGAATCTCTTCGGTATGATTTCTACTCTCGCTCCCGTCTTTATACCGGAATAAATATCTTTTACTGATACATCAAAATCCCAGGGCGCCTGATTGCCGATCACATCCTCATGGGATATCTGAAAAATATCGGTAAAATGATCAATAAAATCAATGACCGAGCGATGGCAAACCACCACTCCCTTCGGCACTCCTGTGGAACCAGAGGTAAAAATACCATATAAAGGATCTGTATCCCGCGCACACTCCCGCACGCTTTGAAGAAACGCTTCATCTACCGACGCCTCCAGCAGATCTTCCGCCCATAGGACTTCTCCCTCAAATCCCAGCTTGTCCAATTCTTCCTGATATACTCTGGAAGAAAGGATTACTTTCGCCTGTAAAGTATCTAAAATCTGACAAAGACGAAACACCGGCTGCTTCATGTCCAACAACACGTAAAACCCTCCCGCCTGGACAATCCCCAGAAAGAGTTTTATCGTCTCCGTTCCCTTTTCCATAAATACCGGAACAGGAAAACCACTTGAAACTTTTCCTTTCAAAGCAGAACCCACTCTCCGGGAACTTTCCTTCAATTCCTGAAACGTGCAGGAAGAAAATTCATCGGAAAAAGCAATTTTATCAGGGTATTGCTCTTCCGTCTGTTCCAGATACTCCAAAACATTTTTTGTCATGTAACCGACTCCCCTTTTCCTATCTGAAAAATGTCATACTTACTTTTTCAGTATACCAGCATTTTCCTTCTCAAATTTAAAATCCCTCTGAACTTTTCTTACGATTTTCTGAACACCAAAAAAGGGCCGTACTTTTCGTACCATGCCCTCTTTCGTAATCTGCTTCTTATTTACAAAGTTCACCAACCACCTGATTGATCACTTTTCCATCTGCCTTGCCTTTCAGCTCTCCCATCACTGCCTTCATGATCTGTCCTTTATTTCCTGTTGCCAGAACCTCTGCAAACTTTTCCTGAATGCAGCTCTTTACTTCTTCCGCTGACATCAGCTGCGGCGCATACTCATTGATGATATCATATCTTGTCTGGTATTCCGCCTTAAGCTCCGCTCTTTCTGCCGGGCAGGTATCAATCTGCTCTTTCACACTTTTCAGCTCCTTTAGGATCACACGATCCACCAGATCAGCCTTGATATCATCGCGGCAGCCTTCATCGATTGCTACTTTTTTCACTGCTGAAACCAGGGATGAGATTGCCTCCTTGCGAACCTTATCCTTCGCCTTCATTGCTGCCACCATATCTTTTTGTAATGTTGAAAACTCCATCTCAAATTCCTCCTTCTTCTATCTTTACCTGTTTTACAAAAATAGCGCCGTAGAATAATACCTGTCGCCGCTGTCCGGCAAAATTACCACGATATTCTTTCCCCGATTTTCCGGGCGCTGTGCCAGCTCCGCCGCCGCGCACATAGCAGCCCCCGATGAAATTCCTACCAGAATCCCCTCCGTTTTGGTGATCGCCTTCGCCCAGTTAATCGCATCCATATCTCCCACGGTACAGATCTCATCACAAATCTCACGATTCAGGATGGATGGAATAAAATTCGCTCCGATTCCCTGAATCCCATGGCTTCCGCTCCGTCCCCTGGACAAAAGAGGAGAAGCATCCGGCTCCACTGCCACGATTTGGATCTGAGAATTCTTAGATTTCAGATATTCACCGATCCCTGTAATGGTTCCGCCGGTACCTACGCCTGCCACCAGAAAATCCACCTGCCCCTCTGTGTCCTCCCAGATTTCCGGTCCTGTCGTTTCCCGATGGATGCGAGCATTCGCCGGATTATCAAACTGCCCCGGGATAAAACTGCCTGGAATCTCCCGCTGCAGTTCTTCCGCCTTTTCTATAGCGCCTTTCATTCCCATCGCACCCTCTGTTAAAACGATTTTTGCGCCATATGCTTTTAATATATTTCTTCTCTCCTGAGACATAGTCTCCGGCATCGTCAATATCACCTGATATCCTCTTGCAATCCCCACGGATGCCAGACCGATCCCTGTATTTCCTGATGTAGGTTCTATGATTGTTGCCCCTGGTTTTAACTGACCTCTCTCCTCCGCATCCCGGATCATAGCCAATGCTGCCCGATCCTTAATGCTTCCGGAAGGATTCAGATATTCCAGTTTCGCCAGTATAGTCGCCGGAAGCTGATAACGTTCTTCCAGTTTTCTCATGTGCAGTAATGGGGTATTTCCTGTCAGTTCACCGACTTCTTCATATATTCGTCCCATAATCCTTCGCCTCCATCAGACTTCCTAATATCTCCCGCTTTTTGCCTATTCTTCTGTTTTGTCCGGCTCCGCCTGTTTTTCTACAATCGTAGCGTTATCCAGAATCAGAGTACTCACCCGATTCATCATGATACTCTGCTCCACATTATCCTGACCATAAGCTTCTATCAGTTCTTCCTCTGTCTGACCGTACTCTGTCACCATCTTATTCAGCGCCTCTTTATAAGCCTCGTCTCCAATGGCATATCCTTCTGCATTGCAGATTGCCTGATTAACCAGAGCCTGCGCTGCCACGTCTTTTCCATACTCTTCTGCATTGGCATCATACTCTTCCTGCGTAATATTGGAAGACTTGATGTAATCCTCCAGTTCCATACCTGCCAGACTGGCATACATCTGCGCCTGCTGCTCATAGAGCTTTTTCCCCATCTCTACCAGAGATTCCGGATACTCATTGATCGTACAGCTATCTACCACCTGCGTCCATGCACTGTAACGAAGCTGCTCTTCCGCAGTCTGCTGATTCGTCTCTTCCTGTTCGGAACGGATCGCTGCCTTATACTCGTCCAGCGTGTAATAGCCCTCGATATTGGCAGCTACCCACTCATCGGTAGGCTCTTTGAGCGGTTCCTTAATCGCATTCACGGTCACAGTAAATTCCACATCTTTTCCTGCCAGTTCCGGGTTATACTGCTCCGGAAAAGTCAGATTCAGCGTCCGGGTCTCCCCCTTGGAAGCGCCGATCAATCCATCCTCAAAGCCTTCAATAAATCTTCCGGAACCCAGCAGCAAATCTGCCCCCTGATCGCTTCCGCCTTCAAATTCTTCACCGTCAATTTTTCCCACATAATTGATATTGACAGTATCTCCTTCTTGAGCCGCTCTGCCTTCCACTTCCACCGGATACATGGCAAGGGCTGTCTGAATCTCTTTCTCCACATCTTCATCTGTTACAGGAATGATATTTTTCTCCACTGTAATTCCTTTATACTCTCCCAGCGTCACACATTTTTCCACATCGATCTCAGCCATAAGTTCCGCTGTTGTCTTTTCATCTTCTTTCGTTTCTTCTGTCTCTTTGCCTTCTTCCGCTTCTGGATTCTCCGTATCCTCTGTTGCGCTGGTTTCCTCCGCAGTCGGTTTTGTCTGTTTATCCTTCGTATCTTCTTTGCTGCATCCCGCTGCCGCTACTGTAACAGTCAGCAACAATGCCAGCATCCATACTCTTTTCTTCATAATTCCTCCATTTTTTCACTATTTAGGGTTCTATATTCTCCATACTTCAAACCCTAATATTCTGTTTATACCATATTTTCTAAAAAAAAGAAAGTCATTCCAAAGATTTCATATTTTCTCTTCCAGGATCTGCCAGATTCGTAAAATCAATCATTCCTGCAAAACGTCCGGCTCCTCCATACAAATCCTGTTCCATACGATAGCCGTCCAGATTCACATAATCACATCGAAAATATTCCTCCGTCAGATACGTTCCCAGGTCACTGACATCCTGACTACTGAAAAAACAAAATCCCTGTTCTCGCAAATACTGGTACACTTCATTTTCCGGGTGATACTGATCTCTTCCACCAAAATCATTTCCCATAGGGTACATTAAGATATCCACCTCACCCACAAGGCTTCCCACTTCATTTTTCCATTGTTCCATATCTGCCTTTACCTTTTCAATACCGGAGGTATAACTGATGCGATCATATCCGTTGCAGGCAAATTCCCAGCCCTGATCCTTCAAAGCCTGAATAACCGGCTTCACCTTTTCTATTTCCTGAGCCGTATCGAAAATCCCATAGCGGGACGCATATTTATTTCCTTCTGTGCCTCCCAGAAAAGGAGCGGTGCGATATCCCAAAATTCCGTTATAACCAGTCAACCCCAGAATCCCACGGGCTCCCTCATAGGAAAAATCCGGATGTTTTTCTACAAAAGCATTGACACAGGTGACCACATCAAAATCCCCTGTCGTAATACTTCCATCCAGCCGAACCCTTTCGTTTACAATCTTTCCACTCTCATCCAGCATCAGTCGGGAAGCAAACCCCTGTCCAGAAAGAGAGAGATCATAATTAACGTTCTGCTGAGAAAGCACCAACGGTTTTTTCCCTTTGGGAAGCATCAGCTCTCCCGGCTGAAATTTTCCAGTCTTTTCGTCTTTCTGAACCAGATCTTCCAAACGGATCAATACATACCCGTTATCGTAAAGCTGCTGTAAAATCCCATTAAATTCGTCTACCGTCAAGTGCGCCTGCCCCAGCGCCTCGGCTGCCCGCACATCTTCCTGTTCAAAAGCAGTTTCAGGAACTGCTATCAACGTGGGAAAGGACAGATGGGTGACATGTTTAATATCCACCGCTTCCATTTCTACTTCCGCTTCCGTCTTTTTCTCCACTTTCTTTTTCTTGTTTTTTTCTGAGTTCTTCTCCACTGCCCCACCAATCAGCGCAATCACACCGATCACCAGCGCCAGAACCACTGCTGCCAGAACTGCCCGCAAAATCAGCGCTCTTCTCCTTCTTCTTCGCATCTGCTCCCGGCGTATCTTCTGTCTTCGCAGTCTTCTGACTCTCTCTTCTGGTGTTTCTCGTCTTCTATCGGGTTGTTTCCTTTCACTCATACATTCATCCTCTGACCTTATTGGTTTCTACTCAAAGCTTATAACGACGGCATATCGGTTCTGGCCGGGTCCAAAATCTGGCTGGCGTCAAACAAGTCGCTGGTACGATTTTTCTCTCCATGTACATCATTCCACAGACGATATCCGTCCAGATTCCGTCTGCCCTGTCTTACATAATTATCTCTAATCTGCAGGAAGTACTGAGAAGAGTCCACATTACAGAAGAAATTAAATCCCTGACTCTTCAAATAAGTGAATTTTTCATTTTCTGCGGAATAATCATGCCAGTCTGCCAGATCTTCTCCGTGAGCAAAAATAATCGTATCTGTCTCACCGATCAGCGGCTCCACATAGGCAAGCCATTTTTCTGTATCCGCCTTAATCGTTTCCAGACTGGTATTCGCGCCCACACGGATATGTCCCCAGGTATGGCTGGCAAAATTCCATCCTGTATCCTTGATCGCCTGCGCCACCTTTTTCGCTTCTTCACATTCCTTTTCCCAGTCAAAATCCGGGTGCGCATCCAGCCATGCCCTCTGGTCTTCTGTGAGATTTTCCCCGGTCTTATACGCAATATCGGTGCGATACCCCAAAATACCATTATATCCGGTCAAAGCGATCGTACCTCTTGCTCCATGATACGCCCCGTCAGGATGTTCCTCCAGAAACTGATTCAAAAGCGGTACACAGTCATAAGCTCCCGTCACAGTCGTTCCATCCGCCTGAATGTATTCACAAGTCGGTTTTCCATTCTCGTCCAGAACCATCTTGCTCGCCGTTCCTCTGCCGTCATAACTGTGATAATAGCTCAGGTCATCCAGAGACAGGACAAAAGGCTTCTTTCCTTCTGGAAGCATAATCTGATTCGGTGTAAAATGCACGTCTCCATTTTCATCTGTTGTCTGGGTTACCAGATCATGAAGATCCACCAGCACATAGCCATTATCATACATAGCCTGGGTGATCTTGTTAAATTCATCCACCGTTGTCATCCATTGCTTGAATCCAGCCGCCGCGCTGTCATTTCCCGCAAATCCCCTCTCGGGATCTACTACCAGCGAATGATAGAAAATATGCGTCACCTGCGTCATATCTACCGGAACCATCGTTGATTTTTCCGCTTCCAGCTTAGCAATCCTCGCAATAATATCCGCATCCTTATCATAATTCTCCAACGACTTCAAAAGTTCAATCGCTCCGTCATAATCATAACCCATGGAGATTTCTTCCGCCTGGGCAATGGTCTCCTTACGCTTTTGATTCTTTTCCTCTTCTTCCTGGATCAGCTTCTCCTGACGCGCCTGCTCCTCTGCTTTCTTCTGCTTTGATTTTTTCACCTGAAAAGATACCAGAACGATCGAGCCCACCAGAATCAGGATCAGCACCCCCAAAACCGCCGCCCGCATCATCATGGCACGCTTCCTCCGCTGCCTTCTCCGCTCCTTTCGAAGACGTTCTATCCTCTTTTGTCTCTCTTCCTCCGACATGGGAGGTCTGTTACTTTTTCTCTCTTCACTCATTGTAATATCCATCCTATGTTATAAAAATGTAAATATGTTGCACCACTGGCATTATTATACCATAACTTCCTCCCAGATACAAAAGCAATAATTTCTAAATTGTTTCTCCACGATAAAAAATCCCGTGAATTCTAATTGCCTTTTATGCATATCAGTGCTAAAATAAAAAGGTATTATTGAAAAAACAGACAGGAGGAAAAGTATGAAAGTCTGGCAAGTATTACTCATTATATTGGTTATCATTATCGGTGTTATGGTAGCCCTTTATTTCCTTGGAAAACGTGCTCAGAAAAAACAGGACGAACAACAGGCGCAGATTGAGGCTGCCAAGCAGACCACATCCATGCTGATCATTGATAAAAAACGAATGCCTATCAAAGAATCAGGACTTCCTCAGATGGTTATCGATCAGACGCCAAAATTAATGCGCAGAACCAAACTTCCCATCGTTAAAGCCAAGATTGGTCCGAAGATCATGGTTCTTGTAGCAGATGAAAAGATTTTTGATCTGATTCCAGTGAAGAAAGAAGTGAAAGCAACTGTCAGCGGTATCTATATCACAGAAGTACGCGGTGTGCGTGGCACTCTGGAAAAACCACCGGCAAAAGAAGGCTTCTTTAAACGGATGAAAAACAAAATAACCGGTAAAAAAGCTGCAAAATAATTACATAAAAGAACGTGGCTGTCGCTTTAAGCATTATCAGAATATACATTTAAAGCAACAGCCACGTTCTTTTGTTTTTATACGATATCTCTAAAGTTCAAAAAATTTATTTTCACTTTTCTCGCCCTTGGGCGTCACCCGTATCTCCATCGTGCAGTCAGCCATAGGACTTCCATTCATTCCCAGCGCATAATCTGCCCGAATCTTCATCCAACTGTCGGCTTCTTCCATGATTACACGAGTGGCAGACACATCCATCTCCATTGTCCCAAAAGGTGTTTTATAAAAAGCCAGATTCTTCTTGTCTCTTTCAAAAATCATATGTACATTGACAAGGCCTTTTTTCTTTACTTCCATGAGCCCCGGACGTATCTTGATCATGTTATGTGTCGGCTCCTGAAAGCCCTCCATATTTTCTTCATAGAGCAGATAATGGGCACCATTTCGAAAATAGTATTCTCCCACGGTCATCATCTCCACCGGTTCCTCGCTTTCTTCCAGTCCTCCCAGCGTCTGCAGTCCTTTCATATGTATCAGTACTTCTTTTGTCATCATTCTCAATACTCCTCAAGATTTATCTGCTGCGTCATCTCCACATCATAGGGCAAAATAGAATTGGCAAAGCTTGTGAACTTCTCCGCCGCATCACTCACATAAAAGCGATACGGAAATTCTTCCTCTGTCCCTCCCTGATTCAAAAGTCCTTTCTCCTGCAAAAGTTCTTTTAATGCCAAAGACGTCTCGTATGCCGGATTCACCAGACGTACCTCTTCCCCCATAATATTTCCTATCATATTGCGAAGCAGAGGATAATGGGTACATCCCAGAATCAGCGTATCAATATCCTGCTCCTGCAATTCCTGTAAATATCTGCGGGCTACCATCTCTGTAATGGGGTCTTTCCGCCATCCCTCTTCCACTAAAGGCACAAACAGCGGACAGGCTTTTCCCACCACCGAAATGTCAGGATCGATTTTCTGAATCAACTTCCGGTACAGATGACTGCGAATCGTAGCCTCCGTAGCGATCACTCCCACTCTCTTACTCGTAGTTTCCCGGGCAGCCACCCGGGCTCCCGGTTTTACCACCCCGATAATGGGGATGTCTATCTCCTTTTCCAGCGTATCCAAAGCCAGCGCGCTGGCTGTATTGCAGGCCACAACAATCGCCTTCACTCCCTGATTCTGCAAAAAACGCACAATCTGACGGGAATATCTCAGTACCGTTTCCTGAGATTTACTTCCATAAGGCAGTCGGGCTGTATCTCCAAAGTAAACGATTTTTTCCATTGGAAGATTTCTCATGATCTCCCGGGCAACGGTGAGACCACCAATCCCGGAATCAAATACCCCAATGGGTGCATTGGAATCCATTTTCATTTTTCTTCTCCACTTTTATCTTGCTTATCGCTGTCGATAACCAAAAAGTTATCGCGCCTTTCTATTCTAACCTTTTATGGAGAAGAATTCAAGTAACAGTTCAGCCATACAGATGTCCGCTTGTTTGTGAGTAAAACAGTGGCGTCAGCCACGATAAGCACGCAGTGCGGTTTTACGAATGGCGCGAGCTGAACTGTTACAATGCTACCTTTCTGCTATCCCAGCCAGCGAAAACGAATTTTCACCTTTTTCGGATGAAGGATAAAGTCATACGCCTCCTCATCCAAAAGCACTTCCAGCTTTTCCTTGCTCTCCTGAGGTACTACACCGCTTGCTGCTTCCTTAAAACACAAACCCGGGTACAGCACACACCACCAGTTATGTCCCTTCGCCTCTCCGATCTCAATACGAAGCGCCTCATACTCTCCCGGCGGAAAGGTACAATCCCCGTACGTTTTTTCTGGAAACCAGTCTGTTTCCAGCGATACCCGCACTTTCCTGGGCGTTACCAGTGAAAATGCTTCCTCCTGAATCTCTTCCATCTGTTCTGCTACCAACTTCTTCGTCTCCTCCCGGGAAGACGCTTTTGCCAGCACCGGCTGCAGCTTTTTCACTACCGTCTCTTTCACCCGAAGTTTTTCTGCCTGATCCTCCGGAGAATCACTGTTTGCCAGTACATGAAACCGAAGAACCTCCTGAGAAATTTCTTTTTGCAACTGTTGCTCCTTCAAGGAAGGCGCTCCTGCCAGAAACGCTCCGCAAAGCCCAAGACACAGAGAAATAATCCACACCACACCTTCTGTTTTTCTTTTATCTGATTCTTTTTTTCTCCACATACCATCCTCCATTGTTCTGCTCTTTTCTGGAGGATTCCCACTTTTCCACTCCGTATTCCTTCTGCTGGTTACTTATCCACATATATCTGCTCTTCCTGCACACGAATCCGGGGAAGTTCCGGAATTGTCCCCTGATTATGTCTATCCCGATAAATTCCCGCCAACGTCACCGGCTTTTCATATCGGGTACGATTTTCATAAATACCAGACAAAAACTGCCCCAAAGACTCCACCGCCGTACCATTTTCCCCCAAAACCGCTCCCACATCCTCAGCAGCAAATACATAGGCGCTACTTCCCATGGAAGTATTTGTCTCCATCCTTTCCAATACTCCCGACAGACGCTCCGGATTCTCCAAAAGCCCTTTTCCAAAGATTACAGACTGAATATGCCCCGGGTCCAGATATAATTCCCGGGTACTGTCATACAGTTTCTGTATCGCTTCCTGGGAATCTCCCTCCAATAACAACGCTCCTGTCCCTGTTCCCTGCTGCTCCTCTCCCCCTTCTTTTCCCTGCCCGGTGGAGCTGGAAAGCTGCGCCATTCCCAGATACACCTGATACTGTCCTTCCTGCCAGTCCAATCCCACTACCAGAGGGTACGCCCGTTTCTCTGGTTCCACAATCTGACAGCCCGTCAAAGCCAGCGACAGCAAAAACACCATAGCCAAAAGTCCTTTTCTCTTTTTCATGACATTCCCTCCTCACGACTTTCTTCTCAAAAAAGCATTACAGACAGTCAGTATCAGAAAAAACGGCAGAAAAATACAGAGCATCAGCCGTGGGTATTCGGCAGTGAAAACATTTCTTCCAAAGGGTGATGTTCCCAGAAGAAAACTTAAAATTACAGCGATCCCCCTGCCCCGGCAGAGCCCTACCCTCTGCCAAATATACTTACTGTAAAAGAAAAGACTCCCCAGAGAAAAAATCAGCGCAAACAAAATAATCGTCAGAAAAATCAGATCGATCCGCCGGATAAAACCTCCCGGCAGACGCACCCCCGCCATCAGATCCAACATGGGATACTTTAGCGCCTTAGCGCCATTTTTCCCAAAAGTTCCCAGCAAAATCAAGACAATCGCGCCCTGCCACAGCCCAATTCTTCCTATCGTACGAAAAAGCGAGCCTGCATGTCCTCCTTTTGGCGCCACCTGAATCACTAAAAATGGAATCAGACTCGCTCCCAAAAACATTGTCAGAAACCATCCCATGCCCCATAAAATCTCTTTTCCCTCTTCCAGTCTCCAAATACTATAACTATCCTCTGCCACCTTCCACATCTCCGGCTCTATCTGAAATGCCGCCAGAAAAAACATCCCCCCCACCAGCAGGCAAACCACCGGCCAGGCTGTCTCGGCAAATCTTCCCCTCGCCTGCACATTCTGACTGCCGCCCAGAGATACCAGCGTCAAAATTCCCGCCGCCACCCACACGGAAATCCCCTGAACAAAATATTCCGTGATGATTTCGCTGATCTGGGCAATCATCCAGCTCGCTGTAAGAATCAGATAAATCTGATATATTCCTGCAATGATCCGACTCATACCGCGTCCCCAGTATTTCTCTGGATAACGGTACACATGAACCTGCCGCAGCAGAAAAAACACACAAACACACAAAAAAATGGTGCCTAACAGAATACTGCACAAACCCGTTCGCCCGGAAAGCCCTGTCCCTGTCCACAATACTACCGGTCCCAGATATGCCAAAGCAAACTGTCGCTCCATCTGAATCCAGGAAATTCTCTCATTATCTGCAAACATCGGTGCTCTCCTTTCGTCTCAATCGAATTCTCTGATCTCTTCTGGCAAAAATCGGTCTTCTATTCAAAAGACGCAGAGGAGCTCGAAAAAGAGAATCCCGCTCATCCTGATACCCTGGAATCCCCTCTCCTGTAAACGGCATGAGATAAGGAATCTGAAAACTGGTGAGACGAGACAGATGCCCCAGAAACAGATAGCATCCCGCCACGATTCCAAGCATTCCCAGAAGTCCCCCCAGCAGTACAAATCCATATTTTACCAAACGAAAAGCAGCAGAAAACTCTTCATTTGGTATGGCGAAGGAGCTCAACGCACTGAGCGCCACTACCACCACCGCCATAGGGCTGACCAGATTCGCGCTCACTGCCGCATCTCCGATAATCAAACCACCCACAATCCCGATGGTTCCGCTTAATGGACCGGGCATCCGAAGCCCCGCCTCCCGAATCAGTTCAAACGCCACTTCCATGAAGAGAATCTCCAGCAGACTGGGAAATGGTACGCCTCTTCTCGCCTCCGCAAAAGACAATAACAGATTTGTGGGGAGAATCCGTGTATGAAAACCGATCACTGCCAGATACACGCCCGACAGCATCAGCGCCAACAGCATAGCCCCATACCGAAGAATTCTCTGAAAGGAAGCGATCTCAAATCGATTATACCGATCCTCGCTGACACTCATAAGATTATTCATGGTGGTAGGCAAAATCAGCGCCACTGGAGAATTATCACTGAGAAGCACAACCCTTCCATTTAAAATCTCCATGGCCGCCAGATCTGGTCGTTCCGTTGTCTGAAATTGAGGAAAAGGAGACAGCCAGTTCTCTTCCATCAGCTGTTCCAAAATCCCACTATCCAAAACCCCGTCGATCTCATACTGATTCAACCGTTCCTTCACCGCCTCCACCACCTGAGGATACGCTATTTCTTCCATATAAAGCAGAGAAAGCACCGTATCAGAACGCTCTCCCATAAAAATTTCTTCCACCTTCATCCCGGTACTGCGGATTCTCTTCCTCACAAGCGCCACATTTGTCTTCACTGATTCAGAAAATCCTTCATTAGAACCCCTCAGTACCTTTTCCGACTGAGCGTCTGACACCGACCGTGCAGGAAATCCCTTACTTCCTATTTTAATGATCTTCTCAAAACCATCCACCATAAGAATCAGATTCCCCGCCAGCATGGCGCGCATTCCATCTTCCAGCGTTTCCAGGGGCATAGAATCCGATATCCCCAGTTCATTCTTTTCCAGACACGCCCGCAGTTCCTCTTCTCCAAGTTCCTGAAATCTCTGGAACATCCGCCCCAGCATCGATTCCTCCAGCATCAGATTCCCCACTGTCACCTCCAGATGCACCGCCAGACAAGGTACTTGCCCCCTGTCTCCCAGATACATCGGACGCAATTTTATATCCGCACAATTTTCACAACGCTTCTGAAACCATTCCTCATTTGCTCTCAATTTTCCATAAACAGGAGTCTTCATATCATCCCTCCGTATTTTTGTTTCCTTACCGTGATAGAATTACCGTATTTATGAAAAATATTCCTCTTACATTTTTATTTTATCTATAAATAAAATTTTTACATTTAAAAAGATTGACTATTTTTCCATAAATTGCTAAAATATGAATATATTCAAACAAAGGAGGTTGAACATTATGTTAGAACAGACACGTAATCTTTTCATTCTCATCGGTATTACAGCTCTCACTGTTCTTGTAATACATTACTTAAGCACCCACACCAAATATCAAAACGGATGGCTGCACAGAATTGGTAACCTCCTTTCCTATGGCTGGCTGAAGATCTGTATCTCCATCGGACACGCAAAAGAATATGTCCACCTGAAACTGGACAATATCTTCTGTCACTGCCCTTCTGACAACCCACGGGCAAAGGAATTACACCAGAAAGAACAACAGCTGTATCACATGAAAGCACAGATGGATGGAAACCATCCTTCTTATACGAGAAAAACAGAATACAATCTGAAAATTCTCAGATAAGGTGAGCTTTACCGTATCTTCTATTCAAAAAGGAAACGGACAATTCATTCAATTGAATGAATTGTCCGCTTCCTTTTATTCTCCCCCATCCAGACTTCTGCGTATCGCTTCCTGCTGATTCACAATATGGGTACAAATATATTTCACCGCATGATCCTTATCTCTGTTCTTCAATGCCGCCCAAATGGCATAATGCTCTTTCAAAAGCCCTTTCCGGCTTTCCACATCCTTCAGATACTCAATCCGATACCGATACATCTGTTCCCGAATATTATTGATGATCTGTACCAATCTTTGATTGTGCGTCGCCTGATAAATAATCTCATGAAACTTCACATCTGCCTCCGCCAGAGCCGACAGATCTCCATTGGTCAGAGAATCCTGAAATTCCTGTACCGCCTCGCCAAGCTTCTCTATCTCCTCATCGGTGATCCGCTCGCAGGCAAAACGTACCGCCAGTTCTTCCAATCCCAGCCGCACTTCCAGAACGTCATTCATATCCTGTTCTGTGATCTGCGCCACCTGCGCTCCCTTCCGTGGGATCATGATCACCAACCCTTCCAACTCCAACATGCGGATTGCCTCACGAATCGGAGTTCTGCTCACCCCCAGACGGTTCGAAAGAGCAATTTCCATCAGCCTTTCTCCCGGTTTCAGCTCCCCCCTGAGAATCGCCTGACGCAGAGTATTAAATACCACGTCCCGCAGCGGCAGATATTCATTCATATTCACATGAAAATCACTTGTCATCGGGTGTTCCTCCATGATTAAAAGCAGTCGTGAGAAATGTCTGACGAGTAAGACCGCTCTCTTTTAATTTTTCACAGGCAAACTCCGCTTTCTTCTTATCGTCAAAAATTCCAAATACTGTCGGACCGCTGCCGCTCATTAGGGCATTCAGCGCCCCATGTGCCTTCATACGATCCTTAATTTCCTGAATTACCGGATAGGCGGGAACCGTCACACTTTCCAGCACATTTTCCATCCGGTCTGTAATCCCGTACAAATCCTGTCTCTGTAAAGCATCCAGCATTCCGTCAATATCCGGGTGTTTTGTTTTCTCATCCAGTTTCAGATTCGTATAGACAAATTTTGTGGATACGCTCACTCCCGGCTTTCCGATCAAAATATAACATGCCGGCAGGGAAGGAAGGGCAGTAAGTTTCTCTCCAATTCCTTCGGAAAGCGCCGTTCCCCGCATAATACAGTACGGCACATCCGCACCGATCTTTACACCCACCTTCATCAATTCCTCTTTGGACATTCCCAGACGAAACAGCTTATTCATCCCCACGAGGGCAGCAGCAGCATCAGAGCTTCCTCCCGCCATACCTGCCGCTACCGGAATAAATTTATTCAGGTGAATGGATACTCCTTCCTGGATCTGATACTGCTCCATCAATAACTTTGCCGCTTTGTACACCAGATTATTTTCGTTTACAGGAATATAACTGAGATTGGTCATCAGAGCAATCCCCTTTGAACTTTTCTTCTCCATTTCCAACTGATCATACATCTGAATCGTCTGCATAATCATCCGCACATCGTGATAACCGTCTTCTCTTCGCCGAATAACATCTAAGCCCAGATTGATCTTGGCAAAAGCCCGTAATTTCATATATTTTCCTCCGTGTACTTTGTATACAAAATTTGTATCCTTATCTTACTATCATTCCCCGGGAAAGTCAATCTCCGGTTTTCTCATCCCTCCGCTTTTTTCACGATCAAAAGCGATTGCTGCGGCTGCACCTCTTCTTCCCCCAGATCATTCATTTTCCGAATAGATTCCACCGTGGTATAAAAACGTTTGGCGATATCCCAGAGAGTATCCTGGGGCTGCACCATATAGCACACGATTCCCGGCATCTGCTCTAATTTTTCCATATCCAGTTCTTTTTCCTGAATCTCCGTGATCACATCCTCTTCCCACTGTTTCAACACCAGCGCATTCAGATTCATCACCGCTTTCACTTCTATTTCACTGCTGTCCAGCATCATCGTAGACAACTGTTCCAGATCTGTCTGCAAATGATACACACAGGTCTCATCCATTCCTTCCGCCTCGATCACATGAGAAAATGGCACTGCCGTCTCCATGGAATAAAATGGCATCTCATCATCGCTGATACTGTAAAGAATCCGAATCTGAATGATTCCCTCCACCAAAATACCATTTTCCACAACCCGTACCTGATCCGTTTTGATCTGTCCCTCACTGTGGCAGATCTGTAAAATCCGCCCCTGCGCTTCCTGAACAGAAATCCGATCATTCACCCGACATTTGGAATAATTTTTTACCAGAAGCTGCTCCAATACCTCTTTCTTTTTCTCTAAAACACATTCCTTCTTGGGAGTATAGACGTCCATCAAGATCGTATGCGTCTCCTCCTGATAAATCTTCATATCCAGCTCCAGTACCATATCCACCTGAAGTACCCGCTCTTCTCCATCCGCATCCGGTTTGATCTCCAAATTTTTCTGAAGCATGGTAGTTTCAATATAGGGAATCATATCCATGGTACATCCGCTGCACCCAACCTCGCCGGAAAATGGTAGTGCCTGCTCCAGCCATTGCAGAGGATTTGCCTCATCATCTCCACTGTAAAGAACGAAAACAAAGAGTTCCCCCTTTGCCACCACTTTTCCCTCTTCCGCCCGAAGATCCAGACCGCGAATCTCCATATCACTCCAAAGCACTTCATGGATATTGGGCTTATTGGAAGGAAGAGTAATCTCTTCTTTCTTTCGCATGGTATCTTTTTTATGTACACCCAGCGTCAGCACCCTTACATTTCGTTTTTTCGTGGACAGATCCGGCTGCTCCCGCACATCCGTGGGAAGTTTTACGTCTGCCAGCTCATCCACGGACGCCTGAAATCCTGCAATCGCCTTAATATTCAGTTTTCTGGAATTGATCACATGAAGGGTTAGATCTTCCATTTCCCATTTCAAACAAACCTTATCCCCACTTTTCACTCCATTTAAATGCAGCGTTTCCGAAACAGGAAGCCTTCCATCCAAACTGCAGATCTGTCTCCCCGGAGTATCTGCCACATACAGCAACCGAAAATAAAGAGAACCGTTGATCACTGCCTTCCCTTCATTTACCTGAACCTCATCAATCTGAATCTCACCTTTTTTTTGGATCATACTGCTGATATCCGGTCTGGTGTCCGGCACATTAAAATCCTCGTCAAAGGTCAGTTGATTTACCGCCTCACTCTTTTTCTGCAGCATAAGAAGATTCTTTTTCATCAATTCCAATATTCTGTCCTCCTAATCAAAAATCACTTTTTTGTCCCTGTCTTCCATTTTCACCACCAGATACGGACTGGAAATTGTATCTTTCTGTTCCTCTCTGGAAGCAGGTCCGACTAATTTTGTTTTCACGTGCACTTCTTCCTCATTTTCCGTCACATATTCCACCTGAATACTATATCCCCCAGAACTCTGGATTCCGTATCCTTTCATAATATAAAGCTCTCCTTCTCCCTGGTACGTCATCTGAAACCCCTCCTGCTTTTTACTGTCAATTACCTTTTTCACTTCCGCAGGAAGATCTTCCTTCTTTACCACTGTGTAATCTACTTTTCTATTATCACCTGTTTTCCCCTGCGCCACACTACAGCCAACTATTCCTGCTGCCAACCAGACCAACAAACAAAAAAATGAAACTTTCTTTCCCATGCGTATTCTGCCATTTACCATTCATTGCTTCTATTTTATGTGGATTTTCTTCAAACATTCCTGTATAATGTAAAAGATACCAGGGTCATAAAGACATAAACCACGTTGTGCTTGCACATAAGTGGTTTTATGCTTTCATGACCCGCCCCAATATGAGAATGGAAGCAGGGCAAAGCCCTGCGATATTCGAATTGGGGCAGAATTGTGCAAGTGCGCAGCACGAAACAATTCGTCCGGTATCTTTTTGTTATAAAAGAATTTATACAAGAATTTTTTGGGAGGTTCTTATGGTACGTTTTATTTTAGTATGTATTTGTGTCATCGGATATCTGATCTTATCCATCCCTCTTCTGATCATCGAGTGGGTCATCGGCAAATGGAATCCTCATGCCAAGGATATCAGTTCTCTTCGGATCATTCAGGCAGTTTTCCGCTTTATCCTTCGGCTGACTGGCGTGGAAG
>HF995404.1:35441-42714 GCA_000432335.1 Firmicutes bacterium CAG:646
AAAAGATCAGGCAGTTCTTTTCATTGGAAATCATCGGAGTTTTTTCGATATTCTTTTAACCTACACCCGCTGTCGGGGACTTACCGGCTATGTGGCAAAGGCTGAAATGGAAAAAATCCCTCTGCTGTCCAACTGGATGCGTTATCTGCACTGCCTGTTTCTTGACAGAAAAGATATCAAAAAGGGGTTAAAAACTATTTTAACTGGTATTGAGAAGATCAAAGCGGGAATTTCCATCTGCATCTTCCCAGAAGGAACAAGAAACAGAAACGAAAGCGATCTGGATCTGCTGGAATTTCATGAGGGCAGCTTCAAACTTGCCACCAAAACCAACTGCCCCATCGTTCCCATTGCTCTGAACAACACAGTATCCATCTTTGAAAAACAATTTCCAAAAATCAAAAAGACCCATGTAGTCATCGAATACTGCAAACCGATTCTTCCATCCGAATTATCCGGGGAAGATAAAAAATTTATTGGAAAACACACCCGAAATATTATCCTGGAAACTTTGAAAAAGAACGAACATCTGGTGTAATATTTTCAAGGTAAAAACAAAGCCATTATCAGAAAGCTATGCAAATTTCCGATAATGGCTTTAAATATACTAAAAGATATAGAAGGTTCCTGGCGATGGCTTTTCCTTCTTTATTAGTCCCAACTTTATTTCAAAAACCTCTCCGCCTCGTTCCTTTTCAACTGAAACTTCTCCTGTAATTTCTGAAGAATAACCTCCGGCTCAATCTGTAACTCCAACATTGCAGAAACCATGCTGCTTATTCCCGTTTCCAGCCCTTTTTCATGTCCTTCTTTTATTCCCTCTTTTATTCCTTCTTTGCGTCCTTTTTCTTCACATTCTTCTTCCAATTTTCTTAACGCTGTACACATATTCCCTGCCTCCCCTTCTGTTTTCTGCTCCATCAGTTTTGATGAATCGGTGATCTTCCCGATCATTAAGATTGATCATATCATACCACCAATGGAAACGCTACATAAAATTTCATAATAAATATAAAATCATAACAAATAAATCCAATGTATAAATTTGCATTTTAAAAATCGACGGTCAAATTTTTGCCGCCGATAATCCCTTTAAAGAATCAATCCCATAAAAAAGTAATCTCTATCTTCTATTCTTTTTTTCCTGACAATATACTCAAACTGATACCGAACGCTGTATTCTTTGATTTTCGTCAGACCATATCCTCCATGTCCTTCCTTGGTAGTATACCCTGCCTGAAAAAAATCCGCAAAATCATTTATATTCACCTCCGGTATAGGGTTTATCACAATAATCTGCACTTTATCCTTTTCAGAAACATCCACATCCAGATACAAAACCGGATTTTCCATTTCCAAAACAGCCTCCATTGCATTATCCCAAATAATCCCTGTCATTTCAATCACAACAGGCTCCGGTATCCGATTTATTTTCCTTATTGATTGTACCTGATAACGAACCACAATATTTTGCTGCATAGCCTCCTGTATCTTACTATATAAAAATCCCGCAAGTAGTGGCCACTGACTATTCAACAGCTTATAATCCACATTTTCCTGCATAACCATATTCATATACTTCACCTGCTGTTCTACCAACTTCTCATATGTATTGGTAGTGTAACACATACTGAGAATTGCCTGAATATGGTTATGAAAATCATGCTGTTTCTTTCTAACTGCCCCCAATAGTTCTTCATAATTTTTCTCATGATTCTGATAGGTGTTCCAATTTCGTTCTATTGCATCCAGCTTAACCCGCTCGCTTTGCAACTTATAAGCCAAAATACAGATACCCCACCCAAAAATGAATACAATTAAAAAATCTACTACCGAGATTCCCCCATTCTTTCTAAACTGGATAATAGAAAGAAGCAAATACACTGCATATAAAATTCCCAAAACAGCAATCACTTTACTTCTTCGTAAAATCATAGAAAAAAAATGCGCCAACTGATTCTTCAGCAAGAACACAAAAACTAAAGTTCCCAGATATACTATAATCGCCATTTGCGACTCTGACAGCGAACTAATTTTCAGAATATCAAAAATTACTCTCATCATTAGCTGCAATAGACTCAACACCACAATCCATAAAATATTACTTATGACAACTTTCTTTACTTCAAATCCAAACTCAAGAATCGTATAGGCAGCTATCACAGGAATCATAAGCCAAGATAAAGCAGCACTGGAACCATAAAGATGAATACATTCAAATAGAAAAACCTGACACAGTATCAACGCCAGATTTGGGATACATTTAAAATGAATTCCTCCCATCTCGTACATATATAAAAAATGCAGACAGCAGATAATACAAACAATCTCTATAATAATATAAATTCTAAACACCCCGAAAGCCCTTTAACACCTTTTTCATATAATACATACTGATATCTATGACCATATCTGTTCCTTTTAATGAAATATAGCGATTCACCGGATCAATTTGTTGAACATACTGATAATTTACAGCAGTACTCCTGTCACACTGGAGAAAAGTATCTCGATGAACTGCTTTTAAAAACTGTTTTAAAGTTCTGTTTGGTATTGACAACAAATCATTTTTTAACTGAATATTAAGAACATGATGATTAATCCGCACATATAAAATATCACTGATATCTAAAACGTATAAAATCCCATCCCTCCTCAAAGTGATCTGCGTGGACTGACAATTTATCTGAAAAAACCCCAGCGCTTTCCCCACAAGCTCGGCTGCCTTTTGAGGTGGAAATGGTTTTTCCAAATAATCAAAGCAATGCACTGTATGCAAAGCCTGGTTACCGGATCAGATAACGTTGTAAGAAAAATAATAGGCGTTAATACGTATCCCATATTATTCCTCAACTCCTGTGCAAAACGCAATCCCGATGTATCACCATTCTCCTTGGGCTTCAAAATAATATCCAAAACAAACACATCTATGGAACTCTGAATAGCCTGCAAACAGGCTTCCCTGTATGTAGATACAGCATAAACCTTTACCAAACTTCCATATTGCTCTTCGATTGCTTTTTGCAATGCCTGTAACGTTTTGATATTATCCTCTAAAATCAATACATTCTTTATCATCATTTGATATCTCGTATTTTTCTATGCTATTTGCTATACCCTGCAAATCTTTTTCTAAATCTTGTTGGATATGTGGTGGAAAAATATCCCATATCCTATTGAGTTCTGATATCTGATATTTCCTGCGATCAATAAAAATCCACGGAGAATATCCCAATCTTTGATACATAATCTGCAAAATCTCCGCTCCTGGTCCTTTCTGCATCTTCTCGATTTTGCGATATGTCTTTACCTGAACATCTAAAATTTCTGCCATCTGTACTTGTGATAATCCTTCTACCCGACGAATATTCTCCCAAATAGTATACTTTTCTCTCTCAACTGCTGCAAATCTGATATATGCTTCCGGAATGTCCAAGTGCTTTGTTTTATCTTTAGAAATAAAATCACAGCCTAATTTCACCAGTACCTGTACACACTCTAAAAATCTCAATTTCATCTTTTCCGTTTGAATACTTCGCATATATTTCTGCACAATCCCTGAAACCGTTTCTTCCCCGGTAATAATGTAAGCCACATCACCTCCATTTTCCGAAAACTGAATCAGATTCTCATAGGTAAGCCTATAATGCCCAGACTCTAACTCCGTGTAATAATTTTGCGAAAGATTCCACATCCTCGAAAACTGATCCTGTGTAAAATTCAAACGCTTCCGATATTCATATAAATGGCGGGGAATCCTCTGGTATTGATTTTCCATAATACTCTCCAATATACTTTTGCTATATATTGTAGAGTTTTTCATATCGCCTATTCATGGGTAATATACGAGTTTTTATTTAATTTCTAAACACTATTAAATATCAAACTGCTATAGTTCATAAAATCTGCATTATAACTGGTTTTTCGTAAACACTTCTTATGATAGTATAACGAATACTAAGTAACCGCCATATTGACTTATTTAATTGTTCATCTGCATCATTAGCGTCAATTGCCGTAGCCACTGCTACGCCTCATTTCTCCACTTTGCATATAAAACAATTATTCTGCTTCAATATAGCAAAAACTAGTTTTCGTTATTCTAGTAATGGGCGTTTCTACCCAACAAGTTACTGCAAGATAGCATTAGACACTGAAGATTCACCATCGTAGTTGAACAGAATAATTATAACCTTAATGAAGCAAAAGAATCTGTTTTAAGAGGTAATTATTTTTTTAAAGCCCATAAAATCAATGATTTAAGTCTTGACATTATAGGAAGGAGGTGAAAAAATGATTAAATTATCTGCAAAAAGTGTTATGTCCTTGTCTAAAGATGCTCAAATTAAGTCTATTACAAAGAAAATTAATTCAACATTAAATTTCAAAAAAACTACTTTAAAAAAGACTCAAAACAATGTAGCTTAGTTCAAAGGCAAAGTAAAACAATACATGCTGCAATTTTATTGTAGCATGTATTTCGAGGAGAAAATGAAGATAATTAAAGTTTTTAAAAATTTGGATTGTACCAAAATGCTATTAAAATTAGATGATGGTTATGTTATAGAAAATTGTTTTAAATATCCATTTTGGATGTGTATTACATCACAAGTTGGTTGTCCTATTGGATGTCATTTTTGTCATAGTGGCAAAAATGGCTTTAAAAGAGACTTAACCACAAAAGAAATGATGGATCAAATTATAATTGCAATTGAATATTCGATTGGAAATTTTACATATGACTATATGTTCTCAACAATTTCTTTTACTGGAATGGGAGAACCCTTGTTAAATGTAACTTCTGTAGTTGAAGTAATACGAGAATTACAAGCCAAAACAAATGTAGAAATATCTTTGACTACTACTGGAATATTAAATAATATTCAAAAGTTGTTTTTTACCAAGAAAAAAATAGCAATTGATATATCAATGCATTCTTTAGATCCCAATAAGAGAAAATTACTTATTCCCACCGAAACGAAGTATCCAATAGAATCCACAATACAATATATGCTAAAAAATATTAACAGATTCCAAAAGATAAGTTTTGATTATTTATTATTACAAGGGATTAATGATTCTCTCGAAGACTTACTCTTGCTAATTTCATCTTTTAAAAAAACAAATATACACATAGAACTAAAAAGATATAATAGGCTTAACGAAAATGATACCTTAAAAGCTTCGACAGAAGAAGTTTTTTCATTTTTTTATAAAAATCTAAAAAAGCATGGAATTACGGCATCAATAGAAGAAAATGTAGGTATTGAATTTAATGCTGGATGTGGACAATTAGTTTGGTCATATTATGAAACATTAAATAAGGAGTAAAAAATTGAAAATGAAAAGTAGAGGGTATCCATTCCCTTAATCGCATCACAAACAAGCCATCTTACGATGGCTGCTTTAAAAATTGAATATTGTGTATGTTAAGGTTAAGTAGTTGCTGACTTGATCTTATAACCTTGATTTCTTGCTATGATAAGAGCCTGCTCTATCGTGATTTCACGGTCAACAGGTGGTAAATCTGATTTTTGGTAAAGTTCCGCATTATAGTTTTCACCGTTCTTAAGCATGTGGTATAATGCAGTCAGAAGCATTCTTGCTATCGCAATGATTGCTTTCTTGTGACCGTAACGCTTTTTGAGACGGAAATAACGGTTACGTATTTCAGGATGCTTTGAGTTTTTAACACCAGCGTTTGCGCCCTATACTAAAAGCGGCTTGATATAACATCCGGCTTTGGAGACCCGGACAGATTTTTTCTTCCCTGCGCTTTCATTATTGGTTGGTGTAAGCCCCGTCCATGAGCATAAGTGTTTCACCGAAGGAAAAGCCCCCATGTTGGTACCGATTTCGGAAATGATTCCGATGGCAGTAAAAATACTGCTGATACCAGGAGCGGTTTGAAGAATGGCAAGTTCCTGCTGATAGGGAGCGGCAAGCGCAAGAATGAGTTCATCAAGCTCTGCCTTCCGGGATTCGAGGTTTTCATAATGAGCTTTGATTACTTTGAGCTTACCAGCCTGTTCGGGAGTGATATATCCGTCAATGGCATCACGGAGTTCAGAAAGCTTCTTTTTCAAACTTTTGAAAACAAGAGGTTCAAGGTCAAAGGAAGTATCTGCGGGATTGTCCAAAATCTTATCCAGTATCGCCTGAACAGATTTGCCGAAAGTGTCCGAAACAACGTTTCCCAACTGGATATTGGAAACCGTGAGACAGTTCTGCAAACGATTCTTTTCGCTTGATTTGAAGCAGGTCAGTTTGAAACGGTAGCGCATAAGGTCACGGAGCTGGCGTATGTCAGCAGGTGGCATAAATCTACCGGCAGCAAGGTCATGCTTAAACAGGTCAGCAATCCATTTGGTATCTTTCTTGTCAGTTTTCTTTCCACGAATAGCCTTAACATATTTGGGAGGAGCAAGGACGATCGAACAATCATTCTCTAAAATGTTGTAAACAGGGATCCAGTATTTACCGGTGGATTCCATACAAACATCCTTGCAATTCCGTTCGAGAAGCCATTGTAACAAATCTTTCAGACCTTTCGTGTAGGTTGAAAAACGGTGGCTTTCATAGGTGGTGACGCCCTTGTTGTCAGTAGAAGCAATGCAGGCGACTACAAAAGTCTTGTGGATATCAATGCCACAGCAGATTTTGTACACGATTTTTAAAGCCATAGGGACTCCTTTCAGAACCAATAGATTCGCTAAAGATTATAGGGAGAGACGGCATTGACTGAACGCCTAAGCCATAAACGAGAATGTTTATACAAAGATAAGATTACGTGTTCAAAGACACACTTATTTGTGCTTGAAAAGGCGTGCTACACATATAAAAATACGGTCATCCGGCAAGCCGGACAGCCCACTCACCTCCCCGTGATTTGTAGTATACAGAATTCCCTATAAGAAGAATTATAAAGAAAAAATAAGCTCAGGGAAACATTTTCATAACGTTTTGTGCCTGAGCGAAGCGAAAGGAATGGATATAAAAATGAAAGTAGGTTTAATATTTGCAAGAATAGATTTTTTAAGAAAAATGGAAAATATCAGTAATGAACATATAGGCTTAGGATATATCGCTAATTCTTTAGAAAAAAAAGGATATCAGTATAAAATTATTGATGGACATTTTTTTGATTTAAATTCAGATGAAATGATTGACACAATAAAAAATGAAAAATTTGATATAATCGGCTTTTCAATTCTATATTCAAATTTTGTAGAATCATTAAATATTATTAACCAAATCAAGAAAGACTGGTCCT
>HF995405.1:0-18715 GCA_000432335.1 Firmicutes bacterium CAG:646
TCTTAGGAAATGGTATATTAAGCCTTATGTATCAAAAGCTTAGTGGTGTATTCGGTGGAAAAGGAATTGGCGGCGCAGAGACTGGTCTATTCATCGCTGACCATACGTTGGCAGAAGGAGCAAATGCAGCGAAGTTTTTTGTTTCCGTGGATGCAATGGTATTTGGATTTCTATTTCTGCTGATTTCATTGGCGCTAGTTGCTTTTATCGTGGTTCGTTCACTTCGGAAGCATTCACTAAAAGCAGTAATGAGTGGAGATCCTTCTTTTACAAAAAGAAGGAAAATATATGCTCTGCGAAATATAAATATGGCAAATGTAGTTGTACGGAAATTCATGTTTGTCAATAAACGGAAAGTAATTGGAATTATAGTATCTCTGTCTATTGGTGGATGTATTTTCTTGTGTACTACTTATATGGTAGAAAATTTGAAAGTTCACGCAGAACTTTCACTGGTGTCGGATGATGGACTTGGTTCAGAGTACCGCATTTCTTTAAAGTCCGATTCGCTGAAAGACACGATTCCAAAGGCGGTAGCAGATAAGATCAAAAACATGCCGGAAACAGAGCATGTATATGCGACAAAGTATACGATGGGAGAATTGCAGCTTTCCAGAAAGGAGTTTTTGTCAGAAGAAGAATGGAGTGACTATTTCAAATATCAAAATCAGGAACCATATTTTATCCAAAGATATGATGGAATCTGTAAGCAACAGGAAGATGGCAATTACCGTATTAAATATAATGTATACGGTTATGATGAAGCGATGATAGAACAGCTTCAGGATTTTATTCTGGAGGGAGAGATTCAGCCAGAAACAATCAAAAACAAGAATCAAGTAATCGTGACAGCGAATATGGACGGTCAGGGAAATTATTATTTTTATGGAAAGAAACCGGGAGATAAGATTACACTTCGTGTACCAAAGACAGAAAACTATACGGATGAACTGTTAAAATTCCAGAGCGGTGAAGAAAACTATATCGAGAAAGAGTTTGAGATTGCGGCAATTGTAAGCAGACCATTGGCACAGGAGAAAAATTTTCTGAATACGGAAGTCTGGAAAAATGCGCAGAGTGTGATTATGACTGGCGAACAGATGGAAGAAAACTTTGGAATTACGGATTACAGTTTTATCAATGCATCACCGGCTGATGGCGCAGATGCAGAGATCGTGAGCAATCAGTTATTGCAGGTAATCCGAGATGTTCCCAAGGCAGTATTGCAGGATTATACTTCTGCAATCGAAACGCAGAAAGATTATCTTAAGCAACAGCAAATATTTTTCTCCAGTATTGCGGTGATTCTGCTGATTATTAGCCTGTTCCATATCGCAAACAGTATGAACCATACCATTCTTGCCAGAAGAAGAGAATACGGTATCATCCGTGCAATGGGAATTACAGACAGCGGGTTTTATAAGATGATTTTGCAGACAGGTATTTTGTATGGAGTGTTGGCAGATGTATTTATTTTCCTGCTTTATAATCTGGTTCTCAGAAGAGTGATGGATTACTATATGGCTCATGTGTTACAGTTTTTACATCTGACAACCAATGTTCCAAATCTGGTTTTGATTGGAATTATGATATTAAATGTAGGGATTGCGGTGATGGCAGTAATGTTCCCGGCATGGAAGATGATAAAAGAGAATATCATAAGTGAGATTAGGAGATAGGGGTGTAAATAACTATAAAATGTGATATTATGAAAAATAAAGAAATTTATAAGTTCATTCACGTTAATACTGTTGCTCCTTTTACATGGATGGAAGTATCACGAGAGAACAGTTTTGGGTATTAGCAAAATTCAAATATCCAACGCATCAGATAAATTTCTGTACAAAAGAGGCATTAAAATGTCTTGAGTACAGAGGTTTCGAGGAGGTTTTGTAATGAAAAATGTGGAGCGAGAACCAGCAAAAGAGAACGATTTGTTTTTTACATGTAGTTTGATCGATTATATTGCAAGAAATACGAAAAATACTAGAGCAGATATTGTCAATGCATTAGGAAAAAAGAATCTTGAGAAAATTTATGATTTAGCAGATATTTATCATAGTGACAATATAGAGCGTAGAGCGTGTCAGTGATGATTTTATCAGAGAAACAAAAATTAAAACAGGAAATTTTGATAATGTGGGAACATGCACATATGCCATTCCATCCCATTGGAATATCGGCAAAGTATATAAACGATTGATAAAGGCAGTGGCAGAGTACGAAAAAATAGAAGTTATAGATGCGTTGTTAAAAGTCTATAATTCATTTATTAGTAATAAAATTGATGATTATAACAGTAGTATGTACTATGAGAATCCGTCCTATCTGTTGGAATGTTATTTGGAAAATAAAGTGCTTTGATGCAACTATGAAGACGATTTTTAATGGAAGGTGGTCATATGAAGTATAAGATACGTAAAATGAAAGCGGAAGAATATGATTTGTTAAATGATTTCTTATACGAGGCGATTTTTGTCCCAGATGGCGCCAAGCCGCCGGAAAAATCAATTCTTCAACTGCCAGAGTTACAGGTTTATACGGATGATTTTGGCAGTTCCCCACATGACAGAGCATTTGTTGCAGAGGCAGAAGGGAAGATTGTGGGAGCGGCGTGGGCTCGCATTATGAAGGATTATGGGCATATGGACGATCAAACTCCTTCGCTTGCCATATCTTTGTACAAAGAATACAGAGGAATGGGAATTGGAACCGCATTGTTAAAAAACCTTATGATGGATTTAAAAGCAGCGGGCTATGAAAAAGTCTCCTTATCGGTGCAGAAGGATAACTATGCGGTAAAAATGTATGAGAAAGCGGGATTTACTGTCTGTGCGGAGAAAAAGGAAGAATATCTTATGGCGGCAAATCTGGGATGAGAGAAAAATGGAGGAGGAATATATGAAAGAAGTTGTATTTGAATCGGAAAATATTATCTATGTGAAGATAAGTGAAAGTTTGATAGAAGATTATCTGACTATGGTTAATGATATAGATCATGTTGCTCGTTTTATAGGAAAGCGAAACACACCGTATTCTCTGGAAGAAGAATTGGATTTTGTGAGGAATAAGATAAGAGAACAGGGACCGATTTATTCTATGCTGGAGCGAGAGACCGAAGAGTTTATAGGAAATATAGAGTTTATGGATATCGAGGACGGGTGCGGCGTGCTGGGAATTGCCCTTACTTTTGAAAAACAGGGCAAGCATTATGGCACCGAGGCTATCCATAGAATGCTGCAGTATGGATGCTCAGATTTGGGGCTGAAACGGATCATTCTCCGGGTTTACAAAGAGAATGCAAGAGCGATGCATGTGTATGAAAAATGCGGATTTAGGAAATATGATGAGACGGAAGATGAATTTTTGATGGAGATAAGCAAAGAGAGATTTGTCCTATGAAAGGTATATCCAGAATATTTATACATTTTTAGCGAATTTGTCGAGCACCATTTTGAGTCGGCAGGCTCAAAGTGGGGGCAGATGAAACATCAATAAAATGTATAAATATTTCTGGATATCGTTTTTTATAAAGGAATCATATGTTTTTTTGCTTTCTTTTTCTTTTTATCTGTTCGTTTTTCATTTCTTCGTTTTTTCCAGTCTCTGATATCCCGTACCAAAATAGAGATATATCTAAGCAAGGGTTCCGTAGCGATAGCAAAGATGATAAGGACCATACCACATTTTGTGGTGATTTTGCCGATGGCGAAAAGGTCTTTGAGGAAGATACTGCAAAATAGCAGTCCGGCTACCATGCCGATCCAGATTACCCAGCGGAATTTGTTCATCGGTTTACTGATATTGAAGAGAATCATCAAGCCTACAATCGCCAGCAGGAGCGTGGAGGCAGTGGAAATTTCTTCATTGCTCAATCCGAAGACGCGACCGAAAACAGTTAGAAAGCCAACTAAGAGAACATCGGTCAAACCGGCAGGGAGCGCTTTCAAAAATACATTGGTGAGAAAGTGTCCCTGTATCATCTTTTTGTTGGGCTCCATAGCCAGTAAAAATGCCGGGATACCGATAGTGAACATTCCGATCAGAGAAATCTGCGAAGGTTCCAGCGGATAATTGAGCATAAACGCCATGGAGAAAATCGCCAGTAAAAAGCTGAAAATATTTTTTACCAGAAACAGGCTGGCAGAACGTTCTATATTATTAACCACCCGGCGGCCTTCCAGAACAACAGAAGGCATGCAGGAAAAATCAGATTCCAAAAGGACGATCTGGGAGGCCTGTGAAGCTGCGTCACTTCCCGACGCCATGGCAACGCTGCAGTCTGCATCTTTCAGAGCCAGGACATCGTTGACACCGTCTCCTGTCATGGCAACTGTTTTTCCGGCTTTTTTTAATGCCCGGACGAACTGTCGTTTCTGATTGGGTGTGACTCTGCCGAATACGGTGTATTCCAGAACAGCCTGTTCGATGTCTTTTTCTGTTTTCAGCTCGGTGGCATCAATATAGCTTTCCGCATGGGAAATACCAGCCTGAGAGGCAACTTTTGAAACAGTAATCGGATTATCTCCTGAAATAACCTTGATATCCACGCCTTGATCAGCGAAATACTGAAAGGTTTCCCAGGCCTCTTTTCGGATGGGATTTGCCAGAAGAACAAGACCATAAGGCGTTACTTTTTGAGTGAGCGCTTTGCCGTCTGTGGTTCCGTCATAAACTCCGAAAACCAGTACGCGGTAGCCTTCGCTGCCATAGGATTCAATGGTTTCCTGATATATCTCATAATCTTCCCGGAGGACAAATTCCGGTGCGCCAAGAACATAGGAAACAGATGCAAAGGTGGCGCTGCTGTACTTATAAGCGGAAGAAAATGAGGTTACGGAAGAGGCAAGCTTGCCAGTGGTTTCCGTGAAATATTCCTGCATGGCTTCCATGGTGATATTATCCTTGGACATGGCATGGGCAAAATCACCTAACAGAGTGGGAAGTGGTTCCATGGTTTCTTCATCATAAGGTTCCAGAGGGATCACATGGCTTACTTTCATGGTGTTTTCAGTGATCGTGCCGGTTTTGTCTACACAGAGAACGTTAACCCGAGCGAGAGTTTCGATACATTTCATATCATGCACCAGAACTTTTTTGCCCGCCAGCCGCATGACGCTTACCACGAGAGCGGCGCTGGCAAGAAGATAAAGTCCTTCGGGAATCATACCGATCACTGCGGCAACCATACTTTGCACGCTTTCTTTTATGGAACTGTCACCCAGAAGGTATTGTTGTCCAAAAAGCACGATACCAATCGGAATGATCAGAAAACCCACGATTTGCACCAGACGGTTCAGAGAGCGGATCATTTCAGACTGTTCTCCGGTTCTGGTAGCTTTTGCTTCCAGTGTCAGCTTGGAAATATAAGAATCTGCTCCCACTTTGTCCAGGCGGGCGTGACAGGAGCCGGAGACGATAAAACTGCCGGACATCAGAGAGTCTCCCGGCTTTTTTGTGATCTCGTCCGATTCTCCGGTGAGCAGGGATTCATTTACCTGAACTTCACCGTCCAACACGATAGCATCGGCACAGATCTGATTGCCAGCGGAGAAGACTGCCACATCATCCAATACGACTTGATCTGCGGGGAGAATCTGTTTTTTTCCATCGCGGATCACGGCAGCTTTTGGAGCATTTAAAACATTTAGATTATCCAGAACTTTTTTGGAACGAATTTCCTGGATAATACCTACCAGAGTATTTCCGATAATTACCGGGAGAAAGGTAAGATCCCGGTAAGCCCCTACAAAAATTAAAAGGGCGGCGATGATTCCAAAAATCAGGTTAAAGTAAGTAAAAAGGTTAGATGTAATGATCTCCTGAACGCTTTTGGACGGTGGATCTACGGGAGCATTATTCCACCCGCTTTCCATTCTTTTTGCAGCCTGAGCCTGGGTAAGTCCCTGGGAGGGAAGAGAGTTAATCCGCTCGATGGGCTGGCGGACAGGATCTGTTTTTTTTGCTTTTGTTTTCATAGGCGCCTCCTTAGAGTACCTGGGTAAGTCCCGAAATATCCGGTTCGATTAAAAGGGAATAATTCGTGTAGTATACTACAAATCCGGGCTTTGCTCCATTTGGTTTTCGCAGATTTTTCTTTTGTGTGTAGTCGATTTCCACTTTAGGAGCCTGCCGCCCGCGAGAATAATAGGCTGCCAGTTTGCCGGCCTCTTCAAAAGTACGGTCGGGAAGCTCATCGCCGTTGGTTTTTACAATTACATGGGAGCCGGGCTGACCTTTGGCGTGGAACCACCAGTCATTTCCTGAGGCAAATTTGAAGGACAGTTCTTCATTTTGAAAATTGTTTTTTCCCACATAGATATGGTAGCCATCGCTGGAAATATAGTGAAAAGGCTTGGAAGTGATCCGTACCTTTTTGCCTCCGGTGTATTTGCGGCGGATATAGCCATATTCTGTCATTTCCTCCTTGATCTGAGCAAGATCATCTTCAGAAAGAGCAATATCTAAAGAGGCGGCAATGGATTCCAGATGTTCAATTTCGCTGTGCGTTTCCTGAAGCAGATGTTCCAGCGCCTCCGCTGTTCTTTTCAGTTTGCTGTATTTGTCAAAATATTTTTTTGCATTTTCCTGAGGGGTCAGGGTGGGATCCAGAGGAATCGTAATCATTTCATTGGTATAATAGTTCAGCGCTTCAAGGTTTTTGCTTCCCGGCTCCAGACCATAACCGTATGTATTGATTAATTCTCCCCAGATTCTGTATTTTTCTTTCTTTTCAGTATCCTTCAGCTGCTTTTGCTGCAGTTGATATTTTTTTACATTTCGTTCCAGCGCAGTTTGTACGATTTTTCTCAGGTCTACGGATTTTTGCCGCATTTTGGTAACGATATTTTTTTCAGCGTAGTAGGTTTCCAGCACCTGTGAGATCGTAGGATAGGAAACGCTTTCCAGATCGGCAAACTGGGTTAGGGTAAAAGGAGCAAATTCTACAGGCTCTCGCCCCTTATATACAATATTAGGAGTGAAAGTCTCATTTTTTATATCTTCTATCAGAGACAGAAAGGTGTGAGCCAGATGCAGTTTTTCCAGATCAGACAATCCGTCAGTGGGAATGCCCCCGTCAATATTTGCCCGATGGCAGATTTCCTCCGCCATCAGGGGACTGATTCCGGTAATGCTTGTGTAGATCGCTTTGGCAGTGGGAAGCGGTCGGGTAAGAATCTCCTGACAGAGGGTGGATTCTGTAAGTTCAAAGGGATTTTTCTTTTCCTGCGTTGCGGGAATAAAGTATGTTCTGCCGGGAAGAACTTCTCTCACAGAGCTCATGTGGGCAGATACGTGTTTGATACTGTCCAGAATCTGATCGTTTTCATTGCAGAAGATAATATTGCTGTGTTTTCCCATAATCTCCACAATCAAATATTTTGTGCAGAGATCGCCCAGTTCGTTCAGGTGTTCTATAGTAAAACGAATGATTCGTTCCATTCCCGGCTGGGTGATGGAGACGATCCGCCCGCTGCCAATATGCTTTCTCAGCAGCATACAGAAATTCGGAGCGGTGAGAGGGCTGGGTTTATTGGTGTCCGTAAGATAAATCAGAGGGAGGGATGCACTTGCCGAGAGAAAGAGACGGTATTGCTGTCTCTGGTTCTTGATGGTGATGATCAGCTCGTCATTTTCCGGCTGAGCGATTTTGTTGATTTTTCCTCCTGTGATCGTATGATTTAATTCTGCTATAATATTTGCAATAGTAATTCCGTCAAAAGCCATAATTGCGTATCTCCTGATTTATAGAATAGTAAGAGTTCAGCCTGCGCCATTCGTAAAACCGCACTGCGTGCCTGAACTGTTATATAAAATATTATAACCATAAAAAAAGGATTTGACTAGGGTTTTGTCTTGAATTATAATAATAACATATGCATATTAAAGGATTCTTAAAAAGTTCATAAGAAATCCTGCAAGAAAAAAGAATAAAGTGAGAAATGTAAACCATGATTAAAAGTATGACAGGATTTGGAAGGGCAGAAGTTCAGGATGCTGAAAGAAAATTTACTGTAGAGATCAAATCCGTAAATCACAGATATCTGGATTTTAATATCCGGATGCCGAAGAAACTCAGTTTCTTTGAGAATGCGATCCGAAGTCTTTTGAAAACGTATATGCTGAGAGGAAAGGTGGATGTGTTCATTTCCTATGAAGATTACACTCAGTCCGATATGGTTTTACAGTATAAGAAAGAGATCGCTGCACAGTATGTTCAGTATTTCAAACAGATGGCAGAGGATTTTCAACTGGAAAATGATCTGACTGTCAGCCAGCTGGGACGCTGTCCGGAAGTATTTGCTATGGAAGAAAGTACGGTAGATGAAAAGGAGATCTGGGGACTTTTGGAAAAAGCGCTTAAAAGCGCCGGAGAACAGTTTGCCAGCGCAAGGCAGAAAGAGGGAGAAAATCTGTGCCGGGATCTGAATGGAAAGCTGGACAATATGATGGAAAAAGTGAAGCAGGTGGAAGAGCGCTCCCCTCAGATTTTGCAGGAATATCGCAGCAAACTGGAAGATAAGCTGCAGGAGGTACTGGCAGATACGCAGATAGAAGAGAGCCGGATTGCGGCGGAAGTGATTCTTTTTGCGGATAAGATCTGTACGGATGAAGAGACGGTTCGTCTGAAAAGCCATATAGAGCATATGAAAAATGTGTTGCTGGAAAGTGAAGGAATTGGGCGGAAACTGGATTTTATCGCCCAGGAGATGAATCGGGAGGCAAATACCATTTTATCAAAGGCTAACGATTTGGAAACTTCCAATCTGGCGATTGATCTTAAGACAGAGATTGAAAAGATCAGGGAACAGATCCAGAATATTGAATGAGGCGGCAAAATGGCGAGATTTGTAAATATAGGATTTGGAAATATTGTAAATGCAGATAAGGTTGTGGCAGTGGTCAGCCCGGATGCGGCTCCGGTGAAACGGCTGGTTCAGACCGCTAGGGAGGAGAAACGGGTGATCGACGCTACGCAGGGAAGAAGAACGAAGGCAGTGTTGGTTACAGAGGATTCTTTTGTTGTTCTTTCCGCATTGCAGCCGGATACAATCAGCCGCCGTTTCCAGTCTGATAAAAATATCATAGAAGAAAAAGGTGATATGGATGAGTAAAAAAGGAAACTTAGTAATCATTTCCGGTTTTTCCGGGGCCGGTAAGGGAACCGTAGTAAAGGGACTGATGGCGAGATATGACTGTTATGCGCTTTCTGTTTCTGCTACAACCCGCGCACCCCGGGAAGGGGAAGTGAACGGTCGGGAATATTTTTTCAAGACCCAGGAAGAATTTGAGGAAATGATCCGCCAGGATGCGCTGTATGAATACGCTCAGTATGTATCCAATTATTATGGGACGCCGAAGGCTTACGTACAGGAGCAGCTGGACGCCGGAAAAGATGTGATTCTGGAAATTGAGGTACAGGGAGCTTTGAAGGTGAAAGAAAAGAATCCGAAGGCTTTGCTTTTGTTTGTGACGCCTCCGTCTGCGGAAGAACTGAAAAAGCGTCTGCAGGGAAGAGGTACAGAAACAGAAGAAGTGATCAATGAAAGGATGCGGCGCGCCGCAGATGAGTCTGAGCTGATGGATCGGTATGAGTATCTGGTAATCAACGATCAGCTGGAAAAATGTGTGGAAGAGGTTCATCAGTTGATTCAGCGGGAGCGTTTCCGTATGGAACAGAATCAGGATATGGTTACAAAATTACAAAATGAATTGAAAGCAATGAAAGGAGAATAAATATGATACATCCATCTTATACAGAATTGATTCAGGCAGTAAACAGCGAGGTAGAGGCAGACGATACACCGGTATGCAACAGCCGTTATTCTATCGTTTTGGCTACCAGTAAGAGAGCAAGACAGATTATTGCGGGGGCAGATCCTCTGGTTTATTATCCGCTGAATAAACCCCTTTCTATTGCCGTAGAAGAGGTTTATAAAGGGGAAGTTAAGATTCTTCCAGATACAGGGGAAGAAGAACAGACAGAAGCTGCCGTTTCAGCAGCAGATGAAACAGTAACTGAGGAATAAGATAGGGCGGGGGCTGTCTCAGAGGTGAGGCACCCCCTTTTATATCCAAAACAGAGCAGAAGGGAAAGAGAGATGAACGTATTTTTTATGTCTCTGGGCTGTGATAAGAATCTGGTGGATTCAGAAGAGATGTTGGGAGCTTTTGTTTCCGCAGGTTATGAGATCACAGACAGGGAAGAGGATGCAGAAGTAATCGTGATCAATACCTGTTGTTTTATCCATGACGCAAAAGAAGAGAGCATTCAGGCGATTCTGGAGATGGCAGAGTATAAAAATCAGGGAAAATGCCGGGTCCTGATCGTTACGGGATGTCTTGCTGAGCGATATCGGGAAGAAATCACCACAGAGATTCCGGAAGTGGATGCAGTGCTGGGAACCAACAGTCATGGAGAAATCCTGGAGGTGGCAAAGAAGGCTTTAGAGGGACAGGTCACGCATCTTTTCGAGCCGTTGGAGGGGATTCCGACCCTTCCGGGAAAACGGATTGTAACTACAGGGGGATATTATGAATATCTGAAGATTGCGGAAGGGTGTGAAAAACACTGTACTTACTGTATTATTCCAAAAATCAGAGGAAATTACCGCAGCGTTCCTATGGAGAGACTTCTGGAACAGGCGCGTCAGCTGGCAGAACAGGGAGTTCGGGAGCTGATTTTGGTAGCACAGGAAACGACCATATACGGAAAGGATCTGTACGGTAAGAAATCCCTGCACATTCTTTTAAAGGAATTATGTAAAATTCCGGGAATTTACTGGATTCGAATTTTGTACTGCTATCCAGAAGAAATTTATCCAGAACTGATTGAAACGATCCGGGATGAGAAAAAGATCTGTCATTATTTGGATATTCCAATTCAGCATGCCAGTGACAAAATCTTAAAAAGAATGGGAAGAAAGACTTCCAGACAGCAATTGACGGATATTATCGGAAGCATCCGCAAGGAGATTCCTGACATGGTTCTTCGCACCACACTGATCACCGGCTTTCCGGGAGAGACGCAGGAAGACCATGAAGAATTGATGGATTTTGTGGATGAGATGGAATTTGAGCGTCTTGGAGTATTTACCTATTCTCCGGAAGA
Source organism: Firmicutes bacterium CAG:646 (assembly GCA_000432335.1). Taxonomy (GTDB): domain Bacteria; phylum Bacillota; class Clostridia; order Lachnospirales; family Lachnospiraceae; genus Oliverpabstia. The sequence continues at coordinate 11,114 of HF995405.1, forward strand.
AGATACTCCGGCAGCTTCTATGGAAAACCAGATTGCAGAGGAAGTAAAAGAGGATCGAAAAGCAGAACTGATGGAATTGCAGCAGGAGATCTCAGCTGTTTACGGAGAATCCCGTATTGGGGAAACTATGACGGTCATGGTGGAAGGAAAAGTAGCGGATGAAAATGCCTATGTGGGGCGGACGTATCAGGATGCGCCGGGAATAGACGGTTACATTTTTATTCATACCGGAGAATTGCTGATGTCTGGAGATTTTGTAAAAGTAAGGGTTACTGGAGCGCTGGAATATGATTTGATAGGAGAGATTGCTGATGAATACACCGAATAAACTTACATTGCTTCGTATTATTATGATCCCGTTTTTTGTAGTTTTCATGCTGGTTGATTTTGGTCCGTGGAGCAAGTGGGCGGCGCTGGCTATTTTTGTGGTGGCGAGCCTTACAGATACACTGGACGGTTATCTGGCGAGAAGAGATCATCTGGTAACAAATTTTGGAAAGTTTATGGACCCGCTGGCAGATAAGCTGCTGGTATGTTCTGCTATGATCTGTATGATCGAACTGGGGCGTCTTCCCAGCTGGGTTGTGATCGTTATCATTGGACGGGAATTTGTGATCAGTGGTTTCCGTCTGATTGCTTCGGATAATGGAGTGGTAATTGCGGCAAACTATTGGGGAAAAATTAAAACAGTCTGTCAGATGGTGATGATCATAGTACTGATTGCCGATCTGGGCGGCGGATTTGTGATTCTGGAGCAGATTCTGATATATGCTTCCCTGTTGCTGACAGTCATTTCACTGGTAACGTATCTGTGGCAGAACCGCAGTGTATTGTCTTTTCAGGACTAAAAGGAGAAAATATGATCGCAGAATTGGTTTGTGTGGGAACAGAGCTTTTATTAGGAAATATTGTAAATACAAATGCTGCTTATCTGGCGGAAAAATGTGCCGGGCTGGGGCTGAGTATGTATTATCAGTCTGTCGTAGGGGACAATGAGGAGCGGATGACGAAAGTGATCCGCCAGGCGATGGAACGCTCAGATGTAGTGATTTTGTGCGGAGGACTGGGACCGACGCAGGATGATCTTACGAAAGAAGTGGCGGCTAAGGTGATGGGGAAGAAACTGGTGGAAGATGCACATACCAGAAAATGTATTCAGGAATATATGGATCATTATCTGAGTAGTCATCCGGGACTTCGCCTGACAGAAAATAACTGGAAACAAGCGATGGTTCCAGAAGACGCACTGATTCTGGATAATGCCAATGGAACGGCGCCGGGTCTTATTATGGAAGAAAATGGAAAGATCATGATTCTTCTTCCGGGACCGCCGAATGAATTAAGACCGATGTTTGAAGAACAGGTAAGTCCTTATCTCAGAGAAAAACAGCCGGAAATTATTTATTCCCGGATGGTAAAAATCTGTGGCGTGGGAGAAAGTATGGTGGAAGATGCGATCCGGGATCTGATTGACAGTCAGAGCAATCCCACGATAGCCACTTATGCCAAGACCGGTGAAGTACATCTCAGAGTTACTGCCAGAGCTGGTGATGTGGCAGATGCTAAAAAGTTGATTAAGCCGGTCGTGAAGGAACTGAAACTTCGTTTTGGGGAAAAGATTTATACCACGGAAGAGAAGAAGACATTAGAAGAGTGCGTTGTGGAGCTTTTAAAAGATAGAAAGCTGGAACTGACCACAGTGGAATCCTGTACAGGAGGCGCGCTGACTGCCCGGATTGTAAATGTGCCCGGGACTTCGGATGTTTTAAAGCAGGGTCTTATTACTTATTCGAATAAAGCGAAAAGGAAATTTACGCTGGTGAAAAAATCCACATTAAAAGATGAGGGAGCCGTAAGCGCCCGTACAGCAAAAGAAATGGCACAGGGTGCTATAAGCAGTACCGGCTGTGATATCAGTGTTTCTGTAACCGGTCTTGCCGGCCCTGATGGAGGAACAAAAGAAAAACCGGTAGGTTTGGTATATATCGGGTGCAGCTGCAAAGATAAGACAGAAGTCAGAGAATTTCATTTTAACGGCAATCGGAGTAAGATTCGGGAACAGGCTGTTGTGCAGGGGCTGATCTTGCTGAGAGACTGTATCTTAAAAAATTACTATTAAGCTGTAAGGTATGAATATTTATGCTCAGTCAAAGGAATGATATTGAGCATAAATATTCATGAAAAGATTTCCATTTTATAAGCCGATACTTAGCGTTTACGCATCATTTTAAACAGGCTGATCATTTTGTTGATTCTTGCCACTTCCTGAGGGGATTTTCCCATCTTTAACACTTCTACTACCAGATCCATTTCATCGGGAGTAAACTGTAATCCCTGCTGTTGAGAGGTATTAGCAGCCCCCGTAAGAAAATTCAGCATTTCGTTTTGTGATTTTCCTGCTCCTTGAGACGCAAGATTCTGAAGCAGCGCTATCTTGGCGGGATCAATACCTGCCAGCGCTGGGTTTTTCATCCAATCTTGATCCATTATGATTCACCTCCTGTAGGATTTTCCTGATACATCTGTATGAGCTGAATGGTATTCAGTGCAAATAAAAGTTGATCGATCTGATTTTTTGCTGGATCGGAGAGATATTTTCGCATATCGTTCAATATTTCCTCCGGTTGTACAGAGGAAGCGGACATCATGGAAAGCTCCGGCTGGGTATGGTGGAAAAATGAGATTGTATTGGATAATTCTTTTACTTTGGCATAGATGGATAGAAACTGTTGACTTTTCAGGGGCATATAGGGGATAGCAGCTTTTATGATCTGCAGAGAGTCTTGAGAAATCAAAGCATCCAGAGGAGTTTGACAGGACATTTGCTCTTCATTCATGAACAGCCTCCTGAGGTTTTTGTAATACATATGCGCAGGAAAGCGCAGATAGAACGCTTTTTGGAAAATTGCATATACTATAATCTGAAAGGGGTGGAAAATATGAAGGAAGAACTTTATAAAATCGTAATTCAGGGAAATGAATTATATGAAATAGATCTGGAATGTTTAAAGAGGAAGAGAGAGGGAAAAGAATGTTGTAAAGAAAAAGATAATTTTCATGAAAAAAAGGGAAGAGAAGGAAAACGAAAATGAAAGTGGAAGCCGGTTTCCCGGCTTCCTTTTAAGGTAAGATCTTAGCAGCATCCGCCGTTATTTCCGTTGCCCCATCCGCCGCAGCAGAACAGAAGAATCAGAATCAGCCAGCAGCAGTTATCGTTTCCGCCCATGCAGCCATTATTTCCATTACCCCATCCGCCGCCACAGCAGGAGAGGAGAACAAGCAGCAGGATAATGTCGCAGCATCCGCCGTTGGAATTGAAAAAGCCGCAGCTATTGTTTGATACGTTTCCGCATCCGCATCCACAATCATGTTCACATCCGCAGTTTGTTGCTGTAATATCACTCATTTTAAATCCTCCAAGGAATTTTGATTACACTTCATCTTATGGAGTGGACAGGAAGTGTGTTACAAAAAATCTCAGGTTGTGGAAATTGCTGAAAAAACCTGATAAAGATTCAGCGTTCCATATCCCCATTCCCGGTTTGGGTAGGCGTATTCCTGTCGTCTGTCGGCGCCTCGGATCATATAATTTTTCATTTCATAGATAGACAGGTAAAGGGGAACTTTTTGCTTTAATCCCCATTCCATCAGAAGAGCAGCGCTTCCGGCGGTGAGCGCTGCCGCAGCACTGGTTCCGCTTCGTGTCACATAGCCAGTGCGAAGATCAGGACCTGTCACATCGACACCAGGAGCAGCAAAGTCTGGTTTCACAAGACCATTGCGAGAATATCCTCGGCTGGAATTGAGAAATAAACTGTTCGTGTAAGCGCTGTAAGCGGAAACGGTGATCACGTTTATAGAATTGCCGGGAGTGGTAATCGTAGTAAAAGGATTCGGTAAAAGGAAAATCACATCGGGAGAGAGAAATCCAGTGATGGGAAGCCAGGCATGAAATTCTCCGTTTATTCGATTGCTGCAGAAAACGTCCAACGTCCATATGCCGGGCGTGGGATCTTCAAAGCGGAGGAAGATCAGCTGACTGCCGGAAGTATTCTGGATAAGATCGTAATTCACATAGATCCTGGTTTCCTCCAGAAAGAAACGTACCACTTCTGTCTGACCTAAACGGGCGGGGATTCTGGGAATTACTTCTCCCACGGGAGAGCGAAATCCTACGGAAAAAAGTTCTGGAGGCTGCCCCCATAATTCCAGAAAAAATCCGGAGGTATTTTCAGGTACGTTAATTTCAATACTCTGATATTCTGCCTGCGGAGGAACCGAGCCGAAATAGTGGTGGGCTTTTCCAGCTTCGTTGCCGCCAGCGACCACAGTGGCTACCCCGGGAAGAGATTCTAGCTGGCGGAGGCTGAGATCCAGAGGAGTAAATCCCATATGATCGCCCTGATTGCTCCCCAGAGCGAGACATAAGACGAGAGAAAGGCGCAGCTTTCGGGAGAGATCTAAAAGGTACTGGATACCGGTCATAAGATCTGTCTCCTGAAAAACGGGTCCATCTCCTGAAAAATAGTAAAAATCTTTTAAGTGCTGTTTTGCTTCTTTCAGGCGGACAACGGCGATGGAGCTTTCCGGTGCAGCGCCAAGAAATGCCTGAAAGGGATCTTCTGTTCCCGCAGCGACTCCCGCTATAAAAGTTCCGTGTCCGTTAGTATCAGTGGAAGGGACAACAGCAAGGGGATTATCGCTGGATAATGCCCGATTGATATCATTCTCTGTAAAAACAGTCCCATAACCGAAAGGACCGTCATTGGAGGGAGAGGGGATCGTCTGATCCCAGATATTGAGGATGCGGGTACGATTTCCCGGAGCTAGAAAAGCAGGATGGGTATAGAGGATTCCGGTATCTAAAAATCCGATCAATATATTCTTGCCTTTCAATGATAAGGCGGGCTGCATCTGGGTTTTCAATATTCCGGCTGCTTCCAGACTGGTAGTATCCAGAGGGACAAAGAGATTGGGAACCAGGCTGTAAAAAAAACTGGAAAGAGAACTCTGGGAATTTGGGAAAACGGGGAGATGAAGAACCCCGTAATCCTTATTGATAATTTGTGGGAAATACGCTTCGTTTAACTGAAGAAAGCGTTCCGGCGTAGTATAATTATAGGGGATGATCACATCAGCGTAATCGTTAGAATAGATACGTTCCTGTAATTCATTCATGAAAATTCCTGTCAGGCTTTTTTTGAAATGTATGCAGGAATTGAAAAAACATGATGAAAATCAGAAAAACAGGTTTTTCTTGACAAGCAATGATGTGATATGTATAATGAACATTGTTCAGTTTTGCGTCAAACACATGGTTTGTATAGAACAAAAATTTAAACAAAGGAGAAAGCAATATGAAACGTTATATAAATACATCATTGTTTTACGCCATTTTGGCGATGGTTGGAGGAGTTTTTTATCGGGAATTTACCAAATTCAATGAGTTTACTGAAAAGACAACACTTGGGGTTGTGCATACACATTATTTTGTATTAGGTATGTTGTTTTTCCTGCTGCTGCTTCTTTTGGAAAAGAATTTTGCTTTTACCACTGTAAAAACGAAACGGACGCTTTGGATTTACCATATAGGATTGAATCTGACAGGCGTTATGTTTGTTGTCAGAGGGGTGGCACAGGTTTTGGGAGTGCAGCTTTCCTCGGCTGCAAATGCGGCGATTTCTGGCATAGCAGGGATTGGGCATATTTTACTTGGCGTCAGTCTGATACTTATCTTAGTACAGATTAAGCGTAGCGTTTCATTATTGACGAAATAGAGGCGATAAAGGAAGGGCGAAAAGGTGCTTTTGCTGGAGAAAGAGAGATTCTCTGGCAAAAGCATTTTTTGAATCCGCAGTTTTTCTCTGGCGCCAATTATCTTTAAAGGACAGTCGAGAAATTATTTTAAAAAAGTTTGTAACATTTTTTGAGGTTGGAAGTTAATAGGGTGAAAGGAGGGAGACGCGTGGACTTTGAACAGATCTATCAAGCATATTTTCACGATGTTTTTTTATATCTATGCAGTTTGTCATCGAACGAAGATATTGCCGAAGAAATGACACAGGAAACTTTTGTAAAAGCGTTAAAAGCCATAGATCAATTTGACGGATCAAAGGATATCCGGGCATGGCTGTTTGTGATTGCCAGGAATACGTATTATACATATTATAAACGGCAGAGAATTTATGCAAATGAAGAAATTTTGGAAAATGTTGCGGATGTGCAGATTGATTTTGCAGAGCAGTTCATAAAGGAAGAAGACGCTTTTCTCATTCACCAATTTATTCATAATATGAAAGAACCATATAAAGAGGTGTTTAGTCTGCGGGTATTCGGGGAATTGCCGTTTGAAAAAATAGGGATGTTGTTCGGGAAAAGTCCCGGTTGGGTAAGAGTGACTTTTTACAGGGCGAAAAAACAAATATTAGAGTATATGGAGGCGATGGAGCATGAAAAAAATTAGTTGCGATATTATCAAAGATGTTCTTCCACTTTATCTGGATGATGTTGTGAGTGAAGCTACCAAAGAAATGGTAGAGGAACATTTGTGTTCCTGCGAGTCTTGCAGAAAGGAAGCGGAATTATTAAAACAGGACCTTGTGTTACCGTCAACGCAAAAGATCCAGCTTTCGGAAGCAAAGGTATTCAAAAATCTGAAAGCGAAATTTCGGAAAAAGAATACGATTATCTTTATAAGTGCTGTTGTAATTGCTGTTCTTCTCATAATCAGTTTGTATTCTTGTGCGGTTTTATCAGAGACGTGTATTCCCTATGATGAGGAATTCATTCATATTACAGAAAAAGATGGAGAACTTTATGCAACGTATCATGGAGAAAATCTTGATGGAACGGTAGGACTTGCACCAGCGACTGTAAAGATGGACGGACGCGAAAAAAATATAGTTGTATTTTATTTTTACGAATCGCTGTGGTCTAAATATATCCAGCCTATTTTTAAGGAAGATGATGATGAGTATTCGTTCCCATTAGGAGAGAAGGAAGAAATAGATCAAGTTTATTATGGGGAGTTTGAATTGGACGGTTTACCCATAGATTATGTTAGCATTGCTGAAAATTCAGAATTGATATGGGGTGATTGATATGAAAATATCTGAGGGATGACTGGGGCAGTAAGTGATGAAAAATTTTACATGAACTGAATGCAGAAGGAAAAACGGTTCTTATGGTAACTCATGATGAAACACTGATACAGGAAGAGTTGTCACTTTAAGTATTATAAAATGTACTTAAAGCGACAACTCCTGTTGTGAATGCTATTTTCTATTATTTTTATCCATTTAAATCCAATTCTCGTTTCATGATTGTAACAGTTTTACGATAAATCAGGTAAATCAATAGCATAATGAGAACCAGTACTACAGCACAGGCGCCCATTCCTGCCAATTCCGGTATGGAAATACGTCCGTCATTAGCATACATGATCATAGAGTATAAAAGGAACATCAGAGTCATACCTACAACCGCCGGTGTATGGAAAACCCGTTTACACTGTACCTGGACTTCTCGATTCAGGAAGGAAGGAGAAGCGCCTAATCGTTTCAAATCATCAAAAATATAGCGGTTGTTTAGAGCGATAGTCTG
>HF995405.1:18808-43734 GCA_000432335.1 Firmicutes bacterium CAG:646
GATATACTGCGAAGGTATTCATAAAGTCGTTCATACTCAGTGAGCGGAATTTCGGCATAAAAGCCCAGTAAATACGAAAATCAGAAGAATCCGGTTGGGAAAGACTGATTTTTGTCATATCATCCGTATCTCCCCAATATACTTCGCCGCGCTCGTTGGCAGCAATTTTGCTTACCCGATCATAATAAGCAATATATTCACATTCCGGTCCAAAGGATTTTACAAAAGTGTGGAAAAATTCATCGGCAAATGCGTATACATCTTCACCGTCCGCATTAAAAAAGTGTGCATTTCCCATCCATTCAGAAGAAAGTCCTTGAGCAATCAGTGCATAATCGTTGTCATCCAGGACATAGTAGGGAACGATTCCGGTAAGCATACTAAAATAAGCCAGTCCGTCATAAGTTACCGAAAGAGTTTGTCGGGTATCCATATTTGTGAGGATACTGTCAGAACGTTTGGCATACATTGCAGCATTGTCTCCCTCATCTGTGATTAGGCGAAAGGTTCCGGGAAGAACGTCCAGTGTCTGTCCGGTAAGCTGATTGAATGCAGACTCGGAGACATATTTTGTTTCTGCTAAAAGTCGTTTATATTCATAGTGGAAACTCTCATTCTCTTCTTCGACCTGGGTTTCTCCATCTTGGGCAAGGGTAATGTAGGGGATTTCCTTCCAGTCTTTCAATTTCAGGTCATGATCGGCAGCTATTTCTTCGATCTCCGTCGGAGATGGAACTGTCTGATCGAGACGGTAGTCGTACATATAATCAAATTCCCAGCCTGATATGGATACAAGCTGTCCGGTGCCCAGCATAGGAATGTAAAAAATAGCAAAACATGCTCCTGCTATGAGCACAGTGCTCACCAGAAGATTGTTTACCGTTTGCTTTCCCTGAAATTTCATCATACTGCGGGAAATAATGTTACGGTAAGGGTTCTTTTTGTTAGAGTGCCATCCGTGAACTACAGTGTGGAGCATTACCAGATACAGACCAATGAACACTGGAGCGTAAAACAGGTTAACCAAAACGGAAGGATAGCGATGGAATACATTTATCCAGAATCCGGGAGCAGAATATCCCAGGATTGCGCCAATGAGGATAAGCAGCAGTCCGAGAGGACCGCACCATTTTCCAAGCTGCTTGACCGGTTCGTTTCGATGTTCTTCCTGAATCACATCAATGATATTCGTGCGGGAAAGGTAAAAATTAGCGGTGATACAGGAAACCACGATTACCAGAAGAATAAACAGTCCGGATAGGAGAAGCGCCGTATAATCCAAATGCAATGTCATTTCGGAACTTTCTACAAGAAGCTGGAAAGAATTCCAAAGAAGATAAATCAGCGGAATGCCACCCAGCATACCAGCGAGGGAGGAAAGGCTGCTTAAAGTCAGTACTTCCCGAAATACTCCCGGCATCAGCGCTTTTTTGGAAGCGCCAAGAGCCATTAAAATTCCAATCTGCCGAGTCTTTTTACGAAAAAACAGACTTGCCGCATAGATGGTAAATACAACACACCCGAATAAAGTGAGGGCGAAAATCATGTACATCTGTCTGCGGCTGTCTCCGCCTTCCGGTAAAATGGTAAGTATGGTGGGAGACTTCAGAAGCAGCGCATAAGCTGTAATAATCATCAGCGCAATAAAGTTGCAAAAAAAGTAGAGTTTTGCCTGTTTATAGTTGGCATGTCTTAGTTTTTGTTCAATATCTTTCATAGTCATGGAAAAGTCCTCCTGTTTAGTCGTCATTACTCATTTCTTTTAGCACATCCAAAAGCTGACTGTGGAAAATGGAACGTTCACCCTGTTTTTCCAGCTGCTTATAAATACGTCCGTCTTTCAATAAAATGACCCGGTCACAGAACGAAGCTGAAAAAGCGTCATGTGTGACCATAAAAATGGTAGCACCCAACTGGGTTCGGGCTTCTTCAAAGGATTCAATGACATTACGGCTGGATTTGCTATCCAAATTTCCGGTGGGTTCATCTGCCAACAACAGCAAAGGATTGTTAATAAGACTTCGTGCAACAGCAGTACGCTGGCGTTCTCCACCGGATACCTCTGCCGGAAATTTATGCTGAATATGCTCGATGCCGAAAAGTCGGATCAGCTGGTCTGCCAGGTTTTCACCGTCTTTGCCTACTGTGCCTTTAATGATACGTGGGATTAAAATGTTTTCCCGAATGGTAAGACCATCTAAAAGCATGAAGTCCTGAAAGACAAACCCCAGTTTTTCATTGCGGATTTTAGCCAGAGAGGTTTCGTCCATATTTCCTAATTTTTCTCCGCCTAAAGTGATGATTCCTTTGTCGTAAGGGATGTAACAGGAGATACAGTTGAGCAGTGTGGTCTTTCCAGAACCGGAGGGACCCATGACAGCTACGAATTTGCCCTGAGCCACATGAAGATTTACTCCTTTTAACACGGGATATTCTGTTTTACCGATGTAATAAGATTTTTCCAGATTTTTTACATATAGCATAATGTATTCTCCTTTTCTATGATTGATGTGCTTTTACCTTATCAAAAAAAAGGATGGTTGAATTTTGGGTTGTGAAGTTTGGAAACAATAGTGTAAAGATTGGTAGTGTGAAGCGTAAGATGTAAAATCAGGTAGCTCTTATGTAAAGTTTGGGCAAGTGAAAAAATATTTATGGATATTGCAGATGGCTAATTTTTCAGAAAACTGCTATAATAACAGGAAAATAATGAGAGGAGACCTTCTTATGCTTCGTATTGCAATTTGTGACGATGAAACAGAGGCGAGAGATGCTCTACGATTTCAGTTGGAAAAAATTATAGATGAGGAAACGGAAGAAATTGTGTATGAATTTACTTCTGGTATCAATGCCGAAAAATGGCTGCGAAAATATCCCGGTCAGATTGATCTGTTATTTCTGGATGTGGAAATGGACGAGATGAATGGCATGGAAACAGCAGAGAAAATCCGTACCTTTGACGAGAATCTTTTGATTGTATTTGTCACTGGATATCAAGATTATGTGTTTGACGGATATCGGGTGGGGGCATTGGATTATGTAATGAAACCGGTAGGATTGCAGCGGCTTCGGGAAGTACATGACAGGGTAAGGCATATCCTGAACGAAAGAATGCAGAAAACTTTTATCGTAAAAAACAGCGATGGAGTATATCGATTTCAATATGAAGATATTCTCTACTTTTACAGTGACAGAAGATTGGTGAATCTGGTGACAGCCAGAGGAACGTATCCTTTTTATGAGAAATTGGACGTGTTGGAAGAAAAATTAGGGAATTCTTTTGTACGGATTCATCAGCGATACCTAGTGAATGGAAAAAAAGTGCTGCATATGGATCGGACTTCTCTGGATATTTTAGGACAGGATAAGAAAATGCAGACCTTGCCAATGAGCCGGGCGCTAAAAGAATCAGCTACTGCAAAGTTGGCAAGGATGATGCTGACGGGCGAATGATACGGGGAGGAGCAAATAATTATGATAACTGAAATAGAGGTTTGTACGCCTTTCTTTATATTTGATGCAGTTTGCATGTTTATCAGCGGGGGAGCGCTGTATTTTACAGTAGGAAAATTAATAGAAATAAAAAATCATTGGTGGACGAAGATATTACTTTGTATTGCATGCACCGTTGTTCCGAATATGATTATCTTTTTTTCTGACTGGGCAAATTTGCCGCCCACATTTTTATTCTTTTTGAGCGCGATATTTGTATGTTGCGAGGGAAGCGGGTTGAAAAAACTTGCAAGTGGAAATTATGTCCCTAACTTTTTGGGGACTTCTGTTCCTGAGGTGGTTGAAATAAAAGAAAATCTAGATGATACGGTTACATTAACGGTAAATGCAGTGTGTGATATGGTTATATGCAATGATGCCCTTATTACACATAAATTAACAGTAAAATTCAAAGAAGATGGAAGTTTTCAATATTTAGGAAATGAAATTTGGGAAGAGGATAAAATTAATGTCCCGGAATATCAGTATCGAGTGAAGGGAGAAATCAAGAATGGCAGTTGAAGAATATCGTGATAATAAAGTTATATATCACTTAAATATAGACGAAGAAGCAAAAAATATTTTAATGTATCTTAGTTCATTAAAAACTATAAAGATCAATAGAGTAATCAAAGGTACAACTTTGGTGAGTGCTTTTTATATCTTTTCTTTAGCATTTACTTTATACTTATTTCATATGTCATTCACATGGATAGGTTTCGTGTTAAGTATTGGATTTGCTGCATTTGGTCTAAGTGTAGAAAAATTTAAAAAAACATTTATCAAAGCAAGCATAAATAAAGAAGAGCAAAAAATGAGTAGTGAACGAAAATATTTATTTTCAAAAGATGGTGTGGAGATCGTCTCAGAGATTGGAATTACACATAATTATTGGAGTTCATTTGTTAGCAAGGGAGAAATTGAAAATTATATTTATCTGATCCGTAAAGACAATAAAGTTCTATTGATCAATAAAAGTGTTCTATCTGAAAATGAGCTGATGATGCTTGGAAGTTTTATTCAGGAAATAGAGACAGAACCTATAGAACCGGGAAATAAAATGTCTTTTATCATGAAGATATTGGTGGCGGCTACGATGATTACCGCTATAGTGTCATTGATATATATGGGCATTAAAATTGGATATCCTTTATCAGATGGAGAGATTTTTCGTTTATGGTTTATAAGAACAGTTCCCATCATACTGCTTTTGATTCTACAATGTTTGAATGTTATATGGACTTGTGTTTTATCTGGGATTATAAAAATGAATAAAAAGAAATCTTTATTGAAAAGAATTCTTTTGTGGGTAGTCGGAATAATCGTAGTGCTTGCAATGGCATTGGGAATATTTGTGAACATGTTAAATGACGATTCAGAACATTACAATAGTAATGGAACTGTGATAGTTAAAACTCCTGTGTGGTTAGATGAACCATCGTATAGGCTGTACAAAGAAAAAAATATTCTGGTTCTTCAGTTCTTAAGAAGTGCAGACGGAATAGAAGACATAGATGCTTCAATTACACAACAGGAATATATGGCTAAAAAGTATGGGGATTTGGAGAAAGAATTAGAACATCAAGATGAAAATAAAAAAGTCAAGAAAATAGAGGAAGGCTATCTGAAAATATATGAAACTTACATAAAGGATACGGATGAAGAATATAGAAAAGATTATAATGCTAAGGGATATAGCTATATCGTTACTTACGAGGATGAAACGCAGATCAGATATCTCATGTATGATCGTGATAATCAAGAAGGAACAAAGGCACAATATGTGTATTATAAGAATATAAAAAATACAGATGGATCATGGAGTATGATGGATGCTGAGATTTTAGATATGTACCAGTATGATTACGAATCGAAAGAAGTAAAGGACTTACAAAAGACCTCCTGGTAAATTATAGGTTTTAAGTATGAAGAGAGGGAGAACCCTGGCGCTTTGGCTAAGGTTCTCTGTTTTGACTATTTCCATATATTCAAATCAGACAGGATAGATAAAGTGATATCGGCTGCTTTACTGCCAGTTGCATGTTGTTCGTTTTGAATATTTGTAGCAAAAAAGTAGGTATTATCCGCAGTTTCTATGAAGCCAATAAACCATCCGTTGATATCTTGTCCGTTTACACGTCCGGTTCCGGTTTTTCCATAGAAGTCACCAAAAGAAGAGGATGAGATATGGATAGCGTCTTTTACCGCATTCACATTTTCCGGTGCAAATCCCAAATCCTGATTTTGCAATCGAGTTAAAAGCTCCACCTGTTCTATCGGAGAAATTTTCAAGGAGGATTCCATCCAGTAGGAAGAAAAATCACCACTTAAATCCTCGTTTCCGTATCCGATATTGTGAAGGTACTCTTGAACGGAAATCTTACCCAGTTGTTCGTCAATGTACTCAAAATACCAGTTGACGGAAGCACTCATGGCTGACAGTAACGTCTGATCTGCGTTCCATGCTTCAAAGGGATAAGGGGTTCCATTCCATTTGATGAAAGAATTTTCAGGAGTAATAATGCCCTTTTCCAGTCCAAACAAGGCGCTGTAGATCTTATAGGTAGAGTTTGGCGCAACCTGTAAAGCAGCGTGTTTCCTATCGTGTATTTTCCAGATGCCTTTTTTCAAATCATATAACACAAAACTGCCTTCGTATTCTCCAAAATAATTCGTAAGGTCTATTTCAGAACAATTCTTTGAGGAAGTATTCCAATGATAGTGAGTTTCATCCGCAACATAAGTAGAAACAAACGGTGCAAATGCGAGAAGCAGAATGGATGTCAAAAGAAAAGCAGTGATACTTTTTAGCTTTTTTTGTAAAGTTGGTCTTTCGTAAGATACAATATTCAGGATTCTTCGTTTCATCTGTTTCATATTTCCGCTGATTCCTGAAGCAAAAGGAAATGGAGTCAGAGAAATCTTTTCGGCAAAGTTAATCAGTGTATTTCCATAAGCTACATAATCTTCAGATTCCAACAGATTTAAAACAGAAGAATCACAGGCAACTTCCCGGTCATTATGCATTTCTTTCAACGCATACCAGACAAGTGGATGGAACCAGTAAATAATTCCGGCAAGGTTCATCAGAACATTTGCAATCCCATCTTTATGTTTATAGTGCTGCAGTTCATGTAACAACATGTATCGGATATCTGTCTCATTATCATCTGATATAAGATGAATGGGAAGATAGATAAGAGGTTTCCAAAATCCAACGATAACGGGGGATTTTAGATAAGCGGTGCTGTATATCGGAATATTTTTTGTAATACCAGTGTCGCTTAGGCAACGCTGATATAGTCGTTGAATCTTTTGGTTTTGAAGAGGCAGCGCAGATTTTTTCAAAATATGCAGACGTAGGGCGGACCGAATTACTAATATCAGCATGGCAATGATACCTGATATCCAAAGTGCAAGTAACAGATAACCGATGATAGAAGGCGTTTCTCTGTTTATGGAAAGGGTGAAATCTTTCATCCAGTTTTGGGAGTCAGTAATATTCGTATATAATGTCTGCTCTACCGCAGTTTCAGTTTGGGCAGTAGGAATAAAGTTCAGTTTTTTTAACCATGCGAATAGTTCGGATAACTTGAAAAATCGGAACGGTAAAAAGGGAACCGCTAAAAGTCCAAGCAGCAGAAACCATAAATTATACTGCATTCGGCTGGATAAAATGTTTTTCAGAATCCGTTTCATAAGCAGAAAAATGCCAATGATGCTGCAGAGCAGTATGTTGCAGATTAAAAAGCGGATCATAAAATCAGCCATAGTATTTTCCCCCTTTTCTATTTCTGCGAAAGAAGAGCACGAAGCGTATTCAATTCTGATTGCGATAATTTATCATTTTTGATATAGGCAGATACCATAGCTGTAATATCCCCATCGTAAAAACGATTCAGAAAGGAATTGCTTTCCTGTCCAATATATTCACATTCTTTTATCGCCGGAGTATAAACAAACATGCGGCTTTGTTTTTCATAGGTGAGAGCGCCTTTGGTTACAAGTCGTTTGATCAGAGTATGGATTGTTTTGGGACTCCAGTTTGTGGTCTGTAAAAGTTTTTCTGTGACTTCATTTGTGCTGATAGGCGCATATTTCCATACAATTTTCATGACCTCAAACTCAGCTTCAGAAATTTGCGGAAGTGTATTCATAATGGTTCTCCTTCAAATTCTTACGATTGTAATATAGATATTATAGATGTGAATAGGGGGATTGTCAATTACAGACCGCATCCGCAGAATGGAATACAGATTGGAGAACTAAAAATGATTACACATAAAGGAACACAAACTATATACAGAGAGACTTAATGAGACAAAAAGATGGTAAGATGGATCCTCAGGTTCGGGATGGAAAGTTTGAATTGTTTTTGTATTTTTATATATGATCCAGCCGTTCTTATCATGGGAAAGATTTTTTTCATAAGATAGAACAAAAAGGAAGTTTTTATGGAAGTAAGTAAACTTACCGGTAAGGGAATTGGTGTGGCTGTTCTTGATACCGGTATTTATCCTCATATAGATTTTGACGGCAGAATTACGGGTTTTCACGACTTTCTGCAGGGGAAGAAGCAGCCCTATGATGATAATGGTCACGGTACGCATGTAGCGGGAATTATAGGTGGAAATGGCAAAGCTTCTCAGGGCAGGTATTGTGGTATTGCTCCCGGCTGTAGTCTTGTTTCTCTGAAGATATTGGATAAACGGGGAAACGGGAATATGAAGGATGTGGTAAAAGCATTGCGTTGGCTGAAAATGAATGGGAAGCAATTAGGAATACGGATTGTGAACATTTCAGTGGGAACTGTGGGAAAGGGCGATAGGAACAGCGCTCTGCTGATACAAGGAGTAGAGGAACTGTGGGATGAAGGTTTTATAGTAGTGACAGCAGCAGGAAATATGGGTCCGGAGCCGGGCAGTATCACCGCGCCGGGGAGCAGTAGAAAAGTGATTACCGTTGGGTCCAGCGATCTGTTAGATCCAACGGCAGGCATTTCGGGCAGAGGACCAACAAAAGAGTGTGTTTGTAAACCGGATATTGTAACGCCGGGTTTGGGAATTGTCGCGTGTTCGCCGGGGATTCCGTATGGCTACGCTGTTAAAAGCGGCACTTCCATGTCAACGCCCCGGGTATCGGGAGCAATCGCGCTTATGTTGGAAAAAGATCCTTTTCTTACGAATGTGGAAATTAAAATGCTCTTGAAAGAAGCAGCGAGAGATCTGGGATATGAGAGAAATCGCCAGGGCTGGGGAGAATTGGATATTAATGCTTTTTTGAAATCGTAAAACAATATTTAGGCGGAAGGAGTATCGTATGGAAAATTCAAAACGAATGAATAAAGTGTTGGCTGGATTTTTTTCGGAAGGAGGTTATGTCACATCTGAAATTTCTGATGGCGACACGTTTTTTGTATCACATGGAGGAGAATCTTATTTTTTAAAGTTTTGCAAAGAAAATGAAGGGAGCGATTATCTGCCGGGAGAATGTTTGTTTCATACAGAAAAACAACTGGAATTAGAAGGGGATCTTCTTATCATCACAGCGCAAAATGTTTACTTGCGGGATGATCCATGGTTTCAAGAAACTATCAGAAAAAAACTGGTACAAAGAATGATTCCTGATCTGAAGAGAAGAAAACCTTCGAGGATAAACGTATAAAGTTCGGATGCAATAGTTTAATGTGATAAAAAATTAAACTTTCATCTTGACAGAAATTGTACGGTTGTATACAATGATACAAAACAATATATTGTATACAATCGTACAATTTTATATTCTCATGGTCAGAGAGGGGAGAAAGCTTATGGAAAATCGTAAAGTCCGAATGAATGAAGGAACGAATCTGCTGGAGTTGGAGGAGCATATGTATCCGTTGGTGGACGTAAAGACACCAAATGTATTCCGCAATTTATTTCCTTACAGTGAAGTACCTAAGATTGCTTTTAACGACAGGATTGTACCGCATCATATGCCGGATGATATCTGGATCACAGACACTACGTTTCGCGACGGGCAGCAGTCACGGGCTCCGTATACCACTGAACAGATTGTGACGATCTATGATTATCTTCACAAACTGGGCGGTCCAAGTGGAAAGATTCGCCAGAGTGAATTCTTTTTGTACAGTAAAAAGGATCGTGACGCTGTATATCAATGTATGGAAAGAGGATATAAATTCCCGGAGGTTACCAGTTGGATTCGCGCCAGTAAAAAAGATTTTGAGCTGGTAAAAGATCTTGGGCTGAAGGAAACGGGCATTCTGGTAAGTTGTTCTGATTATCATAT
Source organism: Firmicutes bacterium CAG:646 (assembly GCA_000432335.1). Lineage (GTDB taxonomy): Bacteria > Bacillota > Clostridia > Lachnospirales > Lachnospiraceae > Oliverpabstia. The sequence goes on from HF995405.1 coordinate 28,592, forward strand.
TTTTTATAAGATGAAAATGAATAGAAGAGAAGCGATGGAGCATTACTTAAATATTGTTCGGGAATGTCTGGAAATAGGGATTAGCCCCCGCTGCCATCTGGAGGATATTACTCGGGCGGATATTTATGGTTATGTGATTCCATTCTGTATGGAGCTGATGAAACTGATGGAATGGTATCAGATTCCCATTAAAGTGCGTTGCTGCGATACCATGGGGTACGGGGTAAATTACCCGGGAGCCGTGATCCCTCGTTCCGTACAGGGAATCATATACGGTCTGATGTATCATGCAGGCGTTCCCAGCGAACTGATCGAGTGGCATGGTCATAACGATTTTTATAAGGCGGTAAGTAATTCCACTACGGCGTGGCTTTACGGAGCCAGCGGTGTCAACTGTTCTCTTTTTGGTATCGGAGAGCGGACCGGCAATACGCCTCTGGAGGCGATGGTGTTTGAATATGCGCAGCTTCGTGGCAGATTAGACGGAATGGATACCACAGTGATCACTGAACTTGCGGAATACTATGAGAAAGAGATTGGCTATCAGATTCCTGAGCAGACGCCTTTTGTGGGAAAAAATTTCAATATTACCAGAGCGGGAATTCATGCGGACGGTTTGTTGAAAAATGAGGAAATTTATAATATTTTTGATACAGATAAGTTCTTAAGACGGCCAGTGCAGGTGGCAGTTTCCAACACCTCCGGATTGGCAGGAATCGCTCATTGGATCAATACTCACTATCATCTTCAGGGAGAAAAACAGGTGGAGAAGAACAGTGAATTAGTAACACTGATTAAAACGTGGGTGGATACTGCCTATGAGGAGGGGCGTGTGACAGCGCTTACAGATGAAGAGCTGATCGGGGTAATCGAGGAGACGACAGCGCGACTGGGCATTACTTTGGGAGAATAGAAGGGTGAGAACATGATGGAGACACAAAGAACCTCTCTGCGGGATCAGGTATTTCAGAAATTGCGAAAGGATATTCTCAATGGAAAATATCAGGCGGGGGATGAATTGGTGGAAAATACACTGGGAAAAGAGATGGGCGTGAGCAGAACACCGGTACGCGAGGCAATCCGGCAGCTGGAACTGGAGGGTCTGGTTCAGCTGATTCCCAATAAAGGAGCTGTCGTCAATGGAATTTCTGTAAAAGATATGGAAGATATTTTCAGTATTCGTTCCCGGCTGGAAGGTCTGTGTGCAGGCTGGGCGGCGAAATACCGCACCGAAGAGGAACTGGAGGAAATGGAAGAGGTCATTTATATGTCTCGTTTTCATGCGGGAAAAGAACATTATGAGCAGGTTCTGGAATTGGACACCCGTTTTCATGAATTGATGTATGAGGCGTCTCACAGCAGAATACTGGCCCATACCCTGGGAGATTTTCATCAGTATGTGCAGAAAGCCAGAAAAATTTCTATTACCAGCAGAGTGCGTTCCAGAAAGAGTAATGAGGAACACGGCATGATTCTGGAAGCGATTCGGGCGCAGGACGTTGCCCGGGCGGAAACCCTTGCCACCCAGCACATTTTGAACACCATAAAGAATTTGGAAAATTGTGGTTTGGATGCGGCGCTGGAGAAAACAACGACTTGAAACATAAGGAAGAGAATGATAAGATAGATGAAAACACAGATAAGGAGAGGAAAGCCATGAAGAAAATTGTAATGCAGACACCCCTGGTTGAGATGGACGGAGATGAGATGACACGGATTCTTTGGCAGATGATCAAAGATGAACTGTTGCTTCCTTATATTGACCTGAATACAGAGTATTATGATCTGGGACTGGAACACAGAAATGAAACAAACGATCAGGTTACCGTGGACGCAGCGAATGCGACGAAAAAATATGGCGTTGCCGTAAAATGTGCAACGATCACGCCAAATGCAGCCAGAGTTGAAGAGTATGGTTTGAAAGAGATGTATAAAAGTCCTAACGGCACAATCAGAGCTATGCTGGATGGAACGGTATTCCGCGCGCCGATTGTAGTAAAAGGAATCGAACCATGTGTAAGAAACTGGAAAAAGCCGATCACGCTTGCCCGTCATGCATACGGAGATGTATACAAGAATACCGAGATGAAAGTTCCGGGACCGGGGAAAGTGGAATTGGTGTATACAGGAACTGACGGTACAGAAGTCAGAGAACTGGTGCATGAGTTTAATGGTCCGGGGATTGCTCAGGGGATGCATAATCTGAATGATTCCATTGAAAGTTTTGCAAGAAGCTGCTTCTCTTTTGCCTTAGATACAAAACAGGATCTGTGGTTTGCTACAAAAGATACGATCTCAAAAAAATACGATCACACATTTAAAGATATTTTCCAGGAGATTTTCGATACAGAGTACAAAGAAAAATTCGAAAAAGCGGGCATCACGTATTTTTATACTCTGATCGATGATGCAGTAGCCCGTGTTATGAAAGCGGAAGGCGGATTTATCTGGGCATGTAAGAATTATGACGGTGATGTTATGAGCGACATGGTTTCTTCAGCTTTTGGTTCCCTTGCCATGATGACCTCTGTTCTTGTGTCCCCTCATGGATATTATGAGTATGAAGCTGCTCACGGTACGGTACAGAGACATTATTACAAACATCTGAAAGGGGAGGAAACCTCCACGAACTCTGTGGCTACGATTTTTGCCTGGACGGGCGCTTTGAGAAAGCGGGGAGAGCTGGATGGGAATAAGGAACTGGTGGAATTTGCAGATAAACTGGAAAAAGCTACCATCCTCACCATTGAGTCTGGAAAAATGACGAAAGATCTGGCAGCGATCACCAGTCTGAAAAAGGTGAAAGTATTAAACAGCCAGGAATTTATTCATGAGATCCGAACAACACTGGAAGCGTTATAAGAAAGAGGAGGAGCGGCTTATGCCAGCTCCTCCCATTTTTCATAAAGAATTTCAAGTTTTTGCGCAATATCAGCTTTTTCTTTTGAAAGACGGATACATTCGGCTACATTTACAGAAACCTCCGGTTGCGCCATTTCCTCGTCAATTTCCTTGTCTCTCTGTTCCAGTTTTTCTATTTCCTGTTCCGTCTTTTTTAGTTCATTTTCCCGCTTTCTCAGACGCGCCTGTTCTTCTTTCTGCTGTTTCCAGTCTGCTTTCGCCGTGGAAGGAGAAGTTTCAGTGGCAGTAATTGTAGCCTGCGGAGCGTAAATCAGTGTCAATTCTTCCTTTTTTTCCAGATAGTAATCATAATTGCCGATATAATTTACCATTGCCTGATTGGTGAGATCCAGAATACGGGTGGCAGTCTGGTTGATAAAGTAACGGTCATGGGAAACGTACAGTACGGTTCCCGTATAATCGTTCAGCGCCTGCTCCAGAATTTCTTTGGATACGATATCCAAATGGTTGGTAGGCTCATCGAGAATCAAAAAGTTTGCTTCTGAAAGCATCAGTTTTGCCAGAGATACCCGACCACGCTCGCCACCGCTTAAGGTATGGATGGGCTTGAACACATCATCCCCAGTGAAAAGAAATGCCGCCAGCACATTGCGGATTTCCGTGTTGGTAAGATATGGATACTCATCGGATATTTCCTCAAAGATGGTTTTGTTCATGTTCAAAACGTGATGTTCCTGATCATAGTAACCGATCAGAACCTTACTTCCCAGTTCAATGGAACCTTCGTCGGGGGGGAGCAGTCCATTTAATATTTTCAGGATGGTGGTTTTTCCGGTTCCGTTTGCTCCAATAATAGCAACCCGTTCTCCTCGTTGGATAGAAAAATCCACATGAGAGAAGAGCGGCTGTCCAGGGAAAGATTTTGCCAGATCCGTTACGGTGAGTACATCATTTCCGCTGATGATCCGGGGAGTGAGGGTAAGCTTCATTTCAAAATTGTCCTCGACAGGCTTATCCAGTACCTCCATTTTATCCAGCATCTTTTCACGGCTTTCCGCCCGGCGGATGGATTTTTCACGGTTAAAAGATTTTAGTTTTGCAATGACTTCTTCCTGATGTTTTATTTCCTGCTGCTGATTCAGCCACGCTTTATATTCGGCATCACGAATCTGTGCTTTCTTTTGTGCATAGGCAGAGTAGTTTCCCTGAAACATCCGCACATTTCCGTGGTCGATCTCTACTACTTTAGATACTACTTTGTCAAGAAAATAACGGTCATGAGAGACGATAAATACCGCTCCCTTGTAATTGGTCAGATAGTTTTCCAGCCAGGCGATGGATTCCATATCCAGATGGTTGGTAGGCTCATCCAACAGGATAATATCCGGGCTTGATAAGAGCAGACGTCCCAGAGCTACGCGGGTTTTTTGTCCTCCCGAAAGGGTATCTACTTTTTTTGAAAATTCTTCTTCCGTAAAGCCCAGTCCTTTCAGTACGCCAGTGATCTCGCTGCGGCAGGAATAACCGTTTTCCAGTTCAAATTGATGGGTCAGACGGGAATAATCTGCCAGAAGAGTATCCAGTTCGCGGCCGGTGACGGTCTTCATATCCTGCTCCATGGTACGGATTTTTTCTTCCATATCCAGAAGATATTGCTTTACTTCCAGAAGTTCTTCATAGATGGTACAGTCTCCGGAAAGTTCCTGATGCTGCGCCAGATATCCCAGTGATTTTCCGCGGGAAATGATCACCTCGCCGGAATCGGCGTTCATTTCCTCCATAATAATTTTTAAGAGGGTGGATTTTCCGGCTCCGTTGGGACCGATCAGCGCGGCTTTTTCCCGTTCTTCCAGATGAAAATTTACATTTTTCAACACTTCATTCGTGCCGAAAGATTTATTGATATTTTGACATGATAAAATCATGGAAACCTCCAAAATAGTACCCGAAAGGGTTTTTTCTTATTATTATGCTGTTGTAAAACGGCACTTCATATTATACATGAAATTCAAAAAATCGCAAGAAAAACAGGGGAAATACCACAAGATTATTTGACAATCTTTTCACATTTGCTATAATAAACGATAGTATAATGCAGGAGGAGCATGTTGTGGAGGAAAAAGATATTTCAAGAGCCGTCATAAAACGGCTTCCCAGATATTATCGCTATCTGGGGGAATTGATGGAAGACGGTGTGGAGCGGATTTCATCCAGTGAGCTGAGTAACCGGATGAAGGTTACAGCTTCTCAGATTCGGCAGGATCTGAATAATTTCGGAGGATTCGGTCAGCAGGGCTATGGATATAATGTAAAATATCTTCATTCAGAAATTGCAAAGATTTTAGGATTGGACAGAACGCATCATATGATCATTGTTGGGGCAGGTAATTTGGGACAGGCTTTGGCAAATTACACCCAGTTTGAAAAGCAGGGTTTTAAGCTGGTGGGGATTTTTGATGTAAATCCTATACTGAAAGGAGTTTCCGTGAACGGACTGGAGATTCGCATGGTAGATGAACTGCCTGAATTTATTAAAAAGAATCAGATAGAGATTGCAACGCTTACTCTTCCAAAATCAAAGGCACTGGAAATGGCGAAAGTGCTTACGGACAGTGGCGTCAAGGCAATCTGGAATTTTGCGCATACGGATCTGAATCTTTCCGTTCCGTCGGATGTAGTGGTGGAAAATGTACATTTGTCGGAAAGTCTTATGCGTCTTTCCTATAATTTGAATCGAAGAGAGAAAGAAGAATAAAGGATGCAGCAGATTGTAGATCAGAAACAGATGAAAGAGCTGGAGCGTTATACAATAGAGGAAATAGGAGTTTCCTCTATTGTTTTGATGGAGAGAGCGGCTCTGGCAGTGGTAGAGGAACTGAAGGCGCATTTTGATCTGACGCGGGTTCTTGTGGTATGTGGTTCGGGAAATAATGGAGGCGACGGGATTGCAGCAGCCAGAATCCTTCATACGCAGGGATATTCCGTTTCCGTATTTTTAGCAGGAAAAAGAGAATCTTTTACAGAAGAAAGCAGGATTCAGTGGAAGATTGCCGAAAATTATGGAATTTCTCAGGTGAATAACCTGCAGTTGGATGAATATACTACTATCGTAGACGCTGTATTTGGTATTGGTCTGTCCAGAGAAGTTACCGGGAAGTACAGGGAATTATTTGAAGCAATCAATCAAAGCAAAATTCCGGTGCTGGCAGTGGATATTCCCTCCGGTGTGCGGGGAGATACTGGCAAAGTGTTCGGCAGCGCTGTCCGGGCAGCGGCTACAGTTACTTTTGCCTATGGAAAAACAGGGCTTTATCTGTATCCTGGTGCAGATTACGCAGGAAAGGTGCTCGTGCGGGATATTGGTATCTACAAATATGAGAAAAATGCGTTGTTTGTTCTGGAAGAACAGGAATATGCATGGCTGCCTTCAAGGGTTGCGGATGGAAATAAAGGGACTTTCGGGAAAGTCTTGCTGGTGGCAGGAAGTAAAAATATGAGCGGCGCAGCGTATTTTGCAGCAAAAGCGGTTCTTTGCACCGGTTCCGGTATGGTGAGGATTTTTACGGAGGAGAGCAATCGCATGATTTTGCAGCAGCTTCTTCCTGAGGCGCTTCTTACGACCTATGAAGAGGGGGAAGCGAAAGAAAGGATAGAGGAAAAGCTAAATTTTGCCAGAGCATGGGCAGATGTGGAAGCAGCGGGACCGGGTCTGGGCTCTTCCAGGGAGGTGCACTGGATTTTGGAAAAACTTTTGGAATCTTCCTATCGGGAAGGGGGCTCTCACCCTCTGATTTTGGATGCAGATGGACTAAACTGGCTTAGCGGGCACATGAAAGTCTTAAAAGGAATGAAACGTCCTGTGATTCTCACTCCCCATATGGGAGAGATGACTCGGATCTCGGGATATACGATGGAACAACTGAAGGCGTCCCCCCTTGCCTGCCTGAAAGAATTCTGTAATGCTTATCCGGTGACGGTGATATTGAAAGATGCCCGTACCCTGACAGGAAGCAAAGGGAGCGTGTATTATATAAATCTTACCGGAAACAGCGGAATGGCGACAGCAGGTTCGGGAGATGTGCTCACGGGAATCACGGCGAGTCTGGTTGCTCAGGGAACCCGCGTGGACTATGCGGCACCCCTTGCAGTTTGGCTGCACGGAAAAGCAGGAGATCAGGCAAAAGAAGAAAAGGGAGAGCGGGGTATGACTGCTTCCGATCTTCTGGATGCTCTGCCACAGGTTATGAAAAAACTGGATGCTGCCACCAGAAAATCCTAAGATGAAAGATGCCTGACGAATTATTTCAGAAGTTTGTATGAAGGGAACGAGGAATGAAATAAAATGGAAAAAGCGCACAACAGAGTATATGCATCCATCGATTTGAATGCTATAGAAGAAAATTTTGAGAATATGAAAAAAAATCTCACCCCTGAAACAAAAATGATCGCAGTAGTCAAAGCGGACGCCTATGGTCATGGGGCAGTGAAAATTGCCCGTCGCATGGAGCCGAAGGAGTATATCTGGGGGTTTGCAGTGGCGACAGCAGAAGAGGGGAAGGAGCTTCGGGAAAATGGGATTCAAAAGCCGATTCTGGTTCTGGGTTACGTCTTTTCGGAAGATTACGAGTTTCTGGTTAAAGAACAGATCCGACCAGCCGTCTTTACAGAGCAGATGGCAAACGAGCTTTCTCAGGCAGCGCAAAAAGTCGGATGTTGTATTCCTATCCATCTGGCAGTAGATACAGGAATGACACGGATCGGATTTCGCAATCCGGAGGCGAGCATTCAGGAAATGATACATATCAGCAAACTTCCCTGTCTGAAGATTGAGGGGATGTTTACTCATTTTGCCCGGGCGGATGAAGATGATGTTACCTCTGTCCGTAAACAGTATGAACAATATCTGGAATTTCTTCGTAAGGCAGAGGAGGCGGGAATTTCTATTCCTCTTCGGCATTGTAACAACAGCGCAGGAGTTCTCTGGCACAGAGAGGGAGATCTGGATGCTGTACGCCCGGGAATTACCATTTATGGCATCGCGCCGTCGGATGAAGTGAAGAATCCCGGAGTAGTTCTTAAGCCGGCGTTGGAATGGAAATCTCATATTTCTCATGTGAAAGAGGTTGAGGCAGGAGTGCCTGTAAGTTATGGAGGAACTTTTGTTACGGACAGACTTACTCGGATTGCCACGATTCCTGTGGGTTATGCAGACGGTTATCCTCGCAGCTTATCCAATCGGGGAACTGTTCTGATCCATGGAAAACGGGCGCCTATTTTGGGCAGGATCTGTATGGATCAGTTCATGGTGGATGTGACAGAGATTCCAGAAGCTTTTGTGGGAGACGAAGTGACGTTATTGGGACGGGATGGAAAAGATCAAATCTCAGTAGAAGAATTGGCAAAACTGTCGGGGAGATTCCCCTATGAATTTTTGTGTTGTATCAGTAAAAGAGTTCCAAGAATCTACAAATAGAATGATATATAAAAAACTCCGAATATACCGAAAAATTATGGAAATACTGTAGAGGTAACAGGTAACTGGAAAGTTACGCAACATAACGTAGAAATCGGAGTGTGGATTGTGTGAATATCAGACGAGGAGATATCTTTTATGCAGATTTAAGACCAGTGATCGGAAGCGAACAGGGAGGCATCCGTCCAGTGTTGATTATACAAAATGATGTGGGGAACCGGCACAGCCCAACGGTGATCTGCGCTGCCATCACATCAAAGATGAATAAGGCAAAGCTTCCTACGCATATAGAAATTGACGCCTCTTCTTACGATATCGTAAGAGATTCGGTTATTTTGCTGGAACAGCTTCGCACCATTGACAAACAAAGGTTGAAAGATAAAGTCTGTCATCTGGATGAGCGAATTCTTTCACAGGTGAACCGGGCGCTGAAGATCAGTCTGGAGCTTCCTACATAAGTATGGATTCAAGGGTTCTTGACGAATGATAAGGAAAATGATATATTCTGTAAGGATTATCCCACATTTTGGGGACGATGATAAACCACAAGAGAAAAAGGAGACGATATGGAAGGGCAAGACAACCCGGTGGCCGGGTGTATCATATTTTTGATTTTTATTGTTTTTAACAGTATTTTTTATGGATTTGGCTCGGCAATCCAGCATATTAATGAAAATGATGTGGAATTGAAAGCGCAGGAGGGAGACAAAAAAAGCTCCCAGCTCTTAAAGATGCTCAGCAAGCCGGCAGATCTGATCAATACCATTCAGGTGATCGCCACGTTACTCAGCATTTTGATCGGATTTTCTTTGATCCGAAGCTTTTCCGGGTATTTTAACAGATTGCTGCAGGATACCCCTTTGGCGGAACGGATGGGAATGTCAGTTTTGTCAGTGATTGTGCTGATTCTGGTAATTCTGGTAAACATGATTTTACTGCTTTCGCTGGGGATTCTGGTTCCTAAGAAAGTGTGCGCTCATTATCCGCAGGTCAGCGCCTATCATTTACTGTCGGTGGTGCGGGGAGTAATTATTCTGCTTTATCCCGTGTCAAAACTGGTCGCTGTCATTTCGAATTTGGTAGTACGGATTTTTGGTATCGATCCCAATCATCCGCTGGATGATGTGACGGAAGATGAGATTATTGAGCTGGTGGATGAAGCCCATGAGCAGGGGGTCATTCAGGAGAGTGAGGCGGAGATGATCCAGAACATCATGGAGTTCAGCGATAAATCAGCGAAAGATATCATGACCCACCGAAAGAATATGAATCTTTTGGAAGATACGATGACGCTGGAAGAAGCGGTGAATTTTATGGCGGAACACACAAATTCCCGATATCCGGTCTGTCATGATGATATTGATAATATTATCGGTTTTATTCACATTAAGGATGCGTTGGTGCATCAGATCCGGCAGGAAGACAGGGAAAAGCAGCTGATGCAGATTCCTCAGCTGATTCGTTCCGTAGCTTTTATTCCTGAGACAAGAAGTATTGATTCTATTTTCAAATCCATGCAGGTAAAGAAGGTACATATGGCAATCGTGGTAGATGAATATGGACAAACCTCAGGGCTTCTTACGATGGAAGATATCCTGGAAGAAATTGTGGGAAATATTCTGGATGAATACGATGAGTCGGAAGAATTTATCCAACCGCAGTTTGACGAGAGTATCTTGATGGATGGTCTTACGCCGTTGGAGGATGTGGAAGAAGTTCTGGGAATTGACCTGGGTGATCAGGAATTTGAAACATTAAATGGTTATCTTACTTCTTTGTTGGAGCATATTCCCACAGAAGAAGATAAAGAAATAAATGCAAATGGATATTCCTTCCAGATTTTATCTGTGGAGAACAATATCATTCAAAAGTTAAGAGTAGAAAAATTACAATAAGTATAAGAGGAGAGAGAGTATGTCAGGACATTCAAAATTTGCAAATATCAAGCATAAAAAAGAAAAAAATGATGCAAAAAAAGGCAAAATTTTTACGATCATCGGAAGAGAGATCGTGATTGCAGTGAAAGAGGGAGGCGCTGATCCTGCAAGCAACAGCAAGCTTCGTGATGTGATCGCAAAGGCAAAGGCAAACAATATGCCGAATGATACCATCGAAAGAGGTATTAAAAGAGCGGCAGGAGACGCCAATGCAGATAATTACGAGGTAATCACCTATGAAGGATATGGTCCTAACGGAATTGCAATTATCGTAGATACTCTGACAGACAACAAAAACAGAACGGCAGCCAATGTAAGAAGCGCTTTCACAAAAGGAAACGGAAATGTTGGCACACCGGGCTGTGTATCTTTTATGTTTGACAAAAAAGGTCAGATCATTGTAGCGAAAGAAGATTGTGAGCTGGAGGCAGATGATCTGATGATGATGGCTCTGGACGCAGGTGCAGAAGATTTTTCTGAGGAAGAAGACTGCTACGAGATCATCACTGATCCGGATGATTTCTCCGCTGTAAGAGAGGCGTTGGAAAAAGAGGGCGTGGAGATGGCAGAAGCAGAGGTAACCATGATTCCTCAGACTTATGTGGAACTGACAGATGAAGCTGCAGTGAAGAGTCTTCAGAAAACACTGGATCTTCTTGAAGATGACGATGACGTGCAGGCAATTTACCATAACTGGAGCGAGTAAAGAATCGTTTTTCTATAGAAATTTTAATTTTTGAAAAATATGGGCATACTACTTCTGAATAGAAAGAAGGAGTGTGCCCATTATGAATCTTAATGAAAAAACAGACAATGTAGATCAGTTAGAGAGCAGGATTCAGCTGTTGAGTATTATCGGAGAAGTGGAAGGTCATGAAGCGCTGGGAGAGCGGACAAAAGCTACCAAGTATGAGCAGATTCTTCCCCGCCTTGCTATGATAGAAGAGGAGGAGAGAGTGGAAGGGCTTTTGATCCTTTTGAATACGGTGGGCGGCGATGTGGAAGCGGGACTTGCTATAGCAGAAATGATTGCTTCTTTAAGCAAACCTACCGTTTCCCTTGTTCTGGGCGGAGGACATTCCATTGGAGTTCCCCTGGCAGTTTCCTCGGATTACAGCTTTATTGTGCCAAGCGCTACCATGGTGATCCATCCGGTGAGAACGAACGGAATGTTTATTGGCGTAGTGCAGACTTATCGGAATATGGAAAAAACTCAGGATCGGATCACCGGTTTTATCGCAGAGCATTCCCATATTACGCAGGAGAGATTGGAAGAGCTGATGCTAGATACCTCTCTGTTGGTGAAAGATGTGGGAACCATGTTGGATGGAACGGAAGCGGTAAAGGAAGGTTTGATCGACGAGGTTGGAGGAATCAAAGAAGCGCTGGATAAACTGCATCGTCTGATGAGGGAAAGAAGCAAAACTGAAAAATAGAAGGACAGTCTGACGGCAGGAGAAATGGATATTTTCATTGTATCTCCTGCCTGTTTATGTTATAATAAACTTTTGAAAAAATGTGAAACAGATAAAGAGGTATGGTATGAGCTTTTTTGAGGCGATTTTATTGGGACTGGTGCAGGGAATTACAGAATTTCTTCCCGTAAGCAGTTCTGGTCATTTGATCATATTGGAACAACTTTTGGATATCAAGACGGATGCTGGCGTTTTATTTGAGGTGATGCTTCATATGGGGACGCTGATTGCAGTCTGCACAGTATTTTGGGAAGATCTGAAACGGATGTTCAGAGAAACTCTCCGCATAGGTTCCGATCTGATTTTTAATCTGAAAGTTTTTCTGCGCAATAAGATACATGACAGAGAAGAAGAACGTTATAAAAAGATATTACATAACAATTATAGAAAATTGGTCATGATGATTGTGATTTCCAGTGTTCCCACAGGCATTTTGGGGTATCTTCTGAAAGGCATTGTAGAAGCGGTAAGCAGTTCCCTCCTGGCAGCTGGTTTGGGAATGCTGATAACTGCAATTTTACTTCTTGTGGTGGATTACTGGGATTTCGGAGATAAGATTCCCAAAGATATGAAATCGTCTCAGGCGTTCATGATTGGAATTTGTCAGGGAATTAGTGTGTTTCCGGGAATTTCCCGATCTGGTATTACGATCACTTCGGGGCTTCTTTGTGGATTGCGCAAAAGTTTTGCAGTGAAATATTCGTTTTTGATCTCTATTCCGGCTATTTTGGGGGCGATGCTCCTTGAACTGCAGGATTTTGCCACATTTTCCATAAACTTCCAGACGGGAGCTATCTATGTAAGCGGCATGATCGTGGCAGCAATCACCGGATATTTTGCCATCCGTATGTTATTGGCAGTGGTTCAGAGGAGAAAGTTTAAAATTTTTGCAGGATATTGTATGATCGTTGGCGTGGGAGCGATTGTGTGTGATTTTATTTTATAGATGCCAAGGGCAAACGGTCATAAACCGCTAAGCGGTTTTATGCCTTTATGACATGGGGTTACAGTTTCAAACAGGGGAGGATTGCATAGATGCCATCAGCGGGTACAAAAAAGAATACAAGTACGAACAAAAGAAAGAAAAATACAGGCGGTTCTAAAAATACGAGAACTTCCGGTTATAAACGAAAAACAACACAAAAGAAAAAGCAGTCCGGCAATGGATTGGAACTGGAGATTTTAGTTCTGGTAATGCTGGGAGTTTCCATTCTACTGCTTATTGGAAATCTGGATATGGGCGGATCGGTGGGAGAGGCTGTTTCCAGATTTTTCTTTGGGCTGTTGGGCTGGATCGAATATTTATTTCCTTTCTTTCTGTTTTTCGGCTCGGCATTTGTAGTTGCAAACAGAAAGAACCGGCTCATCTTTCGTAAAACGGCGGGATTGCTTCTTGTTTTTGTATGTCTGGCGGGTCTGATCCATATGTTTACGCTGGGCTATAGCCAGGGAGATACTGTTTCCGGTTATTACCAATATTGTTCTGTTCAGAAAACAGGAGGCGGTATCGTGGGGGGCGGTTTGGCAAAGCTTCTTTCCATAGCCTTTGGTACGCTGGGAGCATATGTGGTTTTGGCTATTGGTCTTGTGATTGCCGTGATTATCATGACGCAGCGACCGGTGCTGGCACCTTTGAAGGAAAAAAGTGAAAAGCTCTATCAGGAAACAAAAAAGAATCATAACATCCGAAAAGAAGAGCGGAGACGTATTTCTTTTGAGCAGATGAAGATACAGGAACCTCTGGTCGAAGAGACAAAGGCGTCGGAAGAGCAGAAAGGCAAGCGAAAACAGAAGAAACAGGAGGCTGTTTTACCGGAAGAGCCGAAACAGGCAGAAACATTAGAGTTTCAGATTCAGAGACCGGAGATGGAAGAACTGTTTCCAGGGAGTGATTTTGCGGGAGAACTGCCTTTCGATATGCAGGAGTTAAAACCGGAGCCGATGGAAGCGTCGGAGGATGGAAAAGGCATAGAAAAAGAGCCAAAAACCCGGGAGAAAAAGAAAAATCCAAAATCTTCAAAAGAAGAGATGGAAAGCGGCGTGGAGCATATTCAGCAGGAGATGGAAGAAAAGGCGACGCAGGAGCCGAAGCAGTATGTGTTTCCTCCTATGGACCTCTTGAAAAAAGGCAGCAGAAAGGCTTCGGGAGATTCGGATGAACATCTTCGAAAAACCGCTATGAAATTGCAGAATACATTGCATAATTTCGGGGTGAATGTAACTGTGACAAATGTAAGCTGCGGACCTACCGTTACCCGGTATGAGCTTCAGCCGGAACAGGGAGTAAAAGTCAGTAAGATCGTCAGTCTAACCGATGATATCAAACTGAATCTGGCGGCGGCAGATATCCGTATTGAAGCGCCTATTCCGGGAAAAGCGGCGGTGGGAATCGAAGTGCCAAATGCTACCAACAGCGCAGTGATGCTCCGGGATCTTCTGGATACCCGGGAATTTAAAGCATTTCCTTCAGAGCTGGCATTCGCGGTAGGAAAAGATATCGCAGGAAAACCGGTGGTGGCAGATATTGGAAAGATGCCGCACCTTCTGATCGCCGGAGCTACCGGTTCCGGTAAATCCGTATGTATCAATACGCTGATCATGAGCATCCTCTATAAGGCTTCGCCAGAAGAAGTAAAATTGATCATGATTGATCCAAAAGTGGTAGAGTTGAGTGTTTATAATGGGATTCCTCATCTGTTTATCCCGGTAGTGACAGATCCGAAGAAAGCTGCCGGAGCGCTGAACTGGGCAGTAGCAGAAATGGAAGAGCGGTATAATAAATTTGCAGAATACAATGTGCGGGATTTGAAGGGTTACAATGAAAAGGTGGAGCAGATCAAAGATATAGAAGAGGAAAATAAGCCGCAGAAGCTGCCGAAGATTGTCATTATCGTGGACGAGTTGGCGGATCTTATGATGGTAGCTCCCGGAGAGGTGGAAGATTCGATCTGTCGTCTGGCGCAGCTTGCCAGAGCGGCGGGACTTCATCTGATCATCGCTACGCAGAGACCTTCGGTGAATGTAATCACCGGTCTGATCAAAGCCAATATGCCTTCCCGTATTGCTTTTTCTGTATCTTCGGGTGTGGATTCCCGAACGATTCTGGATATGAATGGGGCGGAGAAACTTCTGGGAAAAGGCGATATGCTGTATTATCCGCAGGGTTATCAGAAGCCTACCCGGCTGCAGGGATCTTTTGTTTCCGATGAAGAAGTGGGGAAAGTTGTGGAATTTCTTACGGAAAATCATCAGCAGGATGCCCGGTATAATGAAAAAATTACGGAAATGATGAATACAGGGAATTCGGGTGCGGGAGGAAATGCGGCGGCGGATGACAAGGATGTTCATTTTGTGGACGCAGCCAGATTTATTATAGAAAAAGATAAGGCCTCTATC
>HF995406.1:0-1694 GCA_000432335.1 Firmicutes bacterium CAG:646
CATTTGGGGTATGGGAAGTCTTAGTATATAATAAGTATGCATTTTAAGGAATGAGGAATGAAAAAGAATGAGGGAAGTTGTGGATATTCATACTCATATACTCCCCGGAATTGATGACGGGGCAAAGAACTGGGACATGTGTTTAAAGATGATAAACAGATCCTGGGATTTTGGCGTACGAAAAATTATTGCAACGCCTCATTATCTTCCATGGAGAAATGTGACGCCAGCGGATAAGATTCAGCAGCTTTGCCGTGAGGCAGAGGAAAAGGCAAAGAGCAAACTGGGAAAGCCGATGAAGATTTATCCGGGGAGTGAATTATATTACCATTCGGAGCTTATAGATAAACTTGATGAAGGTAAAGTGCTGACGCTGGCAGGCAGTCGATATATTCTTGTGGAATTTGGTATGGACGTTCCATACAGAGAACTGTATCAGGGACTCAGCCGTCTGCGGATGGAACAGTATCATCCGATTTTGGCGCATGTGGAACGATATCGGTGTCTGAGAAAGCCCGGGAGACTGGAGGAAGTAAAAAAAACAGGAGCTTTGTTTCAGATGAATCAGAAGGCATTTCAGAAAGGGCTGTTGGATGAGACGGGGCGCTGGTCGCGTCAGCGCCTTATGCAGGGAGAAATTGATTTTATCGCTTCCGATATGCATAATCTGACTTCCAGGGAACCTTTTGATGAAAAGTATATGGGTTGGCTGTATAAAAAAATGTCGAAAAGATCTTTACATATACTTTTATCAAAAAAAGCAAAGGAAATCTGCGGACAATAAGAACAAACAAAGGAAAGAAGAAAATGGAGAATAAGAGAATTCAAGAAGAAGATACGATTGATCTGGGAAGGTTGTTTTTTGCAGTCAGGAAAAAAATATGGCTGATCTTAGTGGTGGGACTTTTGGCTGCCTGTGGGGCAGCAGGGTATACAGAGTTTTTTGTGACTCCGACCTATACATCCACGTCTACCATGCTGGTATTGACAAAAGAAACAACATTGGCTTCTCTGGCGGATCTGCAGCTGGGTTCCCAGTTAACAAAGGACTATACAGTGCTGATTAACAGCAGACCGGTGTTGGAACAGGTGATTGAAAACCTTAGTCTGGATATCGATTATAAAAGTCTGAGAGAAAGTATTACGATTGATAATCCAGTGGACACTCGTATATTGACTTTGTCAGTTGTCCAGTCGGATCCTGAGATGGCGAAAGCGGTGGTTGATGAACTGGCAAAGGTTTCTTCAGCATATATTGGGGATAAAATGGAAGTTACACCTCCGAAAATTGTTGAGGAAGGAGAATTTCCCGTATATAAGACGAGCCCTAATATGCGTAAAAATGTAATGCTGGGATTTTTAGTAGGAGCTGTTTTGATAGCAGGCATTGTGATTGCTCTGGAGCTTCTTGATGATACGGTGAAGAATGAGGATGATATTGAACGGTATCTGGAAATTCCTACCTTGGCTGTAGTACCTGATGTGAGTGCAGATAAGAAAAACAGGAAGAAAAAGCAGAGAGAAAAGAAGAAATAAGGGGAACAGAGATGATAAATCAGAAAATAACACTGACAGATCCGCTGGAAGAAAATTACTTTTATAAAGAAGCTATGAAAACGCTTCGAACGAATCTGCAGTTTTCGGGGAAAAATTATAAAACGATTGTAGTGACAAGCACACAGCCGGGAGAGGGA
>HF995406.1:1708-2731 GCA_000432335.1 Firmicutes bacterium CAG:646
GGGAAAGAGTAATATTTGCTTTCATCTTGCAGTAGAAATGGCGAAAACCGGAAAAAAGGTATTGCTGGTGGATGCGGATATGCGAAGATCTTCTTACCTTTCCAGATATGCGATACCGGAAAAAGTAAATGGACTTTCTCAGTATCTGAGTGGACAGGTGGAAAAACTGAATGAGCTGGTATGTAAAACAAATTATGAAAATATGCACATGATTTTGTCAGGTCCGTATGTCCCGAATCCAACAGAGATGTTGGGCAGCACTCAGTTTAGCGATGTGTTGAGGGCAACCCGTCAGGTATATGATTATGTGTTCGTGGATGCACCGCCTCTGGGACCGATTATTGATGCGGCGGTTATCGGGCAGTTTTGTGACGGGGCGCTGATGGTTATCGAGAGCGATATGGTCAGTTATCGGGCGTGTCAGAAAATAAAAACTCAATTGGAGAAGAGCGGTTGCAAATGGCTGGGAGTGGTTCTCAATAAGGTAGATACCAAAGGCAGTCGCTATTACGGTTCCAGATATGGAAAATACAGTTATGACAAGTATAAATATGAGAGCGAGTCATAACAGAATAAAGACAGAAAGAGATGGAAGAAGATGAGGAAGAACAGGTTTTCTTTTCGGAATGGAGCGCTGATCGCTTTGGCGATATTTTTGTTGGTGGGGCTGGCAGTGTTTTTGGGACTGAACCGAAAAGAAGAACAGGAAACGATTCAGAAACTCAGGCAGGAACAGCAGAAAACGAGACAGGGAGCTGAAGAAGTTTTAGATGATGAAAGTGAAAAATCAGAGCCAGAAGCGACTCCATCACCGACAGCAGCTCCGGAAGAAACAGTGTCATCGACTCCTCAGCCAACCGATATTCCGGTGAGACTGAATTTGAGTTTCCGGGGAGACAGTTTTGTGGAAGAAGAGAATCAGGAGGAAAGAGGATATCCGGCTTTGGTGGACAAACTTTTTGCTGAAGAAGGAAAAGACGTGCCGGTAGAAGATTATACCATGGATGCTGCAGGAAGCCTCTC
>HF995406.1:2876-7553 GCA_000432335.1 Firmicutes bacterium CAG:646
AAGAACTGGTTCGGGAAGATCAGAATAGTATTCCGGTGATCTGTATGGGATACTACGGAGGATGGTGCGGCGATCCGGAGGAACTTTGCGATCAGATCCAACATATCCTTGATACCTATACACAGAAAGATAAGTATCTTATCCTTGGTTTGTATCCTTCCTGGGTACAGGACAGAGAAGCCTACCATGAAGAAATGACATCCCGCTGGGGAGAACATTATTTTCAGTTAGATGATGTGATTCGCAATGCGGCGTCTTCCGATAAGGGGAGACAGGAGATTGCAGAGGCGATATACCAGAGACTGACAGAGATGGAGTACGTATAGATGAACAGAAAGCAGAAAATATTTCTGGCAGGAACGGGACTCGTACTGCTGGCAGGAACGGCGGGGCTTGTGTGGCGATATATGGAAGAAGAGAAAATTTCTTCAGAATATGTGGAAAATGCATCAGAGGAAAATGTTGTTCTCTATGATGGAAAAAAATATCGATATAATGACCATTTGAGTAATTATCTCTTTATGGGAATCGATACCCGGGAAAAAGTGGAAGGCTATGAAACACAAAAAGATGCGGGACAGGCAGACGCGCTGTTTCTGGTATCGCTGGATCGGGCAGAGCAAAAATTGCAGATTCTGACAATTCCCCGGGATACGATGGCTCAGATAGAGACTTTTAATCCCGGTGGAAAAAGTCTCGGAATGACAGAGGATCATATCAACCTTCAATATGCATTTGGAGATGGTAAGACAAAAAGCTGTGAACTGATGAAAACGGCAGTATCGAATCTTCTTTATCAGATTCCGATTCAGGGATACTGTTCGTTAAATATGGATGGAATTCCGATTCTGACAGAACTGGTGGACGGTGTGGAAGTCACGGTCCCGGATGACAGCCTGCAGGAGGTATATCCTGAGTTTACAGAAGGAGCTAAAGTTACGCTGACAAAAGAAAATACGGAACAGTTTGTGCGATACAGAGATATCACAGAGAGTCAGAGCGCATTGGTTCGTTCGGAACGACAGAAGATTTTTCTGGAAGCTTATCTGGAGCGTGTGCAGCAGATCGCATCCGAAGATCCGGGAATCGTTACGAGAATCTATGAAGGCGTTCAGGATTATATGGTGAGTAATATGGGGACAGATGTCTTTGCTCAACTTTTGGAAGCTTCTTTGAAAAATGTCCCGGAGTCTCATTCTTTGCCGGGAGAGGGAACGGTGGGACAGGACTTTGACGAGTTCCATGTAGAGGAAGATGCGCTCTATGAATTAGTTCTTCGGATGTTCTACAAAGCAGCAGAATGATATAGAAGAGAAATGAGATGACGAGGGATGAAGAGGAAAGTTACGATTATTGGAGGAATCATACTGGCAGTCGGAATATTCTGCGCCGGGGCAGCATTTTACGCCTGGCAGGAGGAACAGAAGGCTGGCAGAGAATATGAAGAATTAAAAGAAGAAGTAGTAAAGGAAGTTACGCCGACAGTCACAGTTTCTCCGGAGCCTGATATTGCGGAACAAAAAGAACCGCCGCAGGTACCCATTGATTTTGCTGCTCTTAGGGAAAAAAATCCTGATGTTTATGCATGGATCAGGATTCCGGGAACGGATATTGATTATCCTGTTTTGCAGCGGGAGGGAGATAACAGCTATTATCTCAATCATACCCTGGAGGGGAAGGAAAAACAGGAAGGAGCTATTTTTACTGAGAGTTACAATGGTCAGGATTTTTCGGATCCTAACACTGTGATCTATGGACATAATATGAAGAATGGAACAATGTTTCGGCAGCTTCATGAATATCAGGACAGAAAATTCATGCAGGAGAATTCGGAAGTGTTGATCTATCAGCCGGGAAGAATTCTTCAGTACCAGATTTTCGCAGCTTATGTGTATGACAACAGGCACTTGCTTCAGAGCTTTGATTTTGAAGATCCGCAGGTGTTCCAAAGTTATCTGAAATCCGTACAGGAAAGAAAAGATATGACAAGCAGTATCGATACTTCCGTGGAATTGACGGGGAAGGATCCGATTCTTACACTTTCTACCTGTAACGGAAATGATGAACAGAGATATCTAGTACAAGCCGTACTGTTATCTATAGAGCAATAGGCAGAGTAACTGCAAGCATATTGCGCAGTTATACTGAACGACAAAAAATGTAAAGGAGAGATGTATCATGAAAATGAAAAAAAGAATTCTGGCAGCAGCTATAGCGACAGTCCTTATCGTGGGATCAGCGGTAGGCGTAATGGCAGAAGGAAGCCGTTCAAAAAATGTAACACTGTCCGGAGAAGACAGTGGCAAGTATGTGCTGACACAGGCTATTGAGGAGACGGAAGCTTACAAAACTCTGAAAACAGAGGAACCGGAAACGGCTGTATTGATTGATGAAGTGAATGCAGGCACCAAAACGATGAAAGCATTTGCGGAAGAACTGACAGCTATGGCAGACGAAACTACAGATGAAACATCGAAAGCGGCTTTGGAAGAAGTTGTGAAAGCAGTAGAGTCCAGAGACTTTGTGACAGGCTTTTTTGATCTGGTTCCAGAAGGTGATGTGGAGAAAAATGAGAATGGAAAATATGAAGTGACACTGTCTGTACCTGCATTGACAGAAAACACGACAGATGTGGCAGTGCTTCATTACAGTACGGCGAGAAAGATCTGGGAAGTCATCGAACCGAAGAACGTAGACAAGGAAAATAAGACAGTTACGGCAGAATTTGAAGATTTTTCTCCAGTAGCAGTGATCGCAAAAGAGGGAACTTTTGACACTATGACATCAGGAGAGGCACAGGGAACTTCTCCTAAGACAGAAGGCGTATCCAACTGGATGCTGTGGGCAGGTGCAGCTGTACTGTTTCTGATGACCGGTTCCGTATTATTGCTTAAGAGAAAAGACTGCAGATAATCGGTAGAAGAAAAAAGGGCTGAAATATGAGCGCCCTTTTTTCTTCCGCTAAATTTTGAGAAATTTGTCGGATTTGGGGATATAAGTTGAAAAAGGAAGTTTTACAATTGTATTTGGATCATATGAGGTGGATGGATGTATAGAAAAATATCGGACAGCTGGCTGAAACACTGGGATTTTATCCTGTTAGATCTGATCGTACTGCAGGCAGCCTATGTTCTTTCCTGTCTGATATGGAACGGACAGAACCCATATCAGAATGAGCTTTATCTGAATATGGCGCTTATCATTTGTCTGGCAGACATTTGCACGACTTTTTTTACCGAAGGATATAAAGGGATTATGCGGAGAGGATATTTACAGGAGTTTAAGGCTGTATTCAGGCATATGTGTTGGATCCTGTTCCTGCAGATCGCTTATCTTTTTCTGAGTAAGAGAAGCAGCGAATTTTCCAGAATGGTTCTTATCGGTTATGTGATTTTGGGCGTACTTTTCCTTTATGGGGGAAGAGTGCTCTGGAAACGGTTTTTATTGAGAAAAGGAAAATTAGTGTATAGTAAAAGATCGGTGCTGCTGGTTACGAACTCAGCCAGAGCTGAGAGAGTGGCAGCTACTGTGTTGAACCATACATTTAATGAAATAGAGGTTCCTGGAATTGTGCTTGTGGACAAAGATGATCTGGTGGCAACGAGGATTCATGGATTGGAAATTGTGGCTACTTTTAGTGAAATTCTGGATTATATACAAACTCGCTGGGTGGATGGGATTCTTCTCAGCGTGAGCCGAGATATCCACCTTCCTCAGAATTTTGTTGCTGACTGTGTGGAAATGGGTGTGACAGTGCATGAGGAACTTACCATGGAGAGCGCAAACACGAAAAATCAAAGACTGGATCGGGTGGGAGGTTTTATCGTGCTTTCTACTAATATTCGAATTGCAACGCAGAAACAAATGTTTATGAAGCGGGCTCTCGATATCTGCGGCGGTTTGGTGGGAATGTTAGGTACAGGGATTATTACTTTGTTCCTGGCGCCGGCTATTTATCTGGCGTCTCCGGGACCGATCTTCTTTTCCCAGATGCGAGTGGGGAAAAACGGAAGAAAATTCAAGATCTATAAGTTCCGAAGTATGTATATGGATGCGGAGGAACGAAAAAAAGAACTGATGGAAAAGAATGAGATGCAGGGATTTATGTTCAAGATGGACGCAGATCCCCGAATCATCGGTAGCGGACCGGATGGTACCCGGCATGGACTGGGATGGTTTATCCGAAAAACCTCTCTGGATGAATTTCCACAGTTTTGGAACGTGCTGAAAGGTGAGATGAGCCTCGTAGGGACGAGACCGCCTACAGTGGATGAGTGGGAACAGTATGGGCATCACCATAGAGCTCGTATGGCTACAAAACCGGGGCTTACCGGAATGTGGCAGGTGAGTGGAAGAAGTGACATCACGGATTTTGAAGAAGTGGTAAGGCTGGATAAAGAATATATCGAAAATTGGAGTTTCGGTCTGGATCTGAGGATACTCTTTAAGACGGTGCTGGTAGTGTTGAGAGGATCAGGATCGAAGTAAGAAAATATGGAAATGGATAGGCCATGAAAGAAACGAATAAACGGAAAGTAATCATGCTCGGACATAAGAGAATCCCATCTCGTGAAGGAGGAATTGAAATTGTTGTCGAGGAATTATCGACAAGAATGGTAGCGCTTGGATACGACGTGGTTTGTTATAACCGGGCGGGGCATGTGGAGACTATTGTGT
>HF995407.1 GCA_000432335.1 Firmicutes bacterium CAG:646
ACCAAACTTCACAATTTCATAGATGCCGCTTGGTGCTTCTCCACCGAGATACTGTGTAACTTCATCATTTCCTACTACCGATTCAGAAGATAATTTATGTTCCTGCAAAAAAGCATCCAACTGTTTATATAACTTCTCATCTTCATTAAATCTGAGATATAAAAACGTCTGACTTCCTCGGCCTTTAAAAGAATCGCTTACAAAAACTTCCATTTCACTGGAACTTGCCGCCCATTCGCTTTTCAGAACACCAGTGACAATATACTCTTTTTCTCCAATGCGAAGGGAATCTCCTAAATTTCCTGAAAATCCAAGATTGCTAAGCACAAATCCATCCGCTGCAATTTCATTCTCTTTCTCCGGTAATCTTCCCTCTAACAAATCTCTGTGTGCCATCTGGCGATAAGTTCCATCGGTATGGATAAAACAGATCAAAAACTCTTCTGCCACTACATCACGAATTTCCATCTTTCCACACTGTTCCAGCGTATATCCTTTCCCTATCTCACCACTTTCCACAGAATCGAAAAGTTCCTTGTCCGTTTCTATATAATAATGCCAATCACCATAAATAGTTTTGCTGTTTGCCAGATCACTTTTCTGACTGCTGTAAATCAAAGAAGAAATCCCTGAAAGCAATGACGCTGTTAATAAAATACTCGCAAAGATAGCAAGCGTCTGGCTTTTGTAATACCGCATATATTTCCATGCCAGTTTTAACATACGGCATCACCGCCTTTTGCCGGAAATCTTTTCTTTCCCGTAACAATCTGACCATCTTCGATATGAATCACTCTGTCGCAAGTCTGTGCAATGGCTTCATTATGCGTTACCATGAGAATCGTCTGATTGTACTTACGACAACTCGTTTTTAATACCCCCATAACCTCAATGGTTGTGGCTGAGTCCAAATTACCTGTCGGTTCATCGCAAAGCAGGATACTCGGTTTATTTGCCAAAGCTCTGGCGATTGCAACCCTTTGCTGCTGACCGCCGGATAATTCGTTTGGATATTTCCCTCGTTTCTCCCAAATACCCAGTTCCCGTAACAATTCTTCGATATATTTACGGTTAATATGTTTTCCACGATCAAATGTAACCGGCAATGCCACGTTATCATATACATTCAATACAGGCATCAGACTGTAATTCTGGAATACGAATCCGATATTTCTTCTGCGGAAAATCGTCAGTTCTTTTCTTGACAGAGAACCAATCTCTTTATTCTTTATAAAAATCTTACCGCTTGTAGGATTGTCCAGTCCACCAATCAAGTTAAGGCAGGTAGATTTACCCGAACCAGATGTTCCGACAACGGCGACAAATTCACCTTCTTCTACCTTTAGATTGATATCCCGTAACGCTTTTACCTGATTGTCCTTTTCTCCATATATTTTCTCAACATTATGTAATTCTAAAATACTCATCCGTCACCGCTCCTTTTTCTTGATACATCCAGTATAACTGCCGTATCTTGCAATTTCTTTACAAACGGATGATTAGTTCTTACAGTTTTGTAAGAACACAGAAAAACAGCTGCCTTTTCCATGCTCGGAGTCCACTGTCATATAACCTTTCTCTTTTTCCAAAATCAGATTAGAGAGATACAGTCCAATACCGGAGCCTTCCATATTCTCGACTTCTGGACTCCGATAAAATCGTTTGAATATCTCTGTTAGTTCCTCCTGCCGGATACCACACCCATTATCTGCAATCTGAATCTCTGTATATAGTTTATAATTTATGACACGAATAGAAATTGTTCCTCCTGCTTCCGTATACTTAACGGCATTTTCCAACAGATTTACAAATACTTCTTCCGTCCATTTTCGATTATGGTACAATACTCTATCCTCAAAGGGTTCCAATGTAAAGTTGATTCCCTTTTTCTCCAGTTTCTCATAGATCGTATCTACTGCTCCTAAGATCGTCTGCTTTATTCCTGTATCTTTTACCTCAAAACCATCAATATTTTGCTCCAGCTTTACCATCTTCGATAAAGACTCCACAATCCAACTCTGTTTCTCAATCTGTCGCTGCATTTTTTCAGAAAACATAGTTTTCTGCTCTGGCGTGATTTCCTCTTTACTTAAAATTTCCGCATAAAGAGAAATATTCGCAAGGGGCGTTTTTAATTGATGAGACATGTTGGATACCAGACTTTTCACCTGTTCTTTTTCTTGTTCTGCGCTATTCACATGATTATCAAGTGCTTCCTGTATCTGCTTGATTTTACTGACAAGGGCAGAATATTCTCCTTCTTCCACATCAGAGGCTGCAATCATTTCCCGATTTAACACACTGTCCAGCAGGGCAGAATATTCCCCTTCTTCCACATCAGAAGCTGCAATCATTTCCCGATTTAACACACTGTCCAGCAAACGGTCAATCAGACGATATGTTTTTCTTTTTTGATATATACGATATCCGCTCGACAAACACAAAAGAACTGATAAAATTATCGTGAGCCACATTTTTTATTCCTTCCAGATATATCCGATTCCATGAACGGTTTGAATCCATTTCGGTTTCGATATATCATCTTCTATCTTTGTACGAAGCCTGCTGATATTCACAGACACCGTATTGTTATCTACATATTTTCCATCACTATCCCATATCTTCTCTAAAATCTGTTCCTTAGAAAGAATGTGATTCTTATTCTCAATCAAATACACCAACAGACGGTATTCCAATTTGCTAAGAGAGATTTCCGAACCTCTTTTATATACCTTACAGGTACTCTGGTCTATGCTTAATGAACCCGTAACCAGCTTTGCACTTTCAGATTTTTCCTGAAGAATCCGCTTCGTTCTTGCCTTCAATACTCCAAGAGAAAATGGTTTTGACAAGTAATCATTTACTCCTAATTCTAAAGCCTTTATCTCATCAAGTTCCGTATCACGAGCTGTCAGCATGATGATTGGAATATTGCTGTAGCTACGCACCTCTTTACAAAGTTCAAAACCCGTTCCGTCCGGCAAGTTACAATCTAAAAAAACAATATCATAACCACCTTTTGCGATTTCTTGTAAACCGTCCTTTTTTGTCCCTGTCTCTGTCACATCATATCCATCACCAGAAAAGGAAAAGGAAAGTCCCTCTCTCAAATCAACATCATCTTCAACGATTAGAATTTTATATTTTTCCATCATGTATTTCCTTTGTTGTTTTTACTAAAAAAAGCAATTACTGCTACTACTAACAATACAATTCCTATTATAATAAGTTTAACGGCTGAATTACCATTCAGTTTTCCTGCGACAAAAACAGATGTAGGACCATCAGCACCTCCAATAATTGAAACAGCAGTATTCTCTTTCACCTTCATTATCCCCCCAAAAATGACGAATAGCATTTCAACAATACAGGGGACAATCCAAAATACTTTTTTCATTATATATTCCTTCCGTAAATTCTATTTTGTTTATTTCTCATAATATCATACTTTGTAATTATTTACACTATTATAATCACAAAAAATAACGCAGACAGTAACTATTCAACCGTCCACTGTTCTGCGAGGTGTTGGCTTATAAATACAGCTAATCCCGAGACATACAAGAAAAAATCCAATCTCCGAAAGCGATTTTTAACGGATTTTTACTCGTAACTGTGAAGATACTGAACAG
>HF995408.1 GCA_000432335.1 Firmicutes bacterium CAG:646
TCCTCCTAATCTCTAAGCGTTGCCGCATACATGATGTTCTCCTGGGTCGCCTCTGCGATATCGATCTCCGCTGTCTTGCGCCCTTCGCACATGACGATCACACGGTCACTCATTCTCAGTATCTCTGTCATCTCTGAGGAGATCATGATGATCGATTTCCCCTCTTTCACCAGCTCATTCATCAGATGATAGATCTCACTCTTCGCTCCTACGTCGATCCCCCTCGTAGGCTCATCAAAGATCAGTATGTCGCAGTCCCTCGCCAGCCATTTCGCTATGACTACTTTCTGCTGGTTCCCTCCTGAAAGGTTCACCACCAGCTGCCCCACTCCCGGCGTCTTCGTCTTTAACTGCTCCACATATTTCTTTGCGCTCGCATTCTCTTTCTTCTTATTGATAAACGGTCCCTTCACATAATCTTTCAGCGCCGCCATTGTGGTATTCTCCGCCACATTCTTTTGCACGACGATCCCGTACCGCTTCCTGTCCTCCGACAGATAACCGATCCCGCATTTTACC
>HF995409.1:0-6569 GCA_000432335.1 Firmicutes bacterium CAG:646
GGACATCTGTATGGCTGAACTGTTACGAAATTTGAAATCAGTTCTGCGAAAAGTCCTTGACAAAAAATGAGGGAATTTGTATACTCTGAATTGTATAGAAAAGCAAAGATAAGAACAAGTAGCAGTAAAGAAAGCGGACAGAGAGGCGCCGGCTGGTGAGAGGCCCCCGTGGAATTTCCTGTGAATACCTCTTGGAGCTTCGCACCGAATTTGTTCATGGAGATGAAGATAGTAGGCTGTGACGGAAGGACCTCCGTTATACGGGTCAGAGTATTGCAGGAGCAGTACTTACAGAGGCAGGGAACGTGAGTTGTCTGTGAATTTAGGTGGTAACACGGGATCTTTTCCCGTCCTAAAAGGGCGGAGAACAGGTCCCTTTTTTGTGAAATTGATATAGGATAGCACGCAAACGATGGAATCATTTTAAGCTCAGTCTGCGCTCCCTTTGAGCCTGAAGTCTCAAAGATGTGCTCGACAAATTCGCTAAAAATGGTTCAATCGTTTCGCTGACTGTCTAATTCAGCCTGAGCCATTCGTAAAACCGCATTGTGTGATTATCGTGGCTAACGCCACTGTTTTGCTCACAAACAAGCGGCATCTGTATGGCTGAACTGTTGAAATTTTACAAAACAGGGACTTGTAAAGAGCAGAAGGCGCTGGCTCCGCTATAGATAAAAAGTGATTGTGTAAAGGAGAACGAAGATGAAGATTTATGATGAATTAGTTGCCCGTGGGCTGATCGCTCAGGTAACGGATGAAGAAGAGATTAAGGAACTGATCAATAACGGAAAGGCTACTTTTTATATTGGGTTTGACCCGACCGCGGACAGTCTGCATGTGGGACATTTTATGGCGCTGTGTCTGATGAAGCGTTTGCAGATGGCGGGAAATAAGCCTATCGCGTTGATTGGAGGCGGTACTGGTATGATCGGTGATCCGTCAGGAAGAAGTGACATGCGTCAGATGATGACTCCGGAAACCATCCAGCACAACTGTGATTGCTTTAAAAAACAGATGGAGCGTTTTATTGATTTTTCTGATGGAAAAGCCATGATGGTAAACAATGCGGAATGGCTGATGGATCTGAATTACATTGATTTCCTGCGGGATATCGGACCTCATTTTTCTGTAAATCGTATGCTGACTGCGGAGTGCTACAAACAGCGTATGGAAAAAGGGTTAAGTTTCCTGGAGTTTAACTACATGATCATGCAGAGTTTTGATTTTTACATGCTGTACCAGAAATACGGCTGTAATATGCAGTTTGGCGGGGATGACCAGTGGAGCAATATGCTGGGCGGAACAGAGCTGATCCGCCGTAAGCTGGGTAAAAATGCCTGCGCAATGACAATTACCCTGCTGTTAAATTCCGAAGGCAAAAAAATGGGAAAAACTCAGTCCGGCGCTGTATGGCTGGATCCAAACAAAACTTCTCCTTTTGATTTTTACCAGTACTGGAGAAATGTGGCAGATGCAGATGTATTAAAATGTATCCGCATGCTTACCTTCCTGCCGCTGGAGCAGATCGATGAGATGGATCACTGGGAGGGAAGCCAGTTAAATAAGGCAAAAGAGATCCTGGCTTACGAACTGACTGCTCTGGTACACGGAGAAGAGGAAGCAAAGAAAGCGCAGGAGGGAGCAAGAGCGCTGTTTTCAGCAGGAAATGCGGAAAATATGCCGACTGCTGAACTGACAGAAGAGGATTTTCAGGATGGCGCCATTGACCTGATCAGTCTGCTGTGTAAAGCGGAGCTGGTAGCATCCCGTTCCGAAGGCCGCCGTGCGATCGAGCAGGGAGGGGTATCGGTAGATGGAGAAAAAATCACAGATATCCGTCATACGGTGAAAAAAGAAGAGATTTCGGAAGATGGTCTTGTATTAAAACGAGGCAAGAAGAAATTCAAAAAAATAATTTGCAAATAGTTTCTTTTGAAAGCTAAATGTGTTAAGATAAAATTTATTGAAAACCCAAGAGGAGGAAATAACAGTGAAGAAGTATGGAGTAAATGAACTTCGCCAGATGTTTTTGGACTTTTTTGATAGCAAAGATCATCTGGTGATGAAAAGTTTTTCTCTGGTACCCCAGAATGATAAGAGCCTTCTTCTGATTAATGCAGGTATGGCTCCTTTAAAACCATATTTTACCGGGGCAGAGATTCCGCCCAGAACCCGGGTGGCAACCTGCCAGAAGTGTATCCGTACAGGAGATATTGAAAATGTAGGAAAGACAGCGCGTCATGGAACATTTTTTGAAATGCTGGGTAATTTTTCCTTTGGTGATTATTTTAAACATGAAGCCATTGCCTGGTCCTGGGAATTTCTTACAAAGGTAGTGGGACTGGACCCGGAGCGTCTCTATCCGTCTGTTTATGTGGAAGACGATGAGGCTTTTGAGATATGGAATAAAGAAGTGGGTATTCCGGCAGAACGGATTTTCCGTTTTGGAAAAGAGGACAACTTCTGGGAGCATGGAGCAGGTCCCTGCGGTCCCTGTTCTGAGATTTACTACGACAGAGGAGAAAAATACGGCTGTGGAAAACCGGATTGTACCGTAGGCTGCGAGTGCGACCGTTACATCGAAGTGTGGAATAATGTATTTACCCAGTTTGAAAATGATGGGGAAGGTCATTATGAGACACTGCAGCAGAAAAATATCGATACCGGTATGGGACTGGAACGTCTGGCAGTGATAGTGCAGGATGTAGATTCTATTTTTGATGTGGATACCATCTGCGCTCTGAGAAATAAAGTCTGTGAAGTTGCAGGGGTAACTTATGGAGAGAATCACGATGCGGACGTGTCCATCCGTCTGATTACCGATCATATGCGTTCCGCTACCTTCCTGATTTCTGACGGTGTTATGCCGACCAATGAGGGAAGAGGTTATGTTCTTCGCCGTCTGATCCGTCGGGCAGCCCGCCATGGTCGTCTGCTGGGTATTCAGGGACAGTTTTTGGCAGAACTGAGTACTACAGTGATCGAAGGTTCTAAGGATGGCTATCCGGAGCTGGAAGAGAAGAAAGACTTTATTCTGAACGTGCTGAACAATGAAGAGAGCCAGTTTAACAAGACCATCGATCAGGGTCTGAAGATCCTTGGAGATATGGAAACTGCCATGAAAGAAGCGGGAGAAAATACGCTGAGCGGTCAGGATGCGTTCAAATTATACGATACGTATGGATTCCCGATGGATCTGACAAAAGAAATTCTGGAAGAAAAAGGATATTCCATTGATGAAGCAGGATTTAAGGCAGAGATGGAAGCACAGAGAAAACGTGCCCGCGAAAGCCGTGAAGTGACGAATTATATGGGAGCCGAGGCAACGGTGTACGATGAGATCGATACTTCTGTCACTACAGAATTTACAGGATATGACCGTTTGTCAGATACTTCAGCAGTAGCCGTTCTTACGACAGAGAAAGAGATCGTTACTTCTCTGATGGAAGGACAGAAGGGAACGATTTTCGTGGAGAAGACTCCATTTTACGCTACCATGGGCGGACAGGAAGGCGATACCGGCGTGATCACCGGAGCAAACGGAACCTTCCGGGTAGAAGATACCATTAAGCTGCGGGGCGGAAAATACGGTCATGTGGGAACCATGATTTCCGGTATGATCACCAAGGGCGAAGAGGTGAAGCTGGAAGTAGCAGGGGAAGAGAGAAACGCTACCTGTAAGAATCACAGCGCTACCCATCTTTTACAGAAAGCTCTGAAGACTGTTCTGGGCGCTCATGTGGAACAGAAAGGTTCTCTGGTAACGCCTACTCGTCTTCGTTTTGACTTTGCACATTTCCAGTCTATGACACCGGAAGAGATCGCAAAAGTGGAAGAACTGGTAAATAAAGAGATTCAGGCAGGTCTGGAAGTAAAGACGCAGATCATGGGAATCGAAGAGGCGAAAAAGACAGGAGCCATGGCTCTGTTTGGCGAAAAATACAGAGATGAAGTAAGAGTTGTGTCTATGGGAGATTTTTCCGTAGAGCTGTGTGGAGGAACCCATGTGGCAAATACATCTGCAATCACCTTATTTAAAATTATTTCTGAGGCTGGCGTAGCGGCTGGTGTTCGCCGTATCGAGGCGCTCACAGGAAATAATGTGCTGGAATATTACCGTGGTCTGGAAAATCAACTCCACACTGTGGCAAAGGCGCTGAAGACAACTCCGGCAGAGATTACAGATAAGATTGCGCATCTTCAGAAAGAACTGAAAGAACTTCACAGTGAGAACGAGTCCTTAAAGAGCAAGATGGCGCAGGAGTCTCTGGGAAATGTAATGGATCAGGTAGTGGAGGTCAAAGGCGTGAAAGTTCTGGCATCTGCAGTGGAAGGCGTGGATATGAACGGCCTCCGTGATCTGGGAGATCAGCTGAAAGAAAAGCTGGGCGAAGGCGTGGTTGTTCTGGCTTCCGCAAAAGATGGAAAAGTCAGCCTTCTGGCAATGGCAACTCAGGAAGCGATGAATCGAGGCGCTCATGCAGGTAATCTGATCAAAGCGGCAGCAGCTATTGTAGGCGGTGGCGGCGGCGGTCGTCCGAATATGGCGCAGGCCGGCGGAAAGAATCCGGAGAAGATTGGAGAAGCCATCAGCAAGGTTCAGGAATTAGTGGAAGATCAGCTGAACTAATTTAAAAAAATACGAAAAATCAGTTGACGTTCTGAGAAAATCTGGTATAATCAATATCAGTGCAATAAAATACCCAAACAGTTGTATTCTGCACAATCTACAACTGGAGGGAGGTTAGGTGTGAGTCTATGTCAAACGTTATCGTAAAAGAAAACGAGACTTTAGATAGTGCTCTGCGTAGATTTAAACGTAGCTGTGCCAAAGCAGGCATTCAGCAGGAGATCCGTAAGAGAGAGCATTACGAGAAACCAAGTGTTCGTCGTAAGAAAAAATCTGAAGCTGCGAGAAAACGTAAATATAATTAATTTGTGCGTATCCGACAGATAGTCGGAGAAGAGAGGCTGTTGCTCGGCGAATAAGATCGTGGGCAGCAGTCTTTTTTGTGTAGAAACAAACGGCAATGTTTGCATTTTTCTGAAGTTTTCTTTAACATTGACGGTTTTCGATAGATTTTTTACCAGGGCTGTGATAGAATGGCAACAGCTTATTATAGAAAAAGAAAGGGGAATGAGGGGGAATTTATGATGGCTTGGACACATACGGTATATGGAACAGATTGGTATCATTTGATACAGTGGTTTATTTTATATAGTTTTCTGGGGTGGCTGGTGGAGTCCATTTATATGTCGTTTTGCAACAGGAAACTGACAAACCGGGGCTTTGCATTTTCGCCGTTTTGCCCTATTTATGCGGTGGGGGCTCTTTCGGTATATGCAATCTTAAGACCGGTATCAGATAATTATATTGTGCTGTATTTTGCGGGGGCGGCGGTGGCTACTTTTTTGGAGTATATTACTGCAGTCATCATGCAGAGAACGCTGGGAAATGTATGGTGGGACTATCATGAGAAACCATTTAATTATAAAGGGATTCTCTGTCTGGAAAGTACGGTTGCCTGGGGTTTTTATACGTTGATCCTGTTTGCGTTTCTTCAGGGATTTGTGGAAATGCTGGTGAATAGCTATTCGTATCGTACCGGGATGATTCTGGCGACGGTGGTGATTCTGGTATATGGTTTTGATTTCTTTTTGCATCTGTTCCGGGCAAAGACGAAAGCATAAAATACTACCCTTTGCCGTATAGTAAAACAAGAGGCTGTAATGAGGGGTAATATGAAAACGAGAGGAATTAGTTTTCTGCTGGCGTTGGTATTGACCGTATCTTCTTTTTGGCTGCCTGCATCTGGGACAGAGGTTGTGTGGGCGAAAGAGGAACAGACACAGGAAGAAATACAGGAGGAAAAACAGACGGAAGAAGGAGGCGTGGTGACAGAGGCCCCCAGTGTGATGCTGATGGAAGTGTCCACGGGAACTATTCTGTTTCAGAAAAATGCGCAGGAACAGAGAAGTCCGGCAAGTATCACAAAAATCATGACGCTGCTTTTGATTTTTGAGGAGCTGGAAAAAGGAACGCTGACCATGGAGGAAGAGGTGGTAACCAGCGCATATGCCAAAAGCATGGGCGGCTCGCAGGTCTTTCTGGAAGAGGGAGAAAAGCAGACGGTGGAAACCATGATCAAGTGTATTGTGGTTGCTTCGGGAAATGATGCGTCTGTGGCTATGGCAGAGCATATTGCGGGAAGCGAGGCGGAATTTGTCAAGCGGATGAATCAGAGAGCCCGGGAACTGGGAATGGTACATACAAATTTTGAAGATTGCTGTGGACTGACGGAGTCTGCAGAACATTACACTACGGCGGAGGATGTTGCTCTGGTATCCAGAGAACTGCTCCGCCGTTTTCCGAAAATTCTGGAATATTCTTCTATCTGGATGGAAAATATCACTCACGTCACCCGGCAGGGTTCCAAAGAATTTTGCCTTACCAACACCAACAAATTGGTCCGAAGTTATGACGGCTGTGTGGGTTTGAAGACGGGAAGTACCAGCGTGGCAAAATTTTGTGTATCAGCAGTGGCAAAACGGGGTGATCTGATGCTTTT
>HF995409.1:6689-16544 GCA_000432335.1 Firmicutes bacterium CAG:646
AATAAAGATTCTCTGAAACCGGTTTCGGTGTCCCGGGGAGTAAAAAAAGAGGCTGTATGTCGATACAAAGGGGCGTTTCATTATCTGGATACCAAGGGAAGAAATCTGGAAAAAGTAGAAAAAGAGATTCTTTATGAGAAAAACCTGAAAGCGCCGGTGAAAAAGGGAAGTGTGGTGGGGAAAGCTGTATACACCTTAGATGGTGAGGAGATTGGCCAGATGGAAATTGTGAGTGCAGAAAATATCCGGAAAGCGGGATTTACAGATTACCTGAAAAAAGTTGCCGGAAAACTGCTGGGGATGAAAGCATAAACAGGGAATACCGGGAGGGATATATGAAAAAATTCTGGGATGAAGAGCGGACAGGTGTGATTGCGATGCTGGCGGGCTGTTTTTTGGTGGGGATGGCAGCAGGGGCGCTTTTTGGCAATCTGGCGTATCCTTATCGGGGGCAGGAGGCGGATGTGCTGGGGGTATATCTTTTAAACAGGCTGAAAGAAGAGAAGGTTGCCACCAGATCGTACTTTTATTATCTTTTGGAACAGAGGATGCGTGGTTATCTTTTCTTTGTTCTGGCGGGGCTTA
Source organism: Firmicutes bacterium CAG:646 (assembly GCA_000432335.1). GTDB lineage: Bacteria > Bacillota > Clostridia > Lachnospirales > Lachnospiraceae > Oliverpabstia. The sequence goes on from HF995409.1 coordinate 7,275, forward strand.
CGGGCGCAGCCAGGCTAAGTGCGGTGGGAGGCGTGCTGGTGATGGGCTTTCTGGCAGGAGCTGGAGGAAGTATGGGGGTACTTCAGCAGGGAATACAGGGAGCGTTATTTTTTCTGGGAGCAAATTTTCCTCAGGCACTTCTCTATATTCCGTCCATGCTGCTTTTGCTGACAGAAATCTATCGGCAGAATGGGAAAATCTGGAGAAAATCCAGGGGCATGATGAAAGAGTATGTTTTGACAGTGCTTTTGTGTATTCTGGGAGGAATGGGGGGGATTCTTTTGGAAACTTACGGAAATCCCCTGGTTCTCTCCTGGATGGCAGAGAAGATGTAACAAAAAATTAATATTTAAAGAATCACTAAATATGGTAGACATAAAATGGATGAGAACGATATCTTGTAATTTTTTACAGTCAGTGATAAAACTGGAAAGAAGAGAGGAAAATAGCATTTGCTTTTCTGAAAAAACCTGCTTATAATGGGGGTTATAACGAATGAGAAGGGAAATTCCCTCACGAAAAAATGGATGATGAGGGCAGGAATCGTATGGAAAGCGAAATACAAAATTTTATATCTTATTTACATAATACCAAAAAAACGTCTGGAAATACGGAGGTGTCCTATGAGCGTGATCTGAGAAAAATGATGCAGTATTTTGAGCAGGAGCAGCAGATTGGCAGTGTGGGGCAGATTACAGAGACGAGTTTGAATTCCTATATGCTGTATCTGGAGAGGAATCATTTTGCGACATCTACGGTTTCCAGAAGTGTTGCGTCTATCAGGGCTTTTTTTCAGTATCTTTATAAAGAACATAAAATCGTGACAGATCCGGTCCAGCATTTGCGTCCCCCCAGAGTGGAAAAGAAGATGCCGGAGATTTTAACTGTGGAGGAAGTGGATTTGCTGCTTCGCCAGCCGTCTGCGACGACACCGAAGGGAATCCGGGACAAGGCAATGCTGGAGCTTTTGTACGCCACCGGCATTCGGGTCAGCGAACTGATCCGTCTGGAAGTTTCGGATGTGAATCTGTATGTGGGTTATATTACCTGCAGGGATCAGGAGAAGGAGCGGATTATTCCCTATGGAGCTGCGGCGAAGAAAGCGCTGCAATCTTATCTTCATGGGGTGCGGGAAAGTTTTCTTCGGGATGAGGAATGCAGCTTACTGTTTACCAACTGTTCTGGAAAAGCTATGAGCCGTCAGGGATTTTGGAAAGTGCTGAAAATGTATGCGGGAGCAGCGGAGATTGAGAAGGATATTACGCCCCATACGCTGCGGCACTCCTTTGCAGCCCATCTGATACAGAATGGGGCGGATTTGAAAAGCGTGCAGGAGATGATGGGACATTCCGATATCTCCACGACGCAGATGTACTTGAATATGAATACGTATAAAATCAGAGATGTATATGCAAAGACCCATCCAAGAAGCTGATGGGTCTTTTTGTGTGGAAAAAGAAAAAAAGAATATTTATGCCATGAAACTCAGTCTGCGCTCACTTTGAGCCTAAAGTCTCAAAGATGTGCTCGACCATTCGTTTTCGTGGCATAAATATTCCGTGGCAGCTTTCACAACATCGTGAAATGAGAGATGCTTCTCATGGTTAGCATAGTTCGGCGATGGTGTAGATCAGCTGTTCAGAGTCTTCCCAGCCCAGACAGGGGTCGGTGATGGATTTTCCGTACACATGATCGGCGCAGCCGATTTTCTGGCTGCCTTCTTCCAGGTAGCTTTCGATCATAACGCCTTTTACCAGTGTTTTGATGTCCTGAGATACATTACGGCTGTGCAGTACTTCTTTTGTAATACGGATCTGTTCTTTAAACTGTTTGTTGGAGTTAGAATGGTTGGCATCCACGATCACTGCCGGGTTTGCCAGATCTCTCTCGTTGTATTTTTCCAGAAGAAGCTGCAGGTCCTCATAGTGGTAGTTGGGAATAGCATTTCCGTGTTTGTTGACAGCGCCGCGCAAGATCGTATGGGCAAGGGGATTTCCGGTGGTTTCCACTTCCCAGTTACGATAAATAAAGTTCTGTTTGATCTGGGCAGCTACCACAGAATTAAGCATGACGGAAAAATCGCCGCTGGTAGGATTTTTCATACCGGCGGGAATATCCATGCCGCTGACTACCAGACGGTGCTGCTGGTTTTCCACGGAACGGGCGCCAATGGCAACGTAAGAGAGAATATCATCCAGATATCTCCAGTTTTCAGGATAAAGCATCTCGTCAGCGGCAGTAAGACCGGACTCTTCAATGGCGCGCATATGCATTTTCCGCAGTGCGATCAGACCGTGAAGAAGATCCGGCTTTTTTTCCGGATCCGGCTGGTGAAGAATTCCTTTATAGCCTTCGCCGGTGGTTCGCGGTTTATTGGTATAGATTCTGGGAATCAGGATCAGACGGTCGGAAACTTTCTCCTGAACCCGGGCAAGCCGGTTGATGTACTCGCAGACGGCATCTTCATTATCTGCGGAGCAGGGACCAATGATCACCAGAAATTTATCGGATTCTCCGGTAAATACTTTGCGTATCATCTCATCCCGCTCTTTTTTTATCTGTTCCACTTTGGCAGTCACCGGATAATCAGCTTTGATCTCTGCCGGAGTGGGAAGCTTTTTTAAGAAATTGAAACTCATAATCATCTCTCCTTTGCAATGTTCTCTTTCGTATAATAAAGCATTGCAGTAAGAAAATCAAGAGGAAATATGAATCTGTTTGGAACATAACAGACAAGTCAGGTAAGAAATACCGCATACTCCCATGGTGATTCCCAGATTCCAAAGACCGGGAAGGGAAAAAAGACTGTCGCAAAGATAGAATACAAAAAGCCCCATACCGCAGCTTAACACAAGGAAAGCCAGAGGGAGAAAAAGCCATTGGAGCGGATAAAAAGAGAAAGAAACTTTCTGATGAAGGAAAAACAGATTCAGAAGTGTGGTGACAAGTTGGCTCACCAGAAGTCCCCACAGATATCCCTGTATGCCTGCACGGGGAACGGCAAAAAGAATAAAGAAAATCCGAATGGAGAGGCCGACGACATTTTGAAAGAAGCATAGAGAAGTATGACCCAGTCCGTTCAGAATACTGGAAAGTGTTCCGGTCAGGTAGAGGAAAGGACAGAGAAAAGAAAGAATCTGGATAAAAGTTCCCGCGTCCTGATTTCCATAGACCAGCGTGCCCAACAGATTGCCGAAAAAGAAAAAGATTCCGCCGGCAAAAATTCCCAGCAAAAGGCAGTATTTCATCGTTTTTTCCGTGGCAGAAATAATTTTTTTCCGGTTTCCTTTCGCCTGTTCCTGCGCGATGGTGGGAAGAAGCATGGTAGATACGGAATTGGTGATGGCGGAAGGAAAGAGAATGAAGGGAAGCGCCATTCCCGTCAGGATTCCATAGATACTAAGCGCCTGGAAAGAAGAACATCCATACTGTCTCAGCCGGCTTGGGATCAGAATCGCTTCCCCGCTCTGAAGGAGATTTAAAAGAATGCGATTGACAGTAAGGGGCAGGGAGAGGGCGACCAGTCTTCCAGCGCAGGCGGCGTAGGAAGGAACTGGCAGGGGGGAAGGGGTTTTATATTCTGTTCCCTGAAAATGAAACAGGAGGCAGATTGCAGAAAAGAGCGAGGCTACCAATTCTCCTGCCAAAAGACCTGCTGCGGCGAGAAGCGGCGTGGGAGCAATTCCCTTTTCGGAGAGAATCAGGTAAAAGAAAACGGAGGAAAAAATCCGGGCAGCCTGTTCCAAAAACTGAGATACAGAAGGAACTGCCGTTTGTTTTCGGGCAAAGAACCAGGCGCTGACACAGGTGTGAACGGTTCCCAGAGGAACGCTCCAGGCAACCAGCTGCAGCAGGGGAGTACAGCGTGGTTCTTTTAAAAGAGAACGGGAAAGGAAACCTGCGTATCGGTGCAAAAGAGCGGCAGCGATAACGGACAGGCTGAAAGAAAGAACAAATCCGCAGGAAAAATAACTTCTGGCTTTTGCGGGATTTTTTTGAGCAAGGGCAGAAGCGCAGCAGCGGGAGATCCCGGTCTGGATTCCGGCAACGGCAAAAGAGAAGCACAGGGCATAGACGGGAAAAATCAGCTGGTAGATTCCCACACCTTCCGCACCAATCGTGTGTGAGAGGAATATTCTATAAAAGAAGCCCATGACCCGGGTGATCAGACCGGTCAGGGTGAGGATTACCGTTCCGGTAATCAATGGATGTTTTTTCTGAGAAGACATAAAGAGACACTCGCTAAGTCTTTTTGATAATATATGATAATCTTACTCTTGACAGAACAGAAGAAGGATGCTATGCTACTTACAAATCCTAGTACATTACTAGGAAATAAACTTCCCGAGGAGGGAGGACAAATGAAATTATCTACAAAAGGAAGATATGGTCTGCGGGCCATGATCGATCTGGCAATATATAGTGAAACAGAGCCGGTTTCCATACAGAGTATCGCCAACCGACAGAATATTTCCGAACGCTATTTGGAGCAGCTGATGGCAAAACTGAAAAAAGCAGAACTGGTTATCAGTACCCGGGGAGCGAGCGGGGGATATCGGCTGGCAAAACCGGTGGGAGATATTTCCGTGGGAGATGTGCTTCGAGCTTTAGAGGGAGACTTACGGGCTGTGACCTGCGATGCGCAGGATGGCGAGGGAGGCTGTGAAAATGCAGATCTCTGTGTTTCCCGGTACGTCTGGCAGAAAATTAACGCCAGTATTACGAATACGGTAGATACCATGTATCTGGATCAACTGGTAGAAGAGAGCAGAAAAATCAAAGAAAAAGGACAGATGCAGACTTTGGGCTGTTAGGACAGGAGGCAGCAGAATATGAAGAAAACAATTTATATGGATAATGCGGCTACGACAAAGACCGCGCCGGAGGTAGTGGAAGCTATGCTTCCCTATTTTACCGAGTACTATGGAAATCCTTCCAGTGTATATGAACTGGCAGGAATCAGCAAAAAAGCGGTAAATGAAGCAAGAGAAAAGATTGCAGATGTGATCGGGGCAAAAGCCAATGAAATTTATTTTACCGCCGGCGGTACAGAGGCAGATAACTGGGCGATTAAGGAAGCGTACGAAGCTTACAGGGACAAGGGAAATCATATTATCACCACAAAGGTGGAACACCATGCGGTTTTGCATACCTGCCAGTGGCTGGGAAAAATCCCTGCCAGTGGCTGGAAAAACAGGGGGCAAAGGTGACCTATCTGGATGTGGATGAAAATGGGCGGATCCGTCTGGAAGATCTGGAAAAAGCAATCACACCGGAAACGATTCTGATTTCCATTATGGCGGCAAATAATGAGATTGGTACGCTGATGCCGGTAAAAGAGATTGGTATGATCGCAAAGGAACATGGGATTTTATTTCATACAGATGCGGTGCAGGCTTTCGGACAGATTCCTCTGAATGTAGATGAGTGTCACATTGACATGCTCAGCTCCAGCGGTCATAAGATTAACGGACCGAAAGGGATTGGATGTCTTTATATCCGCAAAGGCTTGAAACTGCGTTCTCTGATCCATGGAGGAGCACAGGAAAGAAAGAGAAGAGCCGGTACAGAAAATGTTCCTGCTATTGTGGGATACGGAGTGGCAGCCCAACGGGCAGCGCAGAGTATGGAAGAACGGACTGAGAGGGAACGTCAGGTGAGGGATTATATGATTGAAAAAATCGAAAAAGAGATTCCTTACTGTCGTTTGAACGGACACAGAACACTGCGTCTTCCCAACAACGTAAACTTCAGTTTCCGGTTTATAGAGGGAGAATCCCTTCTGATCATGCTGGATATGGAAGGAATCTGCGCTTCCAGTGGATCGGCATGTACTTCAGGATCTCTGGATCCATCCCATGTGCTGCTGGCTATTGGTCTGCCCCATGAGATTGCTCATGGATCTCTTCGTCTGACGATCAGCGAGGAGACAACAAAAGAAGATGTGGACTTTGTGGTGGAGAAAATCAAAGGAATCGTGGAGCGGCTGAGAAATATGTCACCGTTGTATGAAGACTTTATGATGAAAGGGGCAAAAAGGTCATAAACCACTTTGGGGTAGAATTGTGAAAGTGCGCAGCACGAAACAATTCGTCAGGCAGCTTGTAATTCTAATATCATAAAAATACATGGAGGAAATTAAGAATGTACAGTGATAAAGTTATGGATCATTTTCAGAATCCAAGAAATGTAGGAGAAATCGAGGACGCCAGCGGCGTAGGAACCGTAGGAAATGCAAAATGCGGGGATATTATGCGGATGTATCTGGATGTAGATGAAAACGGCGTCATTCAGGACTGCAAATTTAAAACTTTCGGCTGCGGAGCAGCAGTGGCAACCAGCAGTATGGCAACCGAGCTGGTAAAAGGAAAGACTATCCAGGAGGCGCTTCAGGTGACAAACAAGGCAGTTATGGAAGCTCTGGATGGACTTCCGCCGGTAAAAGTACACTGTTCTTTGCTGGCAGAGGAAGCAATCCATGCAGCGCTCTGGGATTATGCAGAGAAAAAAGGTATCAAGATCGAAGGACTTACCAAACCAAAATCCGATATTCACGAGGGTGAAGAGGAAGAAGAGGAAGAGTATTAATGAAAAAAAAGGTGATCGTAGGGCTGTCCGGAGGAGTAGACTCCTCTGTGGCAGCCTGGCTGCTGAAACAGGAAGGTTATGAAGTGATCGGTGTGACCATGCAGATCTGGCAGGATGAAGAGGAGACGGTGCAGGAGGAGAATGGAGGCTGCTGCGGTCTTTCTGCCGTGGATGATGCCAGACGGGTAGCGCAGCTTCTGGACATTCCTTATTATGTGATGAACTTCAAAAAAGAATTTAAGGCAAATGTCATGGACTATTTTACCAGAGAGTATCTGTGCGGAAGAACGCCCAATCCCTGTATTGCCTGCAACCGCCATGTAAAGTGGGAGGCGCTTCTTCAAAGAAGCCTTGCCATCGGGGCAGATTATATTGCCACGGGTCATTACGCAAGAATCGAACAGCTTCCCAATGGAAGATATGCCATCCGAAATTCCGTAACGGCGGCGAAGGATCAGACGTATGCCCTCTACAATCTCACCCAGGATCAGCTTGCACATACCCTGATGCCGGTGGGTGCGTATACCAAAGACGAGATTCGTCAGATGGCGGAAAGGATCGGGCTTCCGGTAGCCCGCAAAAAAGATTCCCAGGAAATCTGTTTTATTCCTGACAAGGATTATGCAGGGTATATTCGTGGAACCGGGCTGGGAGAAATCAAGGAAGGCAATTTTGTCAATGCCGAAGGTGAGATTCTGGGAAAACACAAAGGCATCATCCATTACACGATAGGGCAGCGAAAGGGCTTAAATCTTTCTCTGGGACATCCTGTATTTGTCCAGGAAATCCGTCCGGATACGAATGAAGTGGTGCTGGGCAGCAACGAAGATTTGTTTACTCATGTGGTCCGGGCAGAAAAATTAAACTTCATGGCAGTGGAAGATATCACAAAAGAGGTGGAAGCTTTTGGAAAAATCCGTTATAATCATAAAGGAGGAGCGTGTCGGGTAAAACGGATCGGAGAAGATCTGCTGGAATGCAGATTTGAGGAACCGGTTCGGGCAGTTACACCGGGACAGGCTCTTGTACTATACCAGCAAGACCATGTACTTGGAGGAGGAACGATTGTATGATAGCGGATTGTCATATGCATACGGAATTTTCAGCGGACAGTGAAACAAAGATCACCGACCAGGTGGAGCGGGCGATACAGCTCGGGCTTCCCCACATTTGTTTTACCGATCACATGGATATGGATTATCCAGGGGGAGATTTTCAACTGAATACGGAAAGCTATGTAAAGCGCGTATTAGAGGTACAGGAAGAGTATAAGGACCGTATTTCTATCGGGCTGGGAGTGGAAGTGGGACTGCAGGAACATTTGCAGGAGCGGCTGCAGGAATATATCCACCGATATCCCTTTGATTTTGTCATCGGTTCCATGCACCTGATCTACGGGGAAGATCCTTACTTTGGAAAAATCTTTGACCGGATCGGGGATGGAGAGGCTTACAGGGAATATTTTCAGGCTACCCATAAGGCTTTGAAAAAAGCGCCGGACGTTCACACACTGGGACATCTGGATTATGTGGTTCGATATGGAAAAGAAAAAGATAAGGGATATTCTTATAAAAAATATCAGGATGAGATCGATGCGATCCTGAAACTTCTGATTGAAAAGGGGATTGCCCTCGAAGTGAATACGGCTGGATTTCGGATGCTTTCTTTTCCCAATCCCCATCCGGATGTGATTCGAAGATACCGGGAACTGGGAGGAGAGATGATCACCATAGGATCGGATGCCCACACCCCTCAGGTAATGGCTTACGGCTATGAGAAATTGCCTGCAATGCTGGAAACCTGCGGATTCCGGTATTATACGGTATTTCGTCAGAGAAAACCGGAGTTTATTAAAATAAAATAAACGGATAGGTTTTTTCAAAATAGGCTTGAATTTTTGGTACAAATTAGGTAAAATACCTAATAGGTTGATGTTTCTTTAACAATCATCTAAGAAACTCACAAATTTTATTTACTTTTAGGAGGAATGAAAATCATGGCAGTAAAAGTAGCAATTAATGGTTTTGGACGTATTGGACGTCTTGCATTCAGACAGATGTTCGGAGCAGAAGGATTTGAAATCGTAGCTATTAACGATCTGACCTCTCCGAAGATGTTAGCTCACTTACTGAAATACGATTCTACACAGGGAAGATATGCTCTGGCTGACACTGTAACAGCTGGTGAAGATTCTATCACTGTTGACGGAAAAGAAATTAAAATCTACGCAAAAGCAAACGCAGCAGAACTTCCTTGGGGAGAAATCGGTGTTGACGTAGTTCTGGAGTGTACAGGATTCTACACATCCAAAGATAAAGCTCAGGCTCATATCGATGCTGGCGCTAAACACGTTATCATTTCCGCTCCGGCAGGAAACGACCTTAAGACAATCGTTTACAATGTAAACCACGAAGGTCTTACAAGCGAACACGAAACATTAACAGAAAATGATAACATCATTTCTGCAGCTTCCTGTACAACAAACTGCTTAGCTCCTATGGCAAAAGCATTAAATGACTTAGCTGAAATCCAGTCTGGTATTATGTGCACAATTCACGCTTACACAGGTGATCAGATGACACTACGGACCGCAGAGAAAAGGCGATCTGAGAAGATCCCGTGCAGCTGCAGTTAATATCGTTCCGAACAGCACAGGTGCTGCAAAAGCTATCGGTCTTGTTA
>HF995409.1:16638-28932 GCA_000432335.1 Firmicutes bacterium CAG:646
TGTTGAAGGAAATGTAACAAAAGAGCAGATCAACGCAGCTATGAAAGCAGCTTCCAACGAGTCCTTCGGATACAACGAAGACGAGATCGTATCCAGCGATATCGTAGGAATGAAATACGGTTCTCTGTTCGATGCTACTCAGACGTGTTGACGTTGTTCTGGAGTGTACAGGATTCTATACATCCAAAGACAAAGCTCAGGCACATATCGATGCAGGCGCTAAACACGTTATCATTTCCGCTCCGGCTGGAAACGATCTGAAAACTATCGTTTACAATGTAAACCATGAAACTCTGACAGCAGATGATCACATCATCTCCGCTGCATCCTGTACAACAAACTGTCTGGCTCCTATGGCAAAAGCTCTGAATGACCTGGCAGCTATCAAAACAGGTATCATGTGCACAATCCACGCTTACACAGGCGATCAGATGACACTTGACGGACCGCAGAGAAAAGGCGATCTGAGAAGATCCCGTGCAGCTGCAGTTAATATCGTTCCGAACAGCACAGAGCAGTTAATATCGTTCCTAACAGCACAGGCGCTGCAAAAGCTATCGGTCTGGTTATCCCGGAACTGAACGGCAAACTGATCGGCGCTGCTCAGCGTATTCCTACTCCTACAGGATCCACAACTATCCTGACAGCAGTAGTAGAAGGAAACGTTACTGTAGAACAGATCAATGCAGCTATGAAAGCAGCTTCTAATGAGTCCTTCGGATATAACGAGGATGAGATCGTATCCAGCGATATCGTTGGTATGAGATTTGGTTCTCTGTTCGATGCTACTCAGACTATGGTTCTGCCTCTGGACAACGGAACTACTCAGGTTCAGGTTGTATCTTGGTATGACAACGAGAATTCTTACACAAGCCAGATGGTAAGAACAATCAAACATTTCGGAACACTGTTGAACAAATAATTGTAGTTCTGAACAATAGGCTCATTAAGGGTCCGGTCTGTATGGACCGGGCTCTTTGTTTATCTATAGGATAAACAATTATAAAAAGGTAAAAGGAGGCATCATCCTATGCTTAACAAAAAATCTGTTGATGATATCAACGTAAAAGGAAAAAAAGTACTGGTGCGCTGCGATTTCAACGTTCCTCTTCAGGAAGGAAAGATCACAGATGAGAATCGTCTGGTAGCAGCTCTGCCAACAATTAAAAAACTGATTGCTGACGGAGGAAAAGTAATCCTTTGCTCTCATCTGGGAAAACCGAAGGGAGAGCCGAAGCCGGAAATGTCACTGGCTCCAGTGGCAGTACGTCTGTCTGAACTTCTGGGACAGGAAGTAAAATTTGCTGCTGATCCGGAAGTTGTTGGTCCTAATGCAAAAGCAGCAGTGGAAGCTATGCAGGATGGCGAGGTTATCCTTCTGGAGAATACCCGTTACCGTGCAGAAGAAACCAAAAACGGAGAAGAATTCTCCAAAGAACTGGCTTCTCTGTGTGACGTATTCGTAAACGATGCATTCGGTACCGCTCACAGAGCACACTGCTCTAACGTAGGCGTTACCAAATTTGTAGATACTGCAGTGGTAGGATACCTGATGCAGAAAGAAATTGATTTCCTGGGTAATGCAGTGAACAATCCTGAGAGACCATTCGTAGCAATTCTGGGTGGTGCTAAAGTTTCCAGCAAGATTTCCGTTATCAACAACCTGCTGGATAAAGTAGATACTCTGATCATCGGAGGCGGAATGTCCTATACATTCTCAAAAGCTATGGGCGGACAGATCGGAACTTCTCTTTGTGAGGATGATTATCTGCAGTATGCGCTGGATATGATGAAAAAAGCAGAAGAAAAAGGTGTGAAACTGCTTCTGCCTCTGGATAACCGTATCGGAGATGCTTTCTCTAACGACTGCAATATCCAGACGGTAAAACGCGGTGAGATCCCGGATGGCTGGGAAGGCATGGATATCGGACCGGAAACAGAAAAACTGTTTTCAGATGCTGTAAGAGACGCTAAGACTGTTGTATGGAACGGACCGATGGGATGTTTTGAGATGCCAAACTTTGCTCATGGTACAGAAGCTGTAGCAAAAGCTCTGGCTGAGACAGATGCTACCACGATTATCGGTGGAGGAGATTCCGCAGCAGCAGTAAATATTCTGGGCTATGGAGATAAGATGACTCACATTTCCACAGGCGGCGGCGCTTCTCTGGAATTCCTGGAAGGAAAAGAACTGCCAGGCGTAGCGGCAGCTAACGACAAATAGGTCGCAACTTAGTGAAAACGAGAAAAGCAAAACTTTAAGAAAGAAGGTTCTTCGAATCATGGCAAGAAAGAAAATTATTGCTGGTAACTGGAAGATGAATATGACTCCCAGCGAGGCTGTAAAATTAGTGGAAACTCTGAAACCACTGGTGGCAAATGAAGAAGTTGACGTGGTATTCTGCGTACCGGCCATCGACATCGTTCCTGTTGTGGAAGCTGCAAAAGGTTCTAACATTCAGGTGGGCGCTGAAAATATGTATTTTGAAGAAAAAGGCGCTTATACAGGTGAGATCGCTCCGAATATGCTGGTAGATGCAGGGGTAAAATATGTGATCCTTGGACATTCTGAGAGAAGAGGATATTTTGGAGAGACAGATGCAGACATCAACAAAAAAATGCACAAAGCATTTGAGCATGGCCTGACACCGATCATGTGCTGCGGAGAATCTCTGGAGCAGAGAGAACAGGGTGTAACCATGGACTTCATCCGTCAGCAGGTTAAGATCGGATTCCAGGGACTGAGCGCAGACCAGGCAAAAGAAGCAGTGATCGCTTACGAGCCAATCTGGGCAATCGGAACTGGTAAAACAGCTACTACGGAGCAGGCGCAGGAAGTATGCGGAAAGATCCGTGAGTGCATCGCTGAGATCTATGATGACGCTACAGCAGCAGCAATCCGCATTCAGTATGGCGGTTCTGTAAATGCTAAGACAGCAGCAGATCTGTTTGCACAGGCAGACATCGATGGCGGTCTGGTAGGCGGAGCTTCTCTGAAAGAAGAATTCGGACAGATCGTAAATTACAAATAAATCTGTTATAGACAGGTAAATGATAAATATCACTATGCAGGGGGGACATGTTCCCACTTTGGCATAGTGATATTTTTTTATGCTTTTTTAATATTTGAAAGAAGGATTGTTGAGGTAGAGTTGAGTAATCTCTGATATTCTCATAATAAGAATAAAACAGAGGAGGAAATGGTATGGCTGCAAAGAGAGTATGGAAAATTGTCAAAGTTATTCTGGTGGTTGTGGGATTCGTGTTCTTGTATGAGCTGATCGGAATTCTGGTTTCTTACGCCTGTCAGCCAAAACTGTCTTCTGGAACAATAAAGAATGTGAATGTGGAAAAATATTATGAGCATACGGAGGGAAATGAGGAACGGGCGGCAGTGATCGAAAAAAATACGGATGGGCTGCTGCAGCGAATACGTCTCATTCATAACGCCCGGGAGAGCGTGGTGCTGTCCACATTTTCGTTTCGTTCCGATGAGAGCGGGAAAATTGTTATGGGAGCGCTTTTGGACGCAGCAGATCGGGGAGTAAAGATTCGGCTTTTGGTGGATGGCTTTGAAAGCTGGACGTCCATGGAGGGAAACCCGTATTTTTATGCGCTTTCTTCTCATGAACAGGTGGAAATTAAACTTTACAACAGGGCAAATCCTTTCAAACCGTGGAAAATCATGGGACGGATGCATGATAAATATCTGATCGCAGATGGAAAAGTATATTTACTGGGAGGAAGAAATACATATAATTACTTTTTAGGCGATTTTTCCGGGCGAAAAAATTATGACAGAGATATGATCGTATTTTGTGAAAATCCGGGAAAAGATAATTCCGTCTGTAAGCTTCAAAAATATTTTGAAGCCATGTGGAATTCGAAAGAGTGCAGATTTTTCCATGAAAAAGAAAAATTGCAAGAGAGACGTTCCGTGAAAAAAGCGGTGGAAAATCTGAAAGCATGTTATACTGAGTACAATGAAAAGAATTACAGATGGATAGAAGACGATGATTACAGAAAAGATACCTTTGAGACAGAAAATGTAAGCCTTTTGTTCAATCCCATCCATACCCGGGCGAAAGAATCGGTGGTCTGGTATCAACTGGGAGAATTGATGAAAAAGGCGAAGGAACGAGTGGTCATTCATACGCCGTATATTATCTGTAATGATATGATGTACGATACCTGGAGTGAAATCGCGGCTTGTGTGCCATGTTTTGCATCCATGACAAATTCGGCTGCAAACAATGGAAATCCTTTCGGTTCGGCAGATTACGATAAGAACCGGGAGAAAATCCTGAATACGGGCGTGGATATCTGGGAATACGAAGGAGGACATTCTTACCATGGCAAGAGTATTTTGATTGATGATGATATTTCCGTAGTAGGGTCTTTCAATATGGATATGCGAAGCGCTTATCTGGATACGGAAATCATGCTGGTCGTGAAAAGTAAAGAAGTAAATGAGCAGTTGGCGGCAAATATGAAAAAATATGAGATGGAATCCCGACAGATCAAATCGGATGGCACCTATGAGAATCCTTATCAGGTGAAACCGGTAGAGCTTACAGAAAAGAAGAGAAAAAATATGACATTTATTCAAAAATATTTGGGGTGGTCCAGATTTTTGTTTTAAATAAAGGGGGAATTTGATGTTTAAGATTCTGATTGCAGAGGATGACAACGAATTGTGTCAGCTTTTTAAAAAAGTGCTGAATAAGCATGGATATCAGGTACTGTGCGCGGCAGATGGAAAAGAGGCGCTGGAGCTTGTGGAAAAAGAGTATATCGATCTCATTATTACAGATATCATGATGCCGGTGATGGACGGTTATACGTTTATTTCTCAGCTTCGTCAGGCGGGAATACAGACGCCGGTGCTGATGATCACTGCCAAAAGTAATTTTGACGATATGCGTCAGGGATTTTTGTCCGGCAGTGACGATTATATGGTAAAACCGGTGAATGTAAATGAGATGGTGCTGCGGGTGGGGGCGCTTCTGCGCCGCGCCCAGATCCTGAACGAACACAAAATTGTCATTGGAAAGACGGAATTAGATTATGACACGGTGACGGTAAAAAGCGGTGACGAGGTTCAGGAACTGCCGAAAAAAGAATTTCAGCTTTTGTACAAGCTGGCGGCGTCTCCGGGAAGGACGTACACGAAACAGCAGATCATGGATGATATCTGGGGGTATAGCTCAGAGGCAGATCCCCATACGGTGGAGGTGCATATCGGCAGACTGCGGGAGCACCTGAAAAATAATCAGGACATAGAAATCGTCACTATGCGGGGGATTGGATATAAGGTGGTTAAAAAATGAAAAAGAAGGAAAACGAAAAAGGATTGAAGATCCGCTCCTATCTGACGGGAGTGATCTGGGGCGCATTGGGAGTGTCCATGGTACTTTCTGCTTTGCTTTTTGCAGTGCTGAGTTATTTTTTTAACCTTCCGAAAAGTATTCCAGCGATTGGCTGGCTGCTGATTTTTAATACTCTCATATCCGGCGTAATCACAGCATTTTTAAATGGAAAGATACTGGCGCCCATTACAAAACTCAGTCAGGCGATGACAAAGGTATCGGAGGGGGATTTTACCCAGCAGTTACAGACCTCCAGCCGTATCAAAGAAATCAGTGAATCCTGCAAAAGTTTCAATATCATGACAAAGGAATTGCGGGCAACGGAACTTTTGCAGACGGATTTTGTGTCCAATGTCTCTCATGAGATCAAAACGCCCATCAATGCCATCGAGGGGTATACTACGCTGCTGCAGGGGGAGGAACTTTCCCGGGAGCAGGAAGAATATGTGGAGAAAATCTTATATAATACGAGAAGACTTTCCGGGCTTGTGGGGAATATTCTGTTGCTGTCCAGACTGGAGAATCAGAATATTCCCATGAAAAAAGAAACGTACCGGCTGGATGAGCAGATCCGGCAGACAATTCTTTCGCTGGAAGAAAAATGGACAGAAAAAGAGATAGAATTTCAGGTGGATATGGAAAATATCTGTTATATGGGAAATGAAGGTCTGCTGATGCATATCTGGATCAATCTTTTGGATAATGCGATCAAATTCAGTCCGAAAAAGGGAATAATTGCAATCCGACTGAAAGAGGAAGCGGATGGAGTGATTTTTGTGATTGCAGATGACGGACCGGGAGTATCTGAGAAGGTGAGAAGCCGGATGTTTGATAAGTTTTATCAGGCAGACGGATCCCACAAAGCGGAGGGAAATGGTCTGGGGCTTGCGCTGGTAAAGCGTATTCTTGATTTGCATGACGGAACGATAGAAGTAAAAAACAGGGATTATGGCGGATGTGAATTTTCTGTCCGCCTGCCTGTTGATAAAAATATAAGATAAAACACAGTAGAGAGGATAGTTATTATGAGTGAAAAAATAGCATTTATTGCAGATTCCTGCGCGGATTTGCCGGAAGAAATCAGAAAAAGAGAAAACGTATTTATCCTTCCGGTGATTGTTTCCTGTCGGGGAAAAGAATACTTAGATGGAGAAGAGATTTTTGCGGAAACCATTTATCAGAATCAGAAAGAGGGCGAGGTTCCGTCCACCTCTCTTCCTACCGGAGAAATGGTGGAGAAAATATTAACCTCCGTGATACAGAATGGATATGAAAAAGCGGTAATCTTTACTATGTCTTCTGCCATTTCCGGGACGTGGAACCTTTGCAGATTATTGTGCGAAGAATGCAGCCATCTGGAGTGTATCGTTTTTGATTCCGGTATGGCAAGTCTGGCAGAAGGAGCGCTGCTGGTGGAAATTATGGAAGAAGTAGAGCGGGGAGAACTGGAGTGGAAAGATATGGAGAGCCGTTTGCAGCAGTTGAAAAAGAATACCCATGCATATTTTGGCATCGATACGCTGGAATTTTTGCAGAAAAACGGAAGAATCGGGAAAGCGACAGCATTTGCAGGAAATCTGTTAAATATTATGCCGGTGCTGTCTTTTGATGAAAATGGAGTGATCACTCCTGTAGAAAAAGTTCGGGGAAAGAGAAAACGACTGAACCGACTGAAAGAAATAGCACTGGAACATATTGGAGAACACAAAAAATATCGTCTGTATTTTGTTGACGGCGGATGTCCTGAGATGGCAGATACGCTGAAAAAAGAAATTATCGACGCTTCCGGGGAAGCAAGAGTGCTGACATCCGAACTGGGATGTGCCCTTGCAGCACATCTTGGAAAAAATCTGGTGGGCGTCTGCGTTCAGATTATAGAAGAATAAAGACTTTTTTCTTCCTTACTTTTGTGATAAACTAAGATATAAGTTTGAAAAAAGAGAGGAAATCGTTATGGCAGAACAGTATATTAAGGCAGCTCTTCTGGGGTTTGGGACTGTGGGCAGCGGTGTTTACAAGGTAATGAAGAAGCAGGAAGCGGAGATGGAAGCGAAGCTGGGAGCAAAAGTCAGGATAGAAAAGATTCTTGTGAGGAATCTGGAAAAAGCTGCGAAAAAGGTGGAAGATCCTTCTATATTGACAGATTCCTGGGAAGATATTATAAACGATCCCCAGATTCAGATTGTGATCGAGCTGATCGGAGGAATCGAGCCTGCAAAAACGTATATTTTGGAGGCATTAAGAGAGGGAAAGCATGTGGTGACTGCTAATAAGGATCTGATTGCAGCAGAAGGAAAGATCCTAATGGATACGGCAGGAGAATACGGGAGAGATTTTTTCCACGAAGCGGCAGTGGCAGGGGGAATCCCTATTATTCGACCGCTGAAACAGTGTCTGGCGGGTAATCACATTTCCGAGGTTATGGGGATCGTGAACGGAACCACCAACTTTATCCTTACAAAGATGTCTCAGGAAGGAATGGAATTTTCCGATGCGCTGAAACTGGCGCAGGAGCTGGGATATACGGAGAGTGATCCCACGGCAGATATCGAGGGACTGGATGCGGGAAGAAAAGTGGCGATTCTTGCCAGCGTAGCATTTAATTCCCGGGTAACCTTTGACGATGTTTATACAGAAGGTATCACGGAGATTACATCCACGGATATTCAGTATGCAAAAGAGATGGGATGGACAATCAAACTGTTGGGCGTGGCAAAAAATACACCGGATGGTATTGAAGCGAGGGTACACCCCATGCTCATTGATAGCAGCCATCCTCTGGCAGCGGTAAATGATTCTTATAACGCAGTATTTGTACAGGGAGATGCTATTCAGGACGCGATGTTCTATGGAAGAGGGGCGGGAGAACTTCCCACTGCCAGCGCCGTGGTAGGAGACGTCTTCGATGTAGTAAGAAACATTCTTCATAATTGCTGCGGAAAGATCGGATGTACCTGTTATAAACATCTTCCTATTAAAAAGATGGAAGATATACAAAGTAAATATTTTGTCCGTATGCAGGTGGAAGACCGCTATGGAGTTCTGGCAAATATCGCCAGTGTTTTTGGAAATAACTGTGTGAGTCTGGCGCAGGTAATCCAGCGAAGAAAAAGAGGAGAGCTGGCAGAACTGGTAGTGATCACGGATTCGGTGAAGGAACGCAATTTTGAAGACGCACTATCGGTGCTGCGGGGAATGTCTTCCGTGAAGGAAGTTTCCACAATTATTCGTGTTGTCTGAGGGCGATTCACGGTAATATGCAATAAAAATACATTCCGTCGTTTTTTGTGCTTGCATTTATAAGAAAAGCTGTTATAATAATCAATAGTCAAAATATGAATAAATATGCAAGAATAGTGAATAAAAAACGGAGGATGAAAATATGAAAAAACTTGTGGCAATGACTTTGATCGGTGTGATGGCAGTATCTATGTTTGGATGCGGAGAGAAGAAAAAAGTAGAGGTTTCCAAAGTGGAGGATCTTGCAGAACTGACGATCGGTGTACAGACAGGAACAACAGGGGATGATTATGCTTCTGATGCAGTGAACGAAGATTCCCAGATGAAACGGTATAATAAAGGAGCCGACGCCATTCAGGCGCTGAAAACTGGAAAAATCGACTGCGTAGTGATCGATTCTCTTCCGGCAGAAAAATTTGTGGAAGCCAACAGTGATCTGAAAATCGTAGAAAATATCTGGGAGCCGGAAGAGTATGCTATTTGTCTGAAAAAGGGAAATACAGAGCTGACGGAAAAGATGAATGCAGCCATGGCGGAACTGAAGGAAGAGGGTACGCTGGATAAAATCATGGCAAATTACATTGGAGACAATACAGGCAGTTTCCAGTACGAAACACCGGAGGGAACAGAATATCCCAACGGCAAGCTGATCATGGCTACCAATGCAGAGTTTGAACCATGGGAGTACAAAGAAGGTTCTGATATTATCGGTATCGATGCAGATATTGCAAAAGCAATCTGCGATAAGATGGGATACGATCTGGAAATCAACGATATGGCATTTGAGGCTATTCTGGCAGCCATCTCCAGCGGAAAAGCAGATTTTGGCGCAGCAGGTATGACCGTGAATGAAGAGCGTCTGAAAAGTGTAGATTTTACAGATACTTATGCCAATGCGTCCCAGGTAGTAATCGTAAGAAAATAATGCCGAAGTGGAAAGGGAAAAATTATGGAATATCTTCTGGAACAGTTCCGTCGGTTTTTTGTGGATAATGGAGCTTCCGAGTGGTGGCTCAGCGGTCTTAAAGCGACACTTTGCATTACGGTGATCGCACTTTTGATCGGTGTGGTTTTGGGATTTACGGTGGCTATCATTCGTTCCACCCATGAACAGACAGGGAAATTAAAAATATTGAATGCGATTGCCAGGGTCTACCTGAGTGTAATTCGGGGAACCCCCAGTATGGTGCAGCTTTTGATCTTTAACTTTATCATTTTTGCTTCCGTGGCATTGAATGAGATTGTGGTGGGTGGAATCGCTTTTGGTATCAATTCCGGGGCGTATGTGGCAGAAATTGTCCGTTCCGGTATCATGTCCATCGATAAAGGCCAGATGGAAGCGGGCAGAAGCCTTGGATTAAGCGCGGGACAGACCATGAAACTGATTATCATGCCTCAGGCATTTAAAAATGTATTGCCGGCATTGATCAACGAAATGATCGTGCTTTTGAAAGAAACCGCAATTATCGGTTATATTGGAATTACCGATATCACGAAAGCGGCTACACTGGTACAGAGCCGTACCTACAGCGCTTTCGTGCCGCTGATATCTGCAGCGGTGTTTTACTGGGTGCTGGTTACAATCCTTACATACTTTACAGGAAAACTGGAGAGGAGGCTGAGAAAGAGTGAGCGATAAAGGAAACGTACTCATCGAAGTAAAAAATCTTCAGAAAAAATTTGACGATGTGCAGGTGTTGGACGGTATTTCCACGGAAATCTGTCAGGGAGAAGTGGTAGCGGTAATCGGTCCATCCGGTTCGGGAAAATCCACCTTTCTCCGCTCCCTGAACCTTATGGAGGTTCCCTCCGGCGGTCAGATCCTTTTTGAAGGGACGGATATTACCGATCCCAAAGTGGACTTGAATCGTCATCGCCAGAAAATCGGAATGGTATTTCAGCAGTTTAACCTGTTTCCTCATAAAACAGTAAAGGAAAACATTATGCTGGCGCCGGTGACATTGAAACTGATGACACCGGAAGAGGCTTCTGCCAAGGCGGAAGAACTTTTAAAACGTGTAGGACTTCCTGATAAGGCAGATGTCTATCCGGGAAGCCTTTCCGGTGGACAGAAACAGAGAATCGCTATTGCCCGGGCGATGGCGATGAATCCAGATGTGATGCTGTTTGACGAGCCTACCTCTGCCCTTGATCCGGAAATGGTAGGAGAAGTTCTGGAAATCATGAAAGAACTGGCAGAGACCGGAATGACCATGGTGGTCGTAACTCATGAAATGGGATTTGCCCGGGAGGTGGCTACTCGCGTGGTATTCATCGACCAGGGAAAAATACAGGAAGAAAATACACCGGAAGAATTCTTCCAGAATCCGAAAAATGAGAGGTTAAAAGAATTTTTGTCTAAGGTGTTATAGCGTTGAATTGTTTGCAATATATACTTTTTCAGTGTTTGTTAAAAAGTGTCACCACTTCTCACGTTGCTTTTGCAATAATTTCATTGAAAAACAGAAAGATTCAGCCGAGAAACGTTACAAAATTATAGTTTTCAAAAAATGTCACCATTTTTTCGAGGAAAAAGTGGTGACATTTTTTTGAGATCAGGAAAAAAGTATACATTCCCATCTTTATAAGCACAAATAACTATCGTTGCAGTGTATAGGAATCGTTTTTTAGAAAATTGTTATGAAAAATTTACTTTTAAAATGCAAACTATATGTTATGATAAGTAAAAGCAAGTAATATTTTCAAATCTAAGAGGGAATCCCCTCGTTTTATGTCAATTCTTGTTGGAAATTCATGCTTTTATCCCAAACAGGCAGGAGTTTCCTCTAAGGAATCTCCTGAAATACAGAAAAAGGAGGTTGGATTGACGATAAGTCAAAAAAGAACAGAGAAAAAGGACCAGATCCTGCAGTGGCATCCGGCACTTTTTGCGGGCATCCAGATCGAGCTGGAGGAGGATGCGGACTGTCTGGAACTCACACAGGAGTATTCCCTGGGGACAAAACCCATGGCAATCGACGTACTGATTAAAAAAGTCTATTATTAAGAAGGGATATATCCACTCACAGTGTTCAGCAGTGTCCTTTGCATTGTGTGCAATGTTTCCAATATCTGATCTGCTGTATAAATATTTCCAAGTTTCCTTTCCAGTAGACGATAGAGTAGAAGGCTGATATAGCAAGTCATGAAATAGGCTTTTATCCGGTCTTCTCTTCTGACGTATACAGGTTTTGCTTCGAATTTTGTTTTCATGAGCTGAAAGTTTTCTTCGACTTCTCAACGTTGTTTATTGATCTTTATGATCTCAGAAACATCACCTTCCGGGTTTGTGATCACTGCATCCTGAAGAATTTTGGATTCTAACGGCTTTAGAGTTGTCTGTTCGTTCTGGTTTCCAGGGAAGATATCAAAGGCAAGGGGAAGACCGTCTGCGTCCATAATCTTTTGCACATGTCATCAGTTTGTCCTCGTTACCATCGAACTGTTCCAAAAGGGCAATGTACTTCCCGAGTTTTTTTGTAAATACGGGAAGAGGATTTTCCGTTTTCTTTGCGGAAGGAATGATAAATATATACATCATTAGGAAAGATGCGTATATTCCCCGATAGGGTATCTGAGTTTTTGGTGAAATATACAAAACTCTATTATTACACAAATATTATTCGTGATACTCATTGAAAATGAGAAAAATATATTATATAACTCAAACTTCCCACACCAATAA
>HF995410.1 GCA_000432335.1 Firmicutes bacterium CAG:646
TTATTGGTGTGGGAAGTTTGAGTTATTTAATATTATATCGTACGAAAATTAATCTGTCCATAAACAACATAACAGATATTATGTTGTACATTCTAATATTTCCTGTTCGACAATCTTATCCAGCTTCTTTTGGAACACTGTTTCTGTAATTGCTGTATATATTCTCGTTACATTGATACTGCTATGTCCAAGTAAATCCGCAAGACCTGTAATATCTTTTGTCACTTTATAATAAATCCTTGCAAATAGATGTCGAAAATTATGCGGGAATATTTTTGATTCTGCTACTTCTGCCTTTTCTTTTAATCGTTTCATTTCTCTCCAAATATTACTTCTGTCTTTTAACTTCCCATTTTTCGTGACAAATATCCAACCTTCTGCTATTTGGTTATTATGGCAATAGGAAAGAAGTTTCCTTTGCAATACCTTCGGCAAAAAAATCCTTCTATACTTTCCTTTATTATAAATCTCTATCTTTCCAGATTTTACACGCTCCACTGTAAAATATTTTATTTCGCTGATCCGAATTCCTGTACATGCTATTGTTTCAATACATATTCCCTGCTCATTGCATTTACCAACTGTACTTCCGTACCTGCCAGTCCAATGTTAGAACAGATAATATCTATTCCCTCTGCCTGATGTCTGATATAACAGTCTGAAGGAATATCTTCATCTTTCATTACTGCATCCATAAGAGCTG
>HF995411.1 GCA_000432335.1 Firmicutes bacterium CAG:646
TTGTACTATTTATATTCTAACACCAAACCAATAATTTCTTGTTTCTTCTGAGTAGCCCTTTATATTCTATGCCACAAGACATTAATTCTATAGAATTAGAAACGACCTCACCATAATCCGGAACAAACTGAATAACTCTTTGCACTATTTTTTCTTTAATTTCATGATATGATAACTCATTATCTGAGCTATCTTTTATTTTCTGTTCATTTGCAACAATAATCGTGTTAAAGCTCTGGTTTTCACAGTAATCATTAATACATCCTAGAAGATCTGTGCTAGAAATATTGGTTCTCTCTAAAGCATTCTCCATTTATGCCGCCACGATGATACACAATTCCTTTTTTCTCATTTCTCTCTAAACAATCCAAAAGCTTTTCTTCTCCATGTAGGCAGCGAAACACACTATCTGAGGGCGATTGATACCAGAGGCAGAGAACTCAGTAAGTCCGCATTTCCGTTCAGCAATGATTCAGAGGGATACCGAATTAATTGGAACCTGTACAAAACGTGAAGTCAGCCCACTTACCAAGAAACAGAAAATTATTTTCCGATCCACTGACCAGAAAGAATATCACTTTACATTCGATAAAAATATCCGCCTTTTATCTGGACATTATTATCGCCTATATTTCAGAAATTCTCGCAGGGACTCCAATATCAACAACCTTGCTTCAGAACTACTAACGTATGAAGAACTCTCCTCTCTAACTGAAGAAGTTTTTCCCAAAGACTCCTAATCATTCAACATCTATTTTGATATAAATATTGAATTGTTACGTCTGAATTACGAATCCTAAAACAATATCAAATACGTCAGAGCTTTATTTGTACCAAACAAATATACTATTTTACCTATTATAATATAAGTAAAATATCTAAAAACACCTTATAGGGTATGTATATAATTTCAGTCTTATGCTACAATAAAAATAGGATAAATGAAATACCTTTCAGAAATCAGCAATTTTTATTGACGCAAGAATAAAGTAGTATTATAATAAATTAATTAGATAGAAAGGAGGATCTGTTATGGAAAACACTTTATCTGTAGCCAAATCATTTAATGATCTGTTCAAACAAGAAAATGGTACTGATATGGATCAAATGCGAATGCATAAAATGATGTATCTTGTTCAACGGGAATCTCTTATGTATAATAACGAACCTCTTTTTGCTTCTGAATTTCAAGGATGGAAATTCGGACCCGTTTTAGTCGATGTACGAAAAGAATATGTAACAAACAATATGTTCAAAAATGTAGCCGATGATCTTAGCGAAAAAGCAAAAAAATTGGTACGCACTGTTTATCAGAGATATAAAAATATGTCTTCTTGGAAACTTAGTAGCCTTTCTCACGGAGAGCTATCTTGGAAATGTTCAAGAGAGGGTTTAGCGGCTCAAGAGAATGGGGCTGTTACTCTGAAATTAGCAGATATGCGTGTAGATGCAGCACGAGAACTTTTGAGACGAAAAAGAGAAAAAGTTACGTTTTAAAGAAAAGAAGGTGGCTTAAATCAATATTCAAGAACAAAAAAACTGGTTAAAATCACATCTTGAAATAGAACTTTTGACCTCTAACCCTGCAAATGAACTCTTAATTCAGAACTTTATTGCTAACCAACAGGGGAAGGGACTCGAAATATTTTTAAAAAGTAAAGCTTGGCAAGAAGACATTGACGGCAGTACAAGAGTTTATCTAGTAAAAGATAAATCTTCTGGAGTTATTGTCTTCTTCTTTGCTTTAAAAGCTGGACTCTTATATAAAGCAATTGAAGATGATGACTACATTTTATCCGAAAAAGAGCGTGAGATTGTAAATCTTTGTATTGAGTATCGTCTTGATTCTTCCAATTCACTCACACCTGATGATGTGTTTGAATGGTATTCGGAAGATTCGCTTGATAAGGATAAATTAAGAAAGATTATCGAAGAAAAAGTTGATATAAAATTGCAAGCAAAGCAGGATCAGCAAACAACAAACGAAACAGTAAATATTATGAGGGTTTCAAAAACTTTTCCTGGAATTGTGCTTACCCATTTCTGTAAAAATCAAAATTTTTCATTATCAGAAAAACTTTTATTTCCACTCGGTTTTTATGTGTTCTGGGAAATAATAACAGATAATGTATTACAGATTTCTAATTATTTAGGATGTCAGTATTTATATTTATTTGCTGCCGATAATACAGAACATACAGCAGAGTCAGAATCGTTTCTTGACTTTCTTTATGCTGATGTTTCTGATGATGTCTGTGAAGAAAAGTCTTCCTATAAATTGATAGAATATTACAAAAACGAATTGAAATTTGAGGATGTCCAAAATATGACTATTTTGAAACCACATTATGACTTTGAATGTTATAGCCTCATTCAGCCCATCAATAAACTACTAGAAAATAAAGAGGCTGCGTGGATTCAGCACTCTGATATTGATGGATAATTTTTTATCCTTTATACATATGGATTGTGTGTAATATCGTTCTTTAACCTTATTAAAAGTGAATCTCTCATAGAATTCTGTGCTGTTCGGTGCTTGATTTTCATGGGAGATTCTTATTTTGAACCGAAGTTAAAATTCGGTATTAACCTCCTACCCTTGATCATCAAAAACGGTTTAAAATCAAGCATCCCATATAATTATGGAAACTTTTGATTTTAAGCCGTTTGTTACCTTATTCAGTTTTATCTTCTCCTGTTGCCTTTATAAATCTCATGACCGTTGCAGATTCACTCCCCCACAACGGCATCTTTCATTTTTTTTATTCGATTTTATCTTCTCCTGTTGCCTTTATAAATCTCATGACTTCATCAATGGTTTTCCCAGATGCTACCAAAGCCTTGAACAACTCATCTTTCTGCTTCTCTTCTATCTTTTTTCGAATCTCTTTTGCTCTATGACGCAGTTCCTTCAAATCGGACTCTTTTGTACGAATTTCCTGTTCCACATACTCCAGTTGCTCTTCCAAAGATGTGTTTTCCAGTTTTTTTCGTCTTGCCATAATGCATCCTCCTAATAATTTTTCCTCATTCTAACACATTTTACCTGTTCTGAAAAGGTCATAGCGTTTAGAATAAATCCCTCCATTGAATCGCAAGAAAAAAGCAAGAATATAAATCTGTTATTTTCACAACTCTATGTTAAAATATTCTTACTCATACTGAGAAAGGAGGACCTATTTTTGTCGAAAGCAACACTATTTGACAACCGTATCAAAAAATACGCTTACTGTAAGCCGCCAGAAATCTGCCGGGATCTTGGTACATCTGCCCTTGGTCTATCCAAAGAACAAGTGGAGGACATGCGGGAAAAGTATGGTAAAAACAGTTTTCAGGAACGTAAAACGGATACTACCATCCAGCGATTGCGGCGAGCGTTTATTAATCCATTTCATGTGATTCTATTTATTTTAGGTATTGTTTCTCTTGTTACTGATGTTTTTATGGCCTCTAATTTTACACGGAATGCTACTACTGCCCTTATCATTTTTTCCATGATCATAATCAGCGGTATCATCCGTTTAATCCAGGAGCTGCGGGCGAAAAGCACCGCCGCACAGCTTGACCGTTTGATTCACGAAAAGGTTACCGTAAGACGAAATGGAGAACTACGGGAAATCCCCGGTGAAGAATTAGTGGTAGGCGATCTGGTTCTGTTTTCTGCTGGTGATCGTGTTCCAGCGGACATCCGGCTTACAAAGGTAACCGATTTATTCATTTCCCAGGCCGCTATCACTGGAGAAAGCGCCATTTTGGAAAAGAGCTGCCGTACACTTTGTTACAAAGAGCAGGAACCCATAACACAATTGGAAAATCTTGCGTTTATGGCGACCACAGTTATCAGCGGAAAAGGAGAAGGCATTGTGCTGGCTGTAGGAACGGATACTCTATACGGAGGATTTACCAAACCGGATTCCGAAGATAAAAATGCTTTTCAAAAAGGAGCCAATTCCATTGCCTGGGTCATGATCCGGTTTATGGCAGTTCTGGTTCCCATTGTATTTCTTATATTGGGGATCACAGGTGGAAAGTGGCTGGAATCCTTTGCATTCGCACTGTCTGTAGCGGTAGGGCTGATGCCGGAAATGCTCCCCATGGTCATCACCGCCTGCCTTGCAAAAGGAAGCCTTGCTATGGGGAAAAAGCAAACCATCATCAAAGATCTGAACGCCATGCAGAGCTTTGGAAGCATGGATGTGCTTTGTATGGATAAAACAGGAACACTGACCAATGAAAGTATCCTGCTGGAATATTATATGGATATCCTGGGCAATGAAAATACAGAGGTCCTGGATCTGGCTTATCTGAACAGTTCCTATCATTCCGGCGTCCGTAATCCCATTGACAATGCCATTCTTGCCTGTAAATCCATGCCAGGCAGGAAAATCCATTATGCCAAGCTTCTAACAGAATATCAGAAGGAAGATGAAATTCCCTTTGACTATACTCGTAAGTTTGTCAGTACCCTTGTTCAGGACAGTACCGGAAACAGCCATCTGATTATGAAAGGGGATATTGCACACATCCTTTCCCGATGCAGTCATGTAGAATATCGTGGAACACGACTTCCTATGGAGAAAGATGCCAGACAAAGCGTATTTTCTGTGGTAGGGGAAATGCTGCAGGATGGGATGAAGGTTATTGCTGTGGCTCGGAAACATGTGGGAACACGAAAGGAAATCACACCTGACGATGAAAAGGATATGACTTTGGTTGGTTATCTGTCTTTCTTTGATGCCCCAAAACAAACTGCAAGCGAATCCATAACAGCACTGAAGAGATTAAAAGTAATCCCGAAGATCCTGACCGGAGACCAGGCAGCCATTGCGCTATCCGTCTGCCGCCGGGTTGGAATCTCTGCGGAACATATCCTGACCGGCACCCAACTGGATGATATGACAGACTGTGAACTGAAAAAGGTGGTCGAAGAAACCCATGTTTTTGCAGAGCTTACTCCCGGTCAGAAAGTGCGTCTGGTTTCTGCACTCAAAGAGAATGGTCATACCGTTGGCTTTCTTGGAGATGGGGTCAATGACATCCCGGCACTAAATGAGGCAAATGTGGGGATTTCTGTAGATACAGCAGTGGACGCTGCAAAAGATGCTGCTGATGTTGTACTTCTGCAAAAAGACTTAAATGTATTGGAGCAGGGTGTCCTGGAAGGGCGAAAAACTTTTACCAATATGCTGAAGTATATTAAAATCACTGCAAGTTCCAATTTTGGAAATATTTTTTCCATCATTTGTGCCAGTGCCTTTTTACCGTTTCTTCCTATGACCTCCATTCAGATCCTGCTTCTGAATCTGTTATATGATACGCTGTGTATCGTACTCCCCTGGGACAATGTAGATGAGGAAGAAATACTGTCCCCAAGAGACTGGTCCGGCAAGACACTGAAGCAGTTTATGCTTTCTTTCGGACCGATCAGTTCCCTGTTTGATATTGTGACTTTCCTGTTTTTATATTATTTCCTATGCCCTGCACTGTGCGGAGGGGCAACTTACCTGCAGCTTACCGATCCTTCCCTGAAACTTCAGTACGCTGCTTTATTCCAGACAGGCTGGTTTTTGGAGTCCATGTGGACACAGGTTTTGATCCTGCATTTCCTGCGTACTGCCAAAATTCCGTTTCTCCAAAGCAGGGCATCTGCACCGGTCATCGCCATCACTTTGGTAGGGATTCTTGCTTTTACAGCCCTTACGTTTACCAGCGGGGCATCACTGTTTGGACTGACAAAATTACCGCTTTGGTATTTTGCCTTTTTGCTGCTTGTGGCATTTTTCTATATGCTGCTAAGTTCCGTAACCAAATATTTTTATAAGAACAAATATCAAGAGTTGATTTAAAGGAGGCGTTCATGATGAAAAAGAATATCAGTTATATTCCCATGGATCATGCCCTTGAAATCTGGCTCTTGGAAAAATTATTAAGGGAACCGCCGGAAAGTGCTTATACAAAAGAGCTGATTTCCGGTATTCAGGACATGATAAGCGGTGAAGTATCCTCGCTGTTATTAGGAGCCTTAGAAGATACAGAGGTGGCCATTGGTGTACACTCGGATGAACTTCTGATCGGTGATCTGGAAATTCATCCAAGGAGCCGGAAAGTCCTGATGAAAGGTTCTGAAATCAGCCTGACACCAAAGGAATTCGATATTTTATATTTTCTTGCTAAGAATCGTGGAGAAGTATTTACAAAAGAGCAGATTTATCGTGCAGTATGGGAGGAGGATTATCTTCTGGATAACAGTAACATCATGGCCTTTATCCGGAAACTGAGAAAAAAGATTGAACCTGCCCCGGATTCTCCCACATACATTTTAACCATCTGGGGGATTGGTTACAAATTTAATGATGAGTTATGAGAAAGGCGGACTGAGACCATTTTAGTTTCAGCCCGTCTATTTTCTTGCCAAATCGCAAGAAAATCGCAAGACTTTAGCCATAGGATTCCCCGGCTGTTTTTTATATACTTTTCGTGGTCAAAGAAACGTACCACAAATACGGTAATGATTCATACCAATTGGGAGGTGTTGCAATTGAAGCGAAAACAAAAAGATTTGAAAGGAGCAATCCTTTTTGCTCCCTACCCCATATTTACAATCCTATGCAGTTATCTGGGCTGGCATTTCTCTGGATATAGAATGATTATCTTTCAGTTTTGGTATCAGGTAAGCGCTGTGGTCTGGGTTATTCTTGCTACCACTATGATTGTGCTTATCACCAAACTTTTGAAACTGACAAAACGAAGCAACCGCTTCTATCACTAAAAGGAGGATCAGACAATGGACTTTACTTGCATTTTTTTTGGATTCCTATTTACCTTTGCCGGTCTTTGGTTTGCCTTTGGAAAGGGCTACCTCCATCTTTCCTTATGGAAAAATATGCCGCAAAAAGAGAAGGATAAACTTCGAATTGTCCCTCTTTGCCGTAATATCGGAGGAATCATTACCTTAAACGGTATTATCTTTCTGGTAAAAGGATTTTTGCCCTTATTTTCAAGCCACTGGTTTGTATATGCGATGATTGCATGGATGATACTTGCCGGCTTAGATGTCTGGTATATCGAAAAGAGCAACCGATACCACAGACCGTAATTCCCATTGCGGTTTTACATAGATAGCTTTTAAAGATTGCGAGGTGAAAGACATGGACTCTGAAGGCAGTCCACGAAGGCAGAGAATATTGTATGAGTGTCCACAGATTCCGTGTCCCTCATATAATCTTCCTTGCCCCTACAAAAATTCAAGGAGGTAAGACCAATGAACAAAAAAGAAAATCGTATGGCTGTTCGCCAGACTGTAGAAAAGGCAGTCATCCGTGACGAACAGAACCGTCGCATCCAATCTGCAGCAACCAACCCGGTAAAAGAGGTTTTAAAAATCCTTCATACCACACTTAGGGGGTTAGAAGCAGATACCGTATCCGTAAACCGTTCCAAATACGGTACGAACAAAGTCACCCATGAAAAAAAGAAATCCCTGGCAAAACGTGTGGCGGGTGCATTTATCAACCCTTTTACTGCTATTTTATTTTGCCTTGCTTTTGTTTCCACGATTACGGATATGATTTTCCCGTATTTTTCACTCTTTGGAAGCGTACCAGAGGACTTTGATTTTTTGACAGTCGTTATCATTTTAACTATGGTATTTATTTCCGGTACCCTTCGCTTTGTGCAGGAATCCCGCAGCGGAAATGCGGCGGAAAAGCTGCTTGCAATGATCACAACCACCTGTACCGTCACCCGCATAGGACAGGAAAAAACGGAGATACCCATGGATGACCTGGTGGTAGGTGATATTGTCCATTTATCTGCTGGGGACATGATTCCGGCAGATGTCCGTATCCTGGATGCAAAAGATCTATTTGTCAGCCAGGCAAGCCTTACCGGAGAAAGTGAACCGATTGAAAAGCTCCCTCATGTAAACCCACATAAGGACAGTGTGACGGATTACACAAATATTGCATTTATGGGCAGTAATGTAATCTCCGGAAGTGCAACGGCTGTCGTTATCTGTGTCGGAGATCATACACTGTTTGGCTCTATGGCCGCTGCTGTTGCCGGAGAAGCTGTGGAAACCAGTTTTACGAAAGGTGTCAATGCTGTGTCATGGGTACTAATCCGTTTTATGCTGGTTATGGTTCCGCTGGTATTCTTTGTGAATGGCATTACAAAGGGGGATTGGCTGGAGGCTTTCCTATTTGGGATTTCCATTGCAGTGGGACTCACACCGGAAATGCTTCCGATGATTGTAACCACCTGTCTTGCAAAAGGCGCTGTTTCCATGAGTAAAAAACAAACGATTGTAAAAAACCTCAATTCCATTCAGAATTTTGGTGCTATGGATATCCTCTGTACAGACAAGACGGGGACACTGACACAGGATAAGGTGGTATTGGAATATCATCTCAATGTAAATGGAGAAGATGATACCAGAGTCCTTCGCCATGCCTATCTGAACAGTTATTTTCAGACAGGATATAAAAATCTCATGGATCTGGCTATTATCCATAAAACAGAGGAGATGGAAGCGGCAGATAAACGTCTGATTGACCTGTCCGAAACCTACGTCAAGGTGGATGAGATTCCCTTTGACTTTAAACGCCGCCGTTTATCCACTGTGGTACAGGATAAAAACGGAAAGACACAGATGGTAACAAAAGGTGCTGTGGAAGAAATGCTTTCGATCTGTAGCTTTGCAGAATGTGACGGGCATGTACAACCTCTGCGTGATGAAGTGCGGAGCCGGATTTTGAAAACTGTAGATGGATTAAATGAAAAAGGCTTTCGTGTTTTGGCTATCGCCCAAAAGAGCAACCCATCTCCAGTAGGAGCTTTTGGTGTTAAAGATGAATGCGATATGGTGCTGATTGGTTATCTGGCATTTTTAGATCCACCGAAAGAGTCTACTGCCGATGCTATCCAGGCATTGAAAAACCATGGGGTCCTTACCAAAATCCTCACAGGTGATAATGAAAAAGTAACCCGAACCATCTGTAAACAGGTCGGGCTGAAGGTTCGCAATATGCTCCTGGGGTCTGATCTGGAACACATGAATGATGCGGAACTTACCAGGGCGGCAGAAACCACCGATGTATTTGCGAAACTGACACCGGAGCAGAAAGCCCGTATTGTTTCTGTTCTTCGTGAGAATGGTCATACCGTTGGATTTATGGGTGATGGAATCAATGATGCTGCTGCCATGAAATCTGCGGACATCGGCATCTCCGTAGATACAGCGGTAGACGTGGCAAAAGAATCGGCAGACATCATTCTTTTAGAAAAAGATCTGATGGTTTTGGAGCAGGGCATCATTGAAGGTCGGAAAACCTATGCCAACATGATCAAATACATCAAAATGACGGCTTCCTCCAATTTTGGAAATATGTTTTCCGTACTAGCTGCATCGGCTCTTTTACCATTCCTGCCAATGGAAAGTGTACATTTGATTTTCCTGAACCTGATCTACGACCTGTCCTGTACGGCAATCCCATGGGACAATGTAGATGAAGAGTTTATTGCCAAACCACGAAAATGGGATGCCTCCAGTGTAGGCAGTTTTATGATCTGGATCGGACCAACCAGCTCCATCTTTGATTTTACCACATACATTTTCATGTACTTTGTATTCTGCCCGTTCTTTGTATCCAAGGGTATCCTGTTCAATGACCTGCCGTCCCATTTTAGCGGAGCAGAACTGACGGCGATGCAGACACAGTATATCGGAATGTTCCAGGCTGGCTGGTTTGTAGAATCTATGTGGAGCCAGACATTAGTAATCCACATGATCCGTACACCGAAGCTCCCATTTATCCAGAGCCGGGCATCTGCTCCTGTGACATTCCTTACAATGACAGGGATTACGATTCTAACCGTCATACCATTTACGATATTTGGAAAACTTCTTGGGTTTGTGGCACTGCCAGCAGCATACTTTGCATATCTGCTTCCGTGTATCTTATTGTATATGGTTTTGGCAACAAGCTTGAAAAAGGCTTATGTCCGTCATTTTGGCGAATTGCTTTAAGGAGGTGCAACAATGAACTGGAAAGAACTTTGGATGACACTTTTTGGAACTACGGAATGGCTTGGTCTGAACATAGGATTCTGGGTGGCTTTAGCTGCTGTATTACTAATTGTAATTCTTATGAACGTCCTATTTTGGTCTATGAAGCCGAAAACAGACACCAAAAACTGTCCTAATAAAAAAGACGCATAAAAGAAACGTAGGAATTCACTACGCCGACCTATAAAAACAACACAATTGAAAAAGTCCCCCCGTTTTGGAAAATCACAAAATCCGAAACGGGATTCTCATCGGATGATAGTCTCTTGAAAAATACGGTATCTGTCCATAAGCGATACACCCGAAAGCGAATCAGGTTACCGGAAGGACTTGGAGCAGATTCATTTCCATGCAGAAATATTTTTGAAAACTACATTATAATATAAACAAGGACAAAACCTGATTTTCAAAGGTTTTGTCCTTAGTAACTAACTAACACTTTAAAACTAATCAGAAGGTTATTTCAAAACTCCAAATCTTCCCTCCACTTGAAGCAAACGATTCACCTGATATAAGATTTTTGTTTTACTCAGAATATTTTTCTCTATAAGACCAGCCTGTGAAATCTTCATACTACATGGGGATGAAGATTGCAGCGGTTTACTTGTGTGTGGAAGATAGGGATACGCCTTAATTTTCCGCTTTTTTGCTCTTGCGGGTCAAGAACAGGCAGACGATCACACCCAAGCTGACCGCAATCAGCACCGCATAGAGAACAGGCGTGGACTCATCTCCGGTTTTCGGAGTATCAGGATCAGTAGGCGTAGGCTTTACAGTCTCGTACTCATTATCAAACTCAGCACCGGGCAGCTTATTGCCCTCAGAATCCGAATACAGTACCGCCGTAGCTTCCAGACCGCTGCCGTCCTCGGCGTTGGTGATATAGACCGTCAGAGCATATACCGTATCGTCATAGGTGCATTTCTTGTTGTTTCCAGCCACCTGATAAATGGTGTAGGTGTAAACGCCTACCCTGTTATAGGTGATAGTCGGAAAGTTTTTCGTATCCGCTCCGGTTATCGTCACGGTGTAGATATCACCAACAGAGCCCTCCGGCATAGGGTAGGAAGCGTTATCCGCTCTCAGCTTGATTGTGAAATCCTCTGCCGGTTTAGGCAGGGTTCCGGAAAGGGAAACAGTCACCGGAATAGAAACTCCGGGATTTTCCGCTGCAAAGGCTGGTACGGTCATGGTCATCATGCACATCACCGCCATCACTGTTCCTAAAATGACACTCATCCATCTTTTCATATTAGCTTTCCTCCTGATCCGCTGCCTGGTAGGGTTCCATCACAGCCAGAATGATTGTTCTTGCATCGGTAGATTCCGTAGAACAGGTGGAGAGGGCCAGAACCTGTGGTTTATCCATCTGCTCCAATTTATTTATTGTTTCCTCACGCAGATGAAGACTATTGTCTTTTGCGTAAGAAAGCAGTCCATCTATATCAGTCTGCCACTGTTCCGGGTCGAAGATCGCATCTTCTCCCGCATCTATCAGCAAGCAGGCAAAAATTTCAAGGTTATAGGCGTTGCCCGGCAGAATCAGCATTCCGGTGGTGTTTTCATCGAAGAATGTCTGATCTTTATATAAATCAAGATCACCAAACATTCCGCTGTTTTCCATATGATGGCCATACAGCAGAGAATAGGCATCGGAGAAGTCCCGCTCATTGCGGGTATCCAGATAAATACTTCCGGCAAGAGCAAAGTTGCCGTATACATCCTTATTGATGTAAGTCAGGTTTGTACTGCCTTGCAGCACG
Source organism: Firmicutes bacterium CAG:646 (assembly GCA_000432335.1). Lineage (GTDB taxonomy): Bacteria > Bacillota > Clostridia > Lachnospirales > Lachnospiraceae > Oliverpabstia. The sequence continues at coordinate 11,830 of HF995411.1, forward strand.
GGGTAATCAATTCTCGTATTGTCCAGCGATACCCATGCACAGACATCAGGGTTGATCGCCAGCAGCTCCTCAAAGGAAGCTCCGCCATCTTCTTCCACGGCGGGTTTGATTTTCACCATATCCGCCTGCACATCTCTGGCGGCAGAGTAGACCCGATTGTTATCCCATAACGCATAGGCCGCATAAATGCCTGCCACGCAAAGGCAGAGGACAACGATCAGATTTACCAAAGAGTTTGCGGCCTTTAGAAACCATCTCGACATTTTATTTTCGGGCGAACCGTGCCGCACTCCTTTCTCACTTTTGTTCCGGACAGCCTGGGGCAGTTGCCCGCCCCAGGCATCGGAACGTTTTATCTGAAATACTCAGTCTATTTCAGATTAGAATTCACGCATCATGCGCTTCTTGCTGATGAATACGAACAGACCCATGCAGGCAACAGCCAGCAGCAGGATGTAAGGCATGGAGTCCATGTTGATACCGGTGTCGATCTTACCATCCTTGTTGTTGGTGATGGTCACATTCTCAGAAGCGGTATCGATCTTCTTGTTGTTATCATCAAAATTGTAGGAAGCTGCATCATAACCACCCTCATCTTCGGTAGTGTAATCGTTCTCGACTACGTTATAGGTAACGCCGTAAGGAATATTGGTAAAGGTAACGGTTTCGTCGTGCTTCAGGGTGATCTCAACTTCCTTGGAACCAGTCCAACCTTTGCCAGCATCAATGGTCTTGGTTTCCTTACCGTCTACATAAGTAATGGCTTCACGAACGAAATCGCCTTCAGGAGCAGTGAAAGTAACCTTCACAGTGAACTCCTTCTCCTGGTCACCCATGATACCGGTAACGGTCTTCTTCACAGACAGGGAACCAGCGGAGTATTCGTTGTTGAATTCACCGGACTTACTATTGCCTTCTCCCTCGGTATGAACAGCGGCAACACGCACCTTGCCATTCTGTTCAATAACAGTGACAACCAGAGTGATTGCATCAGAACGGTAGGTTACACCAGCAGTACCACCGTCAGTCTCGGTGAAGGTGTAGGTGTAGATACCAACAGAGGTGTATGTAGGCAGGGTAATGGTAATGTTCTTCTTTGCATTTTCGCCGCCTGCTTCACCAGCGCTATAAGAAACGCTGGCAATGGTAGGAACGGGAGCGCTGTCGGCAGTCACACTGTCAGCTGCATCAGTAACATTGGTACAAGTCAGGGCAGAGAAAGCAAAAGTCTCAGCAGGGCTGGTGGTACCAGCATTGGTCAGCTTGTACTCCTTGGTCAGAGTAACAGTGGACATATCGGCGTAAGTGGTTTCTTCGCCTTCAGCGGCGAAAGCAACGGTGCTCATGCTCAGTACAAGAACCAGAGCCAGAGCGAGAGAAAGAATTTTCTTCATGTGGATTTTCCTCCTGGTTTTTAATAGAATTCTATACAGTTCGTGCGTCCACGAATCATATATGGGTTTGCTTCCCGACAGGGGAAGACTTTTAGGGGACATTGAGGTTATAGCCCTCGTCTGCGGAGAATGGTAATGACTTTTCCCTGTACATTCTCCATGGGAATCGGGCCAAAATCCCGGCTGTCCTCCGTCTGCGTCCGATAGTCGCCAAGTATAAATACATGACCCTCCGGAACTGCATAAGGGTAGACAAGCCCTTCTTTGGCGTAAGTGGGATACAGAATCTCTCCTGTCTGATTGGTTCCGTTCACAAGCAGCTTCCCGCTATCGTCCAACATTACGGTGTCTGTTGCTCTGGCAACGATCCGCCCAATATGGGTTTCGCTGTCCACTGTGTAAACGACCACATCATTCTTGGCATATTCCTGCTGAATCCGAAAGGCAATCACCAAATCGCCATCCTTAACAGCGGGGAACATGGCGTTTCCGCTGACCTGGGTAATCAGGAACACCTGGGTAAACATGACCCAGCCTGCCAGCGCCAGAAACAGAATCCGCAGCAGCAAACTCCAATAGCTCTGCCGATCTAATGCACGGTTTCGCCGTGCGGTGATGATACCGGAAATCGTTTCTTTCTTCTTAGCCGTAGATGTCATCACCGGCCTCTCCGTGCGCTGCGGAACTACAGCGTTCTGCAAGCAGGGCATCGTACCTTGCTCTTTCAGCAGATAATGCCGCTTCATAAAGCTTGTTCAGTTCCGCTATTTTCTTCCACACATCCGCTTCATTCACTCCACCGAAGATGGTTTTCTTGAAGCGAACCTGTTTCAGCCACTTCTGGATGCGTTCCTGCTCATGATTGAGCGGTTCAGCAAAGCCGGAATCCGGTCTGCCGCGCACCTGATTCTTTTTTGTCACGCCCTTATTGGACGATGAGTGATACTTTCCTGCCATTGCTGTATTCCTCCGATTTAGTCATCATCACGGTTTCTGCGTCTCTTAATCAGCAGAACCGCACCAACTGCAACAACGCCAAGAATCAGAATATAAGGCAGGGTGTCCAGAAGAACGCCGGTGTCAACGGTGACGGTCTTGTCGTTGTTGATGACCAGCTTGCCATCCTCTTCCGGCATGGTAAACTTAAAGATGCCATCCTTTTCCGACGCAGTGGTCAATGTAACGGTCGTTCCCGTACCATTGCTCGGGATATAGCCATTGCTCTTCGTAAGGTCTTCCGTCACCGTCACTTTGGCTCCGACGGGCACCTGGAAGGTTTTGCTTTCGCCGCCTTTCAAGGTGAAGGTCTTGGGTTTTTCGCCATAGTGCAGGGTAAAGCTAAATACATCATTGGCGTTATACATATTTCCGGAGACCGTCTTTTGAATGGTCAGTTCCACCGTGTTCAGCTTCCAGATGGCATACAGGGTAGTTACATTCTTGTCGAGTGTAATGCTTCCTTGACCCAACTGGTAAGTAGGCGTCGTTGCGCTCGGATTCTCGTCCCAGCCCAGCAGGGTGTAATTCTTCCGTGTGAAATGAGGGGTGGTTCCGTCCATGTTGTCCCAGATGGAAACAACGCTGTTTCTTGCCCAGTTCTCCGTCACATCGTCGCCACTGCCGCCGTTGGCATTATAAATCAGCTTTACGGCATCGGTGGACCACTGTGCCTCGAACCGCATGAGGTTTCGTGTCACCAGCACATAGCGTCCCGGCTGATAGATGGCGCCATTGGGAGCTTTCCAGCCAACAAAGGTCAGCGAAGTATCAGTGGGAACACCGCTGGACCATACACTAGTATATTGCGGAAGCTGTACAGATGCCTCATTGATGGCAAAATCACGCTCATCTACGACTTCCTGGGTGGCGTTATCTCCGCCAATGCCCGGCAGATAACTGACCTTACCATTGGTGCCACTCCACTTTGCATAAAGTTTCAGAACACCGTTTTCATCCACATGGTTAGCACCTACGGCAGAGGTGAAGTCAAAGGGAACCAACTGACCATTCTGATACCAATACCATCCAAGGAAGCTATCCTGCACAGCGGAGGGAACCAGCTTGTCGTCAATCTTTCCGCCTTCCGCAAAGCCCTGCCAGGCATAGGGGGCAGCATCGTCCATATAGAGGTAATACTCAGCACGGAACTGGTTCGGCTCCCACTTGGCGTAGAGGTTCATATTTGCGGTAATAGCGGAATTCTCGTCGGGCTTATACTCCGTTCCCGGTGTAAACTCAGAGGTGGTGTACCATCCGGCGAAGACGTAACCCGCTTTCGTCATGGTCGTTTCCAGGGATTTCAGCAGGTCAGTATCCTCGTTGTAGATCTTGTCACCATAAAGATACGTTTCGTTCTGCGGACCGGTTGCGCTGTGGGTATCGTCATTTGTCCAGACGTTCAGCGTCAAATTGTTTCGGTCATACAGAAGGACCTGACAGTTATCGCCACTGGATATCTGGTTGGGGAATGTTTCATCAAACTTTGCTTTTAGCGAGCTGCCTGTATTGACAGACAGCTTGTCGATGCTCATAGAACTACCATATTGGTCTAGAAGCGTCGGTTTACCGCTAATCGGGGTACATCCATTCAAAGACTTATAGCCAAAACGGCCCGCCTGGGTATATCCCAACTGGCATGCCTCTTTATATATGGTGTAGTTCTTACCACCATATATAAAATCAACAGTTTCGCCCGGCAAAGTGGTTCTGGCATAGATCAACCAGTCTTTCTTAACACTTGTAAAAGCATCTGGAAGCGTACCTGTTCCGACCAGTTTGCCATCGACTATTTTCAACCCATTCTCATTGCTATTACCACCTATAAAGAGATTGGCTTCCAAGGTATACATATTGGACGACTGATGACTTGTATCGGGACACTCCCACGCATAGAAGGTATCGGTATCTCTATCACTGCTGTAAGATGGCGTATTTCCGTTGGAATCCTTGACCCAGCCCACTTGAGGCCAGACGGCGGTGATGTCCTCGCCGTATTTGGCGGTAAAGGAGTAGGTGAACTTTGAGGTACTGTCCTGAGTATAAGACACAGCGTACTTCGTCCGATTGGCTTCGGTGATCAGGCTCGTGTACTCAATCGAAGCAGTTGTGCTATTCTGGTCATAGGCAAAGGTCAGAGTCACTCGTGCCCGGTTGTAGTAGACCAGAACCGTGGTGGAGCCATCCGGATTCACCCAACGCTTGTTGGAGGCGTGGTCGTACTGGAAATAGGTGTCCTGAATATCCGGGATAGTGGCATTGCGGGAGTTTGCATCTGCCGACTGTTTGGCGTACCCGGTGAGTTCGCCGTTCATTGTCTCAGCGTAGCGCACGGCATGGGTTCCGTTCAGATCGGTGATGTTGCTGTTCTTTTCAACGGAAACGTAGCTTCCTGCCGGGGCATACACCTTTGCACTCTTGCCCGCAGGGGAATACTCCGCATCGTTGGGATTCTCGTACATATAGACGATGGTCACCGAAACCAAATCTGCATTCCAGAAAGCGTAGAGGGTCAGATCCTCGTTGACGGGTGTGGTAAAATCAAATGCCGTGTAGGTGTCCTTATCCGTAGACCAGCCGCGGAAGGTATAGCCCGTCCGGGTGGTTTGGCCGCTGGCTGCGGTGTCGCCTTCGGCAATGATTTGGGAAGGCACCGCTGTGCCGCCGTTTGCAATGAAGCTGACGGTCACCGATTTGGCGTACCATGCGTACAGGTTCAGTGTTTTACCATTTGCACCCTGGTTAACTGCATCGCTGATAGGGGTATTAAAATCGAAAGCGTTCAAGTCAGCAACAGGGCTATCGCCCTGCATCGTGGTAGACCAGCCCTTGAATACCTTGCCCACCAGTGTGGGACCTTGGGCAGGTGCTACAGTTTTCCCCGCCATTGCGGAAAGGGTCTGGTGTACGGTCTGACCATCCTGGCTGTAGAAGTTGACATAATATACGCCTTCCGCTTCGGGCTCTACCCACTTTGCATGGAGTGTGGTATCAGCGTTGACCACAGTTTCGGAGGTGAATTCCGTGGTCAATGCTTCATCCGAATACCAGCCGGCGAAGACCTTTACAAACTGTCCGTCCTCACCCTTCCAGACCGGTTCTGGTAAATCAGAAATGGTCTGTCCTCCCGTAACCGTGGCAGAACTTGGAGCAGGCACATCTGCTGCTGCGGCATCATCTCCCACACTAAAGGTCACGGTATATTCCGTCACAGGTTCTGTTGTAGAACCCGTTGTTGTTTCCAGTGCTGTATCAGAATTGCCTCCATCAACGGACGTATCCTCCAAATTTGATAGAGCCGTCGGTGTGGGGGCAACGGTAGCTGTAACCTCCGGTTCAACGATCACTTCTTCCGTTGGCTTCTCCGTGTCGATTTTCTCTGCCACCAGAGCAATGTCTGTCTCTAAAGCGATTGCAGATACAGGCATTGCCGTTATCAGGCAGACACAGCATAGTAGCAAGGCAATCAGCCTATGGGATAATCCCTTCGTTTTCCTGCTTCTCTTATTCATCGAAATACCTCCTGCTTTATCCATCAGCACCATTCAAGCGCACATATTTTTATTGTTCATATATGGCATCCCCGGGAAAAGGAAACTCTCCAATATCTAATAACAGAGCAAGGACTGCAACCGATCAATTACCGCTCTTACTCTGTCCCACCGCACATAATTCATATTATGTCAGGGAACCCATGTTCTGCACACATATTTATCCTGTTTTCAATCGCAATAAGTATA
>HF995412.1 GCA_000432335.1 Firmicutes bacterium CAG:646
CTCAGGATAAAACAATCTGATGGAAAATACGTCAGATTCCTTTATGCCAAGACCTCTTTTATTTTGCCTGAAAAGTGGAAGATCAGTTTGTTATAGTGTGCCCGATAACAACCTTATGCCAAAGTCTGTATTTCAAAAGATGGGATTTCAGAAGAAAGAATTCATTTCTTTGTGTCATTCGATGATACAATTAGATTTTACCCAAGACCTGAGAAAAATTCATTGTCCAGTCCTGGTTTTATGTGGTGAGGAGGATAAAGTGAATTGGCAAGCATCTGTTCGGCTGGCAGAAGAGATAGAAAGTGCAGAGTTGGTGCTGATTTCAAATGCCGGACATGAAGTAAACAAAGAGAATCCGAAAGAATTGGGTAAGATTTTAACAGAGTTTTATAAAAAAATTGGTTCTTGACATCGAAAAAGTTCAATGCTATAATACAAGAAATTTAATATAGTAAACCGATGAAGCGGAGATAACGTTAATGATGCCTTTACAGAGAGTCCGGAAAGCTGAGAGCCGGGTGAGAAACAAGTTAGCAAATGGACCGCCGAGGGTGCAGTCAAATGGAAGACTTTCCAGAGTATTCTGCAACGTGTGGGCATACGTCAGTTGCCGGGGGTATGTTGGTATCCTGCTAAGGGCACAGGTTATACTGTGAATTCAAGGTGGCACCGCGGATAGTGTCGTACAATGATTAATGTACGTGATTCGTCCTTGACAGAAGTTTATTTCTGTCAGGGGCGTTTTTTATTTACACAAACTTCTCTGACAAGATGGAAGTGATAAAGGAGATATGGAGTATGATAAAAGAAGCGATCGTAAAAATTGTGAATAAAGAAGATCTGACATACGATGAAGCGTATACCGTTATGAATGAAATCATGAGCGGGCAGACAACAGCCACACAGAATGCTGCTTTCCTTGCCGCCCTTTCAACGAAAAGCGCCAGAGCAGAAACAACAGATGAGATTGCCGGATGTGCGGCGGCGATGAGAAGTCATGCCAGACAGGTAAAAACAGGGCTGGAAATCTTTGAGATTGTGGGAACGGGAGGTGATAATGCGCACAGTTTTAATATATCTACAACAGCTGCACTGGTAGTGGCTGCCGGTGGCATAAAGGTCGCCAAACATGGAAATCGTGCGGCGTCTTCAAAATGCGGAACAGCAGATTGTTTGGAGGCATTGGGAGTGAACATCCGTCAAAATCCAGAAAAATGTCTGGAATTATTAAAGGAAGTGGGAATGTGTTTTTTCTTTGCGCAGGAATATCATACATCAATGAAATATGTAGGAGCGATACGCAAAGAACTGGGATTTCGTACAGTGTTCAATATTCTTGGGCCTCTTACCAATCCAGGTTCGCCTTCGATGCAGCTCCTCGGAGTATATGACGAATATCTCGTAGAGCCATTGGCACAAGTGCTGATCAGCCTTGGCATTAAGCGTGGAATGGTGGTATATGGACAGGATAAGCTGGATGAAATCTCCATGAGCGCTCCTACTACAGTATGTGAGATTCGAGACGGATGGTTTCGGACATCGGTGATTACTCCGGAAGAATTTGGATTTGAACGATGTAAGAAAGAAGATTTAGAAGGAGGAACACCAGAAGAAAATGCTAAAATTACCCGTTCTATTTTGAAAGGAGAAAAGGGTCATAAACGAAATGCGATATTAATGAATGCCGGTGCAGCGCTCTATATTGGAGGGAAAGCGGATAGTATCAGGGAGGGGATTACACTGGCTGAACAACTGATCGATTCTGGAAAAGCATTTGAGACTTTACAGAAACTGATCGAAGTAAGCAATCGTTTGGAGGAAGATGTATGACAATCTTAGAGCAGCTGGCGGATCATGCCAGAGAGCGAACGGAAAATGCAAAGAAAACATATCCATTGGAAAAATTGAGAGAGCAGGCTCTGTCATTGCCACAGTTGAATTTTGCCTTTGAAAAAGCAATCAGAAAAAAAGAACTTTCTTTTATTTGCGAGTGCAAAAAAGCATCTCCTTCCCGGGGAATCATAGCGCATAACTTTCCGTATCTTCAGATTGCAAAGGAATACGAAGCTGCAGGAGCAGATTGTATTTCTGTACTGACAGAACCCAAATGGTTTCTGGGAAATAAGGAATATTTGCATCAGATTGCAAGTACCGTTTCAATTCCGTGCCTGCGAAAAGATTTTACCGTGGATGAATATATGATTTATGAGTCAAGAATTCTGGGGGCATCCGCTGTACTTTTGATCTGTTCCATATTAAGTGAGAGACAGATCGGTGAATATATCCAGATCTGTGATGCGATGGGGATTTCAGCATTGGTAGAGGCACATGATGAACAGGAAATAGCGATGGCAGTTCATGTTGGAGCACGTCTGATTGGAGTAAATAATCGAAATCTGAGGGATTTTACTGTAGATACAGAAAATAGCTTTCGTTTCAGGGAGATGATTCCCAGAGACATTCTGTTTGTTTCAGAAAGTGGAATAAGAAACGCACAAGATGTGGAAAAACTGCGTCAGGTCGGCGCAGATGCCGTACTGATTGGAGAAACTCTTATGAGAGCAGAGAACAAGGCAGCAAAACTGACAGAATTACGAGGTGTTATATGACAAGAATAAAATTTTGCGGAGTATCCTGTATGAGCGATGTTGAGGCAGTAAATGAATTGATGCCAGAATATATTGGATTTGTGTTTGTAAAAACAAGCAAGAGATATCTTTCTCCGGAAAGAGCAGAAAAATTGAAAAAACATTTGAATCCAGATATTACGGCAGTTGGCGTCTTTGCAGATGAAGATATAAAGCGAATCGCAGAACTGTGCGACAGAGAGCTTATCGATATGGTTCAGCTCCATGGCAAAGAAAATGAAAAGGAGATTCAGAGTTTAAGAGCGCACATTGTTCAGCCGATTATCAAGGCATTTTGTGTGAAAACAATGGAAGACATAAGAAAAGCGAAAAGGAGTTCGGCAGATTATATATTATTGGATTCCGGCGCTGGAACGGGTATTGTGTTTGACTGGAAGTTAATAAAGGAGATAGGACGGCCGTATTTTCTTGCAGGTGGGATTCAAAGTGAAAATGTGGGAGATGCCGTAAAGCAGCTAAATCCATATGCGGTAGATGTCAGTTCCGGTATTGAAACAGGTGGACGGAAAGATAAGAAAAAAATGCAAGCGCTAATTGCGGCAGTTAGAAAGGAAGAAAGATTATGACAAATCAAAAGGGACGCTTTGGCATTCATGGAGGACAGTATATCCCGGAAACATTGATGAATGCAGTGATTGAGCTGGAAGAAGCATATGATTATTATAAAAATAATGCGGAATTTAATCGAGAACTTACAGAACTTTTCAATGAATATGCTGGTAGACCATCCAGATTATATTATGCTGAAAAGATGACAAAAGATCTGGGCGGCGCAAAAATATACCTGAAACGTGAAGATCTCAATCACACAGGCGCACATAAAATCAATAATGTATTGGGGCAGGCGCTTCTTGCAAAAAAAATGGGAAAAACACGATTGATAGCAGAAACAGGAGCGGGACAGCATGGAGTTGCAACGGCTACAGCAGCAGCTCTTATGGGAATGGAATGTGTGGTGTTTATGGGGGAAGAAGATACGATTCGCCAGGCGCTCAACGTGTATCGAATGCGATTACTGGGGGCAGAAGTAATTCCGGTAAAAACAGGTACGGCAACTTTGAAAGATGCCGTTTCTGAAGCAATGCGGGAATGGACATCACGTATTGATGATACACACTATTGTCTTGGGTCGGTTATGGGTCCCCATCCATTTCCTACGATTGTCCGTGATTTTCAGGCGGTTATTTCAAAGGAAATCAAAGATCAAATCCTTCAAAAAGAGGGGAGATTGCCAGATGCGGTAATTGCATGTGTGGGCGGGGGTTCAAATGCGATTGGAAGTTTTTATCATTTTATTGAAGACAGGGAAGTACGTTTGATTGGTTGTGAAGCAGCAGGAAGAGGGATTACTACTGCAGAAACGGCAGCTACGATTGCGACGGGAAGACTTGGAATCTTTCATGGAATGAAGTCCTACTTTTGTCAGGATCAATACGGGCAAATCGCTCCTGTTTATTCCATTTCCGCAGGACTTGATTATCCGGGGGTAGGACCGGAGCATTCTTATCTGCATGATATGGGGAGAGCTCAGTATGTGCCGGTTACAGACGAAGAAGCAGTACAGGCATTTGAATATCTGGCAAAAACAGAAGGGATTATTCCGGCAATCGAATCCGCTCATGCAGTGGCGCATGCAATGAAGATAGCGCCGACAATGGAACCAAACAGAATCATAGTAATTACGATTTCGGGCAGAGGAGATAAGGATTGCGCTGCGATCGCCCGTTACAGAGGGGAGGATATTTATGAGTAAAATAAGTAAAGCATTTGAAAGTGGAAAAGCATTCATTCCATTTATCACCTGTGGAGATCCGGATTTGGAAACTACGGCGAAAGCTGTGCGTGCAGCAGTGGAAAATGGAGCGGATTTGATAGAACTTGGAATTCCATTTTCTGATCCAACAGCAGAAGGACCGGTTATTCAGCAGGCAAATTTGCGAGCTCTAAAATCAGGAATTACTACGGATAAAATATTTACCTTTGTAAAAGAATTGAGACGAGATGTAAAAGTACCATTTGTGTTTATGACGTATGCGAATGTGGTATTTTCTTACGGTATAGAAAAGTTTGTATCTGCATGTAAAGAGGCTGGGATTGATGGGCTGATTTTGCCGGATCTTCCTTTTGAAGAACGAGAGGAATTTCATCCACTGTGCAGACAGTATGGCATAGACCTGATTTCTTTGATTGCTCCAACATCCGCAAAACGGATAGAAATGATTTCCAGAGAGGCAGAGGGATTCATCTATATTATATCCAGCCTTGGAGTTACAGGAATCAGAAAGGAAATCACAACAGACGTATCTGCCATCATCAAGACTGTTCGTGAAAATACCCAGATACCATGCGCTGTAGGTTTTGGAATATCTACTCCGCAGCAGGCAAAGAAAATGGCAGAACTTTCAGATGGTGTAATTGTAGGTTCTGCCATTGTAAAATTGCTGGAAAAGTATGGAAGAGAGGCAGCGCAGCATATTGGTACCTATGTTCATGATATTAAGAAAGAAATATCATAAATAGCCATTGGAAGATATAAAGCATTATTTTAAGTCCTGTTTCTTAAAAATCATCACTCCTATCTTTCTCGATATGAAAAGCTTCCTGCTTTAAGGCCGAGTGCAAATCAGGAATAAGTTTTAATAATTTCTTCGGCAATGGTTCGCTTTGTAATACAGCGATTCATTGCCTGTTTTTCTATGTAATGATGAGCATCAGGTTCGCTCATGGACAGTTCGCTGATTAAAAGCCATTTCGCCTTGTTGACCAGACGGATCTCAACCATTTTTTCTTCAATAGACAGAGACTTTTTTTCTAACTGTCTCAGCCGTTCTCTGACACCTTCCATCCAGTTGAGGGAATGCAACATAGTTAGCTTTGAAATTGGTTTTGGCAGAGTAAAAACGCCATATTCAGCAACCTTATCGTGGATATCAGCATGAATATCACTTTTTACTAAAAGTAACACAACGGACAGTTTTGTGGCACAAGTGTCGATCGCAAAACGAATCCCCATATCATCAGGCAGAGGAGTGTTGATGATAATAAAATCAAATGTTTTTTCTGCAAGGGTTTGTTTGGCAGCACTGACACTTGTAACAGAATGGACAGGGTAGTATCTTGTTTCCGGGAGCAGGTCAGCAAAGGCAGAGGTGAACTTATCTGTCGCAGACACAATGAGTATACTGTAAAAGCGTTCTCTCAAACTCATTTATAGCACCTCCTCCTTTTTCGTTGGTTTTATTTATTTGTTGCAATAAATATCTAATATGGCATCTGGTATATATTTTTTTATAAACTTGCTATTTACGGCCAAAGCGCATGCAGATTTGAAATCGCCAGGCAATTGTTCATATTTTGCAAGAACATCAGCATCTGCTTTATACAGGTTTATATCAGCCGGGTGTGCCAGTTCTGGTTTGCTCTGGATACCATCCAGAATTGCATAAATTAGCAGGGCAAATGCCAGATAAGTATTTGCGGATGGATCAGGAGAACGAAGCTCTACACGTTGATATTTACCTGCAGCAGCAGGAACTCTGACAAGCTGGGAACGATTTTCACTGGACCAGGAAATATATCCTGGAGCTTTATTAGCGCCAAAACGTTGATAAGAATTTTCCGTTGGGTTTAAAAATACGGTTATATCGGAAATCTTATCCAGAATAGCAGCAATCATATAATTAGTATTATCTGTGTTATCAGAAGATTTTACAGATATATTAATATGAAACCCATTTCCGGGCTTATCTTTTAGTGGTTTTGGACTAAAGTCAGCAAAAATGCCGTTGCGATTAGCTATTGTTTTCACAACAGTTTGGAAGGTCATGGCATTGTCTGCCGCAGTCAGTGGATCGGAATAACGAAAATCGATTTCGTTTTGTCCCGGACCTTCTTCGTGATGAGAGCTTTCCGGCTGTATTCCCATTTGTTCAAGTGTAAGACATACTTCACGTCGGATATTTTCACCTTTGTCTTCCGGAGCAATATCCATGTAGCCGGCGCTATCATAAGGTTTTTTCGTTGGGTTTCCATTTTCATCCAGAGTAAACAGATAAAATTCCTGTTCAGCGCCAAAGAAGAACTGATATCCTAAATTCTGTGCATCCTGAACTGCTTTTCTCAGAATGGAACGGGTATCACATTCAAAGGCTTTGCCGTCTGGATGGGTGATGGTGCAATACATTCGTACCACACTCCCATGTTCCGGTCTCCATGGAAGAGGTGCAAGTGTGTCTGCATCAGGATGGAGAAACAGATCGGAATGGTTTTCATCGCCAAACCCTGCGATGGCAGATGCGTCAAAGGCAATTCCAGATTCAAAAGCGCGAGGAAGTTCCTCCGGCATAATGGAGATGTTTTTCTGTTTGCCAAACACATCGCAAAAGGAGAGACGGATGAATTTTACATCTTCTTCCAGCACATATTGTATTACCTCTTCTTTGGAATATTTCATAAAAACTACCTACTTTCTAATTTGCTACATACATTTGTTTATATGGATTGTTACTGTCTGGTGTGACGACTGTAAAAGGAGCAGATAATAGCTTTTCTACAGAATATCCGAAATCTGTACAGTATTCGGACAGATATTTGCGGATTTCAGCTAAATCATCGGGGGTTGCACATCTGGCAGTCACTTGTGCCGGAAAGCGGACATCCTTACAGTCGCCGCGCAAAAACATTTTGCCGCCATGCATTCCGGTACATGGAAAATTACCTATAATTTGTTTATTATTTGTGTGAAGTCCAAGTACTATGATGATGCCGCCAGCTTGATATTCGCCAAGGAAGCTTCCGGCATATCCACCTATAATCAGAACAGGGATTTTTTCTTTATACGCTTTCATATGGATTCCCGCACGGTATCCTGCATTACCTTGGACATAGATTTTGCCTCCACGCATAGCATATCCGGCAGCATCGCCAATATTACCATAAATCAGTATTTTCCCTGCATTCATGGTGTCACCTATTGCATCCTGAGCATTGGATTTTACGGTGATTTTAGCGTTGTTTAAGTATGCACCCAGTGCATTTCCCGGAACACCATGGATTGTAATATTTTTCCCGGACATACCTGCTGCGATAAATCGCTGACCGCAGCAGCCTTCGATTATACAGTCACTGTTGGTCTCGCGTAATTCTTCATTTACAGCTTTGTAATCTAAATTTGTTGCATTTATTATTTTCATATAATACCACATCTCCCAGTAATTGTTTACTCTTTTTTAGTTCAATACTTAAAAAAATATAACAATCGGCTCAGCACTCTCCGGCATGAGAAATACCAAGTATCTCAAGTTCTTTTTCGGTTAATCCAATGCCGCGCAACATCAGACGGTTTCCACGCAAAGCCTCGATGGAATTAATTCCCATGCCTCCCATGAGTTCTTTCATTTCATGTTTCCATGCAGTCATTAAATTCACAAGTCGCTGGCTTCCTGTTTCCGGATTCAGTCTTTTCACCAGCTCAGGACGCTGCGTGGCGATTCCCCAGTTGCATTTACCACTTTGACATGTACGGCAGAGGTGGCATCCCAAAGCCAGAAGTGCGGCTGTTGCAATATAGCAGGCATCTGCTCCAAGAGCAATTGCTTTTACCACATCAGAAGCGCTGCGGATGCTGCCTCCTACCACCAGAGAAACATGGTTACGGATTCCTTCATCACGAAGTCGCTGATCCACTGCCGCCAGAGCAAGTTCTATGGGAATTCCCACATTATCACGGATTCTGGTAGGAGCTGCTCCGGTGCCGCCTCGAAAACCGTCAATAGCAATGATATCAGCGCCGCTGCGGGCGATTCCACTGGCAATGGCTGCAATATTGTGAACAGCTGCAACTTTTACAATAATTGGTTTTTTATATTCGGTAGCTTCCTTCAGAGAGTAAACCAGTTGCCGCAGATCTTCAATGGAATAGATATCATGGTGAGGCGCCGGAGAGATGGCATCAGAACCCTCCGGAATCATTCTGGTGCGAGATACGTCGCCTACAATCTTTGCTCCTGGAAGATGTCCTCCGATTCCCGGTTTTGCTCCCTGGCCCATTTTGATTTCAATACCGGCGCCTGCATTTAAATATTCTTCATGTACGCCAAAACGTCCGGATGCAACCTGGACAATGGTGTTTTCTCCATAACAATAAAAATCCTCGTGAAGCCCTCCTTCTCCGGTATTATAAAGAATTCCAAGCTCTGTTGCTGCCAGCGCCAGAGATTTGTGTGCATTATAACTGATGGAGCCATAGCTCATAGCAGAAAACATCACAGGCATAGCCAGTTCCAACTGAGGCGGAAGTGTACAGTTTATAGTTCCGTCTGCAAGCCGATGTACCTGCTCTGGTTTTTTCCCAAGATAAACTCTGGTTTCCATAGGCTCCCGCAGAGGGTCAATGGGAGGATTGGTCACTTGGGAAGCATTGATTAAAATACGATCCCAATAAACGGGGAGAGGGTTGGGATTTCCCATGGAAGAGAGAAGAACACCGCCGCTGTTGGCCTGTTTATAGATTTCTTTCATGGTGTTTCCTGACCAGTTGGAGTTTTCACGGAAAGTGCAGTCACTTTTGATGATTTTTAATGCTCTGGCAGGACAGAAGGCAACACAACGATGACAGTTTACACATTTACTCTCGTCACATTCCATACGCTTTGTTTCACTGTTATAGGAATGTACTCCATTAGCACACTGCTGGACGCAGATTCGGCAGGAAATACAACGGTTTTCATTTCGAATCACTTCAAATTCCGGGTAGATAAATGCAATACTCATTCTAAAACACCATCCTTTACTGTTACAATAACCGGCTCTCCACCGGCAGGAGCCCAGATGTTTTCGGCATCTGGTTCCATGGCACGAATTGCTGATTCTTCACTGGCGATATAAACGATATCTTCTTTTTCTCCTACAACCATGGAGCGAAGCTTCAACCGATCATTGAGAGCCATCAGACCGCCATTAAACCCAAACACAATGGAAAATGGTCCGGTAATCAGAAGGCTTGGAAACATGGTTCTTAAATACGTGTGTTTTTTCTGGTCTTCCAGATCAGTTTTTGAGGCAATGGTACTCCAAAACGGAGCAGCAATGACGCTGGAGGCTTCTCCAAGAGTCAGACCTTGCCGACGGAGCAGGTAATCTAAAATATACGTAATGACTTCCGTATCCGTTTGAAGAGTACACTTATATCCGAACATTTCCATGAATCGGCGGTTGGCGTCATAGGAAGAAATTTCTCCGTTATGTACAACAGAAGAATCCAGAAGAGTAAAGGGATGTGCTCCTCCCCACCAGCCTGGAGTGTTGGTAGGGTACCGACCGTGAGCAGTCCAGGAATATCCCTTGTATTCATCTAATTTATAGAAAACACCAATGTCTTCCGGATAACCAACCGCTTTAAAGGTTCCCATATTCTTTCCACTGGAAAAGACATAGGCTCCAGGCATTTCGGTATTAAGCTTCATCACGGTGCGTACTACATATTCCTTTTCATCTAACTGCATGGATGTGAGAAGGGACTTGAAAGGAGCCACAAAATATCTCCAGATAATAGGCTCATCAGTAATCGCCGGTATCTTTCGAGTGGGAATAATTTCCGATTGTACGATTTCAAATCGTTCTTTTAAAAATAATTCGCATTCTTTTCTGGTAGCTCTGCTGTCAAAAAACATATGAAATGCATAAAAATCTTTATACTCAGGATAGATTCCGTAAGCGGCAAATCCTCCTCCCAGGCCATTGGAACGGTCATGCATGGGTTTCATGGCATTGGTAATGCTTTCGCCGGATATTCTTTTTCCCTCTCTGGAAATCATGGCTGCAATGGCACATCCGGAAGGAATTCTTACTTGACCTTCTATTTTCATTTTCATTGACCTTCCTTTCATTTTTTAAAATAATAATAAAAACAAAGACGTCCATTTTTGAAAGCAGAGAATTCTTGCTTCCTAAATGAACGCCTTTGCTCATATGCATATTTATACAACGTTTAGAAATATTTGTCAATTAGAATTTATTGCATCCTTCAAGGATTTTATATAGGATGGTGCATCCTTTTCGGAACGGATCTAAAATATCTCCTTTACAAAATTTTTAATCATGGTTTTTCCTTCTGGTGTCATGACAGATTCGGGATGGAACTGTACGCCGAAAATGGGATATTCCATGTGCTGCACACCCATAATTTCCCCGTTGGTGGTAATGGCAGTTACTTTCAGGGAATCTGGAAGAGTATGGGGTGCTGCGGCGAGAGAGTGGTATCTTCCCACAAGACTTTTGCTTTTGCACCCATGAAACAGCGGGCAGGTTAGATCCAGGCTGATTTCAGACTGCTTTCCATGCATCAGCTGTCCGGCATAGTCAATGGAAGCCCCAAAAGCAGCACAAATGGCCTGATGTCCCAGGCACACGCCGAGTATGCCATGAAACAGAGGACAGGTTAGATCCAGGCTGATTTCAGATTGCTTTCCATGCATAAGCTGTCCGGCATAGTCAATGGAAGCACCAAAAGCAGAACAAATGGCCTGATGTCCCAGGCACACGCCGAGTATGGGGATGTCTTTTCCCAGGGTCTTTACCACATCAATAATGTTTCCGGCATCCTCCGGTCTGCCGGGACCTGGAGAAAGTACGATTTTATCAGGTTGCTTTGCCCGGATTTCTTCCAGCGTCATTTCATCATTTCGAACTACCAGAATATCGGGCTCCCATTCTCCGAGAAACTGATAAAGATTAAAAGAGAAGCTGTCATAATTATCAATTAATAAGATCATAAGTCCTCCTCCTGTGCCAGTTCCAGTGCATGCAGGGAAGCCCTGGCTT
>HF995413.1:0-135 GCA_000432335.1 Firmicutes bacterium CAG:646
CCTGTACACAGAGTACAAATGACGCAAACGCCGTAAACGCAAAATAGCGAGTACCTTTTCAAAATCATCCTATGTGAGATAATAGACTCATCATTATAAAGTCCAAAAAGTTTAGTACTCAACTTTTTAGACTTA
>HF995413.1:217-3066 GCA_000432335.1 Firmicutes bacterium CAG:646
CGAATGGGCAGAACTAATCAGGGACTGTAAAAACCGTCCACAGGGAATGAAAATCGATGAATGGTGTCAGCTACACGACATTACAAAAGCGAGTTACTACTGGAGACTCCGGAAAGTCCGTGAGGCTTACTTAGAAACTGCGGATCATACACAAGCCTTTGTAGACGTTCCTTCCTCTGCAATCCATCCGGTAAATACGACCTCAGAGCATAAAATCGCTGCCATAATCAGAAGTGGAAGCAACCTCACGTTGGAAATCACCGACCAGGCTTCTGCATCCTTTCTAAGTACACTTTTGGGAGTGATCAGAAATGCTCAATGATGGTACCGGATTCAAAAAAGTGTATCTGGCAACTGGATTTACGGATCTGCGCAGAGGAATTGACGGCTTGGCAAGAGTCATACGTTTTCAGTTCCAGCTCGATCCTTATGATAAGAATACATTATTCTTATTTTGCGGTAAGCGTACGGACCGGATAAAAGGACTCATCTGGGAAGGTGATGGATTTCTCCTTCTGTATAAGCGGATTGAAAATGGAAACTTCCGATGGCCCCGTACAAAAGAGGAAGCGCTGGAGATTACCACAGACCAGTATCAGATGCTGATGCAGGGGTTGGAAATCGTTGCCAGACATCCTATTGAAGAAGTTGCAGATCCCGCTTTCTCCTTATGATTTGTGCAAAACATAGAAAATAAAATCACTTTCATCCACACCGGGTTACCCAGTGCAATATAAAATTGAAAGTTATTCACATCCTGAAAGTTTTCCGTGGGTTTCTGTATCCCCATGATGGAAAAACTTTTCAGATTGTGGATAACAGTCATAAATATCTGAATTTTAAGCTTTTATTTTCAGGTATTCATGACTGTTATCCACCGTCAAAATGACGAAGGTGACAGAAGCCCCAAATAGCCAAAAAACGTTGATTCTGCTATAATACCACTCAGGAAAGTGAGGTTCGGTTATGGCAGTCAGGTATACGGAAGAACAATTGAATAGCGTTGATAAGTCGTTTCTTATCCATCTGCTTTTACAACAGCAGGAACAGTTGGAGGTCTTAACAAAGGAGCTTCATGCATCGAACGAAAAAATGCAGCTTCTGATGGAACAGGTAATTCTTGGAAAGCAGAACCGTTTTGGCAGGTCTTCCGAAAAGATGGAGGACAGAAACCAGATCTGTTTCCTTGAAGTAGACGGAACCATCGTATTTTTCAATGAAGCAGAAGCCGTCTGTGATCTTAGCGCCGCAGAGCCTGAAGATCTGGAACTGAAGTCTCCAAAGCAGCCAAAGCGCAAAGGCAAGAAAGAGGCTGACCTTTCAGGGCTTCCGGTAAGAAGGATTGACCACTATCTGTCCGAGGCGGAATTGGAAGCAGAATTCGGTAAAAAAGGCTGGAAACAGTTACCGGATGCCATTTCCAGAAAATATCATTTCGTACCTGCAAAGGTAGAAGTGGAAGAACACCATATCGGTGTATATGCCAGCAAAACAGATGAGCATATGGTCAAAGCAGACCATCCGAATGTCCTGCTGCATGGAAGCCTGGTATCACCATCCCTGGCCGCTGCAGTCATCAATGGAAAGTATGTGAATGCAGTACCGCTCTACCGTCTGGAACAGGAATTCCAGCGTTATGGTCTTCAGATTACAAGGCAGAACATGGCAAACTGGTGCATCCGTCTGGGAGAGGAATATTTATCAGTCCTTTATGATTATCTTCATAAAGAATTGTATTCCTATCATGTGATCCAGGCAGATGAAACACCGGTGCTTGTAAATCATGACGGACGCAAAGCGGGTTCCAAAAGCTGGATGTGGGTATACCGTTCCGGGCATCTGTATCAAAACAGGCAGATTGTCCTGTATGAATACCAGCAGACGAGAAATGCATCCCACCCACGGGAATTCCTGAAAGGATACGATGGCATCTGTGTAACAGATGGTTATCAGGTCTACCATACTTTAGAAAAAGAGTTGGAAGAACTGACCATTGCCGGATGCTGGGTTCATTGCCGCCGCAGATTTGATGAGGCTTTGAAGCTGATTCCGAAATCCTGTCAAAAGGAGTCTAATGTATTTCTGCTGATGAAACAGATTCAGGCAATCTACAGAGAAGAAGGGAAACTGAAGGACCTTTCTTCTGATGAACGGCTTAAGCAGCGACAGGTAGTGATAAGACCACTTGTGGATGCGTTTTTTGCGTACCTGAAAACCATAAAAGTATCCAAAAAGGATAAATTTGGTGATGCTGTCGGTTATGCACTGAATCAGGAAAAATATCTCCGTGTATTTCTCACGGATGGAGACGTCCCGATTGATAATAACGCATCTGAAAGGGCAATCCGGGGTTTTTGTATCGGGAAGAAGAATTGGCAGATGATCGATATAATCAATGGAGCCAAAACTTCTGCAATTATTTACAGCATTGTGGAAACTGCAAAGGCCAACAATCTGAAGCCGTTCAATTATGTGCAGTATCTCTTGGAAGAGCTTCCGCAACATATGGATGACAGGGATTGCTCCTTTTTGGAAGATCTTCCTCCTTGGTCAGAAAAACTTCCAGCAGAGATACGCAAAGCTTAAATACTGGTGGCTGCAAAGCAGCCGCCTAAAAATGTCAAGGTACTCGCTATTTGGCGTTTACTATATGTCTATGAAAAATGATCTTTCGTTTATCATAGACCTGCATTTGTCCCTGTATGAACATCAGTCCACATATAGTCCGAATCTTCCCTTAAGATTTTTAATGTACATATCGGATATCTATTCAGAGATAACCAGAGAAGAAAATTTGTATGGGACCCGGTTGGTTCAGATTCCAACGCCCCAGTTCGTTATCTTTTATA
>HF995413.1:3093-4415 GCA_000432335.1 Firmicutes bacterium CAG:646
GGGAGCAGGAACAGCCGGACCGGAAGGTGTTGCGGCTGTCAGAGGCTTATATGGTCAAAGAGGATGAAGTTTCATTAGAAGTAAAAGTACTGTTGCTGAACATCAATAAAGGACATAATGAAGGCTTGTTAAGCGCCTGTAAAACGCTGAGAGAATATGCAGAATATGTGGAACGGGTGAGAAATTATGTGAGAAATATGGAACTGGAAGAGGCAGTAGAACAGGCGATTACGGAGTGCATTCGGGAAGGGATTCTGTCAGAATTTTTAAAGAAAAATCGAGCGGAGGCGAAGAGCGTGAGTATATACGAGTATGATATGGAAAAACATATGAGAATGGAGAGAGCGGAAGCCCGGGAGGAAGGGAAGAGAGAAGGAATAAAAGAAGGAATGAAAGAAGGAATCAAGGAAGGAATCAGGAAGGGAAAAACAAAACTTTTACAGGAAATGGTTGAGAGGAAATATCAAAAAGGAAAATCAGCAGTGGAAATTGCAGAAGATTTAGAGATTACAGAAGAGGAAGTAAAGGAATTCCTGAACGAGATGATATTGCAGCCGCAGAAGGATGTACAAAGGCAGGAAAAGGAGTAAAGCAAGCAGTGAAAAATTTTTCTAAGAGATTTTGGGATTTTATTTTATCGGGGATATTTTTGGTTCTTTTATCACCAGTTTTTCTATGTATCTGTCTGTGGATTAAACTGGATTCCCCAGGACCGATCTTCTTTCGGCAGAAGCGCGTGGGAATTCATAAAACGTATTTTGACATTCTGAAGTTTCGTACCATGCGTACAGATACGCCGAAGGATACGCCCACCCATCTTTTGAAGAATCCGGAGCAGTATATTACAAGATCTGGTCGCTTTTTACGGAAGACCAGTCTGGATGAACTTCCGCAGCTTTTGAATATTATAAAAGGGGATATGAGTATCGTGGGGCCACGTCCGGCGCTGTGGAATCAGTATGATCTTCTGGCAGAGAGAGACCGATACGGCGCCAATGATGTTTTGCCGGGGCTGACCGGTTGGGCGCAGATTCATGGGCGTGATACTATTTCCATTGAAGAAAAAGCGAAATTGGACGGTTATTATGTGGATCATCAAAGCTGGTGGATGGATCTGAAATGTATTGTCTTGACAGGGATATCTGTTTTGAAACGTGAAGGAGTGCAGGAAGGCGGTACGGGAGCCATGGAAAGTACAGGAAGGAAAGAAGAAATTCAGGGAGAAAATAAGGATTTTCCTCTGGTTTCCGTGGTAATGGCGACTTTTCACCGGGAGGGAGAGCTAAAGAGGGCTTTGGCAAGTCTGGCACAGCAGACGTACC
>HF995413.1:4463-9027 GCA_000432335.1 Firmicutes bacterium CAG:646
ATTTTGGTAGATGATAATGGGGATTCTGCCTGGAATCAAAAAGTGGAGCGTATCGTGGAAATATGGAGGAGAAAAGAAAATATTCCGATGAAGTATATACAGAATCAGGAGAATCATGGATCGGCAGAATCCAGAAATCAGGGAATCCGGGCTGCAAGTGGAAGGTATGTGACTTTTCTGGATGATGATGACAAGTACGGACCGGATAAAGTTTTTCATCAGGTACGCCATATGCAAAAAGAGGGTTCTGATTTTTCGATTACAGATCTGGCGCTGTATAATGAAAAGGGAAAACTGGAAGAAAGGCGCAGGAGGTATTACCTGAAAGAGGGAGTAAGGTACGATCGTCGTAAACTGCTGGAATTACATCTTTTGTATCACTTAACAGGAACGGATACCCTGATGTTTCGAAAAGAATATCTGGATAAAATCGGAGGTTTTCCGCCCATTGATGTAGGCGATGAATTTTATCTGATGAAAGAGGCAATCACCGGCGGGGGACAGTTTAGTTATCTGAAACGGTGTGAGGTAAAGGCGCTGGTACATACGGAAACGGAAGGGTTATCCAGCAGGGAAAGTAAGATTCAAGGGGAAAATGCACTGTATGAATATAAAAAGTCCTTTTTTCCGAAATTAGGAAAAGATTCTGTGCGTAAGATCCGTATGCGGCACCATTTGGTACTGGCATATACATATCTAAGAAGCAGAGATTACGTTGCTTTTGTGAGAGAAGGGGCAATCTCCTTTTTTTCGGCGCCGATAGGTTGTGTGATATTTGTTCTGAAGAGGTAAAAGTTTATGTGGGAGAAAGCTGCCAATCTAATGAAAACAATGTTTGCCCGCCTGACATTCCGTGGGGAGCCATCCCCAGAATGTTGGGTATTTTCATCTGTACATAATCGTACATTTAATTATAATTCCAGTTATCTGTTTCTTTATGTGAAAGAGCATTGTCCCGAGATTCATCCGTATTATGTGATGAATGATGATAAAAAGAGAGAGGAACTAGGAGAAAAGTACGGGAAGGAATATTTTTTAGACGGGAAGACAATGGCGGGAATACGAAAAATTCTCTCCTGTAAAGTGTGGTTTACATCTACAGCCCCTCCTCTGTATGGGGTGGGATTTCGAAAGAAATATGTGATTTTGAATCTCTGGCATGGGATTCCTCTGAAAAAGATCGGTATGGAGCAGAAAAATCTCTCCTGGTTTACCAGGAAGTATTATAAATATCTTTTTGCAGATAATTATGAGGGAGTGGTTACAACTTCTTCTCATCTGGTGCATATCATGAGCAGAAGTTTTCTGGTGGAGCCGGAGCGGATCAAGGTATGGGGACAGCCGAGAAATGATGTGCTTTTTAGCTCGAATTCAGAGGGAAAAGGGCTGGAAGAGGTTTTTTCGGGAGAACTTCCGCCATATGAAAAAGTGGTATTATATGCGCCTACTTTCCGGGATCATGAGCCTACACAGTTATTTCCTTTTCAGGATATGGACAGAGAGCGCTTATGCCAGTGGTTGGAGGAAAAGAAGATTTTTCTTTGTATTCGTCTGCATCTGTATGATCAGACAGGATATCAGTGGATTCAGGAATTGGATCGGACAGGAAGCAGAATCCGCTTTTTAAATGAAGACCGAACAGTGGATATTATGGAAGCTTTGAAGGAATTTGATCTTTTGATTACAGATTATTCCAGTATTTATATGGATTATCTGCTGACAGGTAAGCCTATCCTGTTTTTGCCCTATGATCAGGAAGCGTATTTGAAGGAGAGAGGCATGAATTTTCCTTATGATCAGGTCACTCCCGGACCAAAACCAAAAACTTTTCAGGAGTTCTTGAATTCTATGGAGGATTTGTTGTATAATCATGATGGTTACGTGCGCCAGCGGGAATCTGTTAATAATTTTTTGAATGAAATACAAAGACCCTGCTGCGCAGATATTTGTAAGTATACAAGAGAATTGTTAGATTGGAGAGAATGAGATGCGAAAGGTGATCACATATGGTACCTATGACCTGCTGCATTATGGTCATGTAAAGCTTCTGCAGAGGGCAAAGGCTCTGGGAGATTATCTGATTGTGGCTTTGTCCACGGATGAATTTAACTGGAATGAGAAACAGAAAAAATGCTATTTTTCCTATGAGGAGAGAAAGAGCCTGCTGGAGTCCATCCGGTATGTGGATCTGGTTATTCCAGAAGAGTCCTGGGAACAGAAGATTTCCGATGTACAGGAGTTTAAAGTAGATACCTTCGTGATCGGAGACGACTGGGAAGGAAAGTTTGATTTTTTGGAAGAGTATTGTGAAGTTGTTTATCTTCCAAGAACGCCTGAGATTTCTACAACACAGATCAAAAAGGATCTGGGGAAACGACAGGAGAATCAAAAGTAATGAAGATGAAACGAAAGTTAAAAAGAAAATGGAGAAAATTTCTTCGCAAATATTTTAAACGTCCTCTGAAAAAGAAGATTGGAGAATATGGAAAGAAGCATCCCGGTTTCCGAAAAGCCTGGAGAAGAACGCTTTATCTGAAAAGAAGGCTGTATTATTGGTGGAGAAGCCGTAAGGCAGTTCCCGATGAGAAAACGATTGTATTTAATTCTTTTAACGGAAAAACCTATGGGTGCAGCCCTAAAGCAGTCTATGAATATATGATTTCGCATGAAGAGTTTGATGATTGGAATTTTATCTGGGCGTTTAAAAATGCGAAAAAGCATAAATTTCTAGAGAAGAATCCTAATACGAAGGTGATCCGCCAGACAGCTCGGATTTATGAGCGAAAACTGGCGAAAGCAAAGTATTGGATTACCAATTATCGTATGCCGGATCATGTATGGCCAAAGCAGGAGCAGGTGTATGTGCAGTGCTGGCATGGAACGCCGCTGAAACGTCTGGGTTATGATCTTCAGACTTCCGAGAATGCCATTGATTCTATTGCAGATATTCGTCGAAAATACGATACAGATGCAAAGAAATTTTCTTATATTCTGTCACCCTCTCATTTTGCTTCCGAGAAGTTTATCTCGGCATGGAATTTGAAAGAGAATCATATGGAGGATAAGGTGATGGAAGTGGGTTACCCACGCAATGATTTTCTTTTGAACTATAAACCGCAGGATGTGGTGGATATTAAGGAGAAGCTGGGGATTCCCCAGGATAAGAAGGTGATTCTGTATGCGCCTACCTGGAGGGATAATCAGCATGAGTCTGGCGTAGGTTTTACCTATGATCTGAACCTGGATTTTGAGAAGCTGCGTCAGGAACTGGGTGAGGAGTACGTGATCGTATTCCGTGTACACTATCTGGTTGCCAGCAAGTTTTCTTTTAAGGATTTTGAAGGTTTTATTTACAATGCGTCTAATTATGACGATATCAATCATCTGTATCTGATCGCAGATCTTCTGATTACTGATTATTCCAGTGTCTTTTTCGATTATGGAATCCTGAAGAAACCGATTTTGTTTTATATGTATGATCTGGATGATTATAAGGACAGCATCCGTGGATTTTATTTTGGAATTGATAAGCTTCCGGGACGGATTATCACTGAGGAAGAAGAATTGCCTGGAGCGATTCGAGACAGTATCGAACATTTTGTTTATGATGAGAAGTATGCAGCGTTTAATGAGATGTTCAGTCATCTGGAGGACGGACAGGCGGCAGCCCGTTTTGTGGCAAAAGTATTTCCGGAGGTTCATGTGACCTCGCCGGCACGGGAGAGGAAACTGTTCGAAAAACAGGAAATAGTGATCCAGGAAGAAGAATCTGAGGACTGGGAAGCCGGGGAAACGGAAGAACTGGAAAATCAGGAAGCATCCGGGGAGAAAGAAGGAACTGAGAACAGAGAACAGTCCGGAGGAGAAGCATGAAACGATTTTTGAAGGATATGAGGCGGTTTTTGCCTTATACGAAATATGCAGTGAAATCGGGTCTGAAAACAGAAGTAGCCAGCTCACATTTGAGCTGGCTATGGTGGATTCTGGATCCGATTTTATTTATGCTTGTTTACTGGTTCATTTTTATGGTGATTTTTGGACAGGAGAAAGAATATTTCCATATTTTTGTATTTGTGGGTCTGTCCATGTGGAATCTTTTTAGTAAGACTCTGTCGGGAAGTGTGAAGATTGTGGCGAATAATCGGGCAGTGGTTACAAAGGTATATATTCCAAAGTATTTTTTGATTCTGATTCTTCAGGGAGAAAATCTTTTTAAGATGGCGATTTCCTTTGGAATTGTGATTGTGATGATGGTTTGGTCACAGGTTTCTATTTCGTGGAATGTGTTATTTGTAGTGCCGATTTTGCTGGATCTTTTGCTGCTTACCTTTGGAGTCAGTACAATTTTTGCCCATTTCGGCGTATTTTTTAATGATTTAAAGAATCTTACCAATGTGGGGCTCCGTGTATTGTTTTATATGTCAGGTATCTTTTATGTGATCACAGACAGAGTGAATGAGGCGGTTGCTACGCTGCTTCTTCGGATCAACCCGATAGGATTTCTTATTGATGCCTGCCGGGAAAGCCTTGTATACTGTCATACGCCGAATTATTGGCTGATCTT
>HF995413.1:9113-28821 GCA_000432335.1 Firmicutes bacterium CAG:646
ATGAAAATAATTATGTAAAGGTGATTTAGATGAAACCGGGAAATGCGATAGAGGTCAAAGATCTGAAAATTACATATAAATGTGTAAAAGCTTTGTCCCTGAGAAAAAGTTTTTTTCGTGTAAAGAAAAGTAAACTGGAAGTGGTGGAAGCATTGAAAGGGATCTCTTTTGATGTAAAGAAAGGAGAGATCCTCGGTATCGTAGGGAAAAACGGAAGTGGAAAGTCCACTCTTTTGAAAGCGATTGCCGGTATTTTTTCGCCGGATCAGGGAAGTATTGAGCTGGAGACAGATTCCGTATCGTTGTTGTCTATCGGTGTGGGATTTCAGAAGCAGTTGAGCGGTCGGGAAAATATTATTCTGTCCGGTATGCTACTGGGATTTTCTGAACAGCAGGTGCGGGAGAAGATGGATGAGATTATAGAGTTTGCCGGTCTGGGAAAGTTTATTGATATGCCGGTAAAAACATATTCCAGCGGTATGCATTCCAAGCTGGCTTTTTCCATCACAGCCGTTCTGGAAACAGATATCATGCTGATCGATGAAGTGCTCAGTGTGGGAGATGTGAAATTTAAAAAGAAAAGTTACAAGAAAATGAAAGAATTGATCATGGATGAGAATCGTACAGTGGTGATCGTATCTCATAGTACGGAGACGCTGGAAAAATTATGTACCAGTCTGTTATGGCTCCATGAGGGAGAAATTCGAATGCAGGGACCGACAGCGAAGGTTCTGAAAGCATATAATGAGTTTATGGCGTAGGTTGCCGTCTAAGCAGGAGGAAAAATGAGATGAACACATGGAAATGGCTGGGAAAGGTGTGCAGTCTGACACCGGGAACGAAAAGGATCAGTCTCAAACTGTATTATGCGTGGAAATCGAAGCAATATCAGAGATTTTATGCCAGACAGTGTGAGACACAGCCGCATACCGTGGTGTTTGAAGCTTTTATGGGAAAACGATATGCCTGTAGTCCGAAAGCTTTGTATGAAGCGATGATGGAAGATCCTGCATATAGAGACTGGAAGAAGATATGGGCGTTTCGGAATCCTGAAAAATATCACTTTCTGAAGGAAAAGAAAAATACGCAGGTGGTAGCTTATCGGAAGAAAGCGTATTATCGGGCATATGGGGAAGCGGCATATTGGATCACCAATTCCCGGCTGCCACGGGAGCTGAAACCGAAAAAGGATCAGGAATATATTCAATGTTGGCATGGAACTCCGCTGAAAAAGCTGGGATATGATCTGGAGCAGTATGCAGAGCAGGAAGGCTCTCTGCGGGAAGTGAGAGATAATTATCTGCAGGAGAGCAGAAGAGTTACGCATATGCCTTCCCCTTCGCCTTTTTATTCAGAAAAAATGTGTTCAGCGTTTCATCTAAAAGAGTTGGGAAAAGAAAAGGTATTGCTGGAATTAGGATATCCAAGAAATGATGTATTGTATCGGACTTCAAAAGCGGAATGTAAACGCTTCAGAGAAAAGTTGGGAATTTCTGAAGGGAAGAAAGTGATTTTATATGCTCCTACCTGGAGAGAAAATCAGCATATTCCGGGAGAGGGGTATAGCTATCAATTACAGGCGGATTTTGATCTCTGGAGAAGGGCGCTGGGGGAAGAGTACGTGGTGCTTTTTCGGGCGCATTATTTTATCAGCAGCCAGTTTGATTTTGCTGCTTATGGCGATTTTGTCATAGATGTGTCTCAGGTGGATGATGTGAATGAATTGTACCTGGCAGCGGATCTTCTGATTACCGATTATTCCAGTGTGTTTTTTGACTATGCCAATCTGGAACGTCCAATTCTATTTTATATGTATGATTATGAGAGCTATAAGCATGAAATGCGGGATTTTTATCTGGATATCCACATTCTTCCGGGACCGGTGGTGAAAACCCAGGAGGAATTGTTGACAAAGATAAAAAATCTGGATGGAATTGTGGATGAATACAGAGAAAAATACAGGACATTTAATGAGATGTTCAATCCTCACAGAGAGGTGTGCAGTGGAAAATATCTTCGAGAATGGCTGAAACAGGAGAAGTGATAAATGCAGAAGAGCTTGTATATTGTAATTCCGGCTTATAATGAAGAGGAAAATATAGAGCAGGTATTGGAAGGCTGGTATCCTATTGTGGAAAAGCATAGGGGGAATGGTTGTTCCAGACTGGTGGTCATTGATGATGGCAGCAGAGACAGAACGTATGAGATACTTGCAGCGTATGCCAGAAAGCATCCTTTGACCGTAGTGCTTCATAAGGAGAACAGTGGTCATGGAGCCACACTTCTGTATGGATATCAGTATGCACTGGAGCAGGGAGCAGATTATATTTTTCAGACAGATTCCGATGGTCAGACACTTCCGGAGGAGTTTGAAGTGTTCTGGGAAAAGAAGGATCAGAATGATATGGTCATTGGAAACAGGAACAAGCGGGAGGATGGATTTTCCCGGGTGCTTGTGACAAAAACCCTGAAAGGGGTGATCCGCATCTGTTTTGGGGTTTCAGTGACAGATGCGAATACGCCATTTCGTCTGATGAGGGCGGAAACTTTAAGGCGGTATATGGACTGGATTCCTAAGGATTTTAATTTATCGAACGTGCTGATATCGGTGATTTTTGTGAAAAAAGGATGTAAGGTGGAATTTGTGCCTATTACCTTTCGGCCCAGACAGGGCGGGGTAAATTCTATCAATTTGAAGAAGATTTTTAAGATAGGAAAACATGCGGTGGTGGATTTTTGGAGGATCAATAAGGCGCTGCGGTGAGTTCTTGTAAACTTGTTGAGTTTCAAAAGAAAAGGGAGCAGGTATGTCAGTAAAACGTTTTGGCATACTTGCTCCCTTTATAAGTTCCTGTTATTTTTCTTCTTTTTCGCTTGGTTTCAATTCATCCAACAGCTGTTCCAGCTCTTCTTCCGAGTCAGAGCTCTCCTCTGGGTGTTCGGAAAGTCGGTTTTCCAGTTCCTCCAGATCGTCCATCGTTTGGAAGAAATAACGGTTTTCCAAACGGATTTTACGGAGTTCTCGAGCTCGCTGCCTGCGTTTTCGCATCCTTCGCATATGGAGCAGCAGCAGAATCACAGAAATAGCGGCAAGGGTAATGCCCGCAAGAACGATTCTCTGAAGCCAGACTCTTTCGTAAATCAGAGTAATTGTGTGATCACTTTGGATATTTTTTAGCGTAATATTTCCGTGATCATCATCTGGCTTGATTTCTTTTCCGTCAACCAGACATTTTGTCAGTGTGAATGATTTTTCTGGCGTTACCGTGGTTGTGTAAGTTTCGTCTCGATATACGGTCACCTGTTTTTCGGAGGGGGTCCCGTTTTGCGCCTTTACCGTAATCGTATAGGAAGGAATGGGGGTAAAGACAGCATCCAAAGTATGATCCGAGGTGAGATCCGGGAAGGTATAGGAGGTCATATTTTCCGATAGTTCCACGGGAGCGCCGTCCAGGAGCAGGGAAGTCAGTTCGTAATGCTCCTCTGGACAGAAATTCACAGTGAGAGCTTCGTGTTCCAAGCCGGTGGGATTTTCATCGATGCTTCCGTATTCTGCACTGGTTGATACTGTATAGCGGGGAATTTCTTCGAAAGCAGCATGAATCGTGTGATCTGCCTGGAGATCCTGAAAGGTATAGCTGTCAGGATAATCGCTGATATTTACTTCCTGACCATCTACAGTCAAAGATTTCAGCCGATATCCTTCTTCGCAGGTATAGGAAACGGTATGAGACTCCCCCTGAGGAAGTTCCAGAGAAGTCTCGGTGATGGTTCCATTTTCCGCAGAAGTAACAACGCTATATACCAAAGGCAGATAAGCCTCATATAATTTGAAATTGTGGGTACCTATAATAGCGGATGCCATCAGCAGATGCCCATCTTCTAATTGGCAGATGCCTTCCGGTTCCACGTCAAAGGAGTCGTGACCGGGCAAGGTGAGATAGTAACTGCCTACCCGCTGCTGTTTGGAAATAGAATATACGTCCAAAATATTCATAAAGCCTTCTCGCTGCATATAGGGGATGCTGATGATCGAGTCTCCCGAAACGATAAAATCCTGAAAAGAACTGCGGCTGTGGGATAATTTCAGATTTAGCGTGTCTGTAACCTGAAAATTTCCATCAGTGAAAATAAAGGAGTAATCGGCAATTCTGTTTGCCATCAGCACATACTGATCTTTTTCCGGTACATAGTCGATGCCGAAATAATTCAGATTTCCACTGCCCACGACAACTTTTCGCTTGAATGTTAAGGTGTTGGCATCCACGATAAAGACAGCGCCTTTGTTGGAGGGATCGTTGGTAAATAATCCGGCGATGGCAATTTCTTGAGTGTTGGGATTGTAAGTCATGCCATTTCCGTGTTCATAATCGGTTTCTGTCACATGAAAGGCATAGCTGTACTGTTCCACGGGATTGCCGGAGGCATCGGTGGTGTTTCGATAAAAAGCAATCAGCGTATCGGGTTCTGTTGTTTTTTTGGAACCGTTGATCAGGCAAACGATATATTGGTCAGTGGCGCACATGGACTGCAGCCAGCCATTTTCGTCAATCATGGAGGTTTCTGCTACGGTGTTCCAGGCAACGGTCTCCAGATCAGAAGTTTTCAGCGCTGCATGGGATAAAGCGTCAGGAGAAAGCTCCATAAGAAAGCATAAAAATAAAAGAAGAAGTAGTAATGTTTTTCTATATTTCATAAAATCCTCGTGTAAATATCAATGATAATAAAAGTATACCATGGAGAAAAACGGGGAACAAGCATGGTAAGGGAATTTTAAGAAATTTATGTGCGGATGGTTATGATTTGATAATTTTAGTGTCAAAAATAAAAATGATTCTATAGAAGAGGCAATGAGAAGGGCAAAAATTGGTTCTAAGTCCACTTTTCATAGGAGAGTGAGGGCGTTAGATTAATATTGTATGGAAAAAAATAACCAGATGAGTTATTTCCATCTGTAGTGTTACAGAGGAAATAGTTCATCTGGTTTCTTCTTATCGTCCGGGAATCCACGCCCCGGAATTGTCTACGTAGTAACCTTCAATTCGTGTATTGGCAGCCATAGCGCCGGAAGAATCAAGATAATACCAGGTATTTCCCAGCAAAAGCCATCCGGTCTGCATCCAACCTGCAGCGTCAAAGTGATACCAGGTTCCATTGATCAGTTCCCATCCAGAACGGGTGTAAGAACCGTCTCCGTGGCGGTACCACCAGCGGTCTCCGCTGCGCATCCATGAAGCAGTGCGGGTATAACCGGGAACCCATGCGCCGGAGCTGTCTACATAGTCATTGCCGATCCAGGTATTGGCAGCCATAGCGCCGGAGGAATTCATATAATAGCATTTACCATTGATCCAGTGCCAGCCTTCTCCATACATGCCGCCGTTGCCCGGTGTGTAATAGTACCAGGTTCCTCCCAAGTTCACCCATTCGGTAAGCATTTTGCCGGAGCCGTCAAAGTAATACCAGGTACCGTCAATTTTTTGAGAACCGGTAAGCATGATACCGTTTTTATCCAGATAGTACCAGGTATCGCCCAGACGGAGCCAGCCGGTAACCATATAGCCCGAACCGTCAAAATAGTACCATGCGCCGTCAATCAGTTCCCACTGGCTGGAAGGATAGCTGCCGTCGGGACGCTGATACCACCAGCCGTGGCTGTTTTGTTTCCAGTGTTCATTTTTATAATGCGGAATCCAGACGCCATCTGGTCCGTAATATTTTCCTTCTGCCCAGGCAGAAGTTACCATGGCGCCGTTGGAAGCAAAATAATAGGATTTTCCTTCAATAGTCTGACTTCCGGTTACCATGGCGCCGGAAGTGTCCAGATAATACCAGGAATTATCCAGATGCAGCCATCCGGTCTGCATAACGCCAGAGGAGTTGGTATAATACCAGATCCCATCATGAGCGATCCAGCCGGTAAGTTTGGTTCCATCAGAACCAAAATAGTAATAATCGCCGTTGGTATCTTTGTACCAGACATTTTGGGCGGCATAGGCGGAATTATCAAAATAGCAGGTGTATCCGTTCAGAGAAAGTACACCGCTGTAGGGGGTAGGAAGTCCGTTTTTATAGTAAACGTGTTCTACCGGTGAATATTGATCCGTTCCTCCGATAAAGGAAGAATTTTGGGGAATATTATTGGTTAGCCCGGAATCAAAATTGATCACGATGGCGGCTATTTTTCCGTTGTACCACGCCGTAGGATACAGAGGAACACCGGAATTTCCCATTTCCATCAATGTGTCCAGGGTACTTACTTCCCCGGAGGAAAGTGTTTCGGTGGACACTGCTTTATAATTTCCAGCCAGAATCATCATTTTAGGAGTGAGACTTTTCACATAGCTGTTTGTGTTGGAACCGTAATAACCGTGATGTCCCAAGGTGAGGATATCTACATGACCTAATTGTTGGGCTAATTTTGTCTCAGCGCCTTCATAGTTGTTGATATCGCCTGATAAAAAAGCAGTTTTCCCATTGGCGGTAACTTTTACGCCGAGAGAAAAATAATTGGCGTCCGGTTTTGGACTGGTTTTATAATTTCCGCCATAATTCATGATTTCGATCGTCATATCCTCTCCCAGCGTGAATGTGGGGGTGGATACGGTACTTTGGGTCTGGCTTAATGCATCGAAAGCTCCGGTCTGTGCAGGGGCGGCATCACTGGAACGCACCATGGTAGGGTCCAGTTCGTTATCAGGATTTACCCGGTCAGTGGCAGGAATGGAAGAGGTTTTCATCTGATCGCTGGTTCCTGTATTGTCAGGGGTGGAATGATCATCCTGAACACCGCTTTGGGATTCACCCTCGGGTGCAGGGGTGACCGTCGGGTCTGTAGTGGTAACTTCATGGGAACAGATAAAATCCCATCCGTTTTCAGAAGTTACGGTATAGCCCTCGGGAGTTTTTAACTCAATCTGGTAAGCAATGTCACTTTTATTATCGTCATATTTTTGTAATTGCGTAAATTGATAATGCCATTTTCCAGATGCGTCAGGTTGGACATTCTGTTCTGTACGCTCTTGTGTCAGAGGATTGGTAAGAATCACCTGGATCTGCTCGGGACGGATATTATCCTGATTATCCTGATCGTCCCAGGTAATCGTTCCCTGAACGGATACTTTTTCTGGATATAAAGGCGCCCCTGGTACAAAGTTCTGTATGATGGTAGCTCCCGTATCGGAGGCGGCCTGCAACATCTGGTCATATACATAAAGATTATCCCAGAGAGCAGCAGGATTGGATATGTAAGAGTCCTTATATTCTTGAATATATACACGCTTCGGGTGGAATTCTTCTATCATTTCATCAGCAGTACCAATGTGATCGCTGTGAGGGTGGGTTCCAATGTAGAACTCAAAGTTCTCTTGGGTGACGCCCAGATTGTGCAGATAATCGATGACTTCTGCCTCATAGCCCTCGTTGGTAACGACTCCCGGACGTTTGGGGTAGCGGGGATCACTGCCGGTAGGGTAATCGGTATCTTCTCCAGAGTCTACCATACCGAACTTGCCGTTGCATTCCAGGACGATAGCTTCTGTATTGGAGGGAAGCGTAAGATAATGAATCCTGGCGTTAGAAGACGCAGCCTGGACAGTATCGGAAGACAGAGGTGAAAAAGTAACAGACGGTAACACTACCGAGAAGGCAAGGACAGAAATTCCTATTTTTTTGAAAAACTTATTCATAGAAAACCTTCCTTTTATATGTTGAATTTATTTCTTGTACAAAAAAATTATAACATGGAAGATGGAAAAAGCAAGAAATAAAAGTGCGTTGTAAAATATTGTAAGAATTTTTTTGGCTTTTTTTGTCTTGTACCGATTCTTGATTAATGGTATGATGGTTAGGATCTTTACTATGGGAGAAATATGGTGAATAATATGGAATATAATCAGGAAACTTTGAGAAAATTACAGAAAACAGAGCTGGAAATCCTGAAAGATTTTATCAAAATCTGTAAGAAATATAATCTGACGTATTTTGCTACGGGAGGAACAGCCATAGGTGCGCTTCGCCATCAGGGTTTTATCCCGTGGGATGACGATATCGATGTCTGTATGCTGAGGAAAGATTATGAACGTTTCATGGAGGTTGCGCCCAAAGAAATGGGAGACCGCTATGTTTTTATGGATACCCACACGGAGAAAAAATATCCGCTGATGTTTGGCAAGATGATCAAAAAAGGGACTCGTTTTATCGAGGATGCTTATCAGCAGGCAGATTATCCGTTGGGGATTTTTATTGATATTTTTCCTTATGACCAGACGGCAGAGGAGGAAAAGATTCGAAGAAAATGGCAGAAGAAAACGTGGCATATTGCGAGAGCTCATGTGTTGACGCTGATCGCTGATCCGAATTTACCGGAAAATATGAATGGTGTTTTGAAAAATGTGGCAAAAGTGGGATGTAAGATGCTGCATGGAATCTTTCGTCTGATTCGTCTGACGCCGGATAAAACAGCAGCGGCTTATTTAAAATGGGCGAAGTCTTGTCCAGAAAAGGATTCTGATCTGTATATAGATTATTCTTATATTACAGGGGAAAATCTTATGATTCGTACGCAAGATGCTTTTCCGGTGATAGAAAAGCCTTTTGAGGATATCACAATTTCCATGGTGAGAAATTATGATGCGTTTTTGAGACCGGAATACGGTGACTATATGCAGCTTCCGCCGAAGGAACAGCAGCATAATCATTATGCGCATTATATTGATTTTGGAGAATAAAGATGATGAATATACTATATACGACAAATGATCAGTTTGTGGGCAAAGTGGGGGCTGGTATCTGTTCCGTATTTGAAAATAACAAAGAACTGGATCAGATCCACGTGTTTATTGCAGGACAGGGAATCGCAAAGGAAAATTGTGAAAAATTTCAGAGATTGGCAGAATCCTATCAGAGAAAAATCACGATTTTAGAGTTGGGTGATCTGAAAGAATATCTGGATTTTTCTTTTGATACGAATGGGTGGAACCCCATTGTCCTTGCCCGGCTGCTTCTGGATCGTTACCTGCCGGAAGAAATAGAAAAAATCTTATACTTGGATGGAGATACCATTGTCAGAGATTCGTTGAGTGAATTGTGGGAGACAGATATGGGAGACTGCGTACTGGGCGGCTGTATTGAAGCGACGGTGGATAAAGGGCAGAAGAGAAATCTGGGAATGGAAAAGATTCCTTATATTAATGCGGGAGTTTTGCTGATCGATTTGAAAAAGTGGAGAGCAGAACAGACCGGAAGAAGGATTTTAGAGTATTACAGAGAACATGACGGGAATCTTTTTGCCAACGATCAGGATGCGATTAATGGATGCTTGAAGGGGGAGATCTGTTATTTGCCTCCCCGTTACAATTTTTATAATATTTACTGGTTTTATTCTTATCAGGTTTTAAAGAAACTGATGGGAGAAGCGTGGTACTATGACGAGGCAATTTATCGGAAGTCTGTGGAACATCCGGCCATCATCCATTATCTGGGAGAAGAACGCCCCTGGAGAAAGGGAAATCATCATAAGTTTAAAGAAGAATATGAACGATATCATGGCATGACGGAGTGGAGAGAGGAAAAAGAGGAAGAAGGCTGGGAGCTTTATTACCGATGCTGGGGAATCTTTAATTTTTTTATGAAACCGTTTCCTATGCTGCGGTATAAGATCATCAATGGACTGATTCCCACATTTATGAAATGGCGAAAGAAACAGTTGGCGAAAGAGCGCAGACAGGGGTAACGATATGGAAGAAAAAAAACTTTCAATTCAATCCAGCATTGTGTGGAATTCCGTGGGAAGTATTTTTTATCTGGGATGTCAGTGGCTGATTACTGTTTTGGTAGTCAGGCTGTCAGGCGTGGATGAAGCAGGCGTGCTTTCCCTTGCTATGTCGGTCTGTAATATCTGGTACTGTCTGTCCGTTTATGGGATGAGAAATTTTCAGATTTCCGATACAGAGAATAAGTATCAGACAGGAACTTATGTGGCGAGCCGATGGATCACCTGTGGCGCCGCCTTTGTGGGCTGCCTTTTGTATACGTTGGCGGTATCGTATGATACCGGGCAAAAATCGGCTATCTTATTATATTTTGTATTTAAGTGTTCCGAATCATTTTATGACGTATATGCTGGGATTTTTCAGAAGAAATGGCGTCTGGACTATGCAGGAAAATCCATGGTATTGCGGGGCATTCTTTCTTTTGTTTCTTTTGTAGCAGTTTTGAAAATAACGGGGAATATTGTGTTTACGATAGCGTGTATGGCAGTGGTATGTATGGTATCAGTATTCCTCTATGATATGCCTATCGCCAGAAAATTAGAATCATTTCGATTGGATTTTGAAAAACGTTACATGACGGCATTGTTAAAAGAGTGTTTTCCGTTAGTGGTGTATACGCTTCTTTCTTCCGCTATTGGGACCATTCCTCGGTTGATTATGGAGCGGCAGATTGGAGGATATGAGCTTGGAATTTACGGTTCCGTGGCAACGCCTACGCTGATTATCCAGATGGGAGCGACGTATGTGTTTAATCCGTTTGTTACAGTGTTTGCAGAGCGTTATTATCAGAAGGCAGGAAAATTATTTATGAAGGCTTTCTGGAGCTGCGTGGCAGCGGTGGTGGCAATCTCAGCAGCAGGTATGATCGGAGGAAAACTGTTAGGTCAATGGGGACTGAACCTTCTGTATGGACAGGAAGTGGCGGCGCATGAAGAGCTTTTGCTTCCGCTGATTCTCTGTACGATCCTTACGGCATTTTCTTGGCTTCTTTGTGGGATTCTTACGGCAATCCGGGAATTTCGCGGACTGATCGTTGCGAATCTGGCAGCGGTAGCATTTTCTTTGGTTTTCTCGGTGATTTTTGAAAAATCGTACGGTATGCAGGGAGCCAGTCTGGCTTTGGGACTTGCTACAGTGATTGAAATTATACTTCTTTGCATTTATATGGTAAGAAATACCAGAAGTTATTTTGGAACAAAAAAGTAAAAGGAGACAGATGATGAGTGAAAGAAATCATACTTTTGTGATCTGTGCGTATAAAGAAAGTCCGTATCTGGAGGCGTGTATTCAGTCTTTACAGGCGCAGACCGTTCCCAGCAGGATTTTGATGGTTACATCCACACCGAATCCATGGATAGAAAAATGCAGTGAAAAATATGGGATTCCTCTGGAGATCAATACGGGGGAAAAGGGTATCACTCAGGATTGGAACTTTGCATATCATAAAGCGAAAACAGAATTTATTACGATTGCCCATCAGGATGATGTGTACCTTCCCGGATATACTGAGCAGATACTTACGCGGTTAAAGAAAGCGAAAAAACCGCTGATCGCATTTACCGATTATGGAGAACTGAGGGAAGGGAAGGTGGAGCTTCATAATCAGCTTTTGAAAATTAAGAGACTCATGCTCTTTCCTTTGCGAGGAAAAATATTCTCCGGTTCACGATTTGTAAGGCGGCGTATTCTTTCGATGGGATGTCCTATTTGCTGTCCCTCTGTAACCTTTGCCAGAAAGAATCTTCCAGAGAAGATTTTTCGCGCAGGATTTCGCAGTGATGAGGACTGGGAAGCGTGGGAGCGGCTGTCCAGGGAGCGGGGAGATTTTGTCTATGTGAAGGAAGTCCTTATGTATCACCGAATCCATGAAGGATCGGAGACAACGGCGATTTTGGGAGACTGCGCCAGAAGCAAAGAGGACTATGTGATGTTCTGCAAGTTCTGGCCGAAGGCCATCGCCAAAATTCTCGTGAAGATATATGCGAAAAGTGAAAATTCAAATCAGCTATAGAGAAGAAATGAAAGGAAACGTATGAAAAGACTAATCATTATACCGGCATATAATGAAGAAGCCAGTATAGAAAGTACAGTAAAAGCTATTTTGGAGAGAGCGGAAGGGTTCGACTATGTGGTGATTAATGACTGTTCCACAGACCGGACGAGAGAAATCTGCGAAGAAAATGACTTCCATGTGATCAATCTTCCTCAGAATCTGGGAATCGGAGGAGCAGTGCAGACCGGATACCTGTATGGATATAGAAATGGATATGACGAAGCGGTACAGGTGGACGGAGACGGACAGCATGATCCGGCTTTCTTGGGGCAGATGGCAGAATGTCTGGAAAGAGAGCATGCAGATATGGTGATCGGTTCCCGGTTTATAGAAAAGAAAGGATTTCAGTCTTCGGGAATGCGGCGTGTGGGAATCCGTTATTTTACAGGTCTGATTAAGGTACTTACAGGGGCAAAGGTGACAGATCCCACCTCAGGACTTCGTATGGTTAATCGGGATGTGATGCGTTTTTTTGCTGAGAATTATCCAAAGGATTACCCGGAACCGGAAAGCGTTGTAGCAATTCTTAGAAGAAAGAAAAAGGTGAAAGAGATTCCGGTGGTAATGAAAGAACGGGCAGGAGGGGTTTCTTCTATTTCTCCGAGAAAATCTATTTATTATATGATTAAGGTTTCTATGGCGATTCTGATCGAATGTATTCGAAAATATTAAGAGGTGATGACAGATGAACATTAAGACTCAGGTAACAGTGGTTGCGCTTGTTCTGCTGGCAATGGTGCTGTTGATCAATCGGATCAGAAAAAATAAATTGGAATTAAAATATTCTTTTATGTGGTTTGCTCTGGGAATCGGCGTGATTATTTTTGCACTTGCTCCTGAACTGACAGCGTGGCTGGCAGGCTGTATGGGAATTGGACAGCCGATTAACTTCCTGTTTTTTGCAGGATTTTGTTTTTCTTTACTGATTATTTATGTGCTGACGATGGCAATCTCCAGATTGTCGGTGAAGATGAAAAGGCTGACGCAGGAAATGGGGCTTTTGAAAAAAGAACTGGAGGAAATGAAAAAGAAGAATGAAGAACAAAATCAATAAAAGAAGGCTGGCAGGAGGGATACTTGCTTTTCTGGTTTTAACGGTATGCTTTTTTTGTCTGATGCTGTTTACCCATAAGATCGAATATGGGGAACGTATCACGGTGGCTGGCAGTAATGAATACTATGCTAACACAATGCGAAGAGAAATTCTTCCCGGTGTAGAATATGAACAGACATTTTCCAGTAAAGGGGAGCGTTTGTATTCTGTTTCGGTGAAGTATGAGATGACGCAGGCAGATTCTGATGCAAAATGGAAGGTACAGCTGAAAAAATCAGATGGAGTTTTGATACAGGAATGGGAGACGGAAAGCGCCGGTCTAACTTCCGGGGAGGTTCGGGAGTATATTCTGGAGAAACCGTATTCCAGTACGAGTGGAGAAGTGCTGACAGTAGGTATCTCTCTTCTGACAGAAGAAAATAGCGGGGTACTTCTTTGTGGTTCGGAAGGAGATTCCCTGTTAAATGGAACATTCTATGAAGAGGGGAGAGAACAGCCGGGAGATATTTCTATTGCCTATGCGAAGATAGAGAATGTAAAGGTGACAATTATTTATGGAGTGTTATCTGCGATGTTTTTATCAGCGCTGGTGGTGCTGCTTATTTTTGGAAATGGTTTTCAAAAAATCGGCTGCTGTCTGAAACAGTGGAGCTCTTTTTTGTGGACAAGAAAGAAAAAAGTGGCGGGAATTCTGGTCTCCTATGCAGTTGTTGCCGTGTTAGCGGCAGGATTTGAAATAGCAGTGGCAAAATGGCTGGGAGGAGAAAGCATAGCGCAAAGTTTTCTTATTGTGCGTTATATTTTTTGGTTGTTTTCCGGGTGGATTTTACTGACTTTGTATCTGGAGAGAGGATTTTTGAAGAAAAGACCTGAGATTGTGGTGTGCAGTATACTGCTTTTGATCGGAACGGTATACGTTTTGGTGATTCAGGCGGAAGCAGAAATATCCTGGGATGAAAGTATACATTTTTGGAGAGCGGTGGGATTATCCCATGCTTCTACGGGAATAGCAAATCAGGCGGAAAGTTATCTGTATTGGCATTCAGGAATACCCTTTGGATTACCGGGAAGTTTTCAGCAGCTGGGAGCAATTCACGATAATATTCAGGGAATGTATAATGCCAATATAGGAATTGGCGCAAATACAGATGTGCTCACAGCGTTTTATATGGTGGCATACATACCGGCGGCGCTTTTGCTGAAAATAGGCAGAGGACTTCATCTGCCGTATTGGCTGGGGTTTAAAATGGGTACTTTTGCCAATCTGGCAT
The DNA here is from genome assembly GCA_000432335.1 of Firmicutes bacterium CAG:646. Taxonomy (GTDB): domain Bacteria; phylum Bacillota; class Clostridia; order Lachnospirales; family Lachnospiraceae; genus Oliverpabstia. The sequence goes on from HF995413.1 coordinate 23,265, forward strand.
TATATGTGACGCTGTTGTATTTTGCTATGAAAAAATTAAAAAGCGGGAAAATGATTCTGGCGGTGACAGCCAGTCTGGGAAGCGCATTTTTTCTGGCAACTGTTTACAGTTACGATACGTGGATCATCGGATGGTTTTCTTTGGGAATGGCATATTTTATTGGGAATATGCAGGTAAGCGGGAAGATGAATGCGAAAGATATGGCGGTCATAGTTGGCGCTTCTACCATAGCGCTGTTTCCTAAGGCAGTGTATTTTCCGTTGCTGGCGGTTTATCTATGGATTCCTAAGAAAAAGTTTGAGACAGCAGATCAGTACCGCAGATTTATGTCGGCCGTATTGGCTTCCATAGGACTTTTGGCTTCCGGCATCGTTCTGGGCTATCTTTGGATTGTACCGATCTGGATTGTATATTACGGAATTTGTAATGCGTTTGGAAAGTTCTTTGAAAGAATCGGGAAAAAGAAAAGAAACTTGTTGCTTTTGGGAGGAGCGGGAGTCGTTATAGCGGCAGCTCTTTTGGTAGTGTATTTCGTTTTGCCGGCTCTTTTGGGAGAAGGAGATATCCGTGGCGGAGAAGGCGTTAATGCCGCTATGCAGGTGCGGTTTATTTTGGAAAATCCCTTACAGTATGCAAAAATTTTAATAAACTTTTTGAAGGATTATTATTTATCTTTTGATGAAAGCTGGAAAAATATTTTTAATATGCTGGGTTATCTCGGAACAACAGGCTGTCATGTGATTTCTCTGATCCTTTTGGTATTTGTTACGGTTACAGACAAAGGTGAGGCGGATCAGTGGAAAGGTCACATAGCGGTTCGGTGGACGACGGTTCTTATGAGTCTGGCTACCATATGTCTGATCGTGACGGCTTTGTATATTAGTTTTACTTCCGTAGCAAATACCAGTGTAGGGGGCTGTCAGCCGCGATATCTGATTCCGCTGCTGTATGGTTTTTGCGCTACGATCAGTTCTTCCAGAATAGAAAATAAAATGAATAAAAGCTGGTATCATTTAGGCATTATTACAGTAACCGGCGGGATTTTGATGTATAATATCTGGAATCTGGTAGTAAGCCGTTTTGTTATTTAGTTTCCATTACAGTTGAACAATCGGTGAGACAATGGTATAATGAATAAAGTCGTGATCAAATACCTGGTAAAAAGTTGACGGTTGTACATTAGAATAAACCAGGGGCTGTCGTCTGTGCGACAGCCTCTGGTTTTCGTTAGAGCAAAGCTATTTGGCGGCTGTAGATAAAAAGACAGGAAATGAAAGAAAGGAACATAGTATTATGGGAAAAATTACAGTAGAAACATGTGAAATCGAAGGTCTGAAGGTGATCACTCCCGCGGTATTCGGGGATGAGAGAGGCTATTTCATGGAAACATATAATTATAATGATTACAAAGCGGCAGGGATTGATATGGAGTTTGTACAGGACAATCAGTCCAGTTCCAAGAAAGGCGTTCTGCGGGGGCTGCATTTCCAGATTAATTATCCGCAGGATAAGCTGGTGCGTGTTGTAAGCGGTGAAGTCTTTGATGTGGCAGTGGATCTGCGTCCGGGTTCAGAAACGTATGGAAAATGGTTTGGCGTAGTTTTATCAGCGGAAAACAAAAAGCAGTTCTTTATTCCAAAGAATTTTGCTCATGGTTTTATCGTATTATCGGATTCCGCAGAGTTTGCATATAAATGTACTGATTTCTATCATCCAAATGACGAGGGCGGTTTAAAATGGGATGACCCGGAAATTGGTGTGGAATGGCCGATGCCGGAAGGAATGACAAAAGAAGAACTGACGATTTCTGATAAGGATCAGAAGTGGGGAAGTTTTTCAGAATATAAGAGTCATCAGGAGTAAGGATCATGGGAAAAAAGAAAAAGATTCTGATGGGGATATGTGCGGCAATCCTCATAGCTTTGAATGTGCTGATTTTGATGCACAGAGGAAATGTAGGAGGCTCTTATGAGCTGCACATGGAAGTGAAGGCTGATAAAGCTCAGAATATTCAGGTATATTACAGTCCCACACAGGCGCTGACGGAAAAGCTCAGCGCTATGAAGGCGTATGATCAGGTGGGAGAGAACGTGGAGATGGAGTTTTCCATTCCGTCGCACTGTACCATGATTCGTCTGGATCTGGGAACGGAGCCGGGAATGTTTGAAATTTCGGATCTGTATCTGGGGTATCAGGATGTGAAAGAAAGTTTTGCCGAGACAGAGGAACCCAAAAGTCTGAACAGTCAGCAGGTTCTTAAGGCAGAGTATGAGGACGGTGTATTACGGTTGGAGACAGATGGAAGTGATCCGTATCTCTGGCTTCAGATGCCGTCCGAAAAACTCTATCAGGAACTGGAGAGCGACTATAACCGGAATATGTGGATTTTGAATATTCTGATGCTGGTACTTCTGGATGGCGGTGCAGTGTTTGCATTCATTTTCAGAAAGAAGGTGTTTACACTGCCTTTGGAGCTGATCCAGAATAGAGGACTGGTTCTTAGCCTGTCAAAAAATGATTTTAAAACCAAGTATGCGGGTTCCTATCTGGGAATTGTCTGGGCATTTATACAGCCAGTGGTAACGATATTGGTATACTGGTTTGTATTTTCTGTTGGATTGAAGGCTGGAAATGTGTCAGATTACCCGTTTGTCTTGTATCTTGTATCTGGTATTGTTCCGTGGTTTTTCTTCCAGGATGCCCTGAATGGAGGGACGAATGCTTTGATTGAGTACAATTATCTGGTAAAGAAGGTTGTATTTAAAATCAGTATTCTTCCGATCGTAAAAATTATTTCAGCATTTTTTGTGCATCTGTTTTTCGTGGTATTTGCCCTGATCCTGTGCGCATGTTATGGTTATACGCCGGGACTGCATACGCTTCAGATTATTTATTATTCAGCGTGTACGTTTCTACTTTCTCTGGGGCTGGTGTATGCAACCAGCGCGATCGTGATCTTTTTCAGGGATTTGACGCAGATTATTGGTATTTTCCTTCAGGTAGGAGTATGGCTCACGCCGATTATGTGGGATCTGAATATGCTGGCAGATTATCCGTGGGCAATGAAATTATTTAAGCTGAATCCTATGTATTATATTGTTTCTGGCTACAGGGACTCTATGCTGGGAAATGTATGGTTTTGGGAACATTGGGGATGGACGCTTTATTTTTGGGTAGTAACAGTTGCATTGTTTGCTGTGGGTTCCTTGATCTTTAAACGGCTGAAACCCCATTTTGCAGATGTGCTGTAAGAGAACAAAGAGAGGTTGACAGATGTCGGAAGTTGCAATTTCAGTAAATAATGTAAGTAAAATGTATAAATTATATGACAATCCCATGGATCGGTTGAAAGAGTCTCTGGGATTGTCCAGAAAGAAAAAGTATAAAGAGCATTATGCGCTCAACGATGTGTCTTTCCAGGTGCATAAAGGGGAGACCGTCGGAATCATCGGAACGAATGGTTCTGGAAAATCTACGATTTTAAAGATTATCACCGGAGTATTGAATCCCACGCAGGGACAAGTAGTAGTGGATGGCAGGATTTCAGCGCTGCTGGAGTTGGGGGCCGGTTTTAACGGAGAGTATTCAGGAATTGAGAATGTTTATCTGAATGGAACCATGATCGGTTTTTCCAGAGAAGAAATTGATGCAAAGCTACAGGATATTTTGGATTTTGCAGATATTGGGGATTTTGTCAATCAGCCGGTAAAGACATATTCCAGCGGAATGTTTGTGCGTCTGGCTTTTGCAGTGGCAATCAATATTGAACCGGAGATTCTGATCGTAGATGAGGCTCTTTCCGTGGGAGATGTATTTTTCCAGGCGAAGTGTTACCGGAAGTTTGAAGAATTTAAGGAAATGGGAAAGACCATTTTGTTTGTCAGCCATGACCTGAGCAGTATTGGAAAGTATTGTGATCGGGTTGTCTTGCTGAATAAAGGGAAGAAACTGGCGGAAGGAGATGCCAAGGAAATGGTGAATCTGTACCGTCGGGTGCTGGTAAATCAGTATGAAGAGCCGGAAGAAGCAGCAAAAGAAGAAACCCAAGATGCTGTTGTGGAGCCGGATGATCCGGTGACAGAAGGTGAAAAGGAAACGGTAAAGAAGCCTGGAGTAGTCCGCAGGGAAGAGGGAGATCAGATGAAGAGTAAATTAAATCTGAATCCCGAAGTGCTGGAATATGGAAGTAAGCTGGCGGAGATTGAAGATTTTGCTATCCGGGATGACAGCGGTATGATCACCAATGTGATAGAGAAGGGCCAGGAATTTTCTGTAGACATGAAAATCCGTTTTCAGGAGGATATCAGCGAGCCTATTTTTGCATTTACGCTGAAAGATCTGAAAGGAACAGAGATTACAGGAACGAATACCATGTATGAAAATACGCCTATGAAGCCGCAGAAGAAGGGGGATGTACGTTATGTGACGTTCACCCAGAAGATGCCTTTGGAGGCGGGAGAATATATGCTGTGTCTTGGTTGTACCGGCTACCATCAGGGAGAATTTACAGTTTTTCATCGTCTGTATGATGTCTGTAATCTTACGGTAATTACAGATAAAAAGGCAGTAGGGTACTTTGATATGTTTTCAAAGGTTACTCTGGAATAAAAGAGAGAACCCAATAGGAGGAATTGCAATGGCAATACTGAACTTGGATTATTATACACAAGTGGATCATTATTCGGATGGAGATATTGAAGATCAGATGTTGGAAATGGTAAAAAAGGGAATTTCCTATGAAGACCTGCCCGCAGGGCAGGTGGATTTTCCTGTCATTTACCATTTTTCTGATTTGAGAAATAATATTTTATGCTGGTATCCTTTTAAAAGAACAGATCGAGTTCTGGAAATTGGAGCCGGATGCGGCGCAATCACTGGAATGCTCTGTGAAAAATCAGGGCAGGTTGTTTCGGTAGACTTGTCTAAAAGAAGAGCGTCTATCAATTATGAAAGAAATAAAGAGAGAGAGAATCTCACGATTATGGTGGGAAATCTGAACGATATGTCTTTTGATCAGCCCTTTGATTATGTAGTGGTAAACGGTGTATTGGAATACGCCATGAGCTTTACAAAGGGGGATACGCCGTATGAAACATTTCTGGAAAACATGGGACAGTATTTGAATGAGGCGGGCAAGATTCTGATCGCCATTGAAAATAAGCTTGGATTAAAGTATTTTGCCGGGGCGCCGGAGGATCACACAGATCTCCATTTTTTTGGAATCAACCGATATCCGGGGAATCATACGGTGCGCACTTTTTCCAAAACGGAATTGGAAGAACTGTTGAACAGAAGTGGCTTTCCTTTTCAGAAGTTTTATTATCCTTATCCTGATTATAAATTCCCTACAGAGATTTTTACAGATGAAACGCTGTATCAGAATATGTATGGAAAAGAATATCCTATCTATACAGATCAGACGGTTGCGCTTTTTTCCGAGAGCGCGGGGATAAAGAATTTTGCCAAAGAGAAGATTTTAGATCGTTTTGTCAATTCTTTTCTGGTTGTAGCGGGGAAAAGAGAGTGGCAGGAAGAGAAAGAGATTCGCTATGTGAAG
>HF995413.1:28862-52031 GCA_000432335.1 Firmicutes bacterium CAG:646
AGAAGGAATTTCGGCTGCTTACCCAGATTGTAGAACAGGATGGAGTGACGCAGGTGGAAAAGAGAGCTATGTGCAAAGAAGCAATGCCATTTTTGCAGAGTCTGGAAAAAGCAGGCGCGCAGAAGCTTCCGGGCAGTTATGAAAATCTTGTCTGCAGGTACGAGGATGAGGCAGTGGTTTATCCTTTTCTTACCGGAATCACTCTGAATGGGAAAGTAAAAAGATGGGTGGAAGAAGAGCGGTTTGATAAAGTTGAAAAAGCGTTGAGAGAATTTTATGAGACGTATTTTCAGGACAGGAGACGGGGAGTTTCCTATCAGACAGAAGAATTTTGTCGGGTATTTGGCAAGTATCCGGGAAAAGATTATTATGAATGTATTCAGCCGGCAAATGTGGATCTGATCTGCGCCAATATCTTTTCGGAAGAGGATGGAAACAAGATTATTGATTATGAGTGGGTGTTTCCGTTCCTGGTACCAGTGCCTTTTATTATGTGGAGGATGATTCACGAATTGTATACACGGATACCGGCGCTGCATCGTTTTTGTCCGGAAGAACAGATGATGGAAAAATTTGAGATCCATTATTCTGATTATGAGATTTTTATGCAGTGGACGCTCCATTTTGTCTATGAATATGTGGGCAGCGACAGGATGGATGTTTACAGAAAACCGCGGATACCGGTGGATCTTTCAGCGATTGTCAGGGAAAAGCACAGAGAGACCCAGATGAACAGTAAATTATATTATGACTTGGGCAGTGGTCTCAGTGAACAGAATACTATGGAGAAGACAGTTTTTCTGGAGAGAAACCGTTTCCAGATGACCTTTGATCTGAGTAAGATTCAGGGGATCAGAGGGCTGCGCTGGAATCCGGTGAAAGGCAGAATGTGTCGGATCCAGATTGAAAAAGTTCAGTGCAGCAGTCATGTAACTTTGATTCCATGGGGAATGCATATACAGGAAGACCGGCAGACAACGGTATTTTTAACAGAAGAACCGGCGTTTTTCCTTTCCGTATGGGATCCCTCGGAGGTAGATAAGATTACCATTTATGGAAAGATAGAATTTCTTACGATGAGCGAACTGGAGACGGTGATCGCCCGGGAAGAGAAACGGAGAAAATCTGCTGAACAGGAGAAACAAAAACGGGAAGAAGAACGCCAGCAGAAAGAACGGGAAGCTGCAAGTGTACAGCGGGAAATCGTACCGGAAGGGAAAAAGGCAAAGCTTAAACGTCTGGTGAAGCGGGCTTTGGGAAGAACGGAGGTACCGCAGCCCTTGGAGGAAGTACCGGAGATTTTGACCGCTTGTGTGGGAAATTCCGATCAGTTCCATTATGAGAAGAATAGCCTGAATCTGGCGGGATGGGCATTTGATACGAAATATCCGATGGAACGCCCGAGAATTGGATTTTATGCAAATGGAGAAAAAGTTCAGGAATATCCGTATGTTGTGATTTTCAGAAAAGATGTAGCGGAGGTTTTGCACAATCCGGCGGCAGAGTCCAGTGGTTTTGCATTTGTTGCTTCTATACAGACGCCAAAACCGTTAGAGGTATTTTTTGAGTACGATACAGAGGTAGGAACGGGACAGCTGCATCTGGGGAGTATACCGGCGGATACGGATCGGAAGGAAGGAGAAGTTCTCATTTTTCCGGCTGGCGATCCCAGAAGTTTGGGAAATATCCGGTTTTTCCGTATGCAGCACGTATTGGAAAAAGATAAGGCATATCCTCCACTACTCGGTCAGACGGCGGTGGATATTATTGTTCCTATATATAATGGGCTGGAATATTTTGACAAGTTATTTGCAGGTATTGAGAAAACCCGTATGGCATATCGTTTGCTTCTGGTGGATGATAACAGTCCAGATCCTAAGGTCAGAGAATATCTGGAGCAGTATGCAGCTTCGGATTCCCGAGTGATTCTTTTGAGAAATGAAAAGAATATGGGATTTTTGCCGTCTGTAAATAAAGCGTTGGCTATGGTCGAGAATCATGTGGCGCTGGTAAATACGGATGTGGAGGTGCCGGAAGAATGGCTGGAAAGACTGATGCTTCCGATTCTCACGAAAGATCGGGTGGCTACTTCTACTCCATTTACTACTTGCGGGACAATCTGCAGTTTTCCCAATTTTTGTGAAGACAATCCTATTTTTGAGGGAATGCAGCTGCATGAAATCGATGATGTGTTCCGAACCGTGAAGCCTCAATATCCGGTGATGCCCACAGGAATTGGATTTTGTATGGGAATGAATCTTCAGGCAATCCGAGAAGTGGGACTGCTGGATGAAGAGACCTTTGGAAAAGGTTACGGGGAGGAAAATGACTGGTGCCAAAGAGCCATCAAAGCAGGCTATGAAAATGTGCAGGTGGATAATCTGTTCGTATATCATAAGCATGGAGGAAGCTTTACTTCAGAAGAAAAACAGAGACTTTTGGATAAGAATCTTCAGGCGTTGGCGGATAAGCATCCCAATTATAATCGGGATACGGCGGAATACTGCCGAAGAGATCCAGCCAGAACCGTTCGTTTGTATGGAATGATGAAGCTTTTGGATCAAAAGTTGGAGGTTTCAACGATTGTTGCTTTTGACCATAATCTGGGTGGCGGAGCCACGGAATATCTGGTGGAAAAGAAACGTCTCGCTCTGAAAGAGGGTTATCGCTTTATAACCATAAGATTTGATATTTATAGTATGCAGTATTATCTGATCTATGAGTATAAGAAATATTATGCAGAGTGTTTTGCGAAGGAACTGGATGTAGTGCTTGGAGAAATCCAGCGTGTGGATGAAATCTGGATCAATGAGTTGGTAACCTATCAGAATTTTTATGGTGTGTTAAAGAGGATTGTAGAGTTGAAGCAGGAACATCAGGCGCAGTTAAAGATGCTGCTTCATGATTTTTATTCCATTTGTCCAGCGGTCAATTTGATGAATGACAAAGGGGAGTATTGCGGGGCTGCCTGCGCCCAGGTATGCGATCGGTGTATTCCAGAAAACCGGAGCAATGCTTGTCTGGAATATGAGAGTGGAACTACGTGGAGACATCACTGGAGAGAATTTCTTACGAATTGTGATGAAATTTTAGCGTTCTCTGATGATACGGCGAGATTGTTTGAGAAGGTGTATCCTGACGTTTACCATCTGCGGGTGATTCCGCATAAGCCGCATTATCTGCCGGCTTTGAACAAACGGGCAAAAACAACTAAAACCTGGAATATAGGTTTATTGGGCGTTTTATGCTATAAAAAAGGTCTGGATGTAGTGAAAGAACTGGCGTCTTATATTGAAAAAGAGAACTTAAATATCCGGCTGAAATTAATAGGAACTTCGGACGAAGAGATAGACAGTCCGGTATTTTCTTTTACCGGAAGATATGGAAGAGAGGAGCTTCCACGTCTGACGATGCAGGAAGATATAGATATTTTTTTAATACCAGCGATCTGGCCGGAGACCTTTTCCTATACGGCTTCCGAGGTGATGTCCATGCGGATGCCTCTTGCTGTATTTCCTATTGGCGCTCCAGTGGAGAGGGTGCAGCATTACGAGAAAGGGCTGATTCTTTCCGATACAGATCCGGAAAGAATCGTGAAGGAAATAACAGAATTTGCGGTTCAGACGTTGAAGATAGAAGATCTGCCAGTTCACGAAGAGAAAATTTTGTTTGTGGGAGAGGAAATTTCTTTTGCCTCCCGTTATCGTGTGGAGCATTTCAGAGAGCAGCTCTTTTATCAGGGATATGCCTCTGATTTTATTCAGATGGAAGACAGTGATGCGGTTTGTATGGAATACTATAGAGCTCTGGTATTGTACCGCTGCAGTGATCTGGAAAAGGTATCTATTCTGATTCGGAAAGCGCATGAGGCAGGGCGTAGGGTATACTATGATATTGATGATCTGATTTTTGATTATGATAGGATTTCCGGAATTCATTTTCTGAAAGGCAGTGAGTATCGGAATTTTGAAGAAATCACCAGAAAGATTTATCAGTGCATGGAACAGTGCGACGGGTATTTTACCTCTACGTATACGCTGGCAGAAGAAATCCGCAGGGAATTCCCGGAAAAGAAAGTGGTCATCAATCGAAATTGTTCCAGTATGGAGATGCAGGTGTTGTCTCACGATGCAGTGGAACAGGTGGAAAAAGACGGGGAAAAGATTTATATCGGGTATTTCAGCGGATCGAAAACCCACGATCAGGATTATGAGGTGGCGGAAGAAGCCTTGCAGTATGTAATGGAAAAATATCCGCAAGTGCATATTAAACTGGTTGGCGTTATGTCGGAGAAAAAGCTGAATCAGTTGAAAAATAGAGTGGAGAAGCTTCCGTTTATGGAGTGGCAGAAGCTGCCAGGTGTGATGGCGGGAATCGATATCAATCTGATGCCGCTGGAAGATACAGTTTTCCACTGCTGTAAGTCGGAAAATAAATGGATGGAAGCTGCGCTGGTAAAAGTGCCCAGCGTGATGAGCAGAAACCGGGAAATGGAACAGGTAATCGAAAATGGAAAAACAGCGTGGCTGTGCAGCAGTACCGAAGAGTGGATTCAGGCGCTGGAGACCCTGATCACAAACGTTAAGGCGAGAAAAGATATGGGGGAGGCTGCTCATCGGGTAGTTATGGAGCGTTACATCACCCAGAATACCGGAAAGGATGCAAGAGAGGAATTACTATGCAGCGAGAGTTATTTGAAGTAGAAAAAGAGCGATTCGATCTGGTTGATAAAAGAATTTATCGGCTGCAGGGAACCTGGCCCAAGGAGTATGCAGTGACTGCCCTGTTGGACGGCAAAGAGGTTCCGGTGAAGATCAGCGAGCAGGAGCGGGTGAGCGCTCTGGAGCGTTTTAAAGATCTGGATCTGGTGGACGGCATGCGGATTCAGATGGAGGTGGAGCTTCCTGAGAATCTGGAACAGTATAAAAAGCTGACGATTCAGGGAGAGAATGGGGGTGACCGTTTTGTATGGTTTTCTGTCTCGGCTCGTCAGTTGGCGAGAAAGCAGGGAAAACCCCAGTATTTTCTTGAGAGTATTGAAATCGAACAGAAGGCGGGAATCTGTAGGGTGAGAGGCTGGGCGGCTTTCGGTCAGCCCCTGCAGATCCGTTTGGAGAGTAAGGACAGAAAGAAGATTCCCTGTGAGATTCAGAGAATGAAGCGGGTGGATGTGCAGAATCAGTTTCAGGAGGCGGAGATTGAAGAAAAATGTGGATTTTTCTTTGAATTGCATTATCAGGATCTGAAAGAGTTTTATCTGATCTTTGAGGCTGAGGGAGGAAGAACCCTTCGGCTCGTTCATCTGCAGCCGGCGCTGGTGCTGGCGGAGAAGGCGGGAGGATATTACAAAAAAGGCTGCCGTTTTCTGAAACTTCATGGTGTGACTGCCCTTACAGGAAAGGTGATGGAGAAGCTTACCAAGGGAAGAAAGGAAAATATGGTATATTCCAAGTGGCTGCCCTGTCATCTTCCCACGAAAAAGGAACTGGAGCAGCAAAGACAGGCAGAGTTTCCATGGAAGCCGCTGTTCAGCGTGGTGGTTCCTTTGTATAAAACGCCGGAAAAATATCTTCTCCGTCTGATTGAATCCATGAAAGAACAGACGTATACCCACTGGGAACTGTGTCTTTCTGATGGCAGCAGAGAAAATTCTCCGATCCGGGAGCTTTTGGAGCAGGCGGTAAGGGAAGATGGAAGGATTAAAGTGATCTCTCACAAGGAACCTTTGCAGATTTCTGAAAATACCAATGCGGCGATAGCGGCAGCGTCTGGGGAATATATTGTGTTTGCAGATCATGATGATGAACTTTTGCCTCATGCGTTGTATGAGTGCGCGAAAGCATTGAATCAAAACAGGGAGCTGGAGGTACTTTATTCTGATGAGGACAAGATGTCCATGGACGGGCACAAGTTTTTCCAGCCACATTTTAAGCCGGATTTTAATATTGATCTTCTGTGTACCGTGAATTATATCTGTCATCTTTTTGTAGCAAAAAAGACACTGATCGATCAGGTGGGAATGCTGAGAAAAGAGTTTGACGGAGCGCAGGATTATGATTTTATTTTTCGGTGTGTAGAAAGGGCTGGGGAGAAGAAAATCCATCATATTCCCAAGATTTTGTATCACTGGAGGAGTCATGAGGATTCTACTTCTGAGAATCCGGAAAGTAAGCTGTATGCTTTTGAGGCGGGCAAAAGAGCTGTTCAGGCTCATTATGACCGGATCGGTGTGCAGGCGCAGGTTTCCAAAGGAGAGTTTCTGGGGCTGTATCGAACGAAATTCCTGAGAGAAAAAGATCCGCTGATTTCTATTATTATCCCGAATAAGGATCATATTGATGATTTGAAACGGTGTATGGATGCCATTGAGAATCGTTCCACATACAGGAATTATGAATTTATTATTGTGGAAAATAACAGTGAGGACCCGGAGACTTTTGCCTATTATCAGCAGTTGGAAACGGTCAATCCAAGAGTCCGTGTGGTGTACTGGAAGGGTATTTTTAATTATTCTGCCATTAATAATTTCGGTGTGCAGTATGCCAAGGGGGAATATCTGCTGCTTTTGAATAACGATACGGAGATTATCAATGAGGATTGTCTGGAGGAGCTTTTGGGCTACTGTACCCGTTCGGATGTAGGAGCGGTGGGCGCCCGGCTGTATTATGAGGACGATACCATTCAGCATGCAGGAGTAGTGATCGGTTTCGGAGGAATCGCAGGGCACTGTTTTGTACAGCAAAAGCGAGGATTTACAGGATATTGTCACCGGATCATTTGCGCGCAGGATTACAGTGCGGTGACGGCTGCCTGTATGATGGTGAAGCGGGAGGCTTACGAGAAAGTAGGCGGTTTGAGTGAAGAATTTGAAGTTGCTTTTAACGATATTGATTTTTGTCTGAAATTGGGAAGAGCGGGCTATCATATCGTATACAATCCTTATGCAGAGTTGTATCATTATGAATCGAAATCCAGAGGTCTGGAGGATACCCCGGAGAAGGTAGCTCGGTTCAACAGGGAAATTGCCATGTTTGAGAAACGATGGCCGGATATTCTGCGGGATGGAGATCCTTATTATAACCCGAATCTTACGTTGGACAGTCAGGATTTTTCTCTGAGACGAATCAAGAAAGGACGGTAATGAGTTATGAAAGTATTTGTAACAGGTGTGGCAGGTCAGCTTGGCCATGATGTGATGAACGAACTGGAAAAGAGAGGATATGAAGGTGTGGGAAGTGATATTGCATCGGAATATGCAGGGGTGCAGGATGGTTCTGCCGTAACGAAAATGCCTTACATCTCCCTGGATATCACTGACAAGGCGGCAGTGGAGCAGATTCTTTGTGAAGTACAGCCGGATGTAGTGGTACACTGCGCAGCGTGGACAGCGGTAGATCTGGCAGAGGATGACGATAAGGTGGAAAAAGTTCGCGCCATCAATGCGGGAGGAACAGAAAATATTGCGCTGGTTTGTAAGGAGCTGGACTGCAAAATGGTCTATATCAGCACAGATTATGTATTTGACGGTCAGGGAACAGAACCCTGGGAGCCGGATTGTAAGGATTATCATCCCATCAGTGTATATGGAAGCACGAAGCTGGAGGGAGAGCTGGCAGTTGCAAATAATCTGGAAAAATACTTTATCGTTCGGATTGCGTGGGTATTTGGCGTTAACGGAAAGAATTTTATCAAGACAATGCTTAGTCTCAGCGAAAAATACGATACCATCCGTGTGGTGAATGATCAGATCGGAACGCCTACCTATACCTTTGATCTTGCCCGGCTTTTGGTGGATATGATCGAGACAGAGAAATATGGCTATTATCACGCGACCAATGAGGGCGGTTATATTTCCTGGTATGATTTTACCTGCGAGATCTTCCGTCAGGCAGGAAAGGACACAAAGGTAATCCCGGTAACAACAGAAGAGTACGGTCTTTCCAAGGCAGCCAGACCGTTTAACAGCCGTCTGGATAAACGTAAGCTGGTGGAAAATGGATTTGAACCGCTTCCTACCTGGCAGGATGCGCTGAGCCGCTATCTGAAAGTGATTCAGGGTTAGCGTGATGGGAAAAGAAAGAAAAGTTTTGGACAGAAAGGAAAGAGTCTGCGAGATCCTGTTTCTTGTACTGGTCTTTTGTTTTCTGTTTATCTGGGCGGCAAAGGCTCCTTTTAACTCTTCCCCGGATGAAGAAATGCGGTATCGGGTATCGGAATATATTATGAATCATGGCAGTTTGCCGGATGGAAGAGACCCGGAGATCCGCAATCCAAATTGGGGAATCTCCTATGCGTTTAATCCGTATATCAGTTGTATTCTGGCAGCTCTTTTTGGAAAAGTAACCACACTGTTTACGGACAGTTTTCGGGCGTTGTATCTGAGTATGCGGCTGGTGAATGTGATTTTTGGAACATTGACAGCGTTTGTGGCTCTCAGGATCGGAAAGCGTTTGTTTGAGAAAGAGAAAGCCTGGTTTTTTACCGTGGCGGTTACGTTTCTTCCGGGAGCAGCCTTTCTTCATACGTATATGAATATGGATTCCGTAGCGCTCCTTTCTACCGCCTGGATTTTTTATTGCTGGGTTCGGGTGGTACAGGAAGGATGGACAGGAAAAATATGTATACAGTTGGGTTTCGCTATGTCCCTCTGTATCCATTCTTATTATAATAGCTATGGATTTTTGTTGTGCAGCGCAGTATTTTTTGTGGGAAGCATGATGAAGGGGAATCAGAAACAGTGGGATTTCCCTCAGATGTGGAAAAAAGGGCTGTTAATGCTGGGAATTGTATTCTTGCTTTGCGGTTGGTGGTTTATCAGAAATGCCGTTCTGTATGACGGAGATATTCTGGGAATGGCGACTTCCAGCAAATATGCAGAACGGTATGCTATTGAAGAATTAAAACCTTCCAACCGGGCTACGCCCCAGTCTTTGGGGATGACCGTAGGGCAGATGTTTTTCTGGATACCGAGCGGCTGGAAATATAACTGGCTGGGCACAGTGGCAGCCAGCTTTGTAGGCACTTTTGGGTTTATGAAGATTTTTATGCCGGAACTATGGACGAAATCCTATCTGGTTTTTCTTGCGCTGGGAATTTTGGGTGTTATCCCTGTCTGGAAGAGAATCTTCTGTGTAGCCAGAAGTAAAGTGAGAGAAGAAAGAATAAAAAAAGAAGATGGGGTATGGATTACCCGGCAGTATCGAAAAGCGAAAGTTTGGAATATGGAAAACTGGATGCGGATATGTCTTGCTCTGACAATCATTATTCCCGGCTTTTTGCTGATCTACTATGCTTACGCCAGTGACTTTCAGGCGCAGGGCAGATATCTTATGCCGGCTTTATTTCCGGTCATGTATTTTATGGTGCTGGGATATGGGAACTGGCTAGATAAGCTTGTGAAGAGTGATCGGGTGAAAAAATGGTTTTATCGTATTGCTTCTTTTGTTTGGGTGGCATCCTGCGTTATGGTATACTTGGTGGTATACGCACCGAATTATTGAGAAAAGGGTGCTATTCAACAGTATACTATATGGCTGAACTGTTACAAAATATACCTTTTTATTTTTTTGAAGAAATGTCACCATTTTTACTCTTATTTTTGCAATATTTCATCTAAAAATGGTCTCATCGTATTGAAAAATATTACAAAAATGCAATTTAAAAAAAATGTCACCACTTTTTTGAAGAAAAAATGGTGACACTTTTAGAGAAATACTAAAAAAGTATATATTCTCATAAACATCAAGAAAGATAGATGGGTATCCGGTTTTGCCAGAGGAGTTCTTCTCCACTAGAATCGGGAATCTCCATGGTGCTGAAAAATTCTTCTGTTATAGCATCTAGTTCTTTTCGCGTGGCAGCAGCGATATAATAGAGTGCCACATAGGGATTGGGACTATGGGCGATCACGGATTCGCCTTCACGGTAGAAGATCCATGGTTTTATGACAGCCGGGTGCTGAGCCAATTTTTGGGCAGCGGATAAGTCGGCAATTTTCTTTTGTTTTCCATGAAAATACAGGACGGCTCCGTGACGGATCGGTGTTTCTGGATGATGGTGTTCCAGTTGACGGCGCAGAGCTTCTCTGTCATACAGAGCGTTTAATAATAAGTCTTCCATATTAAGTCCAAAGACAATATCAGTGAGTTCATGTTCGTAGCCAAAGAAGCGCCCTGCAATTTCGCACACCTGAATTTCTTTTCCGGGAGCCCAGAAAAACTGCATGGAAAGCGCCCCGTCCTGCTGACCGGTATGGGTAATAAAATCCTGCAGAAGCTGGCGGGCGGCAGGGGCAACCTGCTCATAAAAACAGGAAGGATATACATTGCGGGTACTGATGGGAATTTCCCCGTACTGCGTTTCTGTTTTTTCCCGGTCTGCAATGCTGATGATATGAACCTGTCCGTCCAACACCCAACTCATCAGATTAAACTCATATCCCTCATTGTATTCTTCCAGAAGAATTTCATCCAGATCGGTAAAAGCGGAAGTGCGCTGGATTGCCTGAAAGAGTTCCTGATTGTTGTGTACCACATAAATTCCGCGGGAGCCGTATTTATCCAGAGGTTTTGTTACCAGAGGATAGCGCAGACCGTGGGAAGCTAAAGTTTCGCAAAGATCAGTATCTTTGACGGGAATGCGGAGAAATCCCGGGGTTGGAAGCTGCATTTGATGCAGGAGTTCTTTGGCGGCTGCTTTATCGCGATACCAGGGAAGCTGTTCCGGTTTCAGGTAGCAGGGAAGATCCGCAGCGGCTGCAATTTTCACCATGCATTCCAGAAGGAGATCAGAAAATGAAGTAATGATACCGTCAACGGTCTTTTCTTTGCAAAGCTGTGCGATTTCTTCTGTTGCAGTTACCGGAATCACATAATCTTCGTCAGCGAAAGTTCGGGCGGGTCCATCCGGGTAGTTATCGCACACAATGGTATAGTAGCCCCGCTCTTTGGATTTTTTTACCAGTTGTACAAATTCACCCATGGAACCTAAGATTAATAATCTGTGTTGCATATAAGATCCTTTTGTAACTGCTCACTATCTTCACAGTTACATCCTTTCTAAATGTCTTTCTCAATTTTTTCTATTGTTTTGATCATAAAATTCATTTCTTCCATACCATACCGCTGATCGCAGGGAAGAGGCAGAATATTGGCTGCCCAGTCGTATTCCCTTCTGGTATTCGGAAGGCTTTTCAGAACATTTCCCCAGTTGGTGGGAATAAAAATCTTGTATTTTGCCAGTTCTTTTCGAAGCTGTATGCCCTTTGGCGAATAATAAGGATAGGCAAAGGGACCTTCCGGTATCTTGCGGATAAAGGGATTTTTTCGGAAATTTTCCGGATTCAGATGTTGGTGAAGATACTGATAATTTTTTTCCCGTTGTTCTTTGATCCGGTCATAGTCGATTCCACGCAGCAAATTACAGGTCAGTTTGGACATATATTTTGGCTCTTCCTGATGGTACGTGGAAGCGTTCTTCAACATTTGTTGGTAGTAAGTTCCGGCGTCATGTTCGTATCGTCCCAGAATATGTTCCATGCGGGTGTTGGAGTGATCCGTTTCCGATAAGGGAATAAGTTTTGCATCGGTAGCCAGATAAGCGCCGTCACTGAGACCGAAAAATTTCCGGCAGGAATAAATCGTATCGATACCAGGAAGAGGACGCTGATAAAATCCATGCGTATGATCAACGATAATTCTATCATATTTTTTCTGATATTGCAGGATCAAATCATCCGTAAGCTGTCCATAGTAATTCACAAGATAAAGATATTCCCCTTTCCTAAGACCGCAAGGACGGTCAAGCAGAGGGGTCAGTGTGTCATCCAGAGCATAAAAAGAAATCTCTGTGTCTGTCTGAGCGCAGGCATCTATAACAGAATCACAGAGAAATTCAGGCAATAAAAGTTTTTTACATTTTCTGGAACGCAGCAGCCAGACAAGAGCGGTGCGTCCCAGATTTGCCTTATATAAATTGGGATAGTATTCGGAACCGGAAAATTCTTCCAGTTCCAGATATCCTCCTATTTCTTTTTTCATTCATCCACATCTTTCTGCCGTATTACATAATGAGGCATTTTTTTTGATTCATTGAGAATGTTCATGAGATAGATTCCAATAATTCCAATGGAAAGTAAGGTAATGCCAAAGAAAGCAAGCAGTACCAGCATCAGAGACGTCCATCCTTCTATGGAAGTTCCGTAGATAAAATAACGGATGAGATAAAAGAGTCCCATGATGAAACTGAACAGAAAACTTAAGATTCCCAGATTGCGAACGAGAATCAGCGGAAAATTTGTGTGGGTCGTGATATCATAGATCAGATCCTTTGCAAGGCGCCGGAAAGAATAACCGCTTTTGCCGTAGGCTCTTGCATCATGGCGAACTGGAACGTTTATGATCCGATTGGAAGAGAGTACCAGAAGATTGCCGATCTGGGGAAGATAGGTGTTGGTTTTCAGCATGGCTTCCACCAAAAATCTTCGGATCAGACGGTAACTGGTAATCTGAAGGTTTGGATCTTTTCCCAGCATCTTGGAAGTTGCCCAGACAGATACTTTTGTGCCAAGTTTGCGGATCGGATTATGCTTGCGTCCTTCGTAACTTGCAATGATCACATCGACATCGTCACGATCATTCATCACTTTGATCATTTTAGGAAGTTCTTCTGGCGGATGCTGCAAGTCATCGTCCATGGTGACGATAAAATCGCCTGCCGCATGGGAAAATCCGCATAAAAGTGCGGGATGCTGCCCAAAATTTCGCGCCATTTGAATGATCTTAACCCGGTGATCTTTTTTTCTTAGCTCCGTCATTACCTGAAAAGAGTGGTCTTTGGAACCGTCATCTACAAGGATCAGTTCAAAAGGCTGCTGTATTTCTTCACGAAAGACTTTTTCCAGGCGGCTATAAAGTTCGTTTAAGGTGTGTTCTGAATTATATACAGGAACAACAACAGAATAGAGTGCCATATGTTTTCCCCCGATTTTTCTACTGTTTTTCGACTCAATCATACCATTTTAGAGAATTTATTTCAAGAAAAACAATTTCTTGAAGAGAGAAAGTAATAGTGTTATAATAAACAATATATGCTTTTTGGAGAGTTTTATTTTGATAAGGCGGTGAACAGTGTTGCAAAGGGGAAAAGCTTATATACAGCTGCATTTAAATATTCTTTTATTTTCTCTCACCAGTGTTTTTTCAAAATTGGCGTCTGTAGAATATAATAAGAACGGATGGAATGGAATCGGACTGTATGTTTATGCGTTTTTAATGATCGCGAATTGTGGGATTTATGCCATTGCATGGCAGAAAGCAATTAAGAAGTTTTCTCTGTCTACAGCCTATGCCAATAAAAGTGTTTCACTTTTGTGGTCGCAGATCTGGGCAGTGATTATTTTTCATGAAAATCTTTCCGTACAGAATATCATAGGAATTTTGGTGGTTCTGGCGGGTGTTTGGACGGTGCAGAAATATGAATAGACCTTTTATGTTGATGATGTTGGGAGGAACCGTTTTTTCGGCTATTTCTCAGGTTTTATTGAAGCAAAGCGCAAATCAGAAGTATAAAAATCCCATTCGGGAGTATTTAAACTGGCGAGTGATTCTGGCATATGGGATTTTTTTCGGCGTATTATTGTTAAATACATATTGCTACACCAAGGTGGATATGCGGTATGGACCGGTAATCGATACGGCGGCATACGTATTTGTGCTGCTGTTTTCCTGGCTGATCTTAAAGGAAAAGATCACAAAGGGGAAAATCATTGGAAATATTATTATTATTATTGGGATTTTTATTTATACACTGCCGGGATGAGTCTGAAAAGTTAAAAGGAGAGGTACAGTATGAAAAGCAGATATGGCAGAATAGCGGGGATATTATTGAGTGGTTTGCTGGTGATTGCACCGATTTCGGCGCAGGCAGCCCAAGTACAAAACGGCGCTGTCTATGAGGTGACGACGAATCAGCTACCAGAGTGGCCGCAGGCTCCGGAGATTGCCTCTGAGACAGGAATACTGATGGATGCAGATACGGGAGCGATTTTATACAATAAAGGAATGGATGAGATTCGCTATCCTGCCAGTATCACAAAGATCATGACCTGTCTGTTGGCTTTGGAACAGGCGGGGCTTGACGATCAGGTGACATTTACCCAGACGGTACTTTCTGATCCAAATGCAGGAGGAACGAATATAGGTATGCAGGCAGGGGAGATTCTGACGATGCGCCAATGTCTGGATGTGTTGATGGTGCAGTCGGCAAATGACGTGGCTACACAGATTGCGGAATATGTGGGAGGCGGTTCGGTACAGGCTTTTGTGGATAGAATGAACGAAAGAGCCCAGGAGCTGGGGTGTACCAATACGCATTTTGCAAATGCCAGTGGAATGCCCGATGAAAATCACTATACGACTGCCCATGATATGGCGCTGATTTTTCAGCAAGCTATTAAAAATGAGACTTTTCTGGAAATCATTAAACAGCAGAATGTGGTGATCGGTCCAACGAATATGAACGGAGAGACAAGAACGTATTCCTGCCATCATGCGCTGGTGGCGCAGTCTGCGCCGGAGTATTATGAAGGGTGTTTTGGAGGAAAAACAGGAGTAACGGAAGTGGCAAAAAACACTCTGGTCAGCGGAGTTACGAGAAATGGGATGACTCTGATCGCAGTGACGCTGCGGGCAGAAGTACAGCAGATTTATCAGGATCAGATCAAATTGTTTGATTATGGGTTTGAGAATTTTAGCCGGGCAGAGGTTCCGGGAGGGGTTGTAACTCTTCCGGCAAATCAAACGGTGGAGAATTTTACGATACAGGAGACGGAGGAAGGCGCAGAGACGATCCAGAAATATTATTATCATGGAGAATATTATCTGGGCGCTGGAAAGAAAATGGAGCCGGAAGAAACTGTTTTGCATCCGGAAGAGCCTGTTGTCACACCGGAAAGCACCAGCGATGCCGAGAAGCAAAAACGGGAGCAGGAAATACTGGAACATCAGCAAAGCAAGATTTACAAAACGGTCAGCTATATTTTGGCAGGTCTGATCGGTTTTGCCGTGATCACAGCAGCAATTTCCGGTATTGTAAAAAGGAAGAAAACAAGCAGAAAGCGGTAGGAGTGTGAAAAACGTGAAAATCAGTTTTAACAGACCACCTTTCGTGGGAAAGGAAACGGAATATATAAAAGAGGCGGTGGAAAAAAATGGTATGATCTGTGGGGATGGTCCTTTTACCAAGCGCTGTTCCGCCTGGCTGCAGGAACATTTTCGGTCAAAAGAAGTACTTCTTACCACTTCCTGTACCCATGCGCTGGAAATGGCGGCTTATCTGGCGGATATCCAGCCTGGGGATGAAGTCATTATGCCTTCTTATACGTTTGTATCTACGGCGGATGCTTTCGTTCTCCGGGGAGCTGCCTGCGTGTTTGTGGATATCCGTCCTGACACCATGAATATCGACGAGACAAAAATCGAGGCGGCGATCACAGAAAAGACGAAAGCCATCGTGCCGGTTCATTATGCCGGTGTGGCTTGTGAGATGGATACGATTATGGAACTGGCGAAAAAATATGATCTGAAGGTGATCGAGGATGCCGCTCAGGGTGTCAATGCTTTTTACAAGGGGAAAGCGCTGGGAACTATCGGAGATTTTGGCTGTTACAGTTTCCATGAGACAAAGAATTATTCTATGGGAGAAGGGGGAGCTCTTCTTTTTCAGGATGAAAAATATCTGGAACCGGCGGAGATCCTTCGGGAAAAGGGAACGGATCGGAGTAAGTATTTCCGCGGACAAGTGGATAAATATACCTGGGTAAATTACGGTTCGTCATATCTTCCCAGCGATATGAATGCCGCTTATCTGTGGGCGCAGCTGGAGGAAGCAGATAAGATCAATCAAAAGAGATTGAAATTGTGGAATTATTATCACGAGCATTTGGCGGATCTGGAGGAACAGGGATGGATTCAGCGTCCTTTGGTGCCGGAATATGCCACTCACAATGCGCATATGTATTACATAAAAGTAAAAGATCTGGACACCAGAACGAAGCTTCTGGCATATCTGAAGGAAAGAGAGATTTTAAGTGTCTTTCATTATGTGCCGCTGCATTCTTCCCGGGCCGGTCAGATGTTTGGACGTTTCCACGGGGAAGATGTGTATACCACGAAAGAGAGTGAACGGCTGCTGCGGCTTCCGATGTATTATAGCCTGAGCATGGAGGAAGCGGCAGAAGTGGTACAGGCATTGAAAGAGTTTAAGGCGTATTAAGGAGGAACATCCATGGATTCCGGAAAATGGATGCATTATATCAAAAAAATAAAACCGTATAATATACAAAAGGGGCTGCGCTATCTGAAACATTACGGTCCGAAGGAGTTCTGGATTCGCCTTTGCGAGCGCATGGAACCGGAAGAGATTCCCTATGGTCCGTGGTTTGAAAAACATCAGCCAGATGCAGAAGAACTGGAGCGTCAGAAAAAACGCCGTTTCACTTATAGTCCTTTTATTAGTGTGGTGGTTCCGGCGTATCGGACGCCAGGAGCATTTCTCATACAGATGATAGAATCTCTGCAAAATCAGACATATACGAATTGGGAGCTTTGCATTGCCAATGCAAGTCCCGAGGAGAAAGAGATGGGGGAGATTTTAAAAAAGTATGCAGGAGAAGATTCCCGGATCAAAGTGAAAGAACTGCAGAAAAATCTGGGAATCGCGGAAAATACCAATGAAGCATTCGCCATGGCAAAGGGAGAATTTCTGGGGCTTTTGGATCATGACGATCTTCTGGCGCCGCAGGCGCTCTATCGGATGGTGGAAATGATGAACCAACATCTGGAGGGGAAAGAAAATACGCTGGTGGATGTGATTTATTCCGATGAAGATAAGGTAACGACAGACCTTTCCGAGCATTTTCAACCTCATTTTAAACCGGATTTTAATCTGGATCTTTTGCGGTCCAATAACTATATTACCCATTTTTTTGTGGCGCGGACGGCGCTGGTTCGGCAGACGGGTGGTTTTCGCAGAGAGTATGACGGCGCGCAGGACTATGACTTTATTTTCCGGTGTGTGGAACAGGCAAAGATGATCTGCCATATCCCGGAAATCTTGTACCACTGGCGCACTCATAAAGCGTCTACGGCGGATAATCCTGCCAGTAAGATGTATGCTTTTGATGCGGGAAAACGTGCCATCGAGGGAAATCTTGCCCGGACGGGTGTGAAGGGGGTTGTCAGCCACACGAAAGATCTGGGATTTTATCAGGTGACATACCCGGTACAGGGGAATCCGTTGGTTTCCATCTTGATTCCCAATAAAGATCAGAAGGAAGCTTTGAAAAAATGTCTGGATTCTGTGTTTGAAAAGACAACGTATCCCAATTACGAGGTCATTATTATAGAAAACAACAGTCAGGAAGAGGAGACTTTTGCCTATTATAAGGAACTGGAGCAGAGAGAGAATGTGAAGGTGGTTACCTGGGAGGCAGGGTTTAATTATTCCGCTATCAATAATTTTGGAGAAACGTATGCTTCCGGGGAATATCTGCTGTTTTTGAATAATGATGTGGAAGTGATCAATCCCCGCTGGATGGAAGAAATGCTGGGGAACTGCCAGCGAAGAGAAGTGGGGATCACCGGGGCAAAGCTGTATTATCCCGATGGAACCATACAGCATGCAGGAATTATCATAGGAATTGGAGGGATTGCAGGGCACGCATTTTTGAATATGCCCGGATCCCGTACCGGTTACCTGCATAAAGCATCTCTCCAGATGGATCTCAGTGCGGTGACGGCGGCTTGTATGATGATGAAAAGAAGTGTATTTAAAGAGTTGGGTGGCTTTGAGGAAAAGCTGGCGGTGGCTTTCAATGATGTAGATCTTTGTCTGCGCACCGTACAGGCAGGGTATCTGGTGGTATACGATCCGCAGGTGGAGCTGTATCATTATGAATCAAAATCCCGGGGGACAGAAGACAGCGAAGAGAAAATCCGCCGTTTTCAGGGAGAAATCGAATTTATGAGGACCCGCTGGATCAAACTTTTGAAAGCGGGGGATCCGTATTATAATAAAAATCTCACATTGAGTAAGTGGAATTACTCTCTGCGGGCTTAAGAGATAGGAGCGATTATGCAGAAGAAAGACTGTATGGTTTCTGTGGTCATTCCGAATTATAATGGAATGCAGTACATAGAAAGATGTCTGGAAAGCTTAAAAAGGCAGAGGTTTCAGGAGTTTGAAACGATTTTTGTGGATAACGGTTCGGAAGATGGAAGTGTGGCTTATGTCAGGGAGCGATTTCCCTGGGTGCGGCTGATCTGTCTTGCGGAGAATACGGGATTTTGCGGAGCTGTCAATGTGGGAATCCGGGAGTCCCGGGGGGAATATGTGGTGCTTTTGAATAACGATACGGAGGCGGAAGCAGAATTTCTTAAGGCGTTGTATGACGGAATCCGGGCGAAGGAAAATGCTTTTTCCTGCGCGGCTTTGATGCTTCAGTTTCAGGAGCGGGAGTTGGTGGATGACGCCGGAAACTTTTATAATGCTCTGGGATGGGCGTTTGCTCGGGGAAAAGGGAAGTCGGAGGAAAGGTATCAGAAAGAATTCCGGATTTTTTCTTCCTGTGGAGGCGCGGCAATCTATCGGAAGAAACTGGTGGAAGAGCTGGGATATTTTGATGAGGAGCATTTTGCTTATTTGGAAGATACGGATTTGGGCTATCGGGCGCAGATTTGTGGGTATGAAAACTGGTATCTTCCAGAGGCTAGGGTATATCATGTGGGAAGCGGAACCTCCGGTTCCCGATACAATCAGTTTAAGATTCGCTATTCTTCCAGAAATAATATCTATATGATCTATAAAAATATGCCGCTGGCACAGCTTTTCTTAAATCTCCCCTTTTTGGTAGTGGGATTTGGTGTGAAACTGCTGTTTTTTACTGTTAAAGGTTATGGGAGAGAATACGCGGCAGGTATCAAAAATGGTTTCGCCCTTAGCAGGAAAGGGAAAAAATACCCGTTTCATTGGAAAAACATTGGAAATTACTGCCGGATTCAGGGGCAGCTTTGGTGGAATATCCTGCGCCGTATTTGCGGCTGAAGGGGTTCTTTATTTACAGAGGGGTTAAAATGTAATATAATAAGATGCCAGGGTCAAAAGGGCATATGCCCCGCGATATCCGAATTTGGGGCAGAATTGTGAGAGTGCGCAGCACGAAACAATTCGTCAGGCATCATTTATAATATTGCAATAGGAAATAATATTGTAAGGAAACCTTAAAAGAAGTCAGAAAATATTATATTGCCCTTTTGGGGCAACTGATGTATAGTAAAAAGAAAGTAAAAGAACTACGAAATAACGAAAATAAGATAAGGTGAAGAGTATTGATAAAAGATAATCAAAGATACTTTAACCGGATGCATGTGGTGATCGATGGACTGGTGATTGCCGGATCCTATTGGCTGGCATGGGTGCTGAAGTTTATCGGTCCATTCGCAGAAGGATCCGTACGGTCTTTATCATGGAAATGGTATATGGCTGTGATGGTTCCCGTCATTCCTCTTTATCTGATCCTGTATTATGCCTTTAATCTGTATACCCCGAAGCGGGTGCAGGGGCGTCGGCTGGAATTTTCCAATATTGTAAAAGCGAATACAGTAGGTATGCTGATCGTGATCAGCTGTATTTACGTGCTTTTGAAGGAAAATAACTTTTCCCGTGAGATGCTGTTTTATTTCTTCTGTCTGAATACGTGTCTGGAAGAGATGGTTCGCATCGGTATCCGGCGTATTTTGCGAAAAATCAGGAAAAAAGGTCTGAATCAGAAGCATATTCTTCTCGTGGGGTACAGTCGTGCGGCAGAAGAGTATATTGACAGGATCTTGCAGAATCCCCAGTGGGGGTATCATGTGAGAGGGATTTTGGATGACAACGTGGAGGCAGGTACCACATACAAAGGGATTAAAGTGTTAGGGCAGATTGAGAATCTCATGGTGATCCTGCCGGAAAACCAGTTAGATGAGATTGCTATTACCCTTGGTTTAAGCGAGTATTATCGTCTGGAAGAAATTGTGGCGCTCTGTGAAAAATCAGGAGTTCACACCAAATTTATTCCGGATTACAATAATATAATTCCCACAAAACCCTATACAGAGGATTTGTTGGGACTTCCGGTGATCAATATCCGGTATGTTCCTCTGACGAATACCTTTAACGCCGTGGTCAAACGGCTGATGGATATCGCAGGGGCGCTGGTGGCGCTGGTGCTGTTTTCTCCGATTATGCTGTTGGCTTGTATTCTGATCAAGCTGACCTCTCCGGGACCGCTGATCTACAAACAGGAGCGGGTAGGGCTGCATAACCGTACTTTTATGATGTACAAGTTCCGTTCCATGGAAGTGCAGCAGAAAGAAAAAGAGAAAAAAGCCTGGACAGTAAAAAACGATCCCCGGGTTACGGGAATCGGCAAGCTGATGCGAAAAACGAGTATTGATGAACTTCCTCAGTTATTTAATATTTTGAAAGGGGATATGAGTCTGGTAGGACCAAGACCGGAGCGTCCCTTTTTTGTGGAGAAGTTTCGGGAGGAAATCCCCCGTTATATGGTGAAGCATCAGGTGAGACCGGGGCTGACAGGATGGGCGCAGGTGAATGGTTACCGGGGTGACACTTCTATCAGAAAGAGAATCGAATATGACTTGTATTATATTGAAAACTGGAGTGTGGGACTGGATATTAAGATTCTGGTTATGACCTTTTTTAAAGGTTTTGTAAACAAAAATGCGTACTAAAGAACAAGGGAGAAAAGTATGTCAGAAAAAAGAAATCTAACCAAGAAACAGTTGAAACTTCGCAGAAAACGTCGCAGGAGACGGATTATTTTCGGACTGGAAATCGTAATCCTGCTGGTATTGGTGGCTGGTTTGTTTATTTTTGCTAAGATGGGAAAGATGAACTTTGAAGAACTGAACTTTGACAATATCGGGATCAATACGGGAATCAAAGAAAATAAGGTTATGCAGGGCTATACTACCATCGGACTGATCGGTGTGGATATCAGTAACGGCGGAAGTCTGGAACAGAGCAACAGCGATACGATGATTATTGCCAGTATCAATAATGATACGAAGAAGGTAAAACTGGCGTCTGTTTACCGTGATACGTATATGCGGATAGGTGAAGATGAAGATGGCAACGGGATTTACCGCAAGGCCAACGAGGCCTATATGCGGGGCGGCTATGAGCAGTTTATTAATATGATCAATACCAATCTGGATCTGAATATGACGGCCTGTGTCAGCGTGGACTTTACGGCGGTGGCTACTGTAGTGGATCTTCTGGGCGGCGTAGATGTAGAACTGAAAGAAGAGGAAATTGAGCATTTGAATAATTATTGTGTGGGTACAGCAGAGTATACACATATGGATTACGAGCCATTGGAAAAGGTGGCGGGGGTTCATCACTTAAACGGCGTACAGGCAGTTGCTTATGCCCGTATTCGTTATACGGCGGGGAATGATTTCCGTCGTGCAGCCCGCCAGAGAGAGCTGATCTATAAGATCGTGGAGAAAGCGAAGAGCGCAGATTTGGCTACGCTGAATAAGATATTGGATGAAGTGTTCCCTATGATCAAAACGACACTTTCCAAGACGGAGATCCTTTCTATGGGAATGAGTATGCTGTCCTATGATATCGAGGATCAGACGGGTTTCCCCTTCGATCATCTGTATGGAGAAAATGTAAAGCAGGCTCTGGACGGATATGACTGTGTTGTTCCGGTAACGCTGGAATCCAATGTAATAAAGCTTCACGAGTTCCTCTATCCGGAAGACGATTACGTTCCTTCTGAGGAAGTGAAAGCGTACAGTCAGCATATTGTGGAGAAGAGCGGATTTGGCGATGCTTCCCGTCTGGAACATTCGGAAGATGGTTCTATGGCGGCATATCGAGAAGCGGATACAGAATCATAGAGCATTCAGACCGTCGTGCTATTCGAGAAAGAGTAGTGCGGCGGTTTTTTCATGAGAAGGGAGAAAGGATGAAGAAAACGGTAGATTTGATCGTGCCGGTGTACCGACCGGATCAGAAGTGGAAACTGCTGATCGAGGGGATCAAGAAACAGACGTATCCGGTGCAGAGGATTCTGGTGATGAATACCGGGAAGGAAAACTGGAAGACGGAATATGAACAGTGGTGTGGGAACATGGAGGTGCACCATGTGAAACAGGAATCGTATGATCACGGAGAAACCAGAGATCAGGCGGCAAGGCTGTCCCAGGCGGATTATCTGTTATTTATGACCCAGGATGCCGTTCCCGCCGATGAAAAGCTGGTAGAGGAATTGGTAAAAGCTTTAGAACAGGGGCGGGATATCAAGGCAGCTTATGCCCGACAGCTGCCCGCGGAGGACTGCCGCCTGATGGAGCGATTTACCAGAAGCTTTAATTATCCGGAGGAGAGCCGTATAAAACGCAAAGCCGATCTGAAAACACTGGGAATCAAGACGTATTTTTGTTCCAATGTGTGCGCAATGTATGAGCGTGAGACGTATCTGGAAATGGGAGGTTTTGTAAAAAAGACGATTTTCAACGAGGATATGATCTTTGCAGGCAGCCTGATACAGGCGGGAGGGGCGGTGGCTTACGCAGCGGAGGCGAAAGTGATACATTCCCACAATTATTCTGCCCTGCAGCAGTTTCACCGAAACTTTGATCTGGCGGTGTCTCAGGCAGATCATCCGGAAATATTTTCCGGTGTTCGATCAGAGGGAGAGGGAATCCGCCTGGTAAAAGAGACAGCTTCCTGGCTGTGCAGACAGGGAAAACCATGGCTGGTATTTTCTCTGGTGTGGAACAGCGGATGGAAATATCTGGGCTATCTGCTGGGAAAAAGATACCGGAGTCTTCCGAGATGGATGATTCGCCAGTGCACGTCTCAGAAATCATACTGGGAAGAGAAAAAAGAATAAATTTCACATTTTTGACACATTTATCTTTTAAAATGGTATTAAAATTGCGAGAGCGCATAGCGCGAAACAATTTGTCAGGTATTTTGAAATGTAAAATCGTATATAGAAGAGAGGAATCGATTTATGGGAAATGAGTGGGATCTGAACAAAGAAGAGAAGGAAGGAATGGGAGAGGCAGTTTCTTCAGAAAAGCCAGTAGC
>HF995414.1:0-9713 GCA_000432335.1 Firmicutes bacterium CAG:646
ACCACTGTTTTTGCAGCCAGCCTTCGGGAGTATAAAAAACTGCGCCCAGAAGATACAGATGAGAGCGGCGCCAGGAAAGTCCCGTGGTTTCGATATCAAAAAACAGACACGTTTCGGGAGAAATACCGGTTTTTTCCAGAAAAGAAACAGGAACCGAAATGGGATATTCTTTTGTAATCATAACAATCTCCTTTTCATTCTTATTTTGGGTCGGGTCATAAAGATATTTTCTTATTATAATATGAGGAGGAGAAAAAATGTAGTGATTTTTGCGACAAATTGCGGTATAGTAGAAATAATATTACTGTTCTCCTTTGAGGAGGAGGGAAAAGAGGTGTAAATGTGGCATTTGAAATTTTAGGTGTGGATGTTTACCATATTCTGAGCTGGTTTATTGTATACAGTTTTTTTGGCTGGGTATGGGAGAGCTGTTATGTTTCTGCAAAAAACGGGAAATGGGTGAATCGTGGATTTGTGAGCGGTCCTTTTGTAACTCTTTACGGGGTGGGGGCAGTGCTGGTCTATGTGATCTTACGTCCACTTGCAGGACATCCGGTGGAATTGTATTTTGCCGGCACAGCGGTAACTACAGCCTTGGAATATGTGACTGGTGTGCTGATGGAAGCTATTTTTCATACCAACTGGTGGGATTACAGCAAGAAAAAGTTTAATTTTCAGGGAAAAATCTGTCTGGGAAGTTCGATTGCCTGGGGATTTTTTGTGTTGATCCTGTTTTATTTGCTCCATCCGGGAGTGGCGAAACTGGTAGATCTGGTTCCGCGGAAGCTGGGAATTCTTCTGGTGTATCTGTGGCTGGTCTATTATGTGGTGGATTTTTCTTTTTCTGCGGCTGCCGCTTTCGATCTGAAGGGCAAACTTCAGAAGTTGGATGGAGCCTGGGCAGAATTTCAAGAGTATTTTCAGGAAACCAGACTGCATGAGGCGGCTGAGGAGATTCGGGAAAAAGCCAGTCTGTACCGGGCGGAAGCTTCTTCTTATCGGCTGAAAGAGTATCTGGATGAGAAGAGAAAGAATTTCAGAGAACTTTTGGAATCTCTTACCGTTCCAGATGAGGAGACCACACAAAGAAGAGAACTCTTTATGGAAAAATATGATGAGTTTGCTGGAAAATATCTGGAAGTGAAGGAAAGCATTCGAAAAAAATCGAGACATCAGATGAAGGCATATCCGAATCTGGTCAGCAAGTCAGAACGACTGAGAAGGCAGAGAGAAAAGAGAGACAGAAAAAAATCATGAGAAGGAGGTTACATCATGGGTTTGCATACATTTAAGGGCGGCATCCATCCCTATGATGGAAAGGAGCTGTCGAAGGATCAGCCGATTTGTTCATTGAATCCGGGAAAGGAGCTGACATTTCTTATGTCTCAGCACATCGGAGCGCCGGCAGTTCCCCTTGTGGCAAAGGGAGATCGGGTGCTCGTGGGGCAGAAGATTGCTGAAGCGGGAGGTTTTGTGTCAGCGCCGGTTTATTCCTCCGTTTCCGGAGAGGTAAAAAGAATTGACACGTGCCTTACAGCGGCAGGGGGAACCTGCGAGGGAATTATAATAGAAAATGATGAAAAATATGAGACGGTGGAATATCATCCGGTGGCAGAGCCGGAAAAACTTTCCCCGGAGGAAATACGCAAAAAGATTCAGGAGGCAGGCGTGGTCGGCATGGGAGGCGCAGGATTTCCTACCCATGTGAAGCTTTCTCCCAAGGAACCGGAGAAGATTGAGTACATACTGGTAAACGGAGCGGAATGTGAGCCGTATCTGACTTCTGATTATAGGAGGATGCTGGAGGAGCCGGAGAAATTGATCGGAGGTTTGAAGGTAATCCTGCAGCTGTTTGATCATGCAAAGGGATGTATCTGCATTGAGGATAATAAGCCGGACTGTATCGAGAAGATCAGCCGTCTGGTGGAGAAGGAGCCTCGGATCGAGGTAAAAGCGCTGAAAACGAAGTATCCACAGGGGGCAGAGCGGATGCTGATCTATGCGGTGACGGGAAGAAGCATCAATTCTTCCATGCTTCCGGCAGATGCCGGCTGCGTAGTGGACAATGTAGATACGGTGGTGGCTGTTTACAAAGCGGTGGTGTTAGGGCAGCCTCTGATGCATCGGATCGTAACGGTGACAGGGGATGCGGTGCGTAATCCCTCCAACTTCAGTGTTCCGGTGGGAATGAAATTTACAGAGGTTCTGGAAGCGGCGGGAGGTCTGAAAGAGAAAGCGGAAAAAATTATTTCCGGCGGTCCTATGATGGGCTTTGCCATGTTTGACTTGAATGTGCCAGTAACCAAGACGACATCCGCGCTTTTGTGCCTCACCAGAGATGAAGTGTGTCATTCGGAGCCTACTGCCTGTATTAATTGCGGAAGATGTGTAAGCGAGTGTCCGGAACATCTTCTTCCAGCTCGTCTGGCAACTTTTGCGGAACATAAGGATGAGAATCGTTTTCTGAAATATCATGGAATGGAATGTTGTGAGTGCGGTTGCTGCAGCTATGTCTGTCCGGCGAAGAGGATGCTTGCGCAGAACATCAAATCCATGCGGAAGATGGTTCTTGCCAATAGAAAGAAAAATAGGGGGAAAAAAGATGAGTGAATTATTACATGTATCGTCCTCTCCGCATATACGGTCAAAGATAAAGACAGATTCCATTATGGGAATGGTGGTGATCGCACTGCTTCCGGCGCTTTTGTCCGGTGTGCTGAATTTTGGATGGAGAGCATTGCTTCTTACAGGAATTTCTGTGGGGACCTGTGTGGTGACAGAATATGTTTACGAACGGCTGATGCACAAGAAAGTGACTATTCGCGATTTCAGCGCGGTGGTGACAGGCTTGCTTCTGGCGTTGAACCTGCCTTCAGGAGCGCCCTGGTGGATTCCTGTTGTGGGCGGCGTATTCGCCATTTTGATCGTAAAACAGCTTTTTGGCGGTTTGGGACAGAATATTATGAATCCGGCTTTGGCGGCGAGATGTTTTCTTTTGCTGTCCTTTGCGGGACCGATGACAGATTTTACTCCTACCCGGGGAATGACTCAGCTTGCCGACAGTGTGTCGGGAGCGACGCCTCTTGCAGCTTTAAAGGCGGGGGAATCGGTAGATCTTTGGAGTATGTTTATGGGAAATACCATGGGAACTATCGGAGAAACTTCGGTGCTTGCCCTTCTGATCGGCGCAGTCTTTCTTCTGGTGATGAAGGTGATTGATCTGCGGATTCCTTTCAGTTATCTGGGAAGCTTTCTGGTCTTTTTGATTCTTTTTGGCGGTCATGGATTTGATGTGGAGTTTCTTCTGGCGCATTTGTGCGGCGGAGGGCTGATGCTGGGTGTCTGGTTTATGGCGACAGATTATGTTACGACGCCCATCACCAAGTCCGGTCAGATTCTCTATGGAATGATTTTGGGCGTACTCACCGGACTTTTTCGGATTATGGGAGGAAGCGCAGAGGGTGTTTCCTACGCAATTATTTTCGGAAATCTGCTGATTCCGCTGATTGAGCGGATCACAGTTCCCACAGCTTTTGGAAAAGGGGGGATGAACCGTGAGTAACAGGATTTTGAAAGATGCCATGGCGCTGACCCTGATCACATTGGTGGCGGGAGCTGCTCTGGGCGGCACTTATGAGATTACAAAAGAGCCTATTGCCAGACAGGAGGCGCTGGC
This sequence comes from Firmicutes bacterium CAG:646, assembly GCA_000432335.1. Lineage (GTDB taxonomy): Bacteria > Bacillota > Clostridia > Lachnospirales > Lachnospiraceae > Oliverpabstia. The sequence continues at coordinate 3,677 of HF995414.1, forward strand.
GAAAGAAAAAGCATACAGGGATGTTTTTGAAAAGGCAAGTGAATTTAAGAATGTGGAAATTACAGGAGAGCTGGAAGCGGCAATCCGCCAGGAATTGGATCGGGAAGGCTGTCGGGCGCAGACGGTAGAGGAGATTATGGAAGCGGTGGACAAAAACGGTGACCTCCTGGGCTATGCGTTTACCGTGGTAAGCGGGGAAGGATATGGCGGAGATATCCGGTTTTCCATGGGAGTAAAAGAAGATGGAACGGTTACAGGGTTGTCCATTTTATCCATCAGTGAAACGGCGGGACTGGGGATGAATGCAGATACGCCGGAATTTAAAGAACAGTTTGTCGGCGAGAAAACGGATCGCTTTGTTTATACAAAGAAGGGAGCTTCTGCCAAGGGAGAAATTGACGCCTTAAGCGGAGCGACCATTACCACCAATGCTATGACCAATGGGGTTAATGCTGGGCTTTGTGCGTTTCGAGTTCTGGAAGGAGGGGAGCAGTCATGAAAGCAAATACACCTGTAGAACGGTTGTATAACGGAATCATTAAGGAAAATCCTACCTTTGTACTGATGCTGGGAATGTGTCCTACGCTGGCAGTGACTACCTCTGCCATGAATGGATTGGGCATGGGACTTACCACCATGGTGATTCTTGCCATGTCCAATATGATGATCTCTATGCTGAGAAAGGTCATTCCCGATGGGGTGCGGATGCCTGCTTATATTGTGGTGGTGGCTTCTTTTGTGACCATCGTTCAGTTCCTTTTGCAGGGTTATATTCCAGACCTTTATAAATCGTTGGGATTGTACATACCGCTGATCGTTGTAAACTGTATCATTTTGGGACGGGCGGAGGCGTATGCTTCTAAGAATACGGTGCTTAGCTCCCTGTTTGATGGAATTGGTATGGGATTGGGATTTACGCTGGGGCTGACCAGCATCGGAATTGTGCGTGAGTTTATCGGTTCCGGATCGATTTTCGGGTTTGAGATTTTTGAAGAAGGAGTTACTATTTTTGTATTGGCTCCGGGAGCATTTTTCGTATTGGCGATGTTGGTTGCTCTGCAAAATAAGCTGAAGGCAGCAAGCGCAGGAAAGTCAGAAAGTCCGAAGGAGAAAACATGCGCGCCGGGAGGATGCGCAGCTTGTATGGCTGCGGATTGTCCGGCAGCAGGAGATAAGGAGAAAGGGGGAGAAAAGGCATGAAAGAACTGTTGATGATTGCAGTGGGCGCAGCTATGGTAAATAACGTGGTGCTGAGTCAGTTTTTGGGTCTGTGTCCATTTCTCGGTGTGTCGAAAAAAATGGATACTGCTGCCGGGATGGGCGGAGCTGTTATTTTTGTTCTGACGCTTTCTTCCATTTGTACCAGTCTGATTTATAATTATGTACTGGTAAAGACAGGAATGGAATATTTGCAGACGATTGTATTTATTCTGGTGATTGCAGCGCTGGTTCAGCTGGTGGAGATGTTCTTGAAAAAAGTTCTGCCTCCCCTGTATAAAAGCCTTGGTGTGTATCTTCCTTTGATCACCACCAACTGTGCAGTGCTGGGTGTGGCGATCCTGAATGTGCAGAATGAATATAATGTTCTGGAAGGTACGGTAAATGGATTTGCGACGGCGGTGGGCTTTACCATTGCCATTGTGTTGATGGCAGGTCTCAGAGAGAAGATTGAGTACAATGATATCCCGAAGCCTTTTCAGGGAATGCCTATTGTGCTTCTCACTGCCGGATTGATGTCGATTGCATTTTTCGGATTTTCCGGATTGATCTAAAGGAGGGAAACTATGGTTACAGGTATTATGATAGCAGCCGCTTTAGTGGGCGGTACCGGTCTGATCATTGGACTTCTTCTGGGGATTGCCGGAAAAAAACTGGCAGTACAGGTAAATGAAAAAGAAATTGCAGTAAGGGAAAAGCTTCCGGGAAATAATTGCGGAGGCTGCGGTTATCCCGGCTGCGATGGTCTTGCAGCGGCGATCGCGGCAGGGCAGGCTCCGGTAAATGGATGTCCCGTGGGAGGACCGGAGACGGCGAAGGAGATCGGCGAGATTATGGGAGAAGAGGTGGCGGAGAGCCGCAGAATGACAGCCTTTGTAAAATGCGGCGGGGACTGCGAACATTCTCGTACCAATTATGTCTATGACGGGATTGAGGACTGTTCCATTATGTCCTTCCTTCCCGGCGGCGGGGCGAAGAAATGTCGCCATGGGTGCCTTGGCTACGGGACTTGTGTGAAGGTATGTACCTTTGGTGCGATTCACATTGAAAATGGAGTCGCCGTGGTGGATAAGGAAAAATGTAAAGCCTGCGGACAGTGTGTGGAAGCCTGTCCTCATCATTTGATCGAACTGGTACCTTATGAGCAGATGAGAAAAGTAAGATGCAGTTCCCTGGATAAAGGCAAATCTACGATGAATGCCTGCGACTCCGGCTGCATCGGCTGTAAAAAATGCGAGAAAAACTGCCCGGTACATGCGATTACCGTGACAGATAACGTGGCACACATCGACTATGACAAATGCACCAACTGCGGACAGTGCAAAGAAAACTGCCCGCGAAACTGCATACTGTAAGATAAAAAAGCGAACGCATTCCAAAAGGGTTATGGAACGCAGATATCTCTCAATATGTAACAGTTCAAACCATCGCGGAGAGGACGGATTACCCATATTTATGCAGGTTCAAACGAATGGTCGAGCACATCTTTGAGACTTCAGGCTCAAAGTGAGCGCAGACTGAGTTTGACCGCATAAATATGGAGGGGGGAGAATCTCTTTCCATACCCTTTTTCTCCTTGTTGAATTCTCTCCCCGATTATGGTATGATTACCAAGGATAAAAACAAGGAGTTTATGAATGAAAAAAAGAGATATCATTGTGGCAGCCGTGGTTCTTACAGCGGCTCTTTTGTTTTGGCTTGCAGGACAGCTTACGAAAAGAGAGCCGGAGGCTTTGCGGATCACGGTGGCGGGAGAAGTGTACGGCACGTACAGTTTAAAGGAGAATCAGAAGATTTCCATTCAGGATACGAATGTCTGCCAGATTCAAGATGGTTATGTCACCATGACAGAGGCAGACTGCCCGGATCAGATCTGCGTACATACTGCCCGGATCTCAGAGGATGGGGGTTCTATCGTGTGCCTTCCCAATAAGATAGTACTGGAGATCGTGGGAGAAGAGAAGGATGAACCGGAGCTTGACAGTATCAGTTCCTGAAAGGTGGAAGTAGATTGAAGAAAAAAACAGCATATCTTGGTGTTCTTTGTGCGGCAGCTATTGTGCTGGGGTACATAGAATCGCTGTTTCCTGTATTTGTGGGAGTTCCCGGGATGAAGCTGGGACTGCCCAACCTGGCGATTGTATTGATCTTATATCTCTATTCCTGGAAGGAAGCCATGGCGGTTTCAGTGGTGCGGGTTTTGGTGATCGGATTTCTTTTTGGAAATGCTTTCAGCATTGCTTTTAGCCTTTCGGGAGGGATTTTAAGCCTTTTGTGTATGGAGGCTGCGCGGCGGTATTTGAAACTGAGTGGTACCGGAGTAAGCATGGTGGGAGGAGTCACCCACAATCTGGGGCAGATTGTGATTGCTGTCTTTGTGGTTGAGAATGTGAGGGTAGCCTATTATTTTTCCATTCTGGCAGTGAGCGGTCTGGTTACAGGAATTTTAATCGGTATCTTGAGCAGCGAGCTTTTGCGTCGGGTGAGAAAGGCAGTACCGGAGCTGAGAGAGGAGAAAAAATGATCGGATATATCAAAGGAACCTTGGAAGAAATAGAGGAACAGTATATTATTGTGGAAAATCAGGGGATCGGTTATCAGATCTTTGTTCCGGGCACATCCTTTAGCGGAAGTGTTCCGGTGGGAGAAGAAGTGAAAGTGTATACGTATCTCCATGTGAAGGAAGATTTGCTGCAGCTTTACGGATTCCCGACCCGGGATGAACTGCAGATTTTTAAACTGCTTTTGGGAGTAAATGGAATCGGACCCAAGGCGGGTTTGGGGATTTTATCGGCGCTGTCCGCAGATGAGCTGACTTTTGCCATTTTGGCGGATGATGTGACGGCTATTTCCCGGGCGCCTGGCATCGGCAAGAAAACGGCGCAGAAACTTATTCTGGAACTGAAGGATAAGCTGAATCTGGAGGAGGCTTTTGAGCAGAGACTGGCAGGGAAAGCCCCAGATCTGGCAGTACCTGTTTCCGGGGACAGCATTCATGAGGCGGTACAGGCATTGACTGCTTTAGGATATGGAAATGCAGACGCCCTTCGAGCAGTGAAAAAGGTAGAAGGGGCAGAACAGATGGATGTGGAAGAACTCCTGAAAGCTGCCTTAAAGAGAATGATCTGACTGCCATGATGCAGCAGAAGTGGGAAAACGGGGAGAGACAGAATGGAAAAGAGAGTGATCACCACAGATATGACAGAAGAGGATATTCGGATCGAAGGTAATCTGAGACCTCAGTATCTGGAGGATTATATCGGACAGGAAAAAGCAAAACAAAATCTGAAGATTTATATAGAGGCGGCAAAGCAGAGAAAGGATTCTCTGGATCATGTACTTTTCTACGGTCCTCCGGGACTGGGGAAAACTACGCTGGCGGGGATCATTGCTAATGAGATGGGTGTCCATATGAAGGTTACTTCTGGTCCAGCCATCGAAAAACCGGGGGAGATGGCGGCGATCCTGAATAATCTGCAGGAGGGAGACGTGCTGTTTGTGGATGAGATTCATCGGCTGAACCGGCAGGTAGAGGAAGTACTCTATCCGGCGATGGAGGATTTTGCCATTGACATTATGATAGGAAAGGGAGCCAGCGCCCGTTCCATCCGTCTGGATCTGCCCCATTTTACCCTGGTAGGCGCTACCACTCGAGCAGGACTTTTGACAGCGCCTTTGCGGGATCGTTTTGGCGTGATCCATCATCTGGAATTTTATACAGAGGAGGAACTGCAGACGATCATCCAGCACTCAGCAAAGATTTTAGGGGTAGAAATTGATGCCAAAGGGGCGGCGGAGATGGCGAAGCGATCCCGTGGAACTCCCCGTCTGGCAAATCGGCTTTTAAAACGGGTACGGGATTTTGCTCAGGTAAAATATGACGGAAAGATCACGCAGGAAGTAGCGTCCTTTGCGCTGGATCTTCTGGAGGTGGATAAGTACGGTCTGGATCAGACCGACCGGTATATTTTGCAGACGATCATGCAAAAGTTTCAGGGAGGTCCCGTGGGACTTGATACGCTGGCGGCAGCCATCGGAGAGGATTCCGGGACGATCGAAGATGTGTATGAGCCCTATTTGATCCAGCATGGATTTTTGAACAGAACCCCCCGGGGGCGGATGGCGACAGAGCATGCGTACCATCATCTGGGGCTGGACAAACCGGAGTAGTGTAAAAAAAGGTTGTTTTTTGAAAGAATTTGTTTATAATAGAGTTATGATACAGGATGGAGGAAGTGCCAGCGATGCCAGCAAAAAATACAACGAAAGTATTGATCGGAGGAAAAATCGTCACTTTAAGCGGATACGAAAGCGAGGAGTATCTGCAGAGAGTGGCTTCTTATATGAATCATAAAATAGCCCAGCTCAGTGAGCTTCCGGGATATAACCGTCAGCCTATGGAGACCAAAAATAATCTGCTGAGTCTGAATATCGCAGATGATTACTTTAAGGCAAAACGTCAGGCGGAGGTTTTTGAGGAAGATTCTCAGCTGAAAGATAAAGAGATGTACGATCTGAAGCACGATCTTATCGATGCGCAGATCCAGGCAGAGAGACTTACCCAGGAGAACGAAGAATTGAAAAAACAGATTCGCAGTCTGGAAGAGGATATGGAAAATCTTTTGAAGTAAAAAATGTGGATCGTGGGGGCTGTTGCATTAATCATTTACTGGAATATCGAAGTATTTCGTGGAAAGATTAGTGCGGCAGCCTTCTTTTACGCAAAGGGAAGCAAAAAGACAGCCGGAAAGAACGTGGCTGGCTTACGGATAAAATAGGTATAGGAGAAAAAATATGAAGGTAGAATTACTTGCCCCGG
>HF995414.1:9739-10078 GCA_000432335.1 Firmicutes bacterium CAG:646
GTCTTATGAATCGTTGGAAGCAGCTTTTCGGGCGGGAGCAGATGCCGTTTATCTGGGCGGGCAGAAGTTCGGAGCCAGAGCGTATGCAGAGAATCTGGATCAGGAACAGATGATTCAGGCCATAGAAAAGACGCATCTATATGGAAAAAAATTGTATCTGACAGTGAATACACTTCTGAAAAATAGAGAGATGGAGCGGGAACTTTATGATTATCTGGCTCCGTATTATGAGGCGGGGCTGGATGCAGTGATCGTACAGGATCTGGGCGTTTTGCGGTTTATCAAAAGAAATTTCCCGAATTTGCATCTTCATGCCAGCACGCAGATGACAGTGACAGG
>HF995414.1:10141-11949 GCA_000432335.1 Firmicutes bacterium CAG:646
GTGTGGTGACTGCCCGGGAACTGTCACTGGCGGAGATCCGAAAAATTTATGAAGAGACGCACATGGAGATTGAGAGTTTTGTTCATGGGGCTCTTTGTTACTGCTATTCCGGTCAGTGTCTTATGAGCAGTTTTCTGGGCGGGAGAAGTGGTAACAGAGGACGGTGCGCTCAGCCCTGCCGACTGCCGTATCAGGTATACAGAGAGGGGAAAAAGCTGAATGATGAGCGAAGCGCTTACCCTTTAAGTCCCAAGGATATGTGTACGGTAAGGATTTTGCCGGAGATTCTGGAGGCTGGCGTTCATTCTCTGAAGATCGAGGGGAGAATGAAAAAGCCGGAGTATACGGCAGGTGTGGTGGAGATTTATCGGAAATATCTGGATCGGTACCTGGCAGGGGATAAAAATCCTGTGGTGAGCGGGGAGGACTATCAGACGCTTCTGGATATCTATAATCGGGACGGCTTTCATGAAAGCTATTATGCACAGCGAAACGGACGCAGTATGATGGCCCTTAGAAATGAGAAAAAATCCCTTTCAGGGGAAGATAAGCGCACTGTCCGCAATGAAAAATTGTTTGAACAGATACGAAAAAAATATCTGGAAGGGAAAAAACAAGAAAAAATTAAGGGAACGTTAAGCCTTTTTCCAGATTGTCCTGCTATACTGGAAGTGGAATATGGCTCGATACAGATAAGTGTGCAGGGAGCAACGGTGCAGGAAGCGAAGAGTCGTCCTCTGGACGAAGAACGGGTGCGCCGCCAGATGATGAAAACAGGAGAAACGGAATTTGTTTTTGAAAAGCTGGAAATTTTTCTGGGAGAATCTGTTTTTCTTCCTATGCAGCAGTTAAATGAATTGAGACGGCAGGGACTGGAGCTTTTGAAGGAAACAATTTTGAAGCCTTATAAAAGAAAACTTTCTTTCAGAAAAGAGGAGGAAAAGGCAGGACATGAGGAGCAGAAGAGCCTTCAGGGACTGGCAGCTTCCGTCTTAAATCTTTCTCAGCTTGGAGCGGTACTTGCCGTACCGGGAATTGACAGGATTTATGCGGACTGCGGTATGTTTCCGAAAGATTCTTTTTATGATGCAGTGATGGAAACGGTGGAAAAGGCCCGGCAGGAAAAGAAAGAGCTTTATCTGATGCTGCCTCATATGGTAAGAAATCGGGAGCTGGAAGGAAGAAAACAGGTATTTTCCCGTCTGGCAGAAAATGGCTTGTCTGGTTTTTTGGTGCGTAATCTGGAAAGCTATGGAATTTTAAAGGAAATGCATCTGGAGCACCGGACGATTCTTGATTTTAATGTCTATACCATGAATGAGGAAAGCAGGAGTTTTTGGGTGGAAGAGGGGATTTTGTGGGATACGGTTCCTCTGGAATTAAACAGCCGGGAACTGGCATTCCGGGAGAATGGATGCAGTGAGATGCTGATTTACGGCTATCTCCCCCTGATGATCTCCGTCCAGTGTGTGCAGAAAAATCTGGATCGGTGCAATCACAAAAATGCTGTCTTAACATTGAAGGATCGTTACCAGAAAGAATTTTCTGTAGTCTGTAACTGCGAATTCTGTTATAATACCATATATAATTCTCTTCCCTATTCGCTTCTGGGAGAGCGGGAAAAGCTGGAGAAATTGGGAATAAGGGCGTATCGCCTTTCCTTTACTCTGGAAAATGAAAAAGAGACCGGAAGGATTGCCCGGGAATTTGTGGAAGTCTATGGCAAGAGACAGGAGCCGAAGGAGGAAGATCTCCTTACTGGGACTACGAGAGGTCATTTTGGCAGAGGAGTGGAATAAGAGGGGAAA
>HF995414.1:11994-17386 GCA_000432335.1 Firmicutes bacterium CAG:646
GTGGAACATATAATTACAGAACTTTCAAAATATTTGATCATTCTTTTAATGATGCTGTTTACTTTCCAGTGCTTCACGATTTTTCGAAAGCATGATCTGGAAGATAAATATCAGGTTCTGCGAAAACAGATTGTCCTGATGTTGTTTATGAATTTTGTGGCGTACGGAGTTCTGTACATGAAGACAAAAGAGACGAATATGATCTTGATGTGCGGAGCAGTATTTCTTTTTATTATCGTAGTGCAGATTTTGTACCGGGTGATCTACAGAAAGGGAAATCTACTGATCGTCAACAATATGTGTATGCTGCTCAGTATCGGTTTTTTGATCCTCAGCCGTCTGAATTTTGACAAGGCGGTGAAGCAGTTTGAAATTGTGGTGGTTGGTATGGTGCTGTCTTTTGTGGTCCCAGTGATCGTGCGGAAGGTGAAACTTTTGAAAGATCTCACCTGGCTGTATGGAATTGTCGGTATCATTCTGCTGGCACTGGTTTTGGTTATCGCAGCGACTTCCGGCGGTGCAAAATTATCCATCGATATCGGTGGTGTGACGTTCCAGTTTTCGGAGTTGGTAAAGATTACGTTTGTATTCTTTGTAGCCGGTATGCTCCGGGAAGATCAGAGTTTTAAGCGGGTGGTGATCACTACGGCGGTGGCAGGACTTCATGTGCTGATTCTGGTATTCTCCAAAGATCTGGGAAGCGCCGTTGTGTTTTTTGTCGCTTATCTGGTCATGCTGTATGTGGCAACCAAAAAGCCGTTGTATGCGCTGGCAGGTCTGGGAGGCGGTACTCTGGCCGCTGTTGTGGCGTACTTTCTGTTTAACCATGTGCGGCAGAGGGTGGAAATCTGGAAAGACCCGATTGCCGTTTATGACAAAGTGGGCGGAGGATATCAGACTGCCCAGGGGCTTTTTGGCATTAGCGCCGGCGGTTGGTTTGGGCAAGGACTGGGAGAAGGAATGCCTAATATCATACCGGTAGTAGATAAAGATTTTATTTTTGCGGCGATCTGTGAGGAACTGGGAGCAATTTTTGCTATTTGCGTGCTGCTGGTGTGTATGAGTCTGTTTTTGATGATCGTCAATGTATCCATGAAAATGAGCAAGCCATTTTATAAACTCATCGCTATGGGGCTGGGGGCAGAGTACGCATTTCAAGTTTTCCTGACCGTGGGAGGCTCCAGTAATTTTATCCCTATGACAGGTATCACGCTTCCTCTGGTAAGTTATGGAGGAAGTTCCGTGATCTGTTCCATACTGATGCTGGCGATTATTCAGGGCTTATATATTCTCAGGGAAGATGAAGGTGAAGAACTTGAAAGGCAGAGAAGAAAGAACGAAAAACGTAAAAAAACAAAAAAGAAAAACGGGCGCGGCTCCGGTGGAATTTCGTCCGGAGGATCTGCAGGACAGCGGGAGAAAACCCTCGAAGAAAAAATCCAGGAGCAAACAGAAAAAAGCCTCAACTGGTAAGGAGTATGTGTTTATTTCTTATTGTTTCGTAGTGGTTTTTCTGGCGCTTATCGGTTATCTGGTCTATTTTAATGTGGAACTGGCAGATGATTACGCCAACAGTCCGTATAACAGCAAGCGGCAGGGAACGTATCAGGAGCGGGTGGTGAAAGGCGAGATCCGGGCGGCAGACGGGGAAGTGCTGGCAAGTACCAAGAAAGATTCTGAAGGAAAAGAATTTCGTCTGTACCCGTATGAGAATGTATTTGCCCATGTGGTGGGTTATTCTTCTGCAGGAATCAGCGGACTGGAGCAGAGTATGAATTCTCAGCTTTTAACTTCCCATGGAAATATGCTGGAACAGGTGGAAAATGAATTTAAGGATGAAAAAAATATCGGGGACAATGTGATTACAACGCTGGACGTTAAACTGCAGCAGGCGGCTTATGACGCTTTGGGCGATCATAAGGGCGCCGTGGTAGTTATGGAACCGGATACGGGAAAGATTTTGGCAATGGTGAGCAAACCGGACTTTAATCCGAACACGCTGTCGGCAGACTGGGAGGCGATTACCGCTGATAAAGATAATTCCAGTCTGGTAAATCGGGCAACGCAGGGGCAGTACCCTCCGGGATCGACCTTTAAGATCATTACCTCTCTGGCGTATTGGAGACAACACAACACACTGGACGGATTCGATTTTAACTGTACCGGAGAGGTGGAAAATGGGGGATATACCATTCACTGTTACCATAATACTGCTCATGGAGCGTTGGATTTTTCTTCTGCATTTGCAAAATCCTGCAACACGGCATTTGCTCAGATTGGTGTGGATCTGGATCGGGAGAAGTATCGGGAAACGGTGGACAGCTTGTTGTTTAACCAGGAACTGCCTTTGGATATGCCGTACAGAAAGAGCCGTTTTGATCTGGAGAAAAACAGCGCGGACGCTTTGACGATGCAGACAGCGATCGGACAGGGGGACACGCTGGTATCGCCTATGTATATGGCTATGTTTGCCAGCAGTGTTGCCAATGACGGAACACTGATGAAACCTTATCTGGTAGAACGGATTGAAACGTATACCGGGGACACGGTGAAAAAGTATGCGCCGAAGGAATATAAAAAGCTGATGACGGCGCAGGAGTCTGAGATGTTGACCAAGCTAATGACAGGCGTGGTGGAAAACGGAACGGCTTCTTCCCTTTCGGGAAGAGGTTATACGGCGGCAGGAAAGACGGGAACAGCGGAGCATGGAGATGTAAGTGTTACCACGCCTCATTCCTGGTTTGTAGGTTTTTCCAATGTGGAGGATCCGGATATTGTTGTCAGTGTGATCGCAGAAGAGGCAGGAGCGGGAAGCGAGGTTGCTGTACCGATTGCCGGAAAAATATTTGACGCCTATTATAATTGATGAAAAAGGAGCGAACACGCCAATGAAACACAAAAAAGACTGGTATAAGGAACTGGTGATTTATCAGATCTATCCCAGAAGTTTTAAGGATGGAAACGGGGATGGAATTGGTGATTTAAGGGGAATGATCGAGAAACTGGATTATCTGAAAGAACTTGGCGTAAATGCTGTCTGGATGTCTCCGGTGTACGCATCGCCAAACGTAGACAACGGTTATGATATTTCCGATTATTTTTCTATTATGGAAGAATTTGGCTCTATGGAGGACTGGGAAGAATTTCAGGGGGGCGCTCATGCAAGGGGAATTGCCGTGATCATGGATCTGGTATTGAACCATACGTCTGACCGCCATAGATGGTTTCAGGAGTCAAAGAAATCAAAGGATAATCCATACAGTGATTTTTATATCTGGCGTGATCCGGCTCCGGGCGGCGGCGCTCCCAATGGGTGGATGTCTGTATTTGGAGGCAGCGCCTGGGAATATGAACCGGAGAGAAACCAGTATTATCTGCATTTGTTTGCAAAAGAACAGCCGGATTTGAACTGGGACTGTGAGGAGACCAGAGAAAAAATCTTTGATATTATCCGTTTTTGGAATGAAAAAGGGGTAGACGGATATCGGGTGGACGCCATCAGTTATCTGGATAAAGGATTAGATGGACGGGCAGATTTTCAGGAAAAAATCGGTACGATAGCCTGCGCAAATTTGGAAGGAACCCATCGGTATATCAGGGAGATGGCAGAAAAAACTTTTGCTCCAGGCCATCTCGTGAGTGTAGGGGAGGTTAATATCAACAATGAGGAGGACAGCAGAAAGTATTCCAGCGCTGCCAGTGGGGAATTTCATATGGCGATTCCTTTCGTGCCTCCCATTGTAGAAATGAAAACCTGGTCACCGGAAAAATTGAAAGAGGATCTGGAAAGGGATTATAGAGTACTGAAGGAAGATGGCTGGTGGGCAAGATTTTTCAGCAATCATGATAAGCCGCGCCAGGTATCTCTTTATGGAAATGATACAGTATACTGGAAGGAGTCTGCCAAAATGTTGGCCTGCTATCTTCATACATTGCCGGGAACGCCTTTTGTTTATCAGGGAGAAGAATTGGGTATGACGAATGTACGGTATCATTCCATAGAAGAATATGATGATATCGATACAAAGAATTATTACAGGACGATGCTGGCGGAAGGAGCTTCGGAAGAGGAGGCGCTGGCAGAAGCTCAGATTATCAGCAGAGATAACGGCAGAACGCCCATGCAGTGGAATGACAGCGTTTATGCAGGATTTTCTGAGCAAAAACCCTGGCTGGGCGTGAATCCGAACTATGGAAAGATCAATGCGGAAAGTCAGATGCAGGAGGAAACCTCTGTGTTTCGGTTTTATCAGAGGCTTATTGCGCTGCGAAAAGAAAATCTAGTGATGATCTATGGAGATCTTACCATGTGCGCTCCCAAGGAAGGACCGATAATCGCCTATACCAGAAGTTGGAATGGCGTAACCTGGTTGGTGATTCATAATTTTTCCGCTGAGGATCAGATTTTCCGGTATGACGGCATCCGGGGAAATGAAAAGGTAATCCTGTCAAATTATGAGGAAAAACAGATGGGACAGGGAATCATCAAACTGAAGGCATATGAAACTGTAGTGTTGGATAATTGACCAGAAAAGACTATTTATTATTCACGATAAGGTTGCACAGTTTTTTGAAAAGAGTTATACTAAATTTATAAAATGGCACAACGCATAACAGGAGGGATTGCATATGATTGAGGCAACAAGCTGTGGCGGAGTGGTAATATACCGGGGAAAGATCCTGACCCTGTACAAGAGCTATCGGAATAAGTACGAGGGATGGGTTTTGCCCAAAGGAACTGTGGAAGCAGGAGAACGATACGAGGATACCGCAATTCGCGAGGTCAGGGAAGAAGCTGGTGTACAGGCATCGATTGTTAAGTATATTGGTAAGAGTCAGTATAGTTTTACAGTACCGGAAGATACTGTAGAAAAGGAAGTTCATTGGTTTTTGATGACAGCGGACAGTTATTACAGTAAACCTCAGAGAGAGGAATATTTTGTAGATTCTGGTTATTACAAGTTCCATGAGGCTTACCATCTGCTGAAGTTTTCCAATGAAAGACAGATCCTGGAGAAGGCCTACAGTGAATATCTGAATCTGAGAAAATCAAACCTGTGGGGCAGTCGCAAATATTCGTTGCTGTGAACAGTAATGCCAAGAGAGCTGCTGCATTAATTGCTGAAGAGAAATCTGGGAACATTCTTGAAAACGATTAATGCGGCAGCTCTTGTCATAGAGAGGAGGCTTTCTTATGCTGGAACAAATTGATCTGACGAAAACCGTTGGTCGGGAGGAATACAAAGAAAAAATGGGCAGGATGGAGCCGAAGCTCGCCCGTCTTCAGAGGGAGTGCCGGGAGCTTGGTATTCCGGTGATGATCGTATTTGAGGGATTCGGCGCTGCCGGAAAAGGGGTGCAGATCAGTAAGTTGATTGCGCCTTTAGATCCC
>HF995414.1:17455-39062 GCA_000432335.1 Firmicutes bacterium CAG:646
ATGCGTCCATTTTTATGGAGGTTCTGGGTTAAGACGCCGGAAAAGGGCAGGATCGCTATTTTTGACAGGAGTTGGTATCGCCGGGTACTGGTAGACCGGTTTGACGGGGTAACGACAAAACAGGAATTGGGCTATGCCTATGAAGAAATTAAATCTTTTGAGCGCCAGCTTACGGACAGCGGCTGTGTGATCATAAAACTTTTTCTTGCCATTGACCAGAAAGAGCAGAAAAAACGGTTTAAAAAGTTACAGGAATCAAAATCCAGCGCATGGCGGGTATCAGACGGAGATCGAAAGAGAAATAAAGAATATGACCGTTACAAGACCATGAATGAGGAAATGCTGGAGCGGACAGATTCTGCCTGCGCGCCCTGGACGATCGTGGAATCTACAGATAAGGATTTTGCCACTGTCAAGATTTATTCGGCAGTGATTCATGCGCTGGAGGAGAAGATTCGGGAAGTAAAAGAAGAGAAAGCCGCCAGAGAGGCGGCGCAGCAGGTAGAAGAACAGTTGGAACAGATACCGGAAGAGAATGTTTTGCGGACTTCCAGTTTGAACAGTGTGGATCTCTCCTTAAGTTATACGAAGGAAGAATATAAAGAAAAACTTCAGAAACTCCAGAAGAGGCTCCAGGAGCTTCATGGAGAATTATACAGAAAACGGATCCCGGTGATTCTTGGTTTTGAGGGCTGGGATGCAGGGGGAAAAGGAGGGGCGATCAAACGTCTGACAGAGAAAATGGATCCCCGGGGATATCAGGTGAATCCTACCGCAGCTCCTAACGATCTGGAACGGGCGCATCACTATCTATGGAGATTCTGGAACAATGTGCCAAAGAAAGGTCATATTGCAATCTTTGACCGCACCTGGTATGGACGGGTTATGGTGGAGAGAATCGAGGGATTTTGTACCCGGGAAGAGTGGCAGAGAGCTTACAAAGAGATGAATGAGATGGAAGCCAACTGGGTGCACTCCGGCGCTGTAGTTTTGAAGTTCTGGCTGCAGATTGACAAGGAAGAGCAGGAGCGGCGTTTTAAGGAGCGGATGGAAAATCCGGAAAAGCGTTGGAAGATCACAAAAGAGGATTGGCGAAACCGTGAAAAATGGGATCAGTATGAACAGGCGGTGGACGATATGCTGGTGCATACTTCCACAACCTATGCTCCCTGGATTATAGTAGAGGGAAATAATAAATATTACGCCCGGATTAAGGTGCTTCAATCTGTGGTGGATGCGATTGAGAAAAGGTTGGAAATGGAACAATGCTGACATGGTATAAAAAATTGTACGTGGGGGATACTGCTAAAAAGAAGAAAGATAAGATCATACAGAAGGTGAACCGCAGGAAGCCGCAGTTAGAGGTGTATCTTATTACGCTGGCGTCTAATCCGGAAAATCTTCTGGAGATTATTTCCACCAATCAACTGATGCAGAAAACGATTTACCGCCGCTGTCCCATGATCGTGGGACTGGCGGCAGGTTACTGGGAGGCTTTGGAACTGGTTCAGCAGATTGTAGCAGAAACCTATGAGACGCAGGGGAACACAGACGTGCGAGGCTATCTGGAGGAACGACTAAAAAAAGAGAAATAAATAGGTGATCAGAATGCTACATATAATTTTAATGATATTAAAAATCATAGGGATACTCTTGCTGGTACTTCTGGGAATTGTTTTGCTGTTTCTTTTATCTCTATTGTTTGTTCCAGTGTGTTATAGCGGCTGGGGGAAAAAAGAAGGGAAGACGTATCAGGGAAAAGCATCTGTTTCCTGGATGTTTTATCTGATTCACGGAACTGTATCCTATGAAGAGGGGCAGAGCCAGTTTGAGTTTTATCTTTGTGGGATTCCTATGATGAAACTGAGAGAAAAGATAAAAAACAGAAAGAAGAGGAAAGAAGGGAAAGTACAGCCAGAAAGAACAGTTGAAACGGAAGAGACAAAAATCCAGTCAGAGCAACTGGTTGAGAAAGCAAAGACAATAATTCAGCCGGAAAAATCAGCGGAAAAGCCAGAGACGAAAGTTCATCCTCAAAAACCGCGTTTATGGGAAAAAATCAAAAAAAACCTGCAAAAGATGATTCATTTTCCCTCCACAGTGTGGGCGCGGATGAAAAAAATGAGATTAACATTTCAAGGTTTCTGTGATAAAATAAAAGAATGGTATACATTTTTGACTTCTGATACCATGAAAGCTGCGCTTCATTTTGTGATGATGACAGGGAAAAAACTGCTGCGTCACATTTTGCCGAGAAAGATTAGGGGCAGAGTGGTCTTTGGTTTTGAAGACCCTTCCTGGACCGGTCAGGTTCTGGGAGTTGCTGCCATCTTGTATCCGGTCTATCAGGATCGGCTTCAGTTGGTTCCCGTGTTTGATCAGGCGATTTTGGAAGGCGAGGTTCGATTCTCTGGAAGGATTTTCGGAGGATATCTTCTCTGGACGGCATGGCAGGTTTATAAAAATAAGGATATACGAGAAATCTATCACAGATTTCAAAATAAGGAGGCATAGTTATGGCAGAAAATAATTTTCAGAGCACTGTGGAAGCATTATTTAAGGGAATGGATAGTTTTATTACCACAAAGACTGTAGTGGGAGACGCGATTACAGTGGGCGATACGATTATCTTACCGCTGGTGGACGTATCTTTTGGCGTGGGAGCCGGAGCTTTTTCTGAAGGCGCAAAAAATAACGGCGGCGGTGGTCTGGGCGGAAAGATTACTCCGTCCGCAGTTTTGGTGATCAATAAGAATGGAACGAAGCTGGTAAATGTGCGGAATCAGGATGCAGTGACGAAAATTCTGGATATGATCCCTGACCTAGCAGATAAATTTACAGGAAAGAAAGAGAAAGAAGAGTGCTCAACAGAAGAATTGGAGCATATATTAGAGCAAGAGGGAAAATAGGAGTGACCTGATACGAGGGTTCTCGGATTTATTCTATTTTGGATTGGAGTGGGAATGCTGATACAGCTTTTGCTCCCCACGAATTTCTGTACTATTTTAGTTGCGGCGGTCTGTCTGATCGTTGGATATAATCTATTTAGCTGTTCTTAGGTGTTCCGATGAGAGAAAATTCGGGACACCTTTTTTCTTTTTCAGGCTATTGAAAGATCAGTCTGGCTCATGTAAAATAGGGACATACAAGGTGATAAAGGAGAAAAAATATGAGTATATTGAACGTAGAACATCTTTCCCACGGGTTTGGAGACCGGGCGATTTTTCAGGATGTGTCTTTCCGCCTGTTAAAGGGCGAACATATTGGTCTGGTGGGGGCAAATGGCGAGGGAAAATCCACGTTTTTTAAGATTGTGACAGATCAGATGATGCCCGATGAAGGTAAGATTGAATGGGCAAAGAATGTTCGGGTGGGGTATCTGGATCAGCATGCGGCTTTGGAGAAGGGCATGACGATTCGGGATGTACTGGCGTCTGCTTTTTCCTGGCTGTTTGAGATGGAAGAGAAGATGAATCAGATCTGCGACAATATGGGAACGGCTTCGCCGGAAGAAATGGAAGAGATGATGGACGAGCTGGGTACTATTCAGGAATTGCTCACAATGCATGATTTTTATATCATAGATTCGAAGGTGGAAGAGGTAGCGAGAGCGCTGGGGCTTTTGGAACTGGGGTTGGACAGTGATGTGACCGAACTTTCCGGAGGGCAGAGAACGAAGATTTTATTAGGGAAGTTGCTGTTGGAGAAGCCGGACATCCTGCTTTTGGACGAGCCCACCAACTATCTGGATGAACAACATATTCAATGGCTGAAACGGTATCTTCTGGATTATGAAAATGCGTTCATTCTGATTTCTCACGATATTCCGTTCTTAAACAGTGTGGTGAATATTATTTATCACATGGAAAATCAGAAATTGGAACGGTATGTGGGAGATTATGAACATTTTCAGCAGGTTTATGAGGTGAAAAAAGCCCAGTTGGAAGCTGCCTACAAAAGACAGCAGCAGGAGATCAGTGAGCTGAAGGATTTTGTGGCGAGAAACAAAGCCCGGGTTTCCACGAGAAATATGGCAATGTCCCGTCAGAAAAAACTGGATAAGATGGAGAAGATTGAACTGATGCAGGAGAGACCGAAACCGCAGTTTTTATTCCGGGAGGCGAGAACGGCGGGAAAACAGTTGTTTTGTACAAAGGAGCTGGTGATCGGTTATGAGGAACCGCTGTCTGTTCCTCTGAATCTGGAGATGGAGCGGGGAGAAAAGGTAGTGCTTACAGGAGCTAACGGAATCGGAAAAACCACGCTCTTAAAGAGTATTTTGGGACTGATTAAGCCGCTGGAGGGATTTGCTCAGTTGGGAGATTATCTGTATATCGGATATTTTGAACAGGAATCTTCCACCGATAATACAAAAACCTGTATCGAAGAAATCTGGGAAGAATTTCCTTCTTATACACAGTATGAGGTGCGTTCAGCGCTGGCAAAATGTGGTCTTACCACCAAACATATTGAAAGTCAGGTGCGAGTGCTGAGTGGTGGGGAACAGGCGAAGGTGCGGCTATGTAAGCTGATCAATCAGGAGACGAATCTTCTGGTGCTGGATGAGCCTACCAATCATTTGGATGTGGATGCGAAGGATGAATTGAAAAGAGCGCTGAAAGAGTATAAGGGCAGTATTTTGATGGTGTGTCATGAACCGGAGTTTTATGAGGACATTGCCACCAGCGTATGGGATTGCTCCAAATGGAGCACGAAACGATAGAAAAAGCAGAGAGGGGGAGAGGAAAATGGAAAGAGACTGGATAGAAGCCCTGAGAGAGAATATCGGAAAAGTTTTGGTGGGAAAAGAGAAGACGGTGGATCTGGTTCTTACGTCCCTGGCGGCGGGAGGTCATGTGCTTTTGGAGGATGTACCGGGAACAGGAAAGACCATGCTGGCAAAATCCCTTGCCAGATCGCTGGATACCGTGTTTGGCCGGATTCAGTTTACGCCGGATCTTTTGCCTTCCGATGTGACGGGATTAAATTATTTTCATCAGAAAAAAGGTGAATTTGTATTTCGGCAGGGACCGGTTTTTGCCAATATTATTCTTGCAGATGAGATCAATCGGGCAACCCCCAGAACGCAGGCCAGTCTTTTGGAGTGTATGGAAGAGCGGCAGGTGACGGTGGACGGTATGACCAGAAAACTGGAGGAACCATTCTTTGTCATTGCTACACAGAACCCTCTGGAGACAACGGGAACTTTTCCTTTGCCGGAAGCGCAGCTGGACCGATTTTTTATGAAACTTTCCATGGGACTTCCCAGCAGGGAAGAGGAAATGGGAATTTTGCAGCGGTTTTTGAGAAACCAGCCCTATGAAGAGCTGAAACCGGTAACTGCCGGAGAACAGATCTGTATGGCGAGAGAAAAGGTAAAAGAAGTTTTTATACATCGCCAGTTGTTGGAATATATCGCAGAGCTGGTACAGGCTATCAGAGCGCATGGGGAGATTCTTTCCGGCGTGAGTCCCAGGGGGACGCTGGCGCTTCTTCGGGCGTCCCAGGCATATGCCTGGATTCAGGGACGGGATTATGTGGTTCCAGAGGATATTCAGGAAGTGGCGGCGCCGGTGATGGCGCATCGTCTGGTTCTGGCGCGGGGCTATGGAAGTACTGCGGCAGGGCAGGAACTGATTCAGAAGATTTTGGAACAGACCAAGGTTCCCACAGAAGAATGGGAGAGAAAATAGATGGTCATTGCGGTAATTTTGATCGGAGCTTTTTTTATCCATTATGCTTTAGATGCGGCATATCGAAGATTCTGGAGCAGGGGACTGGACGCCCGGGTAGAATTTCAGAAAGAGCCGGTGACAGAGGGAAAAGAAGCAGTTCTTACAGAAACGATCACAAACGAAAAATGGCTGTTTCTTCCACTTTTGCAAGTGGGCTTTCATATTCACCGAAACCTGTGGTTTCAGGATGGAGAAAATACCAGTGTTTCGGATCAGTGCTATAAAAGGGATATATTTTCCGTGGGAAGCTATCAGAAGATTACTCGAACAATTCCCTTTCACTGTACCAAAAGAGGGTTTTATGAGGTGAAAGAGGTAGAGTTGGTCACCCGAAGTCCCTTGATGGTAAAGAAATATTACAGTACGCTGTACCATCCTGCCAGTCTCTACGTATACCCTTCTATGGTTTCCTGGGACAGACTGGAGTTTCCCTTTGAAAAAGTGATGGGTTCTGTATTGTCACAGAAGAGTTTATACGAGGATCCTTTTGAATTTCGGGGAATTCGGGAGTATCGTCCCACAGATCCCATGAATCGTATCAACTGGAAGGCTTCTGCCCGGACGGATCAGTGGATGGTCAATTTGTTTGACGCTACATCTTCTCAGGAGGCAGTGATTTTTCTGGATGTGGACGATGAGACCATCTGGAAGTATGATGAGATCCATGAGGAGGAAATTCGTCTGGCGGCTTCTTTTGCTTTTTATCTGATGCAGAAGGGAATTCCGGTGGGAATCTATACGAATGGAAGGGATCTGAAAACGGGTCAGGTATTTTCTCTGGAGCCGGGGACGGGAAAACAGCAGGTGCGCTATATCAATGAGGGGCTGGCAAGGCTGGATCTCTCTCAAAAGGCGGAGCCGATGGAGTTCGTTTTGGATCGGGAAAGAGGACAGGCAGCAGGTTCTTTCAGAACGTATCTTATGATTTCGAAGAATCAGAAACAGGAATGTTATGAGAGCTTTTTGAAAATGGTGGGAGAGGGAGCCGGAAGTCTCTGGATCGCTACGCTTTACCCGGAAATGGATCTGCGCCTGCCCGGAAAAGAAAACTGTCCTGTTTTGCGGTGGGAGGTGAAAAAGTGAAAAGGAAAATACGGATTCTTGAAATTCTGCACAGCTTTTTGCTGATCAGTATGCTGTATGATCTGATAATTCAGGTGATGGAACCCGGAAATCCTTTCGTGGTTTATCAGAATCTCCTGCTCCTCCCAGCAGTGGCGGCCTTGTCGGTGAGCTGTCGTCGGGCAAAATATTTCTGGCAATTTTTTCTGGTTTCCGCAGCGGTGACAGCGGCAGTATTCTTTCTGGGAACGTGTGGAATTTGGATGGGAATATGCGGAGGACTGGCAGCATTTTCTTACTTTTATGCAAGAGCAAAGAAGGAGGACTGCTGGCTGGAGGTGCCGGCTTATCCCTGGCTGATCGGATATCTGCTTTTGTTTTTTGAGGGCGAATATCTGCACAATGAATTTATGGGACTTTACCTTTCTGTAAAAGCGGCGATATACTTCCTCTTATATAATTTTTATACAAATCTGGTGGAGATGGATCATTTTATAAAAGCCCATGGAACTTTGGAGCGTTTGCCGGTAAATCGTATCAGAAAGATCAACCAGAGGCTGATGTGGCTCTTCAATGGAACAGTTGCAGCAGCCATGATCGCAGCTCCGTTTCTGGGAATTGATGGGATGATCCGCCAGTTGGGACGGGGGCTAAAGGAAATTTTTCGGTGGATTCTGATAGGGCTGTTTCACGGAGGCAATTCCAACGAGGAGGCGATGATACCTCAGCAGTCGGCTGCGCCCATGATGGCTCCCCCGGCAGGCGAAGAAGAGACTTCCCTTTTTGCCAGAATTTTTTCTCAGATTCTGGATATCCTGGGCTGGGTAATTGCTATCGCTCTGATCCTTGCGGTTCTTTGGATCTTTTTCAGACGTCTTTATTTTCTGTATCGAGATTTTCATGTGAAAACGGAAGAAAATGGAGATCGGGTGGAGCGGTTGATCGTGCCTCCGGTGACGGAAAAGAAAAGCGGAATGAAACGTATTTCCGGCAAGCATTTATTCTGGAACAGGTCTCACAATGCCCGGATGCGGAAATATTATAAAAAGCGAGTGCTGCGGGAGTGGGCAGAGACACCGCCGTTTTGGTATACCCCCTGTCAGTTAGAGGAAGAATTAACGATGGGAGAGGAAGAGCGGAAGAAATTTCATGGGCTTTATGAAAAAGCGAGATATGGAAAAAGTGAGTGCAGCAGAGAAGAAATGGAAGAACTTCTGAAAATAAAATAGTGTCATGCAGATAGGAGGGAACGCTATGACAGAGAAAAAAATGGAACGGTTAAAGGAAATTTTGCAGGACAGCAGTTATACGGTTGCAATCTGCGGTTCCGGTATGATGGAAGAGGGCGGATATATCGGAGTGAAGTTTCAGGAAAGGGCATATGATATTGAGGAAAAATACGGAGTTTCTCCAGAAGAGCTTTTTACTGGCAGTTATTTTAATACCAGACCGGAACAGTTTTTCCGCTTTTACAAAAATGAGATGCTTCGTCATATGCCTCAAAAGACAGAGTCCTGGGACGCTCTGGCTGCTATGGAAAGAGCGGGAAAGCTGCAGTGTGTTATCAGCGCTAATATATTTTCTATGGGCAAGAAAGTAGGATTGAAGAATTTTATAGAGCTTCATGGAAGTGTGTATCAAAACAGATGCTCCCGATGCGGAAAGGAGTACTCCATGGAATACGTGAGAGACTCTAAAGGGATCCCCATGTGTACAGAATGTGAGGGCATGATCCGTCCGCAGATTACTTTGTTTGGCGAGATGGTGGACAGCAGGCTGATTACTCAGGTTACAGAAGAAATTGAACGGGCAGAAGTGCTTTTGCTGTTGGGAACTACGTTAAACTCTGAGGTGTTCGGACAGTATATCCGGTATTTTAACGGGAAGAAGCTGGTGGTGATCCATCAGAGAGAACATTATGAGGATCATCATGCAGATTTGGCGATCATTGAACAGCCGAGAAAAGTACTTCCTTATCTAGGACATTAGAAGAGTTGCATGAAACGTGAAGAAGCTGTCGCTTTAAGCAATATTTAGAAATATCTATACATTTTACGCTCAGTCTGCGCTCACTTTGAGCCTGAAGTCTCAAAGATGTGCTCGACAAATTCGCTAAAAATGTATAGATATTTCTTTTATGCATTAAAGTTATAAAATCAGCATCGCGTCCCCGAAACTGAAGAAACGGTATTTTTCCCGTACTGCTTCCTCATAGGCATGCATGATATGTTCTTTTCCTGCCAAAGCAGATACCAGCATCAGCAGAGTGGATTCCGGAAGATGGAAGTTGGTGATCAGCCCGTCAATCATTTTGAAATGGTAGCCAGGGTAGATAAATATTTCCGTCCATCCGCTTCCGGCGCGAAGTACCCCATCTTCTGAAGTGGCAGATTCCAGTGTTCGACAGCTAGTTGTTCCAACGGCAAGGACTCTGCCGCCATTTTTCTTAGTATCATTGATCAGTTTTGCCTGATCTTCTTCCACGATATAGAATTCCGAGTGCATATGATGGCTTTCCACATCATCTACCTTGACGGGGCGGAAGGTTCCCAGCCCTACATGGAGGGTAACATGGGCGATTTTTACTCCCATGGACTGTATCTGTTCCAGAAGTTCCTTGGTAAAATGCAGTCCGGCGGTGGGGGCAGCGGCAGAGCCTTCCTTTTTTGCATATACGGTCTGATAACGATTTTTATCTTCTAATTTGTGGGTGATGTAGGGGGGAAGAGGCATTTCACCCAGCTGATCCAGAATTTCTTCAAAAATTCCTTCATAATGAAATTGAATCAGGCGGTTTCCTTCTTCCACCACATCCAGAATCTCACCGGTGAGAATGCCGTCTCCGAAAGAGATGACAGCGCCCGGACGGGCTTTTTTTCCCGGTTTTACCAGACATTCCCAGATATCGTTTTCTCTGCGTTTTAACAAAAGAATCTCGATAACGGCTCCTGTGTCTTTTTTATGACCGTACAGTCTTGCGGGAATTACCTTCGTATCGTTGATAACCAGACAATCTCCTGGTTTTAAGTACTGGATAATATGTTTAAAATCTGTGTGCTCCAGTTCACCGGTCTGGGGGTCAAGATGCATCAGACGGGAAGAAGAGCGATCTTTTAACGGATCCTGGGCGATCAGTTCCTGCGGAAGATCGTAATAAAAATCAGATGTTTTCATGGATACTCAGCTCCTTTATCACATTTCTTGTTTCAAAAACTCAACTCACTATACCACTTTCCCCGCGTTCCTGCAACTAAAAAATCCGTTCTGTTCTCTTGCACAGACAAATCTACTCGTGATATGATGAAATTATCCTGCGAAGGCAAAAGGCCGGAGCAAAACCGGAAGGGAGATGAAAGGTATGAGGGGATATCAGTCAGAGGAATCCCATATACGAAAGGTTTTCCAGAGTATGGTGGAACTTCTGTTTCAGGATATTCCGTTTTCCCGGAAAGCGGAGGAGGCAAAAGAAAGAATCTGCGACAAGCTGCAGGGGCTTTGGGAAAAAGAAGAGGGGGAAAAAAGTCCTCTGGAAACGGTGGAGAGAATTTTAGAAAAAGCGAATCAGTTGGAAAAGGCGGGAATTTTGGCAGGATATTCGAAAGAAGAACTGGCGCAGCTGACAGCAAAAGAAGATTTGAAGGATGAGAAAAAGCTGCGGAAGATTTTCCACGAATACAAGCGCTATATCTTAAGTGAAACCTTTCTGTTCGTGTGTCTGGTATTTCTTGCGGCAGGCTGTATCTGTAATTTCAGTTTTCCTGTTCTTGCAGTAGATCTGTGTTTGGGAACGCTTTTTGGCGGTCTTTTGTTTTTTCTGGAAAAGAAGAGAAAGAAATATAGGGAAAAGAGCAAGATTCGGAATCTGCGGTGTGATAAAGAGGGGGAAGCGTATCTTCAGCTTTTATACGACAGGTATGTAAAGCGGGAGACGAATATGATATTTTTGTGTCTGGCGCTGGCAGCCAATGGGATTTTTTCCAATGTGTTCTCCTATTTGTCTTTTGCCTACACGTTTCGTGATATTTTTCAGCAAATTTCTTCTCAGTTGATTGTGATGGGTATTTTTCTTTTCTGCGTTTTGAAAAATATTTGGATGCGTAGGTTTCTGGCATCATATTTTTCTTCCAGAAGAAGGAAAGAGTTGAAAGAACATAGAAAGAAGTTTGTTCTTTTCGATGTATGTTACTGGTCGGCGGTAATTTTGGTTCTGCTGCTTTTAAGAAACAGAGTACATTCGTTATTTCAGATTTTTCTGTTGTCCGTACTGGGAAATATGGTAATCCTGATTTTGTATAACTTGACTTTGCGAAGTCGGTTTGTGTTTGAAAATATCCGGGTGAATGTGAGAAGGTGTACAGCTATTTCTCTGGCGGCGATCCTTGTGGTAAGTTATGGACTGATGAGCAGAGATGTATGGCTGCTTCAGCCCTATATCAGCGCCGTTTCCAATATCCAAAAGGAGCCGGATACGATTTCTTATAAAGAAGAGACAGGGGTTTATACCATTACTACGGAAAAAGAACAATTTAAGATTTTACAGCTTACCGATATTCATTTGGGAGGCAGCACGATTTCGTTGGCAAAGGACTACAAGGCTTTGGAAGCGGTGAAAAAACTGTTGCTGGCAACGGAGCCCGATCTGGTGATCGTAACGGGAGATCTGGTATTTCCCATGGGGGTTATGTCATTTTCACTGAATAACCGCGCGCCGATCATGCAGTTTGCGTCATTTATGAGAAATATAGGGATTCCCTGGGCGTTTACTTATGGGAATCACGATACGGAAGAAATGTCAGTGATCACCGACGAGCAGTTTGACGATCTGATGAAAGCCCTGTCCTACCGAAGCTCCAAAAATTTATTGTATCCCTACATTCAGCCGGACATTTACGGACGGAGCAATCAGCTGATCGAGATCCGGGGAGAGGATGGGAGTCTGATGCAGGCATTGTTTTTGCTGGATTCCAACGATTATATTCCCGGGGGAGAATTAAATGAATATGACTATATCCACGAGGATCAGGTGGCGTGGTATGAAAAGCAGGTACGGCGTTTGTCCGAACAAGAGGGATATACGATTCCGTCTATGCTGTTTTTCCATATCCCGCTGCAGGAGTACAAAGAAGCGTATGAGCTATATGAAAAAGGAGATCCCCGGGTAACTTATTATTATGGAGAGATTGGGGAGACGATGATCGATAAGATCTGTTGTTCTCAATATCCCAGTTCCCTGTTCGATACGGCGGAAAGGCTGGGAAGTACCAAGGCCATGTTCTGCGGTCATGATCATTATAATAATCTTTCCGTAGAATATCGGGGTATCCGGCTGACGTACGGGTACAGTATTGATTACCTTGCCATGCCGGGGATTGAAGAAGATACGAAACAAAGAGGCGCTACGCTGATCACGGTTGACCGGAAAGGGGACTTTACCATAGAACCGTATCGGTTGATTGATTTACCATAGAGGAGGAAGATTTTATGCCAGTTTTTGATTTTAGTAATACCATGTCAGAGAAAAAAGAAGAAGGAGCATGTACTTATACGGTGAGATATTCCGGCGGTGATGCGGCGACTGTGGAAAGACCTATCTTGCTTTTAGACCACAAGACCCGACAGTGGAAGCATCATTCCGGCGGATTTTTTACCAATCAGAATGTGCGCACTGCTTTTGAATTTAAGGAAGAGGATGGAACTTTTTGTTCCGATATTCTGGAGATTGACGCCCGTTTTGTCAGTCTGATCCGATGGTTGGGGGAAAATCATATTCATGTTCGGCTGTCAGGAGAAAATCGGGAGGATGGATATGCAGTATACAAAATCCGGGAACTTGCAGGGGCGGCGGGGACGAAGCTTTCTGCGAAAGACGGATTTCTTCAGTTTATGATCGAAAGATTGCTCTCCAGCAGTGTTCCGGAAATGGGTGAGGAAGAGATGGATGAGGACAGCGCTGAGGACGGAGACAGCATGAAACTGACCAGCCTGCAGAGTCTTACGGATTTTATGAATTGTGCAGGAAAGACCATACCGGATAATATCCGGCTTTGGGCGCGGCGGAATCTGGCGGTGGCCCGTTCCCATGAGGTTTCCCCGGAAGAAAAGAGACATGCCCAGAGAGCGCTGTCCATGATGTTAAATATTCAGTGGAAAAATAATTACTTTGAGTCCATCGATCCGGTGGCAGCGAGAAAAATTCTGGATGAAGAATTGTACGGGATGGAGAAGGTGAAACAGCGTATTATGGAGACGATCATACAGATCAATCGTACTCATACGCTTCCCGCCTACGGGCTTTTATTGTGTGGACCGGCGGGAACGGGAAAATCCCAGATCGCTTATGCGGTGGCGCGCATTCTGAAACTGCCCTGGACAACGCTGGATATGAGTTCCATCAACGATCCGGAGCAGCTTACAGGAAGCTCGCGGATCTATGCAAACGCCAAGCCGGGAATTATTATGGAAGCATTTTCCATGGCGGGAGAGTCGAATCTGGTAGTAGTGATCAATGAGTTGGACAAAGCGTCTTCCGGTAAAGGAAACGGCAATCCGGCGGATGTGCTTCTGACACTTTTGGATAATCTGGGATTTACCGACAATTATATGGAATGTATGATTCCTACAGGAGGGGTATATCCTATTGCAACGGCAAACGATAAAGAAAAGATCAGCGCGCCGCTGATGTCAAGGTTTGCAGTGATCGATATTCCAGATTATACCACGGAAGAAAAGAAAGTGATTTTTTCCCGCTATGCCATGCCGAAAGTGTTAAAAAGAATGGGACTTCGGCAGGAAGAATTTTCTATGACAGAAGGCGCTTTGGATGCAGTGATGGAGCTGTATCAGGGTACCAGTGGAATCCGGGATCTGGAGCAGGCGGCGGAGCATATTGCGGCAAATGCCCTGTATCAGATCGAAGTGGATCAGGTTTCCAGTGTTCAGGTGGATCGGGAGATGGTGGAACGTCTTTTGGCATAGGAGGATGGATAAAAAAGTCCACTACTTTTGAGAGTTTCGTCCATTGTAGACCGATAGCTTCCTTGTTATGATGAAAAAAAATAGAACAAGGGGGAACAACATGAAGCGTAGAGTATTAAAAGCCTTTGTTAGTACCATGGTAGCTGCCAGTCTTCTGTCTCAGACAGCAATGGCAGCAGTTGTTTCGGAAGAAATTTCGGGCAGTGTATCGGGGGAAACTTCTTCTGAGAATACTTCTGGATCAGAAGAAATGCAGACAGAACCGATACCGGAACAGCCGGGAGAAGTTGAAGAGATTCCAGAGACTGCACCAGAGGAGGGACAGGAAAATCTTCCGGATTCAGGAGCAGATGAGATTCCAGGGGTGATGGCAGAAGGAAATGATTTTATCCCAGATTCTGTATCACCGAACATAGTGGTGGACTGGAAGTTTGATTCCGATTATTTTAAGTCCGGCAGTTTGGCAACCAATGATCTGGTAATTTGGGATGCGTCAGGAAATGGAAATAATCTGCAGTTGAATACCCAGAGAGTTCCGCAAGGTCAGAATGCCGCTTCCTATATGAGTTTTGGAATCGACAGTATCAGCGGAGCAGCAGAAACAGAAAGTCTTCAGATGGGACCGTCCTCTGGAAATAAAAAGGAAGGCGCATTTTTTGAAACGGTTACAGAAGCGCCCATGAATGAAGAAGAGTTTACAGAAGGTTATACGATTGAGGCAATCATCAAAGTTCCGTATAATGTATCTGCCTGGTCTTCTGTTTTCGGACAGAAAGGAACAGGAAAGCTGGCAGGGATGCAAGGAGGAGAACCGGAATCCAACGGAGGGTTAAATATTTCCGGTTCCCGGGAATTACAGTGGAATCCCTGGACTACGAATAATACAGAAATTAAGGATAATCCTACCACTTGGTCCGATGCGGGAGGAATTCAGCCGGATAAATGGCATCACATAGTAATCAAAAATAATGGTCACAGTACTGTGATGATCGTAGATGGAATCCAGGTGCAGCGATGTAATACTTTTCAGAAACAGGTAGGTATTCAATCCCTGAATGTGGGAGGTGAGAAAGGCTGGGTTGTGGGAACTGCCTATTGGAGTGAAGCGGAGAGCTTTTCAGAAAGCGCCTGCGGAGATGCTATTTTTAAGGGTTCCATTCAGGAAATCCGCATGTCTCGTGGAGTGATCGATCCGTCAGAGTATCTGGTACAGGAGCATGTGGTGGATGATCGTTACAACATTGCTGGAAATAATGATCCATACGAAGATCTGGCAGGAGAGAATAATTATACGTTTGTAAATATCCCGGATCCTCAGTATCAGACCCAGTACAAACCGGAGATCCTTGATGCTCAGATGGAATGGATTCGTGATAATCGGGAACGGCTGAATACCGCAATGGCTATCTGTGTGGGGGACGTAACGCAGGACGATACAGAGAGAGAATATCAGCTGGCAGATCAGGCATTCCGTATTTTGGATGAAGCGAATATGCCGTATCTTGTCACAGATGGCAATCATGATGGGGAACGTTTTAAGGAATATTTTAGTGGTTCCCGTTATGAAGGAGACCTGGGCTATCAGGGAACAGGACCTTCCGGCATTTCCAGTTACTCTATCATTCGTGCGGGATCCTATGAATATTTGTTCCTTTCTCTTCCATGGGAAGCGACGGATCTTGCAGCAGATGAAGCATGGATTTTGGATGTACTGAATACGCACAAAGAGAATCCTACGATTATTTTTTCACATTTTAATCAAGAGGTAGATACGTTTGTGAAACCTTTCGACCAGGTATTTATGACAGTGCGCGGTCATATCGAAGATCGCTGGGTAGATAGTTTTGAAAATAATTTTGGACATCAGGTGATTGATGTAGTGACAAACTTTCAGTTTGATTTGTATGGAGGAAATGGATGGCTTTCTACCATGGAATTTGATGAAAATGCCAATCAGATCAGATTCCGCAGTTACTCTCCATGGGTGGAGAAGAAAATGAAGATTTTGAATGGAGAAGTGGAGAATAACGGCATTCTGCTCTCCGACGAAATGCACCTGTTTCCATTTGATAAGCTGAATAATCATGTAAAGGCTACGGATAATATGACCGTGGATATGAATTTTCAGGAACGTTTCCCGGAATCCACCGTTTCTACGAAAGAGTTAGAGGAGAGGGCAAAAAAGCTTTCCGAGGAAATTCGTGTAGCAGAAGAATTGCTTTCTAACGCCAATGAACTTCAGTATAGCGATGCAGATCGGAAAGCTTTGCAGGAAAAAATAGATGCAGCAAAAGTATGTTACGAGGAATATGATTCCATTACTTCCGTAACCCCGACAGAGAAGCTGGAAGAATTAAATGAAAAAATGAGAGCGGCGCTGCAGGCGTTATCCGAGGCGATAGAACTGTTTAAGAACAGTGCGGCAGTTGAGACACCAACACCAAGTCCGACACCAACACCGGAGGATGAGGGAAAAGATACGAAACCTACTGTAACACCGACCCCTACAGCTCAGCCAACACCTACAGCGAAACCAACATCTACAGCGAAACCAACGCCACAGACGTCTTCTCAGGGGACAAATCCTGAGACAGGAGATCAAAATGGAATGCAGGGGAATCTTGCCTTGATTTCCTTCCTGCTTTCTGCAGGTGTTATCGTTGGAATGTGGGTGAGGAAAAAACGTTTACAGAATCAGAAATAAAAAAGACGAAAGAAAAGAGTAGAGAGACAGAAAATGACAGAGAAAAGTAAGATGACAGCTCATGTGGTAGCGCACTGGAAGTTTGATTCCAGATATTTTAAAGAAGGAAGTCTGGCGGAAAAAAATCTGGTATTGCAGGATCTTTCCGGCAATGGAAATAATTTGCGTCTGAATACAGACAGAGTTCCAGAAGGAGAAGCGGTATCTTCTTATATAAGTTTTCCTGCTGATAATATAGAGGGAGATTCCGAGACACAGTGTCTTTGGATTACGCCGAAAGACACGGGAGCAGGAAAGAAAACAGGCGCTTTTTTTGAAACAGCGCCGGGTGTGCCTCTGCAGGAAGAAGAATTTTGCCAGGGTTATACGATGGAGATTATTTTAAAACTGCCGGCTGAGATTTGCGACTGGTCTGGGATTCTGGGACAGAAAGGTACCGGAAAACTGGCAGGGATGCAGGGGGGAGAAACGGAATCGAATGGCGGTTTAAGTGTATCGGAGTCAGGCGAAATGCAGTGGAATCCCTGGACTGTGAATAACGGAGAAATTTTGGACAATCCTACAACCTGGTCAGATGCAGGGGGTGTTCAGTATGAAAAATGGCATTATGTGGTGATTAAAAATGACGGGGAAAGTACCGTGATGATCGTAGACGGAGTACAGGTACAGCGATGTAATACCTTCCAGAAACAAGCGGGAATTTGCACGTTGAATACAGGAGATCAGAGAGGCTGGGTTGTTGGAACCTCTTATTGGAGTGAAGCGGAGACTTTTTCCGAGGCTGCCTGCGGAGATGCGATTTTCCGGGGATTCATTCAGGAAATCAGGATGTCCTGTGGGCTGCTGGATGTTTCTGAATATCTGGTGCAGCAGTGCAGTGCAGATGAGCGTTATGATATTCCGGGGGATAATGAACCTTATCCGGCGCTTGCGCATCAAAAAAATTATACCTTTGTCAATATTCCAGATCCCCAGTACCAGACCCAATATAAACCGGAGATTGTAGATGCTCAGATGGAATGGATTCGTGATAACCGTGAGAAGTATCATATCGCCATGACGCTTTGTGTGGGAGATCTGAGTCAGGATGGAACGGAGAGGGAATATCAGCGGGCAGATCAGGCATTTTCCATTTTGGATCAGGCAGGGATTTCTTATCTGGTTACAGATGGAAATCATGACAATGCTGCCTATAAAAAATATTTTGGCGGAAACCGTTACGAGAATATGGAGGGATATCAGGGGACGGGACCTTCCGGAATCTCCAGCTATATGATTCGTTCCGCCGGTTCTTATGAATATCTGTTTTTGTCCCTGCCCTGGGAGCCGGAAGATCTGGAAGCAGATAAGGAATGGGTTTTGCAAGTGCTGCGTACCCATCGGGAGAATCCTACGATTATCTTTTCCCATTTTAATGAGGAAATGGAAACGTATGTAAAACCTTTTGATCAGGTATTTATGACGGTGCGCGGTCATATTGAAGATCGCTGGGTAGATACCTTTGAAAATGATTATGGGCATATGGTGATCGACGTGGTAACAAATTATCAATTTGATCTTTACGGTGGAAATGGGTGGCTTTCTGCTATGGAATTTGATGAAGAAGCGCAGCAGATTTTGTTTCATTGTTATTCCCCGTGGGTAGAAAAGAAGAGAAAAATTCTGGCGGGGGAACTGCCGAATACAGGTATTCTGCTTTCTGATGAGATGCGCCTGTTTTCCTTTGACAAGCTTTGTAACCGGATGAAAGAGACGGATAATACCGCAGTCAAAATAGATTTTGAAAAGAGATTTACCATAGAGTAAACAGTATTTTATAACATGAGAAGCTTTCTTGCAGAATTCTGTGGGGAAGCTTCTTTTTTGTCTCCTTCTGTTGAAAAATGTCAGGTAATGTGCTAAATTGTAAACCGTGACTATTGGAAAAAAATGGTAATTTCAGGAGGGGTTTGCTTGAAAAGAGAATATATGGAAGAAAATGTATACGATGCATTTTTACGTCGGATGAAGCTGATCTTTGAAGAGTTCGATCATATTTTCATTTCATTTTCCGGTGGAAAGGACAGCGGTTTACTGCTAAATCTGGTATTGGATTATAGAAATAAGTATTTTCCTGAAAAAAAACTGGGAGTATTTCATCAGGATTTTGAGGCGCAGTATACCGTGACTTCAGAATATATAGAACGAACTTTTGAGAGAATCAAAGATCAGGTAGAGCCGTACTGGGTTTGTCTTCCCATGGCAACCAGAACGGCGGTGAGCAGTTATGAGATGTACTGGTATCCGTGGGATGATAAGAAAAAAGAGAGTTGGGTGCGCCCGATGCCGGAGAAGGAATATGTGATCAATCTGGAAAATAATCCGATTACTACGTATCACTATCGGATGCATCAGGAAGACCTTGCAAAACAGTTTGGAAGGTGGTATCGGATGGCCCATGGAGGGGGAAAAACCGTCTGTCTTCTGGGAATGCGCGCAGATGAGTCCATGCAGAGGTACAGTGGGTTTTTAAATATGCAAAGCGGGTATAAAGGCGAGTGCTGGATCAGTCCGCAGTTTAAAGATGTCTGGGCAGCGTCACCTCTGTATGACTGGGGGCATCAGGATATCTGGCATGCCAATTATCTTTTTGATTACGATTATAACCAACTGTATGATTTGTATTATAAAGCCGGATTAAAGGTATCTCAGATGCGTGTGGCTTCTCCGTTTAACGACTATTCAAAGGATTCTCTGAATCTTTACCGAGTGATCGATCCCCAGGTATGGGTGAACCTGGTAGGGCGTGTGAGAGGAGCTAATTTTGCCAGCATTTATGGACGGACGAAGGCTATGGGATATCGAAATGTCACGCTTCCGGAGGGACATACATGGAAATCTTATACCATTTTTCTTCTGGATACTCTTCCAGCGCGTATTCGGAATAATTACATAAAAAAATTTAATACATCCATTCATTTCTGGCATAATACGGGGGGCGGATTGGATGAAGATACGATTCAGGAGCTTTTGGATCATGGATATAAGATTCAGAGAAACGGCGTATCGAATTATACGTTAAAGAAAAAATCCCGGATCATTTTTACGGAGAAAATTCCTGATGATACCGACGATATCCGTTCTACCAAGGATATTCCCAGTTGGAAACGGATGTGCTACTGTATTCTGAAAAACGATCACAACTGTCGTTTTATGGGGTTTGGACTTACCAGAGAACAGCAGAAAAGGGTTGATATCATCAGAAGCAAATATAAGAGCGTGGAGGATATGGAAATATGAGTTATGTAAGTCCTGTATATCATGTGATCGCAGTGCCGGTGGAAAAAATCGTGGCAAATACGTACAATCCCAATGCGGTTGCTCCGCCGGAGATGAAACTTTTGTATGAAAGTATCAAGGCAGATGGATATACGATGCCTATCGTCTGTTATTACAGTAAAGAAAAGGATGTTTATATTATCGTAGACGGATTCCATCGGTATCGGGTGATGCTGGAGCATCAGGATATTTATGACCGAGAAAAAGGGATGATGCCCGTATCGGTGATCGACAAACCGCTGGATCAGAGAATGGCAAGTACGATTCGTCACAACAGAGCCCGCGGTACGCATGATGTCAATTTGATGAGTAATATTGTAAAAGAATTGCAGGAACTGGGACGCTCCGATGCCTGGATCTGCAAACATCTGGGAATGGATAAAGATGAGGTGCTTCGTCTGAAACAGATTACCGGACTTGCGGCTCTCTTTAAAGATGTAAAGTTCGGACAGGCATGGAGACCGGAAGAGGACGAAGAGGAAGCAGAAGAGACGAAAGAACATTGGATGGAATAAAAAATCAGGAAAAGAACATGAGTATGGAGAAAAAACAGGAGAGACAAAGGGAAGAGACGCATCTTCAGGAATGTCTGGAAATCATTCGGGAGAATATCGAGCGGTATGAGGAAAAAGAAAAATTGTACCGCAGGGAAGTGACAGAATTGTTTCAGGCGGTGAAAAAAGGGGAAGGTGACTCGTACGGTCAGCTGACTGCGGGACAAAACCTTTTGGAACATACGGAAAATGCCCTGAGAAAAAACCGGTCGGCGCTGAAAAAAGCGTATTTTGGAAGGGTAGACTATGAGGATAAAACCTTTGGAGGATACGAAAGCCGCTATATCGGAAAACACGGGGTTACAAGAAATGCTGATGATGTGGTGATTGTAGACTGGAGAGCTCCGGTATCCAGCGTATATTATGAAAATGAGCTGGGAGAGGGAAGCTATGCGGTGCCGGGAAGCGAGCCTGTGGAAGTTGTGCTGGAGAAAAAGCGGACGTATGATATTCAGGGAGAAAAACTTCTGGGATATTATGACGATGATGTGGCGGCAAACGACGAACTTCTGGTAAAATATTTGTCCCAGAATAAAGAGGCAGTGCTGGGAGACATTATTGCCACCATTCAAAAAGAGCAGAATGAAATCATCCGCGATACGCCGTTTAAGAATATTATTGTTCAGGGAGTGGCAGGAAGCGGGAAGACCACCGTGGCGCTTCATAGAATTTCCTATATTTTGTACAACTATGAAGACCGGTATAAACCATCGGAATTTTGTATCGTTGGAAGCAGCGATACACTTTTGAATTATATCAGCAGCGGTCTGCCGGAACTGGAAGTGAATCATGTGCGGCAGATGCGGATGGATGTATTTTTTCCCTATTTGATGGGAAGAGCATGGAAAAAGAAATACCGGGTCATAGCGGATGACAGACAGGCGCCGGTGAAGAGTAAGCTACAGTTTGTGACACGATTGGAAGAGTTTTTAAAAGAATGGCAGGACAGACATCTGCAGACGGAGAGCATAATGGACAGGCAGTTAAAATGTATTCTCTCCAAAGAGGATATGCTGGAAACCCGTGAGAGAAATCCGCAGATGTCTCTCTATCAATTAGAAAAACTTCTCAATCAGAGAATTGCATCCCGGATAAAGTTTTTGTGTACAGAGAGGGATGAAAACTTTCGGAAAAGCAAGCTGCAGGAGTATAAAAAATATTTTGATTCTTCCCGATACAAATGGACGGAAGTACAGTTGTATGAAACATTTCTTCGTCAGATGGAAGGACAGGAGGAAGGTTCTGACTGGACGGCGACA
>HF995414.1:39101-75766 GCA_000432335.1 Firmicutes bacterium CAG:646
ATAAGAAAAGGGGAATTTGATCTCTATGACGCTGCGGCGCTGGCCCTTATCTGGAAAAGGATTTTGATGAAGAAAGATGTGGATGAATTCAGCCAGATCATTATCGATGAGGCGCAGGATTTTGGTGAGATGGTATACTATGTCATGAAACAGCTTCTTCCCGACTGTTATTTTACAATTATGGGAGACGTTTCCCAGAATATCCGTTATGAGACGGGGATGAATGACTGGGAAGGGCTGAAGCGCGTGATGTTTGCAAAGGAAAATGACGGCTTCCGTCTCCTAGCAAAAAGTTACCGAAATACCATTGAAATATCGGAATGTGCGGGAAAGGTTCTGGAGAAAGCTTCTCAGGGAAGTTATAAGATCCAGCCGGTGATCCGCCATGGACAGAAGGTGCAGATTTGCCGAGAAACAGAGGAAAAACTTCCGGCATTACTTGAAAGTACCGTACAACAGGTATTAGAAAAGGGTTTTGAAACGGTGGCGGTGGTCTGCCGGGATGAGGAGGACGCCCGAACGGTGCGACAGATCCTCGAGATAGAAGAAAATACGGATTTTCATAATGGCGTTATGGTGCTTCCGGTAGCGCTCACAAAAGGTCTGGAGTTTGATACAGTCATTCTGTGGAAACCGGACACGGAACATTACGGCGAAAATGCCCGGGAAGCAAAGCTTTTGTACGTGGCGATCACCCGGGCGCTGCATGAACTGTATCTGGTGGGAGATCAGGAGGTATCGGCGCTGCTGAAGTGAAACGACTTCATTGCTATTCTGGCGAAGATACGTTATAATAAGGGACAGAAGAAAGTGATCGCTAGGATTGGAGATGAGTGCTGATGAATATACATTCTATGAAAAGTCAGGTGAAGAGAAAATTAAAACCTCTTCCTGTAGGAATTTCAGATTATGTGCGCGCACAAGCGGAATATTATTACGTCGATAAAACGTTGTTGATCAAAGAGTTTTTGGATCAAAAACCGTTAGTCTCCTTATTTACCAGACCGAGGCGTTTTGGAAAAACCTTAAATATGGATATGCTGAGAGTCTTTTTTGAGATTTCAGAGGAAGATACGAGTAGGTATTTTGTTGACAAAGAAATTTGGAAATGTGGTGATATCTATCGTTCGCATCAAGGAAAGTATCCCGTGATATTTCTTACTTTTAAAGATGTGAAGTTCGATTCATGGGAAGCAACGCTTGATAAAATTCGTAGTCTTTTACAGGCGGAATATGGAAGACATCAAGAACTTTATAAAAGTGAAAAATTGCAGAAGTATGAAAAGGATTTTTTTTCAAAAATACTGGATGGAGTTGCAACGGAGGTTGAGCTGACGTCTGCACTGGAAAAGTTATCAAAGATGCTTACGGAATATTATGGAAGAGCGCCTATTGTTATTATTGATGAATATGATACGCCGATTCAGGAAGGGTATTCCAAGGATTTTTATGATGAGATTATCGGATTTATGAGAAATTTCTTTTCAGGAGCATTTAAGGATAACAAGAATCTTTCTTATGGATTTTTGACAGGGATTCTTCGGATTGCGCAGGAAAGTATTTTCAGCGGATTAAATAATTTAACAGTTAATTCTGTAATGGATGAGTCTTATGATTGCTTTTTTGGTTTTACAGAATCAGAAGTGCAAAATATGTTGGAATATTATGGAGTTTCTGATAAGGAAAAGGAACTTAGAGAGTGGTATGACGGTTATCTTTTTGGAAATACGGAGATTTATAATCCATGGTCGGTAATCAATTATGTTGCCAGAGGTTGCATTCCTCAGCCCTATTGGGTAAATACCGGGAGGAATGAAGTACTTGAGAATGTTTTGAAAATAGCAACAGAAGATATTACAGAAAAACTTTACGCACTTTTGCAGGGTGAATGTGTCATTGCAAAAATAGATCAGAATGTAGTGTATAGATCGCTTTCTGAAGATCCGGCTAATATTTATAGCCTGCTTCTGACGGCTGGATATTTAAAAGCTCCCAGAAAAGAACTGCAGGCAGATGGAGCGTACTTATGCGAAGTGTCTATTCCTAATCGGGAGATTTCAGCAGTTTATAAAAGTGAGATTATGACGCAGGGGCAGAATCTTTCTATCACAGATTGATTCTGGGATTGATTGCGCTGATGGATAACCAATATAAAATAAAATCTAATAGAGAGTCCAGAGAAGGGAGATATGATAACAGTCTGATTCCAAGAGGAAAAAAATATCCAGGAATTATCATAGAATTAAAATGGAAGAAGAATCTGGATGAAACGTCTCTGGAAAATTTGGCGAAAAAGGCAAGAGCGCAAATTGATGATCGGGGATATGATCTGGAGATGCGGGAAGAGGGAATTGAAGATATTTTAAAACTAGGAATTGCTTTTTCTGGCAAGAAGATGAAGATTCAAGGAAATAACCCAAATATGTAATAGGAAGGATGCCGCATAGTTACTGATGTGGCATCTTTTTTTATACCATAATTCTTTGTTTACAATATCGTTACAAACGCCTCTTTGATTTTATGATAGAATGAAAGAACGTTAAAGTGCAGAAGAAGGAGAATGTTATGCAGGCAGATATACTGGTAATAGAAGATGAAGAAGCGATCAATGATCTGATATGTATGAATCTGGAAGCAGTGGGGTATCATCCGGTGCCTTTTTTTGATGGGGGCAGAGTGAGCAGTCATCTGAAAGAAAATTCCGCTTATGATCTTGCCATTTTAGATGTGATGCTGCCGGGAAAGGATGGGTTTGAGCTTTTGCCGGAACTTCGCGAAGCTCGGATTCCGGTGATTTTTCTTACAGCAAAAAGTGATCTGGGAAGTAAGATTCGGGGACTTAAGGCAGGGGCAGAGGATTATCTGGTAAAACCTTTTGAGATGCTGGAGCTTCTGGTTCGGATAGAAAAAGTGCTGATGAGGAAGCATGGAGTGGAAGAGTATATTCGCATCCGGGATGTGGAAATTTTCCCCCAGCAGAGGATTGTAAAAAAGGGCGGTCAGGAGATTCCTTTTAAGCCCATGGAATTTGACTGCCTTTTGCTTCTGGCAAAATATAAAAACGTAGCGCTTTCCCGGGAGCAAATGCTGAATGCTCTCTGGGGAGTGGAATTTGAAGGGGAAACGAGAACGATTGATGTCCATGTAGGAAGAATCCGAAAAAAACTGGGATTTCAGGATGTGATAAAAACGGTACCGAGGATTGGATACAGATTGGAGGGGTAGCATATGAGACTTTCCACAAAAATATCATTGGCGGCTGTGAGCTTTCTGTTTCTGTTTTCTCAGATTTTTTCTTTGTGGCTTTTGGGAGATATGCGGACCGGTATGGTGGAAGTTATCAGACAGCAGGAGTGGGACCGTCTGGAAAGAGAGACGGAGGAATTTGGTACACGATTGGCAAGACAGAGTCCTCTGACTGCGCAGGGAGCAGTTTTTTTGGGGAAAGCGTCCTTTGTCAGTGATCTGTCGGAAAGTACAGTTCTTTATTACCAGGGAAAGGAGATTTTTAATTCAACGCCATATGAATTTGATCTGGCAAAAATTCAGGAAAAGATGGAAGAAAAGCAGAAAATGGAAGACGATCCGGGAGATAGAAGCAGGGCGCTTTTGGAATCCATGGATCAGAAAAAGTTTTTGATTTTTCTGGTTGATACTCGGGGATACCAGTTGATTCATTATCGGGAGGTTACTTCCACATTTGAACAGATTCGGGAGATCTTCTGGCGAGGAATGGCAGGGGCCTGTATTCTCTGCATCTTTTTGTTGGTGACTTTTTCTTTGGTGATTCGACA
Source organism: Firmicutes bacterium CAG:646 (assembly GCA_000432335.1). GTDB lineage: Bacteria > Bacillota > Clostridia > Lachnospirales > Lachnospiraceae > Oliverpabstia. Next base: position 42,896 of record HF995414.1, read on the forward strand.
GATTTTACGACCCCTATATCGGCTGAAAACGGCAGCGGATGGATTTGTTCAGGGAAATTATCGGGAGAGACTTCCGGTAGTGAGAAAGGATGAGATCGGGGAAATTTCTCAGGCGTTTAATCATATGGCAGATCGGGTGGAAATGCATATTCAGGAGTTGGCGGAGGAAAATGAGAAGCAGAGAAGGTTGTTGGGAAGTCTGGCTCATGAGCTGAAAACACCGATGACAGCCATTCAGGGATATGCCCAGACCTTGCAGCGCCTTTCACTTTCACCGGAAAAACAGGAGAAGGCGCTGACTTATATAGAAAAAGAGAGTAAAAGACTTTCCCGTTTGTCGGCGAAAATGCTGGAACTTACCCGCCTGTGGGAGGGCGTGAAAGTGGAGAGAGAGAAGCTTTCGGTAGAGCAGGTGTTTGAGGAAGTGAAGGAAACGATTTCCTGGCGTTTAAAGGAAAAAGGACTGCAGTTGGAGGTGACAGTTTCTAAGGGGCTGTGGATTTGGGGAGATGAGGATCTTTTGACCAGTTTTTTTATAAATCTGGCAGATAATGCCTGTAAGGTGAGTCCAGTGGGCGGAAAAATACGGCTGGAGGGTAGCAGAAAAGGCTTGTTTGTGGTGGATGAAGGTCCCGGTATTCCGAGAGAGGAATGGAAAAAGATCACGGAACCGTTTTATATGCTGGACAAATCCCGGGCAAGAAAAGAAGGGGGAGCAGGACTGGGATTATCTTTATGTGAGCAGATTGCCCGGATTCATGAGGGAGAATTATTTATGGAAAATTTGCCGGGTAAAGGGTTTCGAGCAGGATTGTTTACCGATTGGTTACAGGAAGGCGAGGATTTGGAAACAGGAAAGCAGGTATAATGGCTACAGCAAAAGACGAGGAGGATATAACAGGTATGAGGAAAAAGATTTTACTGGCGGCAGCGCTGTGTTTTGTGTTGGCATCCGGCTGTGCGGAAACTCCTGAAGACGCTGTAGTAAAAAAGAAAAACGGACAAAGTATGGAAAATTATAAAGAAGCAGAAGAAAGCAGGCAGGAAAAGGAGACAGAAGGGGCAGAGGAAAATACGCTTGCCAAACGACTTCAGGTGCCAGATACTTATACGGCAGACAACCAGTCCGGGGATGGAACTTTTCATTTAAGCTGTGATGCCCGGGTGGAGGTACCGGATGTGGAACAGGTAGGCATCTATAAGGTGGGACAGCTTCCTTTTGATGAAACCATTATTACCCAGATCACCAAAGGACTTTTTGGAGATCAGCCGATGTATGATGGGAATCAGTATTTTCAGACGACGAAGGCGGAGGCTCTGGCGAAGTTGGAGGAACTGAAGAAGTATCAGGCGGAAGGAAATATGGATCCTTACGGGTATCTGGCGGCAATGGATGCATCGGGAGAAGCTTATGATCCAGAAGAAGTGTACAGCCTTCAGAGAGAGATCGACAGCTGGGAAGAGACTTATCAGAGCGCGCCGGAAGAGAAAGTCAGGGAGGTGGTTTCTCCTGCCATATCTGAGGAGGGATATTTTAGCGGAGCAGTGGAGATGGATGGGAGTGTTTACCAGTATAAATTAAAAGAGGGAGCAGGAGACCATATGCATATAGAAGCGATACGTGTTGCAGATGGAGAGATCGCAGGCAGTGGAATGTGGAATGATAGTTTATATGGTGGAGAGGTGCCAGAAGAGATGGAGCTTCCCTCACGCCAGGAAGCGGAACAGAGAGCCGGGATCAGCAAAGAGGAAGCGGTGCAGCAGGCGGATGCGTATCTGCAGAATATGGGACTTACGGATTTTTCTGCAAAGGAAGTAAATTTGGCTCTGAAAACTTCTGCGACACCGTCAATCAATGAAACTACTTCTTACAAAGAGGCTCCGGCAGGTTATCTGGTATCGTATACGAGAGATCTGGACGGATTTCCGGTTACCAGTGAGATGAATTATGGGGGAAATCTGGAGTCTATGGAGAGCACGCAGGAAACGTGGGCATACGAGAAAGTAGAGATTCTCGTAAATCAGGAAGGACTTCAATACGTTCAGATTCTGAATCTGTATCAGGTGGGAGAAAAACAGGTGGAAAATGTGGAGATGAAGCCATTTTCGGAGATTGCCAAAATTTTTGAACAGATGATCCAGATCCAGAACGCAGATATGGGAGAAGATCGAACCGTGAACCTTCAGATTGATCGGGTAACGTTGGGCTATATGCGAGTGTATGATCCGGGAGCAGATTCTGCCAGTGGAATTTTAGTTCCAGTATGGGATTTTTTTGGAACAGAAACGGGAAAAACGACGATAGAGGGAGAAACCATGGATATTTCCGTCTGCCAACCGGATTATAGCTTTCTCACCATCAATGCGGCAGATGGTACGGTGATTAACAGAAGTCTGGGGTATTGATATGAGACAGATTCGGGCGGCAGTAGATTACAATTTTCTGGGATTTTTTAAAAATCCCAGAACGGTGATCACGTTTTTGCTCAGTGTGATCGTATGTTTTCTTCTGAGTGGAAAAGTGATTCAGGTGGCAGAGTATTATGACAGTTCTATGCAGGCGGCAGAACCCTTTATCTGGACCTTTGGGGATTCTACTTCGATTCTTCTTGTATCGCTGCTTTTGATCTTTTTGTTTTCTGATCTTCCCAAATTGAGTGCATTCACGCCTTTTTATCTTTTGAGAATGAGTAAGAAAAAGTGGCTGGCGGCTCAGTTTGTTTATATTGGAATGGTTACAGCGCTGTATATAGGTTTTGTGCTTATCGTGACGATTCTTTTGTGTATGAAATATAGTTTTCCAGGCAATCTCTGGAGTGAAACGGCGGCTATGTTGGGATATTCCCAGATGGGAGAGAAGCTGCAGGTTCCTTCCACAGTGAAGGTGATGGGGAGTATCAGTCCTTACGGATGTATGGCGCAAGCAGCGCTTTTGATGATGGGGTATTCCCTTACGCTGGGTTTTTTGGTTTTGTTAGGAAATCTTCTGCTGGGGAAGAAGTATGGGATGCTTCTGGGGATTGGTTACAGTTTTTATGGATTTTTGTTGGATCCTAATGTGCTGGGAAAGCTTTTGGGGCTGGAAAAAAATGAGATGTATCGGGTCAGGAGTATTGTGGGGTGGATCAGTCCTCTGAATCAGGCAGTTTATGGACTTCATGATTTTGGTTATGATAATCTTCCATCGGTGGGACAGTCGTTGGGGATTTTTTCAGTACTGTTGGGAGTGATCTGTTTTCTGTCTTACCGGACGCTGAAAAAATACAACTTTACATTTCTTGGAGGGCAGGGATGAGATGGATTTTCAAAGGATGATACGATCCAGACAGTTTTGGATTGCCGTTTTTGTGGCAACAGCCGGATTATTTTTGGGGACTGCCTGGCCAGAGTGGAAAAAAGATACGGTATTTGCTTCCGGAACTTTTCTGCAGCTTGCAAAAGACAGTTTAAAGTCCAGAGTGGTTTTGTTTCTCATTCCTGTTACGGCAGTGATTCCCTGGGGAGAGGAATATCTGAAAGAAAAGCAGGGGAATTTTTTGCGGTCTCTGATCATTCGAAAAGGGAAACGATTTTATTGCATGGATCGGAGTGTGATGACGGCATTGTCGGGGATTTTGGTTTGGATAATCGCTTCTTTTTTGCAGACCCTCTTCTTTTTTTTGCTTTTTTTCTGGAAGGAGGAAGTATTTTCCCTCTCAAAAGAACTGGTGACAGAATATGTGACTTTGCTTGCCCGGGTTTGTCTTGTCACTTCCGGTATGGCAAGCCTTGGCGGAGCCTGCGGGGCATGGAGTAATTCGGTGTATTTGGGAATGGGGCTGCCTTTTGTGACGTATTTTGCGTTGATGATTCTTCGGGAGAGATATCTGGAGAATCTGTACTGTGTGGACCCGGGCGAGTGGATTCGGGGAGAAGCGTTCTGGGGGAGTGGGCAGAGAGGGCTGTGGATCTTTCTGATACTTTTTTGGATGCTCCTTCTGCTCTTGCATGGCGCAGCACTGGAAAAAGGACTGGAGGAACTGTGATGGGAGAATATTATATAGAATTAAAGAAGGTGCGGAAAACTTTTGGGGAGGAAGAGGTGTTAAAAGAGCTGGACTGGAAGATGGAAACAGGAAAAGTGTATGGGATCGTGGGAAATAATGGTTCCGGAAAAACAGTTCTGATGAAATGTATCTGCGGATTTTTGCCGGTGAGCGGCGGCAGTGTTTTGGTGGGAGGAAAATACGTGGGACAGGAGGTGGATTTTCCAGAGAGTCTGGGAGTAATCATAGAGACGCCGGGATTTCTGGTAAATGTAAGCGGCAGAAAGAATCTGGAAATTCTGGCGAACCTGCGGGGGAAGCTCAGCCGGGAAGATATCACCCGGGTACTTTTAAAGGTGGGACTTGACCCGGATATGAGAAAACCAGTGGGAAAATATTCGTTGGGGATGCGCCAGCGTCTGGGGATTGCACAGGCAATTATGGAAGATCCTCAGCTTTTGATTCTGGATGAGCCCTTTAACGGTCTGGATCACCATGGAGTGGAAGAAATAAGAAAGATTTTGCTGGAACAGAAAAGGAGGGGAAAAACCATCCTTCTGGCAAGTCATAACAGCGAAGATATAAAAATATTGTGCGACCGTGTTTTTGAAATGGACGGCGGCGTGATGAGAGAGGTGCGGGAAAGAAAATGAAAAAAAGAAGATGGTTGGCAGCGATTTTGCTCGTTTGCTGGGGAATTACATGGAGCTGCCCGATGAATTTGACAAGGGCGCAAGCGGCAGATATAGAGGCAGAGCAGGCACCTACAGGGGAACCCGTTCCCACTGAAGAGTCGATACCCACAGGGGAGCAAACTCCTACCCAAGAGCCTGCACCGGAGCCGGAAGAAGAGAAGGTTCATCTGGGATTGGACACAGTGCATGTATATGAGAAGATGAACACCTCGTTTGCACAGGGATATCTTCCTGGCATAGAGGGAGATACGGTACATTTGACAGTTCCTTTTACTTCCAGTGGAGAACTGAAGGATGCGCGGATCAGTGTTTCTCTGGATTTTGGGGAACAGGCGCCGTTTGTTTATGCCAGCTACCAGAAACAGGTGGAAAAACAGGTATTTACTTTTGAAAATCAGCAGGTGGAAACGTATCTTTATCAGTGCGACATTCCTTTGCAGCCAGAACGGATCAATGGTTCCTATCCTGTAATTGTGAAAGCAGTGGGTTATGACCGAAAGGGGAAGGAAATTCGGCTGGAGTACCGTGTGTTTGTGACGGTAACGGATGGCAAAGATCCTTCGCAAAAGGAAGAATCCGAGGAATTGCCGCCGGAGGAACAGGAGCCGCTCTTGGAGGAAGACAGCATGGAGGATGTGAACGGAATGGATGCGGGATTTTCAGCAGGCGGAGGGGGAGAAGAAAGCTCTGGAGAGGAAGTAACCCATCAGCCGAAGATGCTCCTTGTTGCCAATACGCTGAATGGAGAAAGCATACTGGCAGGGGAAGAGAAAGAGATAACGCTCACATTCAAAAACAGCAGCCGGGAAGAAAGAATCTGTAATTTGAAAGTTACCGGAAAAGCAGGGGAGGATACGATTGCGCTGCAGACGGGGTCCTTCTATTTCGAGAGCGTGGCGCCTCAGGAAACCATAGAGCTTTCCACGACCCTTTTGGTATCGCCGGCGGCGGAACAGAAGAATATTCCGCTGGAGTTCGCTTTTGACTATGAAAATGATAAAGGAACTGCTTATACGGGAACGGAGCAGATAGGAGTATCTGTCCGTCAGTCCGTACAGGCAGTGATGGAAGGTTTTACTCTTCCGGAAAAAGTCTATGCGCTGGAAAATATTACGGCGGGACTTAAGATCCGAAATATGGGAAGAGCGCCGGTGTATAATGTGCGGGTAGAGCTTTCCGGAGAAGGATTATTCCCGGTAGAAAGTATTTTCGCAGGAAACATGGAAGCAGGCGCATCCTTTGACGGCAGTATGAAGATTTATGTGGGAAATAAAAAAATGAAAGCTGCCGGAGAGGAGACGGAAGGGGAGGAGAAAGAAAAATACGGTTCTGTTACGGGAAAATTACTGCTTACTTATGAAGATGCTTTCGGAGAAACGTATACCCAGGAACAGGAGATCACAACAGTGATCCAGAAGCCTCAGATCATGGAATTGAAAGTGGAAAAAGAAAAAAAGGAGACGAATCAGTGGTGGGCAGTCTCCCTAGTGCTGCTTGTTGTTTTGTTTGCAGGGATTTTGACGATACAGGGGCGGAGATTGAAAAAGAACAGAGACCTTCTGGCAGATATACGAGCAAGGGAGAGTCGTGATGAAGGGTAAAAAAAGATTTATAATATGGATGTTTCCGTTTTTTGCCGCTTTCCTATTTCTTCTGTGGCAGGGAAAAAATCTGGTGATGGAAGAAAAAGAGGAACAGCAGATCTGGCAGGTGTGGGCAGAACTTCCAGAGGGAGAGATTACAGAAAAAATATTGAAAAGTATGAAGAAATTTCCGGGGGTAGAGCGTCTCTGGACGGTTCTGGAGACAGAAATTTCTGTATCAGTAAAAGAATACAGGGGAAGTTCTTCTTTGCAGGGGGTAGATCTGAAGGACTATCCGCTGACAGTGATACAGTCAGCGGGGAAGAAAAATCTGGGAAATATACCGCTTTTGGCAGTGGGGGAAGATTTTTTTCAACAGCTTCAGGATGTAGGAGAAAATCCCGTAAGTAAACGCCAGCAGGTTATCCTCAGAGAAAATCTATCTTCTCTTGTTGTAGAGATTCAAGTACTTCCAGAAGGGGAGCAGGAAGAGGAGGCAGAGAGTATTCCGGGAGAATTTCTCGGGGTGGTAAAGGAGAGGGGGATTTATATGGAGCAGGAACAAATGCGCCAGTGGCTGGAAAATCAGGGCATCCATCCCCGGCTGAGAAAGATCTGCCTGAAAATTCGTGGAAAGACGAATGTAAAACAGGCAGAACAAAGTCTTGCGCAAGCCGGGTTTACAGTGGAAAAGGAGCGCGTCCCTCAGAGTAGCTCTTCATAGTGAAGGGCGCCCATTGCCTTGTGGAGCAGCAGCCATGCAACTGCGGCGCTTATTATACTCAGCAGGAGAACAATATAAAAATCCACCAGTAAAATGCCGGTAAACTGACCTGCAATCAGAAGAATGACAGGAAGAATCAGAAATACGGCTCCCTGCTGCGCATCTTCCACACTGCGCGCCTTAGCGGAAAAACGAACAATCAGCGTAATGGCGATCAGGGAAATGGCCGGGGACAGCAGAAGCATAACTGGGAGCCAGAGAATATCCAGTTGCAGGAAGCTTCCCGATAAAATGTACATCTCTGTTTCGGTCACGGTGATCATCAGCAGAAAAGAAATCAAAGAAACGGTCATACTGACCAGAAAAGAAGCCAGTACTTTCGCCTGAAAAATCTGTTTCAGAGATAAAGGACAGTATAACAGGGTTTCCAGTGTGTGCTTTTCTTTTTCTCCCACGAAGGAGCTGGCAGACATGACGGAGGCAGCCATAATAGGAATAATAAGAAAAAATACCGGCAGAAGGTGGTTGACTATCAGTCCTGCCGCCATCTTTTCCAGGCTGTTATTTTCCCCTGCAGAAGGAAGCTTGTCCAGAAGGGGCTGAAGCTCCGTAAGTTCCTGGGGAGCAAAATGAAAAGTAAGAATAAAAATTGTGGGCAGGAAAACAGTAAGCACCACAGGAATGATATACAGCGTGAGCAGTAATCTTTTATTGGCAGTGAAAGCCGTCCAGTCTTTTTGGATCAAAGCAATCATTTCAGATCTCATGGTCAGAATCCTCCTTTTTTCCTGAAGTCAAATGAAAATAGACATCTTCCAGAGAGGGGAGCTCAGAGGAAATATGATAAAACTTTCCGCCCTGAGCTACAATCTGTTTTACGATGGCAGGGATTTCTTCTTCTGACGTTCCGGCTATTTCCCACAGGTTATCTCCCAGCTTTTTGCAGGGGCAAGACGGCTGCCACCCCGTTGCTTGAAGCCTGATCCGAACAGAAGAAGGAACTTGTTTTCTTAAATCAGACAGCGTTCCTTCTGAGCGTGTTCGGTGAGAACACCGGAGCGGGCGTGAACTTTTTCAGGCTCCCGGGCAGGATCAATTCCGAATACCTGACAGCTTCCTTCCGTGGGGGTAAGCATTCCGTTTAACAGCTTAACCGTGGTAGTTTTTCCGGCGCCATTGGGACCGAGAAAGCCGAAGACTTCTCCAGATTTCAGGCACAGAGAAACAGAATCCACGGCTTTTTTTCCATTTTTGTAGATTTTGGAGAGATTTTCCAGAATAACAGCGTTCATTGGTTGCCTCCTGACTTTTAATACGAATATTATGATATTACACAATTATAGTATCAGAAAAATAAATTTTCATTCTTTTTTTAGCTTTTCTGTACGGCGGTTTTTTATGTACAAAAGGATGTCGAAAAATGCTCTAAGTGATTGCTTCACTAACCATGACAAAATCATGATTCTGAAGTCACTTAGAGCATATATTACCCATGCCGTATTAGTCTTTTTTATAGTGTTTTTCCAATACATTCAGTAGGCTGTAAAGCCCCATAGCTATGATACATAAAAGGACAATGGACATCAGCATCCAGTCCAGTTTGAATACCTGGCTGGAATAGATAATCAGATAGCCCAATCCTTTTTTGGCGCCGATAAATTCTCCAATCACCACACCCACCAGACAAAGCCCGATATTGACTTTCATGGTGCTTAACAGATAGGGGACGGATGCAGGAAGAACCACTTTGAAAAGTTCATGTCGCCGCGAGCCTCCCAGAGTATCGATGAGTTTTAATTCATCTGGGTCAATTTCCTGAAAACCAGTATACAGACTGATGATCGAGCCGAAGATGGCAACAGACATTCCCGCTACGATAATTGTTCTGATATTTGCGCCCAGCCAGACGATGAGAAGGGGAGCCAGCGCAGATTTTGGAAGGCTGTTTAGGACCACCAGATATGGTTCCAAAATGGCGGAAAGTCTGGGGGACAGCCATAAAAGCAGAGAGATTCCCAGACTGAATAAAAGGACAAGAAGAAAACTGACCAAAGTTTCCATCAGCGTAATGGAAATATGGGAAAAAAGTTCCTGATGCAGTGTCATATCCCAAAAAGTAAGGATGATTTGAGAGGGGCTGCTGAAAATAAACGAATCGATCCAGCCAAGCCGGGCGCTGAGTTCCCAGAGACCGAGAAAAAGAAAAAAGAGCAGTATCCGCATGAGAGAGATGAACTGCTTTTTCTGCTTTTCCCGGAGAAGATAATTTTTTTGTAACGGTGAGTCAGCCATTCGGATTCAGCTCCTTCCATATTCTGTTAAAATAATTTTTAAAGTCGGGAGCGCTTCGGGCATTCATGGGAGTTTTTTCAGGAATATCCAGAAGAATGGGAAGCTCGCATTTTATCGATGCGGGAGCTTTTGTGAGTACGATGACACGATCGGACATACTGATGGCTTCTGAGATATCATGGGTGACTAAAAGCGCTGTTTTTCCCTCTTTCTTTATGATTTTTCCAATATCATCGCTTACATTCAGACGGGTCTGATAGTCGAGAGCGGAAAAAGGTTCATCCAGTAGCAGCAGAGAGGGTTCCAGAGCAAGCGTGCGGATCAGAGCAGCTCTCTGGCGCATTCCTCCGGAAAGCTGGGAGGGACGGGCCTGTTTAAAATCCTCCAGCCCATAGTCCTTTAGAAGCTGCTCTACCCGATCCAGACGGTCCTTTGTGAGTTTTTTCTGGATTTCCAGTCCTAAGATCACATTTTCGTAAATAGTTCTCCATTCAAAAAGATGATCTTTCTGGAGCATATAACCGATGGTGACAGGGGATTTTTCCAGAGGAATTCCCTGCATCGTGATCGCACCCTGTTCTGGTTTTAACAGACCGGCGATCAGATTCAAAATGGTACTTTTTCCGCAGCCGCTGGGGCCGACCAGAGAGACAAATTCTCCTTCGTTTATGGAAAAACTGATATGAGAAAGGGCAGGAATTTCACCATTTAACGTATGGTAAGCCATTCCAATGTCCTGAAGCTGCAAGAGTGTCATACAGATCCTCCCCATTTTTGTAGGTATACGATATCATATGAAAAACGATACAGGTGGTGAAAAGAAAGAAAAATTGGAGAATTCTTAAGAATTATTTACAAAAAGCTAATATTTACAGAAGTTCCTTGTGGCTGTAGGTAATATCGGCTATAATAGAAATAGTTTTGTAAAAAGGAGCTGACTTATGAGAGAATGGATGAAGAGATATATAGACCCGTGGCTGCCCCTTTATTATATTCTTCCGTTTGCCGTTTCGGTGAGTTTGAATACGGTGGTTTATTATGTGACGCAGTGGATGAGCCGGGGCTGGAAGCACTGGAATATGGAGACGACTCTGGATCGGATGATACCGGTACTTCCGGGATTTACAGTGATCTATTTTCTGTTTTTCCTGTTCTGTACTCTGAACACCATCGTTATTGCTCATCAGGGGAGAAAACTGGCGTATCGATTTCTTGCATCAGATATGTTGTCTCGGTTGATCTGTGGTTTCTTTTTTCTCGTATGTCCGACCACCAATGTCCGACCAGCGGATCTGGGAACGGGATTGGGAAGCGATCTGCTTCGCCTGTTGTACGATATGGATCTTCCAGTTAATCTGTTTCCGTCCATCCATTGTCTGGCAAGCTGGATGTGCTTTGTTGCGGTGCGTTCCTCCCACAGGCTTCCGGTATGGTACAAAGTCATCACCGGGATAGGGGCAGGACTGATCTGTTTTTCTACATTGGCGGTAAAACAGCATGTGATCGCGGATGTGGCAGCGGGGATTTTTCTGGCAGAAGGGCTGATGTTTTTTTCTTCCAGAGTTTACTGGTACAGAAAAGGGCAGGAAATTTTTGAGTGTCTCTCCTGCCGTGTTTTTGGAACGGAAAATATAAAAGAAAGTGAAAAAAATTTATGAAAAACAGGAAAAAAGTAATAGGTAATGGGATTTTCCTGCTTCTTGTTTTCGGATTGACGATGTATGGCGTGTTTCACGGAGAGGATCTGGGGCAGATTCAGGAAACGGTTCGGCGGGCAGATGTCCGTTTTTTGCTTCCGGCAGTGGTATGCGTTGTATTTTTTATCTGGGGAGAGTCTGTGATCATCCATTATCTTATGGGAATTCTTCAATATAAGATGAAACGATGGAAATGTTTTCTTATTTCTTCCGTAGGATTTTTCTTTAGCTGTATTACACCATCTGCCAGCGGGGGACAGCCCATGCAGATGGTTTACATGAAAAAAGAAAAGATTCCGCTGCCAGTTTCTTCACTGGTTTTGATGATCGTGGCGATTACATACAAGTTAGTTCTGGTATTGGTGGGGATATTTCTTCTGGTGTTTCAGCATGGTTTTGTAAAAAAATATCTTCAGGGCGTTATGCCGGTGTTTTATCTGGGGATTTTCCTGAATGTGATCTGTGTGACAGTTCTTTTACTTTTAGTATTTCATCCGCTTTTGATGAAAAAGCTTATGGTGAAGGGATACGAGTTACTGGTAAAATGTCGGCTGATGAAACATAAGCCCCACAGGATGCAGAAATTGGATGATTCCATGGAATTGTATTGTGAAACGGCGGATTTTTTGAAGAATCATATACGGGTGATGGTTTTTGTGTTTCTGCTGACTTTGGTACAGCGAATGGCGCTTTTTATGGTAACGTATTTTGTATATCGTTCCTTTGGGCTGGAAAAACATAATCTGTATGATTTGACTATGCTACAGGCAGTGATCGCAGTGGCGGTGGATATGCTGCCGCTGCCGGGAGGAATGGGAATTTCAGAAAAATTATTTTCCATTATCTTTGCGCCTGTCTTCGGTACGGCGCTGCTTTTGCCGGGAATGATCTTAAGCCGGGGGTTGAGTTATTATACGGAGCTTCTGGTAAGCGCAGTGATGACTGTGACGGCACACGTTACACTGGGAAGAAAGAAAACAGAAAATTGCAGCATATGAGAATACAATGAGTGATATATACAAAAGAAAAGAGGGGGAAAAATTTTGATTGGATTTTATAATTATACAGTGATTTTAACCTACCTGAGCCTTTTTAGCTCTATGGCGGGCATGATGTTTACCGCGAATGGATATTTTAAGACGGCGATTGCCTGTCTGGCAATTTCCGGTTTGTGTGATATGTTTGACGGAAAGGTTGCCAGAAGGAAAAAAGACAGGACAGAGGACGAGAAAAACTTTGGGATTCAGATCGATTCTCTCTGCGATGTGATCTGTTTCGGAGCCTTTCCGGTGCTGCTGGCTTATCGGATGGGAATGAATGGTATTCCCGGCATCCTGATTCTGCTCTGGTATGGAATGAACGGCGTGGTGCGTCTGGGATTTTTTAATGTGATGGAGACAAAACGTCAGGAAGAGACGGATGAAGTGAGAAAATATTATAGCGGTCTTCCGATCACTTCCATTGCGATTATATTGCCGCTGGTATGTGTGACCAAACCGTGGATTCCTTGTGATTTCCGGCTTCTTTTGCATTGTACGATGCTGATTGTGGGTACTTTGTTTGTGGTAAATTTTAAGGTGAGAAAACCGAAAAATGTCACACTGGCGATTTTTGTAGGTGTGGTGGCGTTGGCGCTTTTAAAAATATTCCATGTGTTCTAAGAGGTGAGAAGAGTGAAATATGCATTGAGAAATGGAACGAGATGGGAGGAAACGTCCTTTCAGGATCAGTTTCTGGAAAAGCTTTACGGCGGTCTGGCAGGAAGGATGCTGGTAAAGGTTATTGTGTGTCCCGGTATTTCCAGATTGGGGGGATGGCTTTTAGATACCCGTTTGTCCCGCTGTATGATTCCGGGCTTTGTGAAAAGACACGGGCTTTCTCCCGCCCAGTGGGAAAAACAGACATTTACTTCGTATAATGATTTTTTTACCAGAAAGCTGAAAAAGGGACAGCGCAGCTTTTCCCCTGAAAAAGAGGTGTTTGGGAGTCCCTGTGATGGAAAACTGAGCGTTTATCCGGTTTCCCCTACGGGAAGATTTCAGATCAAACATACCGCTTATACGGTGGATACGCTTTTGCGGGATAAGAAGCTGGCAGAAAGATTTTATGGAGGAGAGGCGTGGGTGTTTCGTCTGACAGTGGACGATTACCATCGTTATGCCTATATGGATCACGGCGTAAAATCCAGTAATTATCGGATTCCGGGGATTTTCCATACGGTGAATCCTATTGCCAATGATCTTGAGCCTATCTATAAAGAAAACACCCGGGAATTTTGTCTGTTGCATACAGAAAATTTTGGTACCGTTTTGATGATGGAGGTGGGCGCTCTTTTGGTAGGGCGGATTCATAACTATCAGGGAGCGGGAAAGATTAGCCGGGGACAGGAAAAAGGAAGATTTGAGTTTGGAGGATCTACTATTATCCTGCTTACCCAGCCGGGAAAAGTGACTGTGGATCCTGATATTTTGAAAAACAGTCAGGATCACTATGAGACGGTAGTAAAGCTTGGAGAACAGATCGGAAGAAAGAGGTAAGTATGGCAAATCAGAGAAATTATCAAAAAGAAATGGAACAGGTGATTGAAAGACAAAAGCAGGACGGGTACGTACCTGCTTTGCTTTTGCATAGTTGTTGTGCGCCCTGCAGCAGTTATGTGTTGGAAACTTTGTCAAAGGACTTTTCCATTACTGTTTTTTATTATAATCCGAATATTTATCCTGAGGAGGAATACTGGAAGCGAGTAGAAGAGCAGAAAGAATTTATCCGCCGTCTTCCGGCGCAGCACTCCATTTCTTTTCTGGAAGGAACGTATGAAAAGGAACGATTTTATCAGGCGGTAAAAGGGATGGAACAGATTCCGGAAGGGGGAGAGCGCTGCTTTGCCTGTTTTCGGCTGCGGCTTGCCGAAGCAGTAAAAGTAGCAAAAAAGGGAAATTTTGATTATGTGACTACGACGTTAACCATAAGTCCGATGAAAAATGCTACCAGGTTAAATGAAATCGGGGAGGAGATCTGCCGCAAGGAAGGGGTAAACTGGCTGCCGTCGGATTTTAAAAAGAAGAATGGGTATAAGCGTTCCACAGAATTATCCAGAGAATATGGAATGTACCGACAGGATTACTGTGGCTGTGTCTTTTCTATGCGGGAGAGAGAGGAAAAAAAGAGGAACGAAAAAGAACATCTTGCAGAATCTTCCAAGGAGTGATAAAATTTATTCGTGCTTTACCATATAAAAGCCAAAAAGAAGGAAGAGAGGAAGTTGCTTATGGCGCAGTTATGGGGAGGCCGTTTCACGAAAGAGACGGATCAGCTTGTATATAATTTTAATGCATCCATCAGTTTTGATCAGAAATTTTTTCATCAGGATGTGCGAGGCAGCAAGGCGCATGTGACTATGCTGGCAAAGCAGGGTATTCTCACCGAAGAGGAAAAAGAAAAGATTTTACAGGGGCTGGAATCTATTGAGCGGGATGTGGATGCCGGTGTTTTGGAGATTACTGCTGAGTATGAAGATATTCACAGTTTTGTGGAGGCAAATCTTATAGAACGTATTGGAGACGCCGGGAAGAAACTGCATACGGGACGAAGCAGAAATGATCAGGTGGCTCTGGATATGAAGCTTTATGTGAGAGATGAGATTGATGAGCTGGATCGTCTGGTGAAACATCTTCTGGAAACCATTCATGGGATTATGGAGGAGAATCTTCATACTTATATGCCGGGATTTACCCATTTGCAGAAGGCGCAGCCGATTACGCTGGCTCATCATATGGGAGCTTATTTTGAGATGTTTAAAAGAGACAGGAGCCGGCTTTTGGATATCAGAAAAAGGATGAATACTTGTCCTTTGGGAAGCGGAGCTTTGGCGGGAACCACCTATCCTCTGGATCGGGCGTATAGCGCCGAACTTCTGGATTTTGACGGACCTACCTTTAACAGTATGGATTCCGTTTCAGACAGAGATTATGTGATCGAACTGCTGTCATCTCTGTCTACGATTATGATGCATCTGTCCCGTTTTTCAGAAGAAATCATTATCTGGAATTCCAATGAATATCGGTTTGTAGAGATTGATGACGCCTACAGTACTGGCAGCAGCATTATGCCTCAGAAAAAGAATCCGGATATTGCGGAACTGGTGAGAGGAAAGACCGGGCGGGTATACGGTGCGCTGGTATCGCTCCTTACGACCATGAAAGGGCTTCCTCTGGCATATAACAAAGATATGCAGGAGGATAAGGAACTTACCTTTGACGCATTGGATACGGTAAAGGGCTGTCTGGTTCTCTTTGATGGAATGCTGGCAACGATGAAGTTTCGAAAAGACGTGATGGAAGACAGTGCAAAACACGGATTTACCAATGCCACCGATGCGGCGGATTATCTGGTGAACCATGGCGTACCTTTCCGGGATGCCCATGGAATCGTGGGACGTCTGGTACTGTATTGTCTGGAGAAAAATATTGCGCTGGACGATATGACACTGGAAGAATATAAAACCATCAGTCCTGTATTTGAAGAAGACATTTATGAGGCGATCAGTATAAAAACCTGTGTGGAAAAGAGAATGACCCTGGGCGCTCCAGGAGCAGAAATGATGGCGCAGATCTTGAAGGAAAATAAAAAATATCTGGAAGAAACATAAAAAACAGTTGAAATTTGATAAAAATTAGTATAGTATTACGTATAAAAACAAATGTACGCAGCAGAAAAACAAATAATGAGGAGTGAATGTGAGATGAACAGTAAGTTACGAGTGGGTATTTTAGGAGCAACCGGCATGGTAGGTCAGAGATTTATTTCTTTATTGGAAAATCATCCCTGGTTTGAAGTGGTAACTGTGGCGGCAAGCCCGAGAAGTGCAGGAAAGACTTACGAAGAGGCGGTGGGTGGCCGTTGGAAGATGGATACCCCCATGCCGGAGGCAGTAAAAAAACTGGTGGTGATGAATGTAAATGAGGTGGAGAAGGTTGCTTCTACTGTAGATTTCGTATTTTCAGCAGTGGACATGTCCAAAGAAGAGATCAAAGCGATTGAAGAAGAATATGCGAAGACAGAGACTCCGGTAGTTTCCAACAACAGCGCCCATCGCTGGACACCAGACGTTCCTATGGTAGTGCCGGAGATCAACCCGGAACACTTTGACGTGATCGAGTTCCAGAAAAAACGTCTGGGAACGACCAGAGGATTTATTGCAGTAAAACCAAACTGCTCCATCCAGAGCTATGCTCCGGTACTTACCGCATGGAAAGAGTTTGAGTCTTACGAAGTGGTGGCTACTACGTATCAGGCAATCTCCGGCGCAGGCAAGACCTTTAAAGAGTGGCCGGAGATGGTGGAAAATATTATTCCCTATATCGGCGGAGAAGAAGAGAAGAGCGAGCAGGAGCCCCTTAGAATCTGGGGTAAGATGGAAGACGGTGTGATTGTAAAGGCGCAGGAGCCGAAGATTACCTGTCAGTGCATCCGTGTTCCGGTACTGAACGGTCATACAGCTGCAGTTTTTGTGAAATTCCGTAAAAATCCCACAAAAGAACAGTTGATTGAAAAACTGGTAAACTTCAAAGGATTTCCGCAGGAGGCAGAGCTGCCCAGCGCGCCGAAGCAGTTTATCCAGTATCTGGAGGAAGATAACCGTCCTCAGGTAAAAGAAGATGTAAATTATGAAAATGGTATGGGAATCAGCGTGGGAAGACTGCGTGAAGATACCATTTATGATTGGAAATTTGTAGGTCTGTCACACAATACTGTTCGTGGAGCAGCGGGAGGAGCAGTGCTGTGTGCAGAAACCCTGAAAGCAAAGGGATATATTCAGGCAAAATAAGGATGGATCGCAACTCGAGTCTGAAGGCGTATCGGTATCAGGCAGCCGATACGCTTTCCTCTTTTGCATCGGGAACAGAAAGAAAAGAAGCCGGGATGGCATTGGAGGATAGGATGATATGAGCAAGTCGTTATTTATAGCGGAGAAACCAAGCGTCGCTCAGGAATTTGCCAAGGCGCTGAAGGTAAAAGCCCAGAGAAAAGACGGGTATTTGGAATCGGAAAATACCATTGTAACCTGGTGTGTGGGGCATCTGGTGACGATGAGCTATCCGGAAGTATACGATAGTAAGTATAAACGTTGGACTCTGGAAACGCTGCCATTTTTGCCGGGAGAATTTAAGTACGAAGTGATTCCAGCGGTGAAAAAGCAGTTTGCCATTGTGAAAGAATTGTTAAATCGTCCAGATGTGACTACCATCTATGTGTGCACCGACTCGGGACGGGAAGGAGAATATATTTACCGTCTGGTGGCGCAGATGGCGCAGGTGCGGGGAAAACAGGAAAAACGGGTGTGGATCGATTCTCAGACAGAGGAGGAGATTATTCGGGGAATCCGGGAAGCGAAAGATTTAAGCGCTTATGATAATCTTGGCGCATCCGCATATCTTCGGGCAAAGGAAGATTATCTCATGGGAATTAATTTTTCCCGTCTTTTGACTCTTCGGTACGGCAACAGTATTTCCAATTATCTGGGAAGTAAGTATCAGGCGATTTCCGTGGGAAGGGTTATGACCTGTGTACTGGGGATGGTGGTCCGTCGGGAGCGGGAGATCCGGGAGTTTGTAAAAACACCGTTTTATCGTGTCCTGGGGAAATTTTCTGTAGAAGGAAAGAACTTCGATGGAGAATGGAGAG
Source organism: Firmicutes bacterium CAG:646 (assembly GCA_000432335.1). GTDB lineage: Bacteria > Bacillota > Clostridia > Lachnospirales > Lachnospiraceae > Oliverpabstia. The sequence continues at coordinate 60,596 of HF995414.1, forward strand.
CCGTGGAAGGAAGTCGGTATTTTCGGTCTCCGGATCTATATAAAGAAAATGGTTTTAAGGAAAGAGAAAAAGCGGAAGAATTGCGGCGGATTCTGGAAAAAGAAAGTCAGACGGAACAGACACAGAGGCAGGCGGTTCTGGATAAAATAGAGAAAAAGAAGGAAAAGAAGAATCCTCCTTTGCTGTATAATCTGGCAGAGCTGCAAAATGACTGTTCCCGGATGTTTAAGATCAGTCCCGACGAGACGCTGCGGGTAGTGCAGGAATTGTATGAGAAAAAACTGGTTACTTATCCGAGAACGGACGCCAGAGTGCTGTCAACGGCGGTAGCGAAAGAAATTGGAAGAAATATCCATGGACTTTTGCGTTACGCCCCCACACAAGGATTTGTTCAGGAAATTCTGGAAAAGCAAAGCTATCAGGGAATTGAGAAAACCCGTTACGTCAATGATAAACAGATCACAGATCATTACGCCATCATTCCTACCGGGCAGGGATTAGGGAATCTGAATCGTATTCCGGCAGTTTCTCAGAAAGTCTATCAGGTGATCGTCCGGCGGTTTCTGAGTATTTTTTATCCTCCGGCGGTTTACCAGAAGGTGAATCTTGTGACGGCAGTGGAGCAGGAAAAGTTATTTTCCAGCTTCAAGGTTCTTTTGGAGGAGGGATACCTGGCAGTTGCCAGTGTGTCTTCAGAAAAGAAAGAATCTCCATCTGGAAAGGAAGAGGAGAAAACCGATGATATCCAGTGCGACGCCGCTTTTTTGGAATATCTTCAGAAACTGAAAAAAGGGGCGGTGATTCCGGTGGAAGCCTTCGAAATCAAGGAAGGGGAGACTTCTCCGCCGAAGCGGTATAATTCCGGTACGATGATCCTTGCCATGGAAAATGCAGGGCAGTTGATCGAGGATGAGGAGCTCCGCGCCCAGATCAAAGGAAGCGGCATCGGGACCAGCGCCACCCGAGCGGAGATTTTAAAGAAACTGGTGAACATCAAATACATCGCTCTGAATAAAAAGACCCAGATCATTACCCCCACCCAGTTGGGCGAGATGATTTATGAGGTGGTAAACGGTTCCATTCGTTCCCTGTTGAATCCAGAACTTACCGCCAGTTGGGAGAAGGGGCTCAATTACGTGGCAGAGGGATCTATTACATCGAAAGAATACATGGATAAACTGGAGCATTTTATCCGCGTGCGGGTCAGCGGTGTGCTGCAGATGAATAATCAGTATGCTATGCGTGCCCGTTATGATGCTGTGGCAGAGAATTATAAAAAAGGAGGAAAAACATCATGAGTATGGAACAAGTAACGATTGAAAAGCTGTATGACTTGAAAGAAACCATTGCAGAAGAAATTTTTCAGGGAAAGACGTATCCCTGGGAAGTGCTTCCACTGATCGGAACATTTATTGAAAAACTGGGAAAGACTCTTTCTTCAGAAGAGTATGACCAGATTGGGGAAAATATCTGGGTGGCAAAATCCGCCAGCATTGCCCCTACTGTGGCAATCAATGGACCGTGTATTATCGGAAAGAATGCGGAGATCCGTCAGTGCGCTTTTATCCGGGGGAATGCTATCGTGGGCGAGGGAGCCGTGGTGGGAAATTCTACGGAGCTGAAAAATGTGATCCTGTTCAATAAGGTGCAGGTTCCTCATTATAACTATGTGGGAGACTCTGTCCTGGGCTATAAGGCGCATATGGGAGCAGGTTCCATCACTTCTAATGTGAAGTCGGACAAAAAACTGGTAGTGATTCATGGAGAAGATTTTGAACTGGAAACGGGAATGAAAAAATTTGGCGCCATGCTGGGAGACGGTGTGGAAGTGGGATGTAATTCCGTGTTGAATCCGGGGACGGTCGTGGGAAGAAATTCTAATATTTACCCACTTTCCAGCGTGAGAGGGGTCGTTCCCGCCGACAGTATCTATAAGAGCCGGCAGGAAATTGTAAAGAAAATTTAACGCATAAGAGAAACAAGAAATGCAAACAGGAGCAGATGCACCGGGTAAAAGAGATAGAACACATACTTTAAGGAAAGTCCTCGTTTCCCGTTGTACAGATGGATGGGGAAAAATGCCAGACAGGCAGGAGCTTCCCAAATTAAGCTGACACAGCCGGCGAGGGTGCGCAGGCGGGGAGTATATCGGAAAACATAGAATATGGTGATCAAAATCACACCCTTGTAATCGTAATCGGTGCAAAGCAGCCAGGCGACAAGGCATCCAAGCGCAAAAGCCGAAACTTTTAAGGGGGTGGAAAAGGGCAGAGTTTCTGTTTTTTCCATAGCCCAGATCACAACAAAACCGATAAGCAGAGTGAAAAATACATTCTGATGATTCCAGTCAGTCAAGGACTGAAAAAGCGCCAGATCAAAAGGAATTTCCGAGATCAGAGCGAACACAAAGAGCCGAAGGGCATAGCGGGCGCGGTTGGAGGTATGAAGAAAACCTTCCACCAGAAGAAAACAAAAAATAGGAAATGCGATCCGTCCGATAAAGCGCAGAACCTGGTAAATAGTATAGACAGTCCAGACGGACGTTCCCTCTTTGATGGGGGCGGCAGGGAGCAAAATTCCGTAGTACAAAACGGTAGCTGCAAAATGATCCAAAACCATGGCGCAGATTGCGATGAGCTTTAAGGCGCTTCCGGAAAATCCCTGAAAATGCTTTGCAGATGTATCCATGAAAACCTCCTGTGAGTAAAAATGATTGAAAAAGTCGTATTTATCGTATTGGCTAGTATAAGACATATTGGCGGAGCTTGTCAATCTTAAAAAAGTTCTTGACATTTGAAAAAATAGGGTTATAATAACTTTTATAACAACAATAAATTAATGTGATAAAGCACCAAAATCCAAGGAAGAGAACAAGTCTGTGTTCCTAAGTGGTATTTCAGAGAGTCTGCGGCTGGTGAAAGCAGATATACCGGGGAGAATAGATATCATCTCGAAGGAGCTGACTGAAATAATAGTAAGTTATGCCGGAATCCCCCGTTACAGGGAAAACGTATGAAAGTACGTGAGAGCTGTAGAAAATACAGAAATAGGGTGGTACCGCGGATTCTATTCGTCCCTTTCGGCAGTAGCCGGGAGGGATTTTTTTGGTGTTTGTGCACAGAATGGAGGAAGCTTTATGAAGACCTTACAAAAAGCAAGTAAATTTTTATCAGACTATACTTCCGCGGTGGTTATCGCCATTGCCGTAGTTACTTTTCTGATTCCCCAGATGATGGGTTGGGTGAATTTCCAGTTATTTACAGACATGGTAGGAAATAAATTTACCAGTCAGTCTTTGATTATAGGTATTATCATGTTCAGTATGGGACTGACACTGACAGCAGAGGATTTTAAGATTTTAGCTCAGCGTCCGTTGGATATCGGTATTGGAGCGGTCGCTCAGTATCTGATCATGCCATTTCTTGCTTTTGGGATCAGCAGAGTATTGCAGCTTCCAGATGCCATCGCTTTGGGATTGATTCTGGTAGGATGCTGCCCGGGCGGTGTTTCTTCCAACATCATGTCTTATCTGTGTGGCGGGGATGTGGCATTTTCCGTGGGAATGACAACGGTATCTACGTTACTGTCTCCCATTATGACGCCGCTTCTTGTTTCTTTCCTTGCCAGTGGAACGAAGATCGATGTGAAAGGACTTCCTATGTTCGTATCCATTATTGAGACAGTAATTCTTCCGGTGGCATTGGGATTTCTTTTGAATCGTTTTCTGGGAAAGAAAAAGGTATTTCAGAATGTTCAGAAAGTTATGCCTGGAGTTGCGGTGTTGGGACTTGCCTGCGTGGTAGGAGGGGTAATCTCTTCGCAGGGAGCAAACTTCTTTACTTCTGGAGTTGTGATTTTCGTGGCGGTACTTCTTCATAATGGACTGGGATATCTTCTGGGATATGGCGCCGGTAAGCTGACCGGTATGAATACTGCTAAGAAGCGCACGATATCTATAGAGGTGGGAATGCAGAATGCGGGACTTGCCACAAATCTCGCCACTACCACGGCGCAATTCGCAGCGGCACCTCAGTCAGCGATAATCTGCGCAGTATCTTGTGTATGGCATTCTATTTCTGGAACACTGATCGCTGGATTCTTCGCCAGCCTTGACCGGAAAAAAGCAAAAGAAAATGAAAAAGAAGAGAACAACGTAGCTCTGGAAAACTAAATAACATTTTTTGCACCGGAGCAGAAGATAAGAAGAAGGAGCTGACACCTTGATTCAAAAATGTATAAATATTTTGAATATCTACGTAAGGCGTCAGCTCCTTTTAAATTTTATTATTTCTTATTTTAACTTTTCGCCGGTAAGCATCTCATATGCCTGCAGATATTTGTCGATGGTTTTATCTACAATATCCTGCGGCAGCGTCCAGTTATGATCTTTGTTCTCTTTCAGCCAGTCACGGGCGAACTGCTTGTCAAAGGAAGGCTGTCCATGTCCCGGTTCATATCCTTCTGCCGGCCAGAAACGGGAGCTGTCCGGAGTAAGCATTTCATCCCCGATCACCATGTTTCCATTTTCATCAAGACCAAATTCAAACTTTGTATCTGCAATGATGATTCCTTTGCTGAGTGCGTATTCTGCACATTTTTTGTACAGGGCGATGGTGTTGTCACGAAGCTTTTCAGCCAGTTCGCGACCTTTTCCAGGGAAATATTTCTCCAGATGGTCAACGCTCTGTTCAAAAGAGATGTTCTCATCGTGATCGCCAATCTCAGCTTTGGTAGATGGTGTGTAAATAGGCTCAGGAAGTTTGTCAGACTCTTTCAGTCCCTCCGGCAGCTTGATGCCGCAAACAGTACCGTTTTCCTGATAACTTGCCCAGCCGCTTCCGGTGATATAGCCGCGGACGATGCATTCGATAGGAAGCATATTCAGTTTTTTGCACATCATAGATTTTCCATCATATTTTTCCTGCTGGAAAAATTCCGGCATATCTTTTACATCTACAGAAATCATGTGGTTTGGCAAAATATCCTCTGTCATGTCAAACCAGAACTTGGACATCTGTGTCAGGACAGTACCTTTTTTGGTAACTTCGTTATTCAGGATCACGTCAAAGCAGCTGATACGGTCAGTTGCAACCATGATCAGGCTGTCGCCGTTATCGTAGATCTCGCGTACCTTACCTTCTTTGATCGGTTTTAAATTCTGCATGTGTTCACACCTCATCATTTGATTTTTTATTTGTAACTGTTCGGATTTTGACAGTCACTGATATTTCAAAGTAAAAGTAGCACTGTTTATAGTGTGCTGTCAAGAGATATTCCAAAACTTGGGGACAGGTTTTGCCAAAAAGAGGGGAAAAAACAGGAAACGGCAAAAAAATAATAAAAAAAGTATTTTTTTCTGGACTAATTTGACAGTTTATGCGAAAATAGGTATAGTATGTAGGCGTATTATGTATATGCTTACATGAGATACATAATCTCACAAAAGTATTTCAAGTTTGAAAGGAGTCTTAACATGATTTATTCACATGAAGTAGAAATGATGTGTCCGGTTACACAGGGCGTTAATCACGGCGCTGCTCCGATTCCGGAAGAAGCAAAATGGGTACAGTCCAAGGAAATTAAAGATATTTCCGGTTTAACACACGGTGTAGGCTGGTGTGCGCCACAGCAGGGTGCCTGCAAACTGACACTGAATGTAAAAGATGGTATTATCCAGGAAGCTCTGGTGGAGACAATCGGATGTTCCGGTATGACTCACTCTGCTGCAATGGCTTCTGAAATTCTGCCAGGCAGAACTCTGCTGGAAGCGCTGAATACCGACCTGGTGTGTGACGCGATCAACACAGCTATGAGAGAACTCTTCCTGCAGATTGTTTACGGACGTACACAGAGTGCATTTTCTGAAGATGGTCTGCCCATCGGCGCAGGTCTGGAAGACCTTGGAAAAGGTCTGAGATCTCAGGTTGGTACTATGTACGGAACACTGAAAAAAGGTCCTCGTTATCTGGAAATGGCAGAAGGTTATGTAACAGGTATCGCACTGGATGAAGAAGGCTGCATCATCGGATATCAGTTCGTAAGCCTGGGCAAGATGACAGATTTCATCAAACAGGGAGATGATCCTACAACTGCATGGGAAAAAGCAAAAGGTCAGTATGGACGTGTTGCAGACGCAGTGAAGATCATTGATCCGCGTAAAGAGTAAAGATTTTCTGCTTACCGTTAATTAATTAGGAGGATAGAATAAATGGCTTTATTTGAATCATATGAAAGAAGAATAGACAAAATCAATGCTGTTTTAAACAGCTATGGAATTGCTTCTCTGGAAGAAGCTGAAAAAATTACAAAAGATGCTGGTCTGGACGTATACAATCAGATCAAAGGCATCCAGCCGATCTGTTTTGAGAACGCTTGCTGGGCATACATCGTAGGCGCAGCCATCGCTATCAAAAAAGGATGTAAGAGAGCAGCAGATGCAGCGGCAGCTATCGGTGAAGGTCTGCAGGCATTCTGTATTCCGGGATCTGTAGCAGATCAGCGTAAAGTAGGTCTGGGACATGGTAACCTGGGTAAAATGCTTCTGGAAGAAGATACAAAATGTTTTGCATTCCTGGCAGGTCATGAGTCTTTTGCAGCAGCAGAGGGCGCTATCGGTATCGCTGAGAAAGCAAACAAAGTTCGTAAAGAGCCTCTGCGCGTTATCCTGAACGGCCTTGGAAAAGATGCAGCTCAGATTATCGCACGTATCAATGGATTTACTTATGTAGAGACAGAGATGGATTACTATACTGGAGAAGTAAAAGAAGTGTTCCGTAAAGCATACTCTACAGGACTTCGTGCAAAAGTAAACTGCTACGGCGCTAACGATGTTCGTGAAGGCGTTGCAATCATGCACAAAGAAGGTGTTGACGTTTCCATTACTGGTAACTCCACCAATCCTACAAGATTCCAGCATCCAGTTGCAGGTACATACAAGAAAGAATGTATGGAGCAGGGTAAAAAATACTTCTCCGTTGCTTCCGGTGGTGGTACAGGTCGTACACTGCATCCAGACAACATGGCAGCAGGTCCAGCTTCCTATGGTATGACAGATACTCTGGGACGTATGCACTCTGATGCACAGTTCGCAGGATCTTCTTCTGTTCCGGCTCACGTAGAGATGATGGGACTGATCGGCGCAGGAAATAACCCAATGGTTGGTATGACTGTAGCTGTAGCTGTAGCCATTGAAGAATCAGCGAAAGAAGGAAAATTCTAATATAGGGGCGAAAAACCTTGATTTTAAGGGGCTTCTCAAGTCGTAGTTCGGCTTGGGGAGTCCTGTTTTTTTGTCTAAAAGACTCATAAAAGCCACACTTGAGTTTATGGTAGGGCGCTGACATTTCTTTTGGCGGTTCAGCGGTTAGCCGGTTCATTGTATTTGACTGAACCCGTTGGAAACTGTTATAATATATCAAAGGATTGCGTTGTCAGAAGGAATAGCATATCAGAATAAAGATATTGAGTTTAAGCTGATGAGCGAAACTTACAAAGAGAAATCTTTTGAGGCTTACGGCTTGAAACTACCAAAGATTAAGGCGGTACTGCCTACAAATTTGCCAGCAGTTTCGGCAAATGAAATGCGTATCGACAATGTGTTTCTATTGGAAGATGACTCTGTTGCTATCGTAGACTATGAGTCAGAGGATAAGGCTTCTAACCGTGTGAAATATGTAAATTACATTGGCAGGATTATGCAAAGTCAGTAAGGAGGTATTTGAGTATGACAAAAGTATTCCAGATATTAGAAGAAGAAAAGCAAGAGGCTGTGAAACTTGCGGAACAAAAATGTAATATTCATGTAGCAGAAAGTTTAATTAAGGATGAGGTAGATACAGTAGTCATTATGAGAGCAACTGGCTTTTCAAAACAACGGATTGAAGACATTCGTAACAACATGCTGACAACAAAATAGGGTATTAAGAGCAGGCTACTATTTACTGATATGTATTTGGTAGCCTTTCTCATGCCGTTTAGTAAAGGGGGTCAGAGCTGATAAGTTTTAAAATCAACTTGCTTTTTCTTTGGCAAGATGATTTTGTATAGCAAATTATTAATTTTTATTGACAACAAACTGTATATCTGTTATTCTATCCGAGAGTTAGAAGAAACTAATCGCCTCGCAAGAGGCTTTTCTTTTGGAAAACGGGTTAGTTAAAACTAATTACAAATATGATTTTGATAGGATGCGTGAATGATATGATGATGAATAAGAGACTGATCGGCACAGTCAGAGAAAGTAAAAAATATGTAGTTGGAAATGTGATCAGCCAATGGATTTCTCTGGCAGTGAATATTGGTATGATGGCAGCTATTGCAAAAATGCTCCAAAGCCTGTATATGGGAACGATTGGAAGCAGGCAGGTTGCGTTGACAGCGATTCTTGCTGTGGTGGCGGTAGGTATTCGCTTTTTGTGTGCTGTCATATCCAGCAGAATGAGTTATCTTTCTTCGAAAGAGGTGAAGAAGACTCTTCGCCAGATGATTTATAAGAAACTTCTGCGGCTTGGTTCTTCTTATAAGGAACAGACAAATACTTCAGAAGTAGTGCAGGTTGCAGTGGAAGGGGTGGAACAGCTGGAAACTTATTTTGGAGCGTATCTGCCGCAGCTTTTCTATGCCATGCTGGCGCCTCTGACGTTATTTGCTTTTTTGAGTTTTGTGAATTTTCCCAGCGCTCTTGTGCTGTTTTTATGTGTTCCTCTGATTCCTGTAACGATTATCATGATTCAGAGATGGGCGAAAAAGCTTCTGGCTAAATATTGGAGTCAGTATACGGCTTTGGGAGATACCTTTCTTGAGAATCTTCAGGGTCTAACAACTACAAAGATTTATCAGGCAGATGCATTTAAGCACAGGGAAATGAATGAGCAAAGCGAACATTTTCGTAAGATTACCATGAAAGTGCTCACGATGCAGCTGAACTCCATCACTATCATGGATTTGATTGCATATGGAGGCGCAGCGTTGGGTGTGATTTTGGCAACGCTTCAGTTTCAGGCTGGAAAAGTAGATTTGTTCGAATGTATTATGATTATTCTGCTGGGGGCAGATTTCTTTTTGCCGATGCGGATTTTAGGTTCTTTTTTTCATATTGCAATGAATGGTATGGCTGCTTCTGATAAAATATTTCGTTTGCTGGATCTGCCGGAGCCAGAGCAAAAGAATGCTGTTGTTCCGGAGGATTGTTCTATAGAATGTGAGAATCTTCGGTTTGCTTATGAAGCGGATCGGGAAGTTCTTCACGGTGTGAGTCTGAGTTTTCCAAAAGGAAGTTTTACCGCTATCGTAGGTGAATCAGGATGTGGTAAATCCACCATTTCCGCAATCTTAATGGGGAGAAACAAAGGCTATGCGGGAAAAATCACCGTTGGTGGAGTATCTCTTTCAAAAATCAGCGAAGATAGTCTGATGAAAAATATTACTTACGTTTCTCATCAGAGTTATTTGTTTAAGGGAACCGTCAGGGAGAATCTTTTGATGGCAAATCCCAAGGATTGTGATGATGTTCTTTGGGACGTGCTGGAACAGGTGAATCTTGCAGATTTCCTGCGAGGTGAAAATGGGTTGGATACTATGCTAAATGAAAAAGCATCGAACCTTTCTGGCGGTCAGTGTCAGCGTCTTGCGCTGGCAAGAGCTTTGCTCCATGACAGCCCAGTGTATATTTTTGACGAAGCTACCTCCAACATTGATGTGGAGAGTGAAAATGATATTATGGCACAGATTTATGGGCTTGCCAGAACAAAGACTGTTATTCTCATTTCACATCGCCTTGCAAATGTAACAGGAGCGGATAAAATCTATGTTCTTGAACAGGGCGAGATTGTTGAAAAAGGGAATCATAAAACATTGCTTGCTCAGCAGGGGGTATACGCAAAATTGTGGAACGCACAGCAGGAGCTGGAAAATTATGCGAAGGGAGAACATTGCAATGAGACGAAGCGGATTTAATATTATGACTCGGCTGGTTGGTCTGGTAAAGCCTTTAACTGGTTATATGATTCTGGCTGTTGGGATGGGGGTGATTGGACATCTGTGTGCTTCCTTCATTACAATCTTTGGAGGCTATGCAATCCTCCGTGTTCTGCGTCCAGAAGGGACACCAGATTTAAAAGTTCTTTTTGCGGCAGTGTTGATTTTTGCTCTGATTCGTGGATTTTTGCGTTATGCGGAACAGGCGTGTAACCATTTTATTGCATTTAAACTGCTTGCGCTGATTCGGGATAAGATATTTGGCGCTCTGCGCCGTTTATGTCCTGCAAAATTGGAAGGGAAAGATAAAGGAAACCTGATTTCGGTAATCACCTCGGATATTGAATTATTGGAAGTGTTTTATGCACATACCATTTCTCCGGTCTGCATTGCTTTTCTCTTCAGTGGTTTTATGGTTGCTTTTATAGGCAGCTATCATGTGGCGCTTGGGCTGCTGGCTTTTACTGCTTACATGGTGGTCGGGGTAGTGATTCCCCTGGTCACTTTCAAACTTGCCGGTGATACGGGCGCTCGCTTTCGGGAAAAATCAGGTAATCTCTCCGGTTTTGTGCTGGACAGTCTTCGTGGGCTGTCGGAAACCATCCAGTATGGACAGGGAAAGAGACGGATGGAAGCGATGAATCGCCAGACAGATCAGCTTTCCCGGGATGAAGAACGTATGAAACGTATTGGGGGACGAAATATTGCCATAACCAATACGGTGATTTTGGTATTTGACCTTACGATGTTGTTTTTATCCGCATATCTTGTGGGATTTGAGGGGTGTCTGATCGTAACGCTGACTTTGATGAGTTCTTTTGGACCGGTGGTTGCGCTGGCTTCTCTGGGAGCGACTTTGCAGAATACCTTTGCCGCTGGAAATCGTGTTTTAGATATTTTGGATGAAAGTCCGGTTGTGGAAGAAATTACAGGAAAAGAAGAAATGGTTTTCCGTGGAGCTTCGGCAGAAAATGTCACGTTCGCTTATGGAGAAGAAATGATTTTACAAGATTTTTCCGTGACGATTCCCGAAAATAAAATTGTCGGCATTAATGGACGCTCCGGTTCTGGGAAGTCTACGCTGCTCAAATTATTTATGCGATTCTGGCAGGTACAACAGGGAGAAGTGAAAGTCTCCGACAGAAAAGTTGACGAAATCAACACTTCAAATCTGCGAGAGATGGAAAGCTTTGTGACCCAGGAAACCCATTTATTCCATGACTCGATCAGAAATAATCTTCGTATTGCAAAATTAGACGCAACGGATGAGGAAATGATAGAGGCCTGCAAAAAGGCTTCTGTACATGAGTTTATTATGGGACTGCCAAAGGGCTACGATACAGAAATCGGCGAATTGGGTGATACGCTTTCCGGTGGTGAGCGGCAACGTTTGGGTCTGGCAAGGGCATTTCTTCATGATGCGCCGTTTATGCTTTTGGATGAACCCACCTCCAATCTGGATAGCCTGAACGAGGCGGTTATTTTAAAAGCTCTTTCGCAAGAGTGCTCGGATAAATCAGTGATACTGGTATCTCATAGAAGATCTACCATGGGGATCGCCGATACTGTGTATTCGGTGGAACATGGGAGAATGAGCTGACAGATGGAAAAACAAAGAAATGAGACGGAGGTTTGCAGATGAAAAAAATATTGTATATTCTTTTTGGATGTATAAGTGCAGGACTGGGAGCGGTAGGCGCCGTATTCCCCGTATTGCCTACAGTTCCTTTTTTATTGCTTGCTGCTTTTTGCTTTGCAAGATCTTCAAACAGGCTGGACAGTTGGTTTAAGAATACGAAATTATACAAAGACAACCTTGCGGATTTTGCAGCAGGGAAAGGAATGACAAAGAAAACAAAATGTCGGATTATGCTTACAGTGACTTTACTGATGAGTGTTGGGTTTCTTTTGATGGGGATTAAGGGGATTGTTACAGGCTGTATAGTATTGGGAGTCGTGTGGATTTTTCATCTTTTTTATTTCATCTTTGGTGTCAGGACAATTTCTGCAATGGAGGGTGAGGATAGATGAAGAGAACACAGAATATTTTATTACTGTTGACTTTTATCGCTGCCATGCTGGAGCCAGTTACCGGTATTGTGATTCATAAGTTGTCGGCTGCGTCATTTCTTCTGATGAGTATGATTCATATCATTATTTATCGAAAGGAAATGAAAGTGAAACGCTGGATACTATTTGCGTTGATTTTGATTTGTTTTTTCAGTGGATTGTTTGGGATGATCTTCGATTATTTTCCGGCGATTCTGGTGATCCATCAGGTAAGTGCAGTTGTCCTGGTATTCTTTCTGGCAATTCATATTTTTGTATTTCATAAAAAGATTTGCAGAAAAAGACGGGTTTCAAAAAAGGGGCTATAGTCAATAGGCAGCCCGCTTTTTTGCAATTCCCTGTACCAATATGGTTATCCCCAGAGTAATCAGTTCTGAAGTAAGAAATGCCAGCCAGATTCCTGTCATACCCCAGATGCGAGACAGAACAACGGCACACAGAACAATGGCGATCACTCCCCGGAGGATGGAGGAAAGAAAGGATAAAACGGCACGGTCTGTAGCTGCAAAATAAGAAATCAGCATAAGGTTGATTCCGGCGATAAAGAAGCCTGAAAAATACAGCTTCATACCCGGCTGCGCGTAAGATACCAGCAAGGCATTTCCTTCACTGTTAAATAACTGAATGAGCGGTTCTGACAATATCCATACCGCAGCAACCACAAAGATTTCTGCCACAAGTGTGAGAAGAAGTCCGGCTTTTAGAAGCTTCTTTGTCTGCTGAGTTTTGCCGCTTCCATACGTTTCACTGATCAGAGGTTGTGTTCCCTGAGAAATTCCATTGAAAATAGAGAGAGCTACGATGGAGATATTTGCGATCACGCCGTAAGCGGCAACACCGATATTTCCTGCCATGGCGAGGATCAGTATATTGAATACGGTAGTTGTCACTGCAGAAGCAATTTCTCCGATAAATGCGGAGACGCCAAGTTTACAGCAGGAAAGCAGATGGCTGGGAGAGGGGAGTCTCCAGCGAAAGCCGATTGTATTTTTCTTGCCCAAATAATGAATACTGCACACGCTCATGGTCACGATAGGGGAGAGTGCAGTTGCCAAAGCGGCGCCAGCCATTCCCATATTCAGAGGGAACATAAAAATATAATCGAAGACTATATTAAAAGCGCTTCCTGAGAGAGAGCCGGTCATGGCGATAGTAGTGGCGTTGTCATTTCTGGCAAAAGCAGTAAAAGCATAATTCATCATAAAGAAGGGAGAGCCAATAAGAATAATTCTCAGATATTGGATTCCCAGTTCGGTAATCCTGGCATCTGCTCCCATAAGATGGAGAACCCACTGGGGAGCAAAGATTCCAAGAAGAATAAACGGGATGCTAAGGATCAGATCCCAGGAAAGGGCATGGGTAAAGTAAAAATCCGTATTTTCATCTCCGCTGGCTTTTTTCAGAGCGTATCGGATGGCAGAGCCGATGCCGACCATAGAACCAAAGGCGTACATCAGTCCATATATAGGGATAACCAGATTCAGCATGGTAAGTCCATCTGCTCCGGAATAAAGGGAGATAAAAAAAGTATCTGCGAGAATATAGACGGATACGCCTATCATTCCAGCCACATTTTGCAATACATATTTAAAAAAGAGTTTTTTCATATATAATGTCCTTTCTAAGGAGTATAACCGTTTGTCTCTGACATCATGAAAAATCCCGGCGAAGCATTCCGACAGCCACCACAGAGGCAATTAGCTCTGCGATTGGGAAGGCGATCCAGATACCGGCAGCGCCCATCCAATGAGAAAGAATCCAGCCGACAGGGACGATGATTACCAATTGGCGAAGGAGGGATAGGGTAAGAGACTTTTTGCCCTGCCCCAAAGCTTCAAATACGCCGGAAGCCACGATTCCGACGGTGGAGATCAGGAAACTCAGACCGATGATGCGAAGAGCGGGGATACCGTGCGCCATAAGACTGGCATCAGCATCGAAAAGCTGCAAAATCGGACGGGGAAATACAAGAGCTCCGATAGTTCCGATCAGCATGATCACAGCAACAATGCCCATACTGTAACGGATGGTCTTTTTCACACGTTCCTGTTCCCCTGCGCCATAGTTATAACTGATGATCGGACGCATACCCTGGACAACACCATTGGAAGGCATATTGATGAACGTCTGTAATTTGAAATACAGTCCAAAAACAGCTACATAGACAGACCCCAGTTTTGTCAGAAGCCCGTTAAGAATTCCTGTAAGCAGGGAGGGCATGGTAAGCATCAAACTGGAGGGAATCCCGATACTGTATATTTTAGTGATGATCTGTTTGTCCGGCTTCATGTAGCGAGGGTGAATCGTCACGCCGATATCTGTTCGCAGACATACAAGGATATAGAGAAGAAGCGCACCAATCTGACCGATTACAGTGGCAACGGCGGCGCCGGTAACTCCCATAGCGGGCAGTCCAAACCATCCAAAGATCAGGATAGGGTCTAAGATAATATTGATGATACAGCCGCTTGCCATGAGATACATGGTGGTTTTCATTTTTCCGATTCCCTGAAAAATCTTTTCCAGACACATCTGAAGGAGCTGTCCAAAGGAAACACACATAACAATATAGGTATAATCGCAGGACCATTCCAGGATCTTCGGATCATTTGTGAACATGGAAAGGAACGGTTTTGTAAAAAAGATACCTGCCAGAAGAAACAGGATACAGTGAAAACCTGCCAGAGCTATGCCGAGAGAGGCCGTTTGATCTGCCCGTTTCCGATCACCTGCGCCAAGGCTCATGGAGATTACAGAACCTACGCCGATCCCCATACCTACGCCTACAGACATGATCATATTTTGCAGAGGAAAGGCGAGGGAAACAGCAGTGAGAGCGTCGGTTCCCAGTTTTGCCACCCAGATACTGTCCACGATATTATATAAAGATCCAATGAGCATGGAAAACATAACCGGGACAGACATGGAGATCAACAGTTTAAAAATAGGTTTTTCTTTCATGAAGGTTTGATTTTGTTCCATATAATAATTCCTTTCTGTATTTTTAGAGGAGTAAATGGGATGTCAATAAAAAAACCTTCCCGCCTGTTTTGATGCGGGAAGGCTTGCATGTTGCTGAAAATAATTTTATCATTATCTTCTGTTTTACTCACTAAGAATGGATTA
>HF995414.1:75799-105698 GCA_000432335.1 Firmicutes bacterium CAG:646
GGAAAAGGCAAGAGAAAAATAAATGAAACCTATTGTCAACCATAAATAATATATGGTTGACAATAGGAAGGCTATGTGATATGATCTATTGTATCAAAGCGAGCTTACAGGAGGAAAGATTATGGCAGCAACAGCGGCAGAA
The DNA here is from genome assembly GCA_000432335.1 of Firmicutes bacterium CAG:646. Taxonomy (GTDB): domain Bacteria; phylum Bacillota; class Clostridia; order Lachnospirales; family Lachnospiraceae; genus Oliverpabstia. Next base: position 75,942 of record HF995414.1, read on the forward strand.
AACAGAAGTAAAACGTATGATATGGTCTATATAGGGGTATTCGCGGTAATCATTGCGATCTGTTCCTGGATTTCCATTCCCACTACGGTACCGTTTACCCTTCAGACTTTTGCAGTATTTTTGGCAATCGGAGTGTTGGGAGGCAAAAGGGGAACCTTGGCAGTTTTTATTTATATTTTGCTGGGAGCGATAGGTATTCCTGTTTTTTCGGGATTTAAGGGAGGAATTGGAGCTCTGGCAGGAACTACCGGAGGTTACATCGTAGGATTTTTAGCATCCGCTCTTCTAATGTGGGGCATGGAAAAATGGTTTGGCAGAAAGAAAAACTGGGTACTGGTATTACAGATGATCATGGGATTAGTGGTATGTTATGCCATTGGAACGGTTTGGTTTATGGTGGTATACGGAGGGAGTTCCGGCGCCATCGGCGTAGGAACGGTATTGGGAATGTGTGTGATTCCCTTCATCATCCCGGATCTGATCAAAATTGCGTTTGCTTTTGTGCTGAGTAAACGAGTGGCGTCGATCATCCGAATGTAGGAAATGAGCGATAAAAAATATGAAGTGTAGAAAAATCCACTGGAGACAATAGAAAAATCTATTGCAACAGTGGATTTTTTTACGGTATCATAGAAAGTAATAATGGAGAAAGCGAGTATTCTATGAAAAAAAATTTTTTGCATTCAAAATCAATTTTCTGGCAGCTGGTTGTATTTGCTTTGCTGATCAGTCTGATTCCTATTTTGATTATCAGTACGTTTCTGTTTCAAAAACTGGAAAGCATGGTAATCGAGGAAATGAGGGATTATCACGGTCAGATTTCCTCCCAGTATACAAAAAATATAGAGGAAAAACTGGAACAGTATCAGGACAGTCTTCAGTACATATCGAATAATACGATGATCATGAATACCTTGATGGAGAAGGAGGGGAACCCTTATCTGAGAGGGGAGGTCATCAGCGAGGAAGTTGCAAAATCATTGCTTTTAGAAGAACAGAGTGAGATTTATAATTGTATGATATATTCCATGGTAGAGGACATTCCTGTTTATGGAACCAGTGTGACTATGATCGACGAGGGAGTGCGGGAATCCTGGTATGGGGAGGAACGGATGCAGGACAATCAGTGGTTTGCCTATAAAGTAAAGGACAAAAACAGATCGGTGCTTTCTCTGGTAAAAGATATTGAGCAGGTGGATCTGAATTCTTTTGCCAAAGATACTATAGGTAAGGTAAAACTGGATATCAGCATAAATCGCCTTTTTGCCCCGGCTGTCATGGAGGGGGAAGAAGGGGCCAGTTATGATGTGATTGTTTTTGATGAAAATAAAAAAGTTTTTTATACTACAGACAGAAAAAATACGAAAATTTTAAATGAATATCTGAAAAAACAGGAACAGGAAAAGATCCAGCCGGAAGAAATTGAAACGTATGTGGTGGAAGAGACAGATCTGGACATGTATGGACTGAGGATCTTACTGCTTTTTGATAATAAGGAACTGATCGAGAGGCAGGCAGAGGTTCAACGCTTAGTATTTCCTATTTTAATTATTATGATCCTGCTGGTAGTGGGATGCGCTTATTTTTACAGCAGAGATTTTTCTGCCCGTGTGGCGTGTCTTGTTCAAAAATTCAAACGGGCGGAGACGGGTGATATGACGATTCAGAATCCTATTGAAGGAAATGATGAGATTTCTGTACTGGATCGGCAGTTTAGTCATATGCTGATGAAACTGGATCAGTTGATTAAAACGAATTATATTCAGCAGTTGGAAAATAAGGAAGCTCAGCTTCGGAACTTGCAGCTGCAGATCAATCCGCATTTTTTATATAACACCTTGGAAACCATCAGTTCTATTGCGGCAGTGAAGCAGGCTTTTGTGGTCTGCGATATGTGTCAGAAGCTGGGTGCGATTTTCCGATACAGTCTCGGAAAGGATTACGGGGAAGTGGTAACGCTGGAGCAGGAACTGGAGCATATGCAAAATTATATTTTTATTCAGAAAATCCGTTACGGCAGTCGTCTGGAGGTGTTTTATAACGTGGAAGTAGACGCCAGCCAGTTTCGGATTCCTCGGTTTATTCTTCAGCCCATTGTGGAAAATGCGATTTTGCATGGCTTGGGAGAACTGACGGGAACAGGAACGCTGGAAATTTCCGTGTATGAACAGGATGGAAAATTACTGATCAAGATTGCTGATGACGGTGTGGGAATGGACGGAGAAAAGGTTGCGGAGCTGAATGAATATATTAATGCAGCGAAAGATCAGAAAGACAGTAAGAAGAGTATTGGAATCAGAAATGTAAATCAGAGAATCAAACTTTCCTGTGGGGAAGAATACGGTGTGACGATCACCAGTTATCCGTATCAGGGCAGTTGTTTTTCTCTGTGGCTGCCGATCATCAAAGGAGGAACAAAGGATGAGACATAATTTATTGATCGTAGATGATGAGGAATTAATCCGTCAGGGTTTGAAAGCAAGGCTGGAATATCTGGGGATTGATGTGGACAAGATTTTTGAGGCATCCAATGGAAATGAAGCGATAGAAGTGGTAAAAAATCATACGGTGGATATTGTAGTTACGGATATTCGCATGCCGGATATGGATGGACTGACACTGATTCGGGAGGTTCAGAAAATAGAAAAAAATATCCAGTTTGTAGTACTCAGCGGGTATGCAGAGTTTACTTATGCGGAACAGGCGATCCGTCTGGGGGTAAAATCGTATCTTCTAAAGCCGGTGTCTAATGAAGAACTGAAAAATACATTTCAGAAGTTATATGCCGATATGGAACGGTTGGTGCAGATTCAAAATGCAGTGCGGATGAAACGGCAGTTGGATCGGGAAAAACAGGAATATGTGCTGGAAAAGGAGATCAATACTTTTTTATCTACAACAGAAGAGCGAATCATGAGCGTGGATCTTTTGTGTCAGCTTTCCGGAATCCCTACGGAGAAGGGCGATCAGGGCAGAAGAAAGATGTATTTTTGTATGATACGGGTCAATAAGGAGAGTTATGAAAATAAACGTTTCCGGCAGGTGGATCATGAACTGATCCGATTTTCCATTAAAAATGTCTTTTATGAACTGGAAACCTCCTGTAAAAAGTTTATTGTGAACAGTCTTTCGGATTATAATCATCTTTATGCTCTGTTTTTTGGAGAGGACGAGAAGGTTATGCGGGAAGAGATCGAGCGCCTCTTCCTGAAAATGCGTTCCGTGTTGGAAGTGAAGATGGATATTTACTTAACCTTTGGGGTGAGTAAGGCGACGGAACAGATGCGGGGAAAGGCAGTGTCGGAAGCAAAAGACGCGCTGAAACAGCGGATCATCTATGGAAATTCCAATATTTATTTTCATGAGGACATTGTAATCTGGAATGAACAGGAATTTCCCAGAACTCAGATTCATTTGTTGAAGCAGTATCTGGAACGGAGTGAGGCAGATAAGATTCAGGAGCTTCTTCAGGAGATTTTTTCGGAAGAACTGGTACAGCGATACGGAAGTTCGTATTTGCGGATTATGTGGGTGCGAATCCTGAATATGATTTTTCAGTATTTTGATGGAAAGGGAAGCAAGACTATCAGCGCAGAGGAGCTGCTGAGTAATTTCAATCTTCCAGAACATATGCAGTCGTTGGCGGAGATTCGGCAGAAAATATCGGAAATCCTCATGGACCGCATGAAAACGGAAGGGGTATCGGAGGTCAGAGCCAGAAGCAGAATTCAGATGGCAGTGCGTTATATCCATGAGCATTACAGTGAAAATATCACGATACTCGATCTGGCGGAACGTTATGAAATGAGTCCGAATTATTTTTCTTCTATTTTCAAAAGGGAGATTGGGGTATCGGCGGTGAATTATATCACGGATGTGAGGATGAAAGAGGCGCAGAAATTATTGGCGCATTCGGATAATAGTGTGGTGGATATTGCCAAGAAGGTGGGGTATGAGGATGGTCAGTATTTCTTTCGGGTGTTTAAAAAGCACACGGGTATGACTCCCCTTCGCTACAGGGAAGAAAACAGAAGATAGAGGGGAAAGAATCCTTTCATAAAATAGAAAACAGAAGAAAGAAAACACCGTTTTCACAAGATAGTAGAATTCTCTAGTGAAAAACGGTGTTTTTTCTATTTTCGGAACAGAGGTTTTGCTATATAGTGGGGGAATGAAAAAGGAAGGGAGAACATATTATGCAAAAATTTAAAAAAATTACGGATCACAGAGTTACTCTGTTCTTATTTTTCTTATGTTGGTTCGCGTATTTTATGTCGTACATCGGAAGGCTGAATTATTCTTCGGCGATGACTGCGATGATTCAGGAAGAAGTACTGGCAAAGAGCGAAGCGGGATTTATCAGTATGGTGTATTTCTTTGCATACGGAATCGGACAGCTGTGTAATGGCATTCTGGGAGATCGGGTACATCCGGGCAAAATGATTTTTACAGGGCTGGGTGTTGCTGCGCTGGCAAATCTTTTTATGGGCTTTGTGGGAAATTTTGTTCTTATGTCTCTGATCTGGGGAATTAACGGATATGCCCAGGCGATGATCTGGCCGCCGATCATCCGTATTTTTGCAGAGATGCTGGAAGGCGATAAAAAGATAAAATTCTGTATCAACATTGTGTCCTCGCAGGTGGTGGGAACCTTGGGCGCTTATCTGATCGCAGCAGGAGTGATGTGGCTGATCGACTGGAAAGCAGTTTTTGCAGCGGCGGCTCTCTGTCTGGGAGCAATGGCAGTAGTCTGGAAATGGGGCTTTGGAAGAGTAGAAAAGTTTTCTATGGAGCATGGCTATCTTCCAGAGGAAACAGTAGGAAACGGTGGGAAAGAGCAGAAGGAAAAAGGAAGTATGAAAGGAATCCTTCTGGGTTCCGGTCTGATCGCAGTGATCTTTCCGGTAGTTATCCATGGAATGCTGAAGGACGGAGTGACCACCTGGGTTCCCACTTTCATTACGGAGACGTATTTCACTTCTCCGGCCTTTTCCATTCTGGTTACTACGGTACTTCCTATATTTAACCTGACGGGGGCTTATGCGGCTCAGTATATTTATCGGAAATGTAAAAAATCAGAGTGTAAAGCGGCGATTGTATTTTTCGGTATTGCTACGGTGGCGGTGGCAGGTATCTGGGCAGGAAAATCCTATTCCATGATTCTCACCATCGTTCTATTTGCCCTGATCACAGCCTCTATGATGGCGGTAAATACGTTGTTTGTGAATATGCTGCCTCTGCGGTTTGAACAGCAGGGAAGAGTGTCCACGGTATCGGGATTTTTAAATTCTATGGCATATCTGGGAACAGCGGTATCTACCTTTACTATCGGAGTGATGGTGGAAAAGTTGGGCTGGAACATCACCATTGGAAGCTGGGTGATTTTAACAGCAGCAGCGTGGATCTGCTGTGTGATCTTCCGAAATAAGAAGTTTTAAGAAAAAGAGTTATTGCAGGATACTATAAAAATAGCGCTGCACAAGTAAGCTCAGTCTGCGCTCACTTTGAGCCTGAAGTCTCAAAGATGTGCTCGACCATTCGCTTGTTTGTGCAGCGCTATTTTTAGTAGTGTTCCGTGCTGTAATCTTTGCCAGGGCTCTCAGGTTTGTCCGTAATTATTTGGCAGCTCATAACTGTGAGAATACGGAATGGTTTGGTCTTAGTATTCCAAGCGGATGACCGGGCTTACGCATACCAGGTTTTCGATGATGGGCTCGTTTTTAAAGAGTTTCGGTATGACAATCCGGGCGTCTTTCTGGAATCGGGAGAGAGGAATCTGGTCGTTTACCGTACAGGTGATGGTTTCCTGACTTGTTTTCAGGGTGATCACGTAGTCGGTGTCGGGCAGAGGAGTATAGCCGGGTTTTTCCATATGATTAATGGAGAAGGTGAGCATGCCGTCTTTGGTTTCTGTTTCCAGAAGGGGACCGTTACATACCCAGGTACGTCCGCTGCGAATAGCGGTGTCTAATTCTTTTGCTACATCCTGATTTTTTTCTCCTTCTATATACGTGGAATAATGACCGTGGAGGGAACTGTTGCCGTGAAGGTCCATACCGCAGGTGGCGGCCAGTTTTTCGCCTTGAAGAACCAGTTTTTCCCACAAAAGCAGTCCTTTTTCATTTACTTCATGTAAAGGTTCCAGATTGTTGAAGATTTCAATAAAATCGCAGCAGGAGTAGTCGGTCATATCCATAACGAAACGGCATCCCTGAGCAAAGGGCCAGCCAAAAGAATAAGGGTGAGCGATACCTGCCAGAGCGCCCTTTTCTTTTACGGCTCTGAAAAGTAGTTCCGGTTTATGAAGATTGATATTTTCCCAGGGAACGTATTCTGTAAGGTTCAGGCAGAGAATATGTCCATAATAAGTGGTGTACTCCATACCGTAGATACCAGAGATAGGAAGATCTTCCTGTTCCAGGATTTCCTTGATTTTTCTGTGACCGGAGATGGTATTGTGATCGGTGAGGGCAAAGGCGTCCACATGATCATTTACCAGAAAATCAATCAATTCCCTGCAGGTAAATACTGCATCAGATTCTGTAGTGTGGTTATGTAATTCCAAACGTTTGTACATGATTTTAACTCCTTTCCTATCTGGCACGCACGGTGAGAGAATATTCGGTGTTATCCAGCAATACGGAAAATGCCAGAATTGTAACTTTCAGTACACCCTCCACAGAAGCCAGAGGAATACATCCTTCCGTTGCTTCTGTGGAAGAAAAATGCATATGGCGGGTGGTGAGCTGACGGTGAATACATCCGATAAACTCATCATTTAAGGTTGCCAGTGTATGAATCTCAGTTTTCATGTCATGATAGATGGCATGTTCCAGTTCTTCCTCTGTCTGGGGAACCAGACCGTACTCCCGGGCACAGTATTCTTTTAACTGAGTCTTCAATTCCGGTGTGACGTCCTCTGGACGGAAATGCTGAGGCTGAAAAGAAAATTCAATATCCAGTTCTTCGTACGTCTGATCCAGACATACCGTGTAGGAGATCTGCCCTACAAAATCTTTGCAGAGTTTACCTTCTGCATGATAGATCGTTTTCATATCGGTCATGATAAAACCTCCCGTGATAATAATGTAAAAGATGATATCTTTCTGTCGATTCGTATGATAGAACAGATGAAGTACTCATGTCAATAAGGGAAGAGGAATCGTAGAAATTTCCAGTGATTTTGAAAGGAAATTACATTTTTCCAGTGAGAGGATTTTGCTATACTGAGTCCAGCAACAGATTCCAACCAAGGAGGACATGGAACATGGAAAAAAGAACATTGTATGCAGAAGGAAGTTTTAAAAAGGGAAACCTTCATACCCATTCCACTCGATCGGACGGAAAATACACGCCGGCAGAGATTGCAGAACATTACCGGAGCAAAGGGTATGATTTTCTGGCAATTACGGATCACTGGGTATATGGAACCCATCAGGAATTGAACAGAGATGATTTTCTGATGTTCCCAGGAACAGAACTGGACATTGAACTGCCGGGAAGAAAAGACCATCATCTGGTGGGATTTGGACTCCCGGAAACGAATACAATCCCTGATTACTATACTTTTGAAGAAGAACGCAAGGATATCACCCTCAGCACTGCAGAACGGATCATTGAGTACTTTGGACAGCATGGGAATGTGACCTTGTATGGTCACCCCTACTGGTCTAAGGTGGATTCCGATGAAATCAAATATTTGCAAGGTTTGATTGGAATGGAGATTTACAATCATGGGTCGGAATACTGGGAAAATAACGGTAACTCCGAGACGTATTTTGATCATTTTCTCTTTGTGAGAAACAGAACGTATTGTTTTGCTACGGATGATGCTCATGATCTTACCGAACACAGTCTGGGCGGATTCATTATGGTGAAAACGAAAGAATTTACCCATAAGGGAATCATGCAGGCAATTATCGATGGAAGTTTTTATGCGTCTTCCGGACCTCTGATCTATGACTTTTATGTCAAAGACGGAGTGGCGAAAGTAACTTGTGCTCCCTGCCAGGATATTTATTTTCAGACGCCTCACAGAAAGGGAAGTTTCCACAGTGATTCGGAAGAATTGACAGAGGGAGAATTTCCGTTGAACGGTGATGAAGAGTACGTGCGGGTCACTATCCGGGATGGAAAAGGGAGAAAGGCATGGACGCAGCCCATCTGGCTCTGGCTGTTCTAAAGTTAAATGTCAGAAAAACAAAAGTAAAGAAAATGTTAGAAAATATGGACAAATATACAAAAAACTGTGGATAAATTTCAAAGTGTAGAATTATCCATAGAATATAAAAGTTTTATCCATTGTTAATATCTTAAGAAAAATTTTATAATAGACTCATCAAAGAGAAGGAGGAAACCTTATGCAAACAGCAAGTGTTGGGAAGCAGAAGAAGTATAAGCCGCCCAAACAGCCGCTGGGGAAGAGACTGATCCGTTACTGGCCGTTGTATGTGATGCTGATTCCATGTATCATCTACTACATATTGATCTGTTATGTGCCTATGGCAGGTTCCGTACTGGCTTTCAAGGATTATTCTTTTAAAAAAGGTATCTGGGGAAGCCCATGGGTAGGTCTGGAATATTTTAAGACGTTCTTCGCCAGTTACGATGCGCCAAGGCTGATCAAGAATACACTGACTATTGGTGTGATCAAATGTGTTCTTGAATTCCCGTTCGCGATTATACTTGCGCTTTTGCTGAACGAGATCCGCAACCTGAAATTTAAGAAAGTAACACAGACCATTACCTATCTGCCGCACTTTCTTTCTTCAGTTATCATTGTAACCATGCTGCAGAGAATTCTGGCGCCGAACACCGGTATCCTGAATCAGGCAATCTCGGCAATGGGTGGAGATGGAAGTACATTCTTCCTGATGGAAGAGAATTATTTCTATCAGATTTTGTTCTCGATGGATCTCTGGAGAAATATTGGATGGGATTCCATCATGTATCTGGCTGCGATCAGCAGCGTGGATATGGCGCTGTATGAGGCGGCGGAGATGGACGGCTGTGGAAAGCTGAAAAAAATGTGGCACATTACACTGCCAAGTATCAGAGGAACCATTGGTCTTCTGTTCATTATGGGAATTGGCGGTATTCTGTCATCTGGTGTCGATCAGGTATGGCTTTTGAGAACGCCGGGTAATATGACGGTAGCAGATACGCTGGACGTATACGTGGTTCGTATGGGTATTCAGGGCGGTCAGTTCGGATACGCTACGGCAATCGGTCTTGTCCAAGGTCTGGTAGGACTTGTTCTTGTTTTGGTCTGCAACAAGATCTGTAAGAAGATGACGGAAGTCAGTTTGTGGTAAAACGATAGGAGGTTTTTAATATGAAGAAGAGAACTGTAAAACGTTTATTTGCAGCAACTCTGGCAGGAACGATGGCGGTTTCCATGTTGGCAGGCTGCGGCGGCTCTGATGAGAAAAAAGAGGATAAAGAGACAACGAAGCAGGAAGATACATCCGATAAACCGGATACCTGGATTGCTGATCGTACCATCACAGTACAGGCGTATGTAGATGATATCGGAAATTCACTGCCGAAAGATTTCAATAACACAGCAACGATGAAAAAGATCACTGAGCTGACTGGTATTAAACTGGATGTACGTTATACACCGGGAGACAGCGATGCGAAGGTTCTGGCGTCTCAGCTGGCATCAGGAACCATTCCTGATGTAATTGTCTCTTATTTGGACAACTCCACAAGACCGGAGTTCCCCCTGCTTTTGAAAGCTGCAAAAGATGGAATGTTTGCAGACGTTTCCGAATATATGAAAAACGGAAAAGTTTACTCCAAATATTATGAGGAGGGATATCTTCCTCAGGATACCCATGACAATATTGTATTCCGTGACGATCTGGACGGCGTTTATCTGTGGCAGATGAACATTGATGAGATCGACAGATCTCTGGAATATGTTCCGGAAGACGAATACGTAGGCGGTATGTACATTCAGTCTGCTATCGTAGAAGATCTGGGGATTGATCCGAGAGAAATTAAGACACAGGATCAGTTCTACGATCTGCTGGTGAAGATCAAAGAAGGCGGATACAAGGATGACAACGGAAACGATGTTTATCCGCTGGGACCGAAATACTGGGGCGGATCAGTGGATGCTCTGCAGTATATCACACCGGGATATCGTTGGGGTGTCAGCGATGACTACAACGTAGACGAAGATGGTAAAGTAAAACATGTGGCTGAGACAGATTATGTATACGATCAGATTAATTATGTAAGAAAACTTCTTCAGGAAGATCTGATGAATCCTGAGTTTTTCACTATGGATTCCACTCGTGCACAGGAAGTTTCTCAGAATCACAACTCCGCGATCATCGCAGACGTTCATAACTATGAAGAAATTATTTATGGAAGCGAAGATTGGGTACCGTTAGGACCGTTGAATGATATTCAGGGAGACAACAAGGAAGTTGTTAATGGAAAATCCAAACGTGGATGTATGGCAATCTCTGCAGAAGCAGAAAATCCGGAAGAAATCTTTGCATTCTTTGACTGGCTGTCTACACCGGAAGGACAGACCATCGCACAGTATGGCGCTGAAGGTGTTTCCTACGATATGGTGGACGGAAAACCGGTTCTGAAAGACGAAGTTCTGGAAAAATTAAATGCTGGCGATACCGATTATCTGATCAATGAGATTGGCGCTGGTTTCGGCGGAACTGGAAACTACTTCTTTGAGTTTGTTTTGACAAATAAGAACAATATCGACAACTTTGGAGAGAGTCGTCCGGGAGCAGCTGCCGGTGGATCTACCTTTGCAAGAAGTGTGGAAATCGCAAAAGATTATCCGGTAGAGAAGAAACTGGTTCCTGGTCTGGATGCAACAGCATATATGTCTATGGAAGAACTGAGTGATGTGAAGATGCAGATGGATCTTCTGAACTGGGATGAGACTTTCGTTCAGGCATGCTTTGCAAAAACGGATGATGAAGTAAAGAGTATTATCGACTCTTTCCGCGCACAGCTGAAAGCAGCCGGAATCGAGCGTTTCGAAGAATATGTAGAAAAAGTTTATGCTGAAAATCCAGAATCTGTAACATTCTACAAATAAGATACCTGTTCCTGCCCGTTTTCGGGCGGGCAGGGAAAAGAAAGGATTGGGTGCGAAATGCATACGAACAAGATTAAAACCAACCCAATAGATCGGGCCGTACAGGTATTGATTTATATTATTGTTATTGCGTTATGTCTGGTAATTCTTCTGCCATGTATCAACGTTGTGGCGCTGGCATTTAATGACGGCGCAGATGCGGCAAGAGGCGGAATTTGGTTTTGGCCAAGAGAATTTACCTTAGATAACTTTAAAGAAGTATTTAAGGACGGAAGTATTACTACTGCGTATGGAATTACTATCGCAAGAACGGTAATCGGTACGTTCTTAAGTTTGATGGTAACAACACTGGCAGGATATGCGCTGAAACAGCAGGATCTTCCGGGAAGAACGATCATTACCATGCTGATTACTTTTACCATGTTGTTTGGCGGAGGTATGATCCCCACTTATATTCAGTATAAGAACCTGCATCTTCTGAACTCTTTCTGGGTATACGTAGTTCCAAGTTTGGTGAGCGTAACGTATCTGCTGATGATCCGAACCTTCTTTGAGGGAATACCGGACAGTTTGGAAGAATCGGCGAAACTGGACGGATGTGGATTCTTTGGAATTTACACAAGAATCATGCTTCCTTTGAGTAAACCGGTAATTGCTGTAGTAGGTTTATACACAGCAGTAAATCACTGGAATGACTGGTTTGCAGGGGCTTTCTATATGAATGATACCAAGCTTTGGCCAGTGCAGACCGTACTTCAGAATATGCTGACAAAAGCGATGAGTGCTCAGCAGGAAGTAACTTCTGTTGCGCAGGCTCTGGCACACAACACAGCATCTGTTACATCAGATTCTTTGAAGATGGCGGCTGTCGTTGTTACCACTGTACCGATTCTTTGCGTATATCCTTTTGTTCAGAAATACTTTGCAAAAGGTGCCATGATTGGGGCGGTAAAAGGTTAACGTTAAATTTCATAGTATTTTTAGGAAAGATTTTTCGCCTCGTTCAACAGCATATGGCTATCTATGAACGGGGAGGGAAATCTTTCTTTTCGTATTTTGACAAAAGGAGACAGGAAAATGGAAAAAAAGAAATGGGATGTCTATGTATATGGAGATGTGAATATTGACATCGTGATTCCCGGTGTGGAAAAATTTCCTGAGCCGGGACAGGAAGATGAAGTTCCGGTAATGGAAACCTTCGTGGGAGGAGGCGCCGCATTATTTACTCTTGGCTTAGGAAAGCTGGGTCTGCATCCGGTCTTTCAGGGGGAAGTGGGAGATGACTGTTATGGAGAGCTGATCCGAAAGAAATTCCGGGAGAGCCATGTGGATGATTCTCTGCTTACAACCAGTACGGTGCAAAAGACCGGAATTTCTCTCAGCTTTACTAATGAGAGAGACAGATCTTTTCTCACTTACCGGGGAACGAATGAAAAAATTTGCATTGAGGCAGTAGATGTGGAGCAGGTAAAACACGCTTCTCATATTCACGTGACAGGATATGCCGGTTCCGTGAATCATGATTCCTACAGCCGGTTTTTAAAGAGAGTGAAAGAGGAGACAGACGCTACGGTGTCCTTTGACGTGGGTTGGGATTCCACTGGAGAATGGAAACCGGAGATTTACGAACTCTTCCCCTATATCGACGTACTCTTTATGAACGAAACAGAATCCGTACATTACAGCCGCAAAGAGACAGCGCTGGAAGCTGCTCGGGATTTTGCAAAGTACTGTGGTCTGGTGGTAATCAAGCTGGGAAAACAGGGTTCCATGGCGGTAAAGAATGAAGAACTTTTTGAAGCATCTTCTTATAAAGTGGATGCAGTGGATACCACAGGAGCAGGGGATTCCTTTAATGCAGGATTCATCTATGGTTTTCTGAGAGGAAAATCTATGACAGACTGCTTAAAATGTGGAAATGGATGCGGGGCGTTGTCTGTAACGGCGCTGGGGGGAAATACAGGATTTCCTCTGGAACAGGAACTTGCAGATTTTATCTTAAAAAGAGATGGAAAAAATTAAGAGGAGGATACGATTATGAAAATTGCGGTAATTGGCGGAGCAGGAGTAAGAACAGTGATCTTTATCAATGGTCTGCTGGAGCGTTATAAAAAGCTGAATATTGACGAGGTAGTTCTCTATGACATTCAGGAAGAAAAACAGCGGATCATTGAGAAACTTTGTAAACATGTGGTGGAGAGAAAGAACGAAGAACTGAAAGTCTGGGCAGTATCTGATCCGGTGGAAGCGATCACAGGCGCCGATTATATTGTTACTACCCTTCGTGTGGGCGGAGACCATTCCCGTGTGGTGGACGAGACCATCGCTTTAGATTTGGGTGTGATCGGACAGGAAACTACTGGTGTCGGTGGATTTTCTATGGCAGTCCGTACGATCCCTGTTTTGATGGAATACTGTGAATTAATCAAAAAACATGCGCCGAATGCATGGATTTTCAACTTTACTAATCCTTCCGGTCTGGTGACACAGGCATTAAGAAGCGCTGGTTATGACAGAATCATCGGTATCTGTGACGCGCCAAGCAGCACAAAATTCCGTATGGCAAGAGACCTTGGAGTGACAGAGGATGAGCTTTATGTGGAATTTTTCGGTTTGAATCATCTTTCCTGGATCCGAAGCGTGAAAAAGAAAGGGGAAGAGATTCTGCCGCAGCTTCTGGCGGATGATGAATTTTTACAGGGTGTGCAGGAGTTTTCCATGTTTGACCCGGATCTTCTCCGTTCTATCGGATTTTTGCCGAACGAATATCTGTACTATTATTACCACCGGGAAAAAGCTCTGGAAAATATTAAAAAATCCGGCGCTACCAGAGGAAAAACTATTGAATCTGTCAATGTGAAAATGATGGAAGAGCTGAACGCTATGGATATGGATGCAGATCCAGAAGGCGCTCTGCAGATTTTCCTGTATTATATGCAGATTCGTGAAAATTCTTACATGAGTATCGAATCCGGTCTTGCAAAACGTCCGCTGCTGGAAAAAGGACAGCTGGAAGTTCCTGACGGTATGGGATATGCAGGCGTTATGTTGGATTGTATCGAAGGTATGCAGAGTGACGAAGGAAAATATCTGGTGCTTTCCGTAGAAAACCATGGAAGTATTCCGGGACTGGAAGACGAGGATGTGATCGAGACTACCTGTCACGTTTCTAAAGACGGCATTCATCCGGTAAAAGTGGAAGAAGTTCCAGAACACTGCTATCTGCTGATGCGTATGATTAAAATGTACGAAAAACTTACAGTGGAAGCGATTAAGACACATTCCAAAGAGACAGCAGTAAAAGCTCTGATGCTTCATCCGCTGATCAATTCTTATTCTCTGGCGAAGGAATTGGTGGCAAAATATGATGAAGTTTACGGGGGAATCTTTAACTAGGCGGGGCGAAATTATGAAAATAAGGATCAGTAAAGAAGTTCTTCCCAGTTTGCCGCTGGTGGAAGTTTCTTCTAAAGAAAAGATTGGCGTTTTTTTCCGAAAATTGGGGAAAAAGCGGGGAGAAAGCTGTCAGATCCGGCTGGTTTCAGAGAAAACAGAAGATAGTAAACACTTATTAGAGAGCGCAGTTTGCGCTCTCTATGACGGTGCCTATCAGTTTCGAAAGGAAACACTGAAAAAGTTGGATAGGAATAGCATTTATGAAATGCGGGATCTGCTGACGGACTTTGGCGAGACAGAATATACGTTTATTACAGAGCAGATCAGTGAAGAAGAAGGTATGGAACAGATTCAGCGAGGAATCTGTCTGGGAAAAGCAAAAGGTTATGCAAGAATGCTGGGAGATCTGCCGAATAATTATCTTCATACGGAAGAAATGGTAACGTATGCCGAAAAAGTGGCGAAAGACTGTAAAATGACCTGCCGTGTGCTGGGAGACCGGGAACTGAAGGAGATGGGAGCAGGAGGAATTCTTGCAGTGAATCAGGGCAGCCGGCGAGAAGCGGCTATGGTGGTTTTGGAGTATGAAGGAGCCTGCGGGGAAGAGAAGATTGGGCTTGTAGGCAAAGGATTGATGTTTGATGCCGGGGGGTACCATCTGAAATCCATCGATGGAATGAACGGAATGAAATACGATATGTGCGGCGCCGCAGGAATTTTGGAAACTATGGAATTTCTTGCAAAAAATCAGGTAAAGAAGAATTTGATTGCCGTACTGATGTTGGCGGAGAATGTGATCAGCCCGGATGCCGTGAAGATGGGGGATGTGATCACCATGCTTTCCGGCAATACCGTGGAGATTTACAATACGGATGCGGAAGGTCGTCTTGTCCTGGCAGATGGACTTACCTTTGTGCAGCGGGCAGGGGCAGATAAAGTAGTGGATCTTGCCACCCTCACTTATGGAGCCCAGTCTGCGTTGGGGGATGCTACGATCGCCTTATTTGTAAATCAGGATGTGGTAGAAGAAGAGTGGAAAAAGGCAGCAAAGCTTACAGAAGAGAGATTTTGGAGACTGCCTGTGGATGAATCTTATCATCAGATGCTCGCCTGGTCTCAATGTGCGGATTTTGCCAATTATGCGCCGGGGAGAGGGGCGGCGGCAAGTACAGCGGCCAGCTTTTTGGAGAATTTTATAGAGGAAGGTACCCAGTGGGTACATCTGGATATGGTGGGACCGTCTGTGAATCGTTCCGAAAGCGACGAGCTTACGCAAGGTGCTACAGGAGCCGGAATTTCCACAATCATACATTACGTAGAAGCATAAGACAAGGAGGAGAGGCATGAATTTTACATTTGATGGTAATATATCCCGGGAAGTACTGGAAAATTATCTTTCCCGTTCCGTAACAGCAGCGGGATTGTTTGAGAGTGAGACTCTGGAAGATGATCTGCGGGCGATCAAAGAAATGGGTGCAAAATTTCTTGGTCGGGCTTCGGGCATCTGGTACATGGTGATGGATGACGAAGAACATTTCCGTCTTTCCAGAGAACTGGCGGAAAAGGTGCATGAGGCAGATCCGGAGATCATTCTACAGTCCTGTGTCTTTGAGTGGATCACCCAGAAAATCGAAGAGGTGAAAATTCCTGCTTACGTGTTTGAAGCATTTGGAATGGAGCCGGAGGACAGGACGTTCCGTCTGGCAGATACCTTATTTATCGATGAATCTTCCGGTTATATCGAAAAAAGAGATGATCCTCGGAAAAATGGCGGAATTCCTGATCTGTCCCGTCAGGAAGCGAGAATGTGGTTCTACTATCGGGCGACCCGCTATATTGACTGCGGTTATGAAGCGCTGCATATGGGACAGGTACATATTTACACTGCCAACGACAAGGGAATGGCAAAAACAGCAGAGTTGTTCCAGATGATCCGGGATTATGCAAGCGTTCATGCAAGAAGACATAAAGTTTTGATGGATGCCCATACCCATGGTGTGAATATCAGAGGAAAATTATTATTTGATTACCATGCAATGCCGTTTACCAGAATGCCCCTTGTGGAAGTACCGGGAGAAGAACTGGTTCTTGTACGGGAAGGCTACAGCGAGGGCGGAGAAAATCCAAACGGCTGGTCAGCAGACGCAATGCCGTATCTGATGGAATACGATAACTGGGGCGGTCTTGTAGTAGGAGATCGGGAAACTTGTCCGCGGGAAGAATTGGCATGGAAAGACTGGTGGGGATTTGACCAGATTGCCTGGTTTGCTAATCAGCCGGAAGAGAGCAGAAACCATTTTCTGGAATACACCTACAAATGGACAGAGATCAACAATCCCAATGCATATTTTGAATTACCGTTCCGCAGAATGTTGGGTGACGGGGCAGTTACGGTAACAAGAGCTGATAACGGAGAAAAAGACCGCCAGGCGTTTTACCAGATGAATACCCGGAGCGCCGCATGCCCGATGGGATTTGGTCAGGAAGAACTGGCAAAAAAACTGTGGGAGAGAGGTCATGAACTGCGGGAGAAAGCTGCCAATCCGGAAATGCTGATCCGATATGGAGCAGAAGCTGTCTATGACGAAGAAACTGGTTTGAAGCTGCCGGAAAAGGTAGTTGTGTATGGAAGTTTCCAGTCTCATGTAGGAGCTATCAAAAATGATTCCAACAGCGAAACCACAAGAATGTATTATATCGGGGATAATACCTATACTTTGTCTGTGGTAATGCCGTTTGCGGGAACGTATGATTTTTCCGTTGCTACTTATGGAACGCTTTCTGCAACGTATCAGTTGGACGGCTATCCGAGAAGCGGTTCCAGCAATAAGGCGCATTTTACCACGGAAAAGGATAATATGGTGGTGCGTTTCCGGTACCAGTTTATCTCTAATAAGGTGACCGTGGAGATATTTGAATAAAAAAGGGAAAATCAGTTGACGAACTGGAAGAGCTGTATTATGATTCTGTTAAATGCAGAGAATTAAAGTGAAACAGGATAGCGTAAGCAGAGAGATCTGCGGGGAAAACGAGTCGTTTTCCTGAAAGAGTAGGAGAGATAACCGGCTTTGCCGGCCGGAATTACGCCAAGGTACGACTGCACACTAGGGTGTGCTTACAGCCTTCGGCTTTGTACCTTTCTGTAATTCCCTATCACGATTTAGTATCCTGTCAAGAGTCGGGAGTGTTACCCGGTTTCGTAGAAAGGAGGAAGACCCATGGATGAGAGAACGAACATTTGGAAGTATTGTTCCAGAGAGCAGAGCATGGAATTCCTTCTTTCTTTGCGTCTTACCGAAGATTTTCGGGGAGCGCAGGACCACAGACTGGCGCAACTTTATGAGATTTCCAATCATCCTCAGCGGCATTATAGGAAGGCGGTCATTCCTAAAAAAACGGGAGGAAACCGGGTGCTGTGGATTCCAGATACAGAGCTTGCCATCATCCAGCGCAGGATTTTAAGGAATGTTCTGGAAGAACGACCCGTTTCTTCTTATGCGGCGGCATATCGCAGGGGACAGGGATTGAAAGACCATGCAGAATGTCATCGGAATCAGAAGTTGCTCGTGAAGGTGGATATTCACGATTTTTTTGGCTCCATCAGTTGGATGCAGGTGTATCAAAAAGCATTTCCCTGGTATCTGTTTCCGCCTTCGGTACGGAATCTGTTGACGAATCTTTGCTGCTTTCGGGAAGCGCTTCCTCAGGGAGCGCCTACATCTCCTGCTATTTCCAATCTGGTAATGGCTTCCTTTGATGAAAGCATGGGAGGCTGGTGTGAAGAGCGGCAGATTTCTTATACCCGATATTGTGACGATATGACTTTTTCCGGGGAGTTTGATCCCGGGATGGTGATACGAAAAGTATCTGCTTATCTGGAGCAGATGGGAATGGTTTTGAACCGAAAAAAGACCAGAGTATATACAAGGGGGAGCAGGCAGGAAGTTACCGGGCTCACAGTCAATGAAAGGGTTCAGGTTCCAAGATTCTACAGAAAGAAACTGCGGCAGGAATGGTATTACTGTAAAAAGTACGGAGTAAAGGAGCATATCAAGGCGCTTTCCCTTGAAGCAGAGCCGGCGGCTTATCTTGCCGGACTTATGGGAAAAGTACAATATGTTTTGCAGATTGATCCGGAAAATAGAGAATTTCTCCAGTACAGAAAAGAAATACAGGAAGAAATAACGAAAAATTATGAAAATTAATTGACAAAATTGTTTCATTGTGCTAGATTACAGATAGAACTTAAGTGGATCTGAGTACTGACGGAAGATAATGTGGAAGACCACAGGGGAATCAGATTTGTAAGAAGCCGACCGTCTGGGCAACATTTGTTATTTACAAATGCTGTCCTTTTTTGTTCAAAAGAAGATTTCTTGAGGAAAAAGCTTTTGTTCAAAAAAAGACTTCATAACAGGAGTTCAAACAGAATATTTTTTATCTAAGGAGGAAGATAAGGATGTTTAAAGACGAGTTTCAGGCAGTGTGCAATGGAGGCGCAGCAAAAAGTAACTTATTGAAGAAGAATCCGCTGGGATATTTTGTATCTGCGATGGTGGCAGGTATGTTTATTTCCTTCGGAAGCTTTATCGCATTTACGTTGGGACAGCTGATCTCATCGGGAGAGTCTGCATCCTGGACGAAGCTTGCTCAGGGCGGAGCTTTCGCGGCGGCTTTGAGTCTGGTGGTCATGGCAGGAGCGGAATTGTTCACAGGGAATAATCTGGTGATGACAGCAGCTTCTCTGCGGAAAACCGTGACCTGGGCAGATACGGCGAAACTTTGGGTTGTATGCTGGATTGGCAATCTGGTAGGTTCCCTTCTTTGCGTAGGAGCTTTCCAGCTTACAGGCATTCCTACAGCTTCTGACGGCGCAGTGGCAGATTATTTTATTAAGATTTCTACAGGAAAGGTAACACTGGGATCGGTGGAGCTAATCACCAGAGCAATCTTATGTAATATTCTGGTATGTCTGGCAGTGTGGTGCGGCACGAAGCTGAAAAGTGAATCTGGAAAACTGATCATGATTTTCTGGTGTATTCTTGTATTTATGGTTTGCGGATTTGAGCACAGCATCGCCAATATGAGTATTCTGGGCGTAGGTCTGGTAAATGGCGGAATTACTGTTGGACAGTATTGCTACAGCGTCTTGTTGGCTACCGTGGGAAATATGATCGGCGGCGCTATTTTTGTGGCATTGCCGTACCATTTGATCTCCAAAGAGAAATAAAAACTGGACTGGTAAAAAATACTCAAACTGGATATTTATATAAAACCAGATGAATGATATGATAGCTCACATAGAAATGGAAAGAGGAGGAAATCATTATGAAGTCAAAAGATACCATAATGAAATGGGCGCAGACCGCTCTCCTGGCAGCCTTGTGCTATGTGAGCTTTACTTTTTTACAGATCAAGATTCCCGTACCGGGAGGCGACGCCACATCACTGCATATTGGAAATGCGTTCTGTGTGCTGGCAGCTCTGCTTTTGGGCGGCGGATACGGAGGTCTGGCGGGAGCAGTGGGAATGACTATTGCAGATCTGATGGATCCGGTTTATATTGTGGGAGCTCCGAAAACGTTCGTTTTGAAGTTGTGTATTGGGCTGATCACCGGTCTGGTAGCTCATAGAATAGCAAGAATCAACGAGAGTCATGATAAGAAATATATTTTGAAGTGGAGTACGCTGGCGAGCGTGTGCGGTCTGGCATTTAATGTGGTTGCCGATCCGGTGGCGGGATATTTTTATAAGAGATATATACTGGGGCAGCCGCAGGAGATGGCGGATGTACTCATGAAACTCAGTGCGGTGACGACACTGGTGAATGCAGTGGTATCGGTGATTCTGGTGGTGGTACTTTATAACGTACTTCGCCCGGCTCTGATGAAAGCGGGTCTTTTGGTTCCCGGATATAGAAAATAGAAAAAACTTGACAGGAAAAAAATGCCCCCTATAATAGTTTCGAACCGAACATTCGTTGACGAACTATTATAGGGGGATTTTTTATGGATACAAAAGATCACATTGGAGTTGAAGTAAAACGTTTAGATAATGAGATCCATAGTCGAATGGCAGTGTATCGTGTGGAAAAAGGTCAGGGAGAGCTCACGATGATGCAAAGCTGGATTTTGGGATATCTTTATGAACATCCTGAGGATGAAATCTTTCAGCGAGATATCGAGGCGAAGTTTTCTATTGCCCGTTCCACTGCCACTGGGATTTTGCAGCTTATGGAAAAGAATGGGTACATCCGAAGGGTTAGCCTGAAAAGAGATGCCAGACTAAAGAGGATGGAACTGACACCTAAGGGCGTGGAGATGCAGAAAAATACGATGGAAAATATCAGACGGATGGAAAAGAAACTGCGGGAAGGAATTACAGAAGAGGAACTGGAAATTTTCTTTCGGGTAATACGGCGAATGCGGTCTAACGTAGAAATGGATCAAAAGGAAACAGACAGGAGGAGAGACGGATGATCAAAATACTGGGAGCTCAGATAAAAGAATTTAAGAAGGATTCCATACGAACTCCTATTTTTATGATTTTGGAGGTTGTGATGGAAATGATAATTCCCCTTCTTATGGCATTGATCATAGACGATGGTGTAGAAAAAGGGGATATCCGCCATATTTGCGTAGTTGGAGCAGCGATGGTTTTGGCAGCTTTTGGCGGACTGTTTGCAGGAATTATGGGTGGAAAGTGTGCGGCAAATGCATCGGCAGGTTTTGCCAGAAATCTGAGAAATGCCATGTATGAAAATATACAGACGTTTTCGTTTTCTAATATTGACAAATTCAGTACGGCAGGACTGATTACCCGATTGACAACGGATGTGAGTAATTTGCAGAATGCGTATCAGATGTTGCTGAGAATGTTTACTCGGGCGCCAGCCAGTCTGATCTGCGCAATGATCATGGCTTTCAGCATCAATGCGAAATTATCTTCTATTTATCTGGCGGCCGTTATTTTACTGGGAAGCTGCCTGATCCTGATCATGAGCAGAACAACGAAGTATTTTCAGCAGGTTTTTAAAAAATATGATGACCTGAATGCCAGCGTGCAGGAGAATATTTCCGGAATACGTGTGGTGAAGGCGTATGTGCGGGAAGAACATGAAAATGAAAAATTTTCCAAAGCCAGTCATAACGTATACCAGATGTTTGTAAAAGCAGAGAAAATTCTTACTTTTAATGCGCCGCTCATGCAGTTTACCGTGTATGGATGTATTTTGGGTATCAGTTGGCTGGGAGCTAAGATGATCGTGGCGGATAGTCTGACGACAGGGGAACTTATGAGTCTCTTAACGTACTGTATGAATATTCTCATGAGCCTTATGATGTTGTCTATGATCTTTGTCATGGTAACGATGAGTATGGCAAGCGCCCGGCGAATTGCAGAGGTGTTAGAAGAAAAAGCGGATCTGACAAATCCGGAAGATGCTGTGAGGGAAGTGAAAGACGGAGAGATTATCTTTGATCATGTAACATTCAGCTATAAAAAGGATAGTAAGGAACCAGTTTTAAAAGATATTAATCTGGTAATTCATCCGGGAGAAACCATCGGAATTATTGGCGGAACAGGAAGCGCCAAGTCCAGCCTTGTGAATCTGATCAGCCGATTGTATGATGTGACAGCAGGCAGCGTGCAGGTAGGAGATGTGGATGTTCGGAAATATGATATGGAAGTTTTGCGGGATCAGGTATCCGTGGTACTTCAGAAAAATGTACTTTTTTCCGGGACAATCCTGGAGAATCTTCGATGGGGAGATAAAAATGCCGGAAAGGAAGAGTGTATTCGGGTATGTAAACTGGCATGCGCAGATGAATTTATTGAAAAGCTGCCCGATGGCTATGAAACTTACATTGAGCAGGGGGGAAGTAATGTCTCAGGCGGACAAAAACAGAGACTTTGTATTGCCCGGGCGCTGCTGAAAAAACCGAAGATTTTGATTCTGGACGATTCTACCAGCGCAGTTGATACAGCTACGGATGCGAGAATCCGTCAGGCTTTTGCGCAGGAGATTCCGAACACCACAAAACTCATCATTGCGCAGAGAATTTCCAGTGTACAGAATGTGGACAGAATTTTAGTGATGGATGATGGAAAAATTCAGGGAATTAAATGAAAATCTTTACAATAGTGCCAACAATGCCAATCTTTACGGAAATATGCTGGGACCAGTTAATGCTCAGCTGGGAAACATCAGTTATGTAGTCTGTGCGATCGTAGGTGGTATTTTCGCTATTTATCAGGTGGCGGGATTGACATTGGGAGGACTGGCAAGCTTCCTTACTTTCAATAAAAGCATTAATATGCCGATCAATCAGGTGAGTCAGCAGTTAAACAGCATTGTCATGGCTCTGGCGGGAGCGGAAAGAATCTTTCGTCTTCTGGATGAACAGCCGGAACTGGATGAAGGATATGTAACGCTGGTAAATGCGAAGAAAGAAAATGGAGAATTGGCAGAAACGGACAAGCGTACCGGTTTATGGGCATGGAAGCATTATCATAAGGCAGATCAAACGACAACTTATACAGAGCTGAAAGGCGACGTAGTATTTAATGGAGTGGATTTTGGATATAATGACAGAAAGATGGTTCTGCATGATGTGAAATTGTATGCACAGCCGGGACAGAAAATTGCGTTTGTGGGATCTACAGGAGCAGGAAAAACGACGATTACGAATCTGATCAATCGTTTCTATGATATTCAGGATGGAAAAATCCGGTATGACGGTATCAATATCAATAAGATCAAAAAGGCAGATTTGAGACGTTCCCTGGGAATCGTGCTTCAGGAAACACAGTTGTTTACCGGTACGGTAATGGATAATATCCGGTATGGAAAGCTGGATGCCACTGAGGAAGAAGTGATGGCAGCAGCGCGATTGGCGAATGCAGATGGATTTATTCGGAGACTACCGGAAGGATATCACACCATGTTAAAAAATAATGGGGCAAATCTCAGTCAGGGGCAGAGACAGCTTTTGGCGATTGCCCGGGCAGCAGTGGCAGATCCGCCGGTACTGATCCTGGACGAGGCAACCTCCTCGATTGATACCAGAACGGAAAAGCTGGTGCAGGATGGGATGGATAAATTGATGAAGGGAAGAACGACTTTTGTGATTGCTCATCGACTTTCTACCGTCCGAAACAGCGATTGTATCATGGTTCTGGAAAATGGCAGGATTATCGAGAGGGGAACGCATGATCAGCTGCTGCAGGAGAAGGGGAAATATTATCAGCTTTATACGGGAAATGTGGTGGGTTTAGGATAAATGAACACATTTACGAAAAGAAGATTCTATGATATGATAATTGCACGTAACGAAATTACGATACGATTAGGAGAGAAGAGAGGAGATTGCGGATGTTATTTGTAGAATATCCAAAATGCACTACTTGTAAAAAAGCAAAAAAGTGGCTGGAGGATCAGAATATTTCTTTTACAGACCGCCATATTGTGGAGGAGAATCCCATGTTAGAAGAATTGAAGGAGTGGGTGGCAAAGAGCGGTCTGCCTATGAAACGGTTTTTTAACACCAGCGGTATGAAATATCGGGAATTGCAGTTAAAGGATAAGCTGCCGCAGATGTCAGAAGAAGAACAGCTGGAACTTCTGGCTTCTGATGGAATGCTTGTGAAACGTCCGGTTCTGGTGGGGGATGATTTTGTACTCACCGGATTTAAGGAAAAAGAATGGCTGGAGAAGCTGGGACTGTAAAAGGAGGCAGGCAATATGACAGAGCGGGAACTTATATCATGTGCTCTTGAGACGGGATTTGACTATACCGCTTTTATGGATGTGAAAGATCTTGTTTTTGAACATGAGCTGCGAAAATATTGTGTAGAGAATCTTTGTGGCAATTATGGAAAAAATCATGCCTGTCCTCCAGACTGCGGAACACCGGAGGAGATGGAGGAGAAAGTGCGGGGATATTCCCGCGCTTTGGTCATGCAGACGGTGCAGCAGGTTTCTGATGTGACGCAGCCGGAAGAGATTCGGAGAGTGCGAAAAAGGCATAATGATCTATCCAGAGAATTTCTTGAGAAGATGAAAGAGATTGGACAGAAAGGCTTGCCTGTTTTGGCAGGACCCTGTACCGTGTGCTCTGTCTGCAGTAAAGCAGAAGGGAAGCTCTGTCGTTTTCCGGAAGAATTGGCTTCCTGCCTGTCTGCTTACTGCATTCGGGCAGATAAGATGGCAGATAGCTGTGGCCTCACTTATTGGTATGGGGAAAACACAGTAGCATTTTTTAGTATTTATTTCATATGAGGTGATCTATGTTAGAACAGGCTGAGAGGATGCTGGAATGGATTCTTCAGAATATTGCCAGTTTTGCGATTTTGCTGTTTGAATTTATCGGTGTGGGGATTATTATCTGGAGCGGCTTGAAAGGAATTATAAAATGGCTTCGTCATTCTGGAGATACGCGGATTTATCTTGCCAAGGGACTTGCTATGGGACTGGAATTTAAGATGGGAAGCGAGATTCTCCGTACCGTTATCGTTCGGGAATGGAAGGAAATTGGAATTGTTGCAGGAATTATTGCTTTGAGGGCTGCGCTGACCTTTTTGATTCACTGGGAAATAAAAGAAGAAGAGAAGGCAAAAGAACTGGAAAAAACAGAATGAGAATCGCCCATAGAATTCGGTGTTTTTATGTCCGATATTCTATGGGCGATTCTTACTTTAAGCTTTAAAGACTAAATGTCCTGAATGCTTGTAATTATAACTGAGGGCCAGCGGAAACCAGAGCTTTTCCAGCTTCATTTCCTTCGTATTTTGCAAAGTTCTTGATGAATCTCTGTGCCAGATCTTTTGCTTTTGCATCCCATTCGGAAGCATCAGCGTAAGTATCACGAGGATCAAGAATCTTTGTATCAACACCGTTCAGTTCTGTAGGAACTTCGAAGTTGAAGTAAGGAATTGTTTTTGTAGGTGCGTTGTTGATATCACCATTCAGGATAGCATCGATGATTCCACGAGTATCTTTGATGGAGATACGTTTTCCTGTTCCGTTCCATCCGGTGTTAACCAGGTAAGCTTTTGCTCCGTTAGCCTGCATTTTCTTAACCAGCTCTTCTGCATATTTTGTAGGATGCAGTTCCAGGAATGCCTGACCAAAGCAAGCGGAGAAAGTAGGAGTAGGCTCTGTGATACCACGTTCTGTACCTGCAAGTTTTGCAGTAAATCCAGACAGGAAGTAGTACTCTGTCTGTTCTGGAGTCAGAACGGATACTGGAGGCAGAACTCCGAATGCATCAGCAGACAGGAAGATAACGTTCTTTGCAGCCGGTGCAGCAGATACAGGACGAACGATTTTTTCGATATGATCGATCGGGTAAGAAACACGAGTGTTCTCTGTTACGCTCTTATCATTGAAATCAATCTTTCCTTCTGCATCCAGAGTAACGTTCTCCAGAAGAGCATTACGTTTGATTGCATTGTAGATGTCCGGCTCAGAATCTTTGTCCAGGTTGATAACTTTAGCGTAGCATCCGCCTTCAAAGTTGAATACACCCTGATCATCCCAGCCGTGTTCGTCATCACCGATCAGAAGACGTTTTGGATCTGTGGACAGAGTAGTTTTACCTGTTCCGGACAGACCGAAGAAGATTGCTGTATTCTCACCATTCAGGTCAGTGTTTGCAGAACAGTGCATGGAAGCGATACCTTTCAGCGGCAGGTAGTAGTTCATCATGGAGAACATACCTTTTTTCATTTCTCCGCCGTACCATGTGTTAACGATAACCTGCTCACGGCTTGTGATATTGAACATAACTGCTGTCTCAGAGTTCAGACCCAGTTCTTTGTAGTTTTCTACTTTTGCTTTGGAAGCGTTGTAAACAACGAAATCCGGCTCAAAGTTCTCCAGTTCTGCCTCTGTAGGCTGGATGAACATATTCTTAACGAAATGAGCCTGCCAAGCCACTTCTACGATGAAACGGATAGCCATGCGGGTATCAGCGTTAGCACCGCAAAATGCGTCAACAACAAACAGTCTCTTGTTGGACAGTTCGTTCAGAGCGATCTCTTTTACAGTGTTCCAAGCTTCTAAAGATGCAGGATGGTTGTCGTTTTTATATTCATCAGAAGTCCACCATACAGTATCTTTGGAGTTTTCGTCCATAACGATGAACTTATCTTTAGGAGAACGTCCGGTATAAACACCAGTCATTACATTAACGGCGCCCAGCTCACTTTCCTGTCCCTTTTCGAAACCTTCCAGTTCTGGTTTGGTTTCCTCTGCAAACAGCATCTCATAAGAAGGGTTGTACACAACTTCTGTAGTTCCGGTAATACCGTACTTTGTCAAATCGATTTTTGCCATCTTACATTAACCTCTTTTCTTCCATTATAGTTATACATAAGGCAAATATTATGAACGCCTGCGGCGAAACATAACATTCTTGAAGGTCTATATTGTATGACCTACATATCATATTATACATAAAATTCCAATAAAAGCAATAAAAAAACTCTAAAAATTATCTGGATCTTTTTTTGCAATTACGCAGTACCAATCTGCCTGCTGCGGATCAATTTTATTGAATTGGGCGGGATGGCATCGAATTTGGATATCCGTGTATCCCATTTCTTTTAATTTATTCAATAGAAGGTTCCGTTTTACCGGATAGTAATGTTCCTCAAAATGTTCTTTTTGAAATACTTTGCCATTGCGTTCAAAAGTATAAAGGAGATGAAAGGTCATGGTATCATCAGGATGATAATCCCATACCTGAACCAGATTGACACGCACATCATCCACAAAAACAGGGTCATAGAGATAGAATCGATTGCGCTGGGAAAGGATTTTCTCCCAGTTTCGCATATCATAATACAGATAGCCTCCCTTTTTGATCAGAGAGTCCATTTGTTCTAAAACATGAGGGATTTCCTCGTTGGAGACATATGGAAGGGAGTTTCCGGTGCTTCCTACACAGTCAAAGGTTTCGGTAAAATGTTCGGTAAGCTTCCGAAAATCGCACTGGCGCAGTTGAACGGGTAAGCCTTTCTTTTGGGCTTTTTTCTCGCCGCTTGCAAGCATGGCGGGAGTGAGATCCGAACCATAGAGAGAAACGCCCAGTTCTGCCAGCGGAAGAGTCAGACTGCCGGTGCCGTAGCTTACATCCAGAAAAGAATGGATATCTTTTCCTTCCAATAGTTTCTCCCAGTGTTTCTTAACATTTTGATATTTTGCTTCCGTGTCAAAAAGGTTGTAGATTTCCGTGCTATTGTATAGACTTTTCATAAGATTCCGTCTCCTTTTCTTAAGTGGAATTTTCTGCTGTAGTTCTAATTATAAACTTTTCGAACTTTTTTTCAATATGCCCAAGGTTATTTTGGAGATACAATCATTTTATAAAAAGTCTATCGCCGAAGGCGAAGGAGATTTTTCATGGATTTTAACTGGAATTTAACTGTAGAATCCTTTATAATAATCGGTAAAGCTTACTGGGATGGAGGAATATACAAAATGTTACATCGAGAAGATATGCTGGAACTTACCAGAAGAATGAATCTTTCCCGGACGTCCTTTACCAGGATCGCCGGGTGTTACTGTGACAGAGAGGGGAACGTGGAAGGTACTTTCAATACGAATTTTTTGAAACTGTCTCCTCAGGATAAGAAGAAACATCTGGAGCTGGCAAAGGCGGTGCTTTTTTCTAAGACGAATGAGCAGTTGAAAGAGTATACTTTTTCTGCCGGGAATCAAGGACCGGAGTCGATGAGACAGCTTCTGGAAGCTATGCGCCAGTGCGGTTTGAAAAATGATGCGCTTATGGATATTTTTTATGAACAGATTAGTGAGAAATATTCAGCTTTTTCGGAGTATGGGATTTTTGTGTTTCATGATCGCTATGATGTGCCGGCAAAAGGGGCGGATAAAGAAAGGCAGTGGGAATCGGAAGAGGTTTTTGAATATCTCATCTGTGTAATCTG
Organism: Firmicutes bacterium CAG:646; assembly: GCA_000432335.1. Classification (GTDB taxonomy): domain Bacteria; phylum Bacillota; class Clostridia; order Lachnospirales; family Lachnospiraceae; genus Oliverpabstia. The sequence continues at coordinate 104,368 of HF995414.1, forward strand.
CCCCGTGGATAAGGAGTACGAACCGGGAAAACCGTTGTGTGGTTTTTTATATCCTTCCTTTAAAGACAGAAGCTGCGATCTGGATCATATCGCTGTCTTTCGGGAACGGGAAACGAAAAATTTTTTTGACTTTTAATCTTCTTTTAATTTTTCTCCTATATAGTATGGACTATAGAAAAGAGAACATCATAAATACTAAAAAATAATGATGACAGAAGGGAGATTAAATTTATGAAAAAAAGAATTTTGATATCAGGAATGCTTTTGATGGCTGCGATTATTTTTGGAGGATGTGGTCAGGAGAGCGCGGCGAGAACGCAGCAGGAATCCACCGGACAGACGATGAAAGCGGAGGCGCCTAAGACTCAGAAGCAGGAGACAACGGAAGAGGGAGCAGATGTAACCCATTCAGGAAAAGAAAATACTGCTACAGCTTCTTCTGAGATTACAGAGGAGGAAGCAAAATCCATCGCTTTTCAGGATGCAGGTATAGAGGAGGCGCAGGTAACAGGCGTTCGGGTGCATCAGGAGTATGATGATGGACGGGAAAAGTATGAGGTGGATTTTTATGCGGATAACCGGGAATATGATTATGATATTGACTGCGGTACGGGAGAAATTTTGAGTAAAGATTCTGAGATAGAGAGAGATTTTGGACAGGGAGAGGCTTCTCAGGGAACGCAGGAGGTTTCTGGTACGATCACAAGAGAGGAAGCTCTGAAGATTGTTTTGGAGCGGGTGGAAGGAGCCACCGAGCAGGATGTGCGTATGGAACTGGAAAAGGATGATGGTTACTGGCGGTATGAAGGAGACATTTACTATAATCAGAGAGAATATGAATTTGAGCTAAACGCAGAAACCGGAGAAGTGCTGGAGTGGAGCGAAGAGGGAATAGACGACTGAAAGGTGAGGAAAAATGAGAATTCTTGTGGCGGAAGATGAACGGGATATGAATCGACTGATCAGCAAAAGACTGGCGGCAGAAAATTACAGTGTGGATTCCTGTTATGATGGGGTTCAGGTCATGGAATATCTGGAATGTGCGGAGTATGACGGGATTATTCTGGATATTATGATGCCCCGGATGGATGGAATTCAGGTGTTGAAAAAGATGCGGAGTCAGAATTGCCAGATACCGGTGCTCCTTCTCACTGCCCGGGACAGTATAGAGGACCGGGTCAATGGGCTGGATGCAGGGGCAGACGATTATCTTGTGAAGCCTTTTGCTTTTGAGGAGTTGCTGGCAAGGATCCGGGTTATGCTTCGAAAGCCCGCCTCAGTAAAGTCTAATGTTTATAGAGCGGGAGATCTGGAAGTTCACGTGGATACCT
>HF995414.1:105781-127855 GCA_000432335.1 Firmicutes bacterium CAG:646
TCTCCGGTATATGATACAGAATCAGGGCATCATTTTATCCAGAGAAAAACTGGAACAGCATATATGGAATTACGATTTTTCCGGAGGTTCCAATGTGATCGACGTATATATCCGTTATCTTCGAAAAAAGATTGATGAAGGACAGGAAAAGAAGTTGATTCATACCGTCCGGGGTGCGGGTTATGTGCTGAGGGAATGATCTATGAAACGTTTATCTTTAAAAATCAAACTTACAATGATATTTACCCTGCTGATGACGGGAGTCATCTGCGGGGTATTGGCGCTTTTATTTTCCCTGAGCAGTCAGGAGCTTCTTTCCGGGGTACAGGTCAGACTGGAGCAGGAAGTGGCAAAGGCAAGGGAAGACATCGAGTTACGCAATGGAAGATTAAAATTTGATTCGGATCTTCTTGATCTGGATCATGGCATTTACCTTTCCGTGTATGCCAGTGATGGAACTTTACTTTATGGAAAGATACCGTATGATTTTGACAATTCCGTTCCTTTTCAGGATGGAGAGATACGAAAGATTCAGGGCGCTGACAGTGAATTTTATCTGTTGGATATGGTTTTTGAGATTACAGATTACGGCGTGGTGGATGTTCGGGGAATCACTTCTATTACAGAGGCGGAATCCAGTTTTTCCCTGACTTTGCGATTGGCAGTGATTTTTCTTCCGCTTCTGGTGCTTGTTACTGCTTTTTTGGGATATTATATGACAGGCAGAACGCTTCGTCCTGTAAAACAGGTGACGGATACGGTGCAGTCTATCCGCCGAGATGGAGATTTGTCCAGAAGGATTCATCTGGGAGAAGGAAAAGATGAGATTTATCATCTGGCGGCCACTTTTGACCAGCTTTTGGAACAGATGGAAGCGGGTATGAAAAGGGAACAGCAGTTTACTTCCGATGTAGCCCATGAATTGCGGACGCCGCTTTCGGCAATGTCACTGCAATGCGAGGATTTGCTCGCAGAAAAAGGGATAGAGCCAGAAGTGCGGGAAGGGGTGGAAATGCTGTACGGAAAAGTCCGTTATCTTACCCAGATTATAGCGCAGCTGCTTATTTTATCTCGGGTGGATCAGGGGAGAGCAAAAGTGGCAAGAGAAAGGGTTAATTTCAGTGAATTGACGCAGATAGCAGTGGAAGAGGCCGCCGAGCGGGCAAAGGAAAAGAATATCACTGTTTTGGCAGATATCAGTGAAGGATTGATGCTTTTGGGGGATGAGACACTCCTGATACGATTCTGGATGAATCTGTTAAACAATGCTATCGCCTACGGAAGGGATGGCGGACAGATACGGGTGAGCTTGAGAGCATGGGGAGATGAGATTACCGGCGAAATACGGGATGATGGGATCGGGATATCGGAGGAAGCGCTTCCCCATATATGGGAAAGATTTTATCAGGAGGACGCTTCCCGGACAGGAAGCAGCAGTTCAGGGTTGGGACTTTCTATGGTGCAGTGGATTGTGAAGGAACACGGAGGAAATATCCGTGTCAGCAGCCGAAAAGGGGAGGGCAGTTGTTTCTATTTTACTTTTCCAACAAATGAGACAGGAGGATGAGACAGGATGATCGCGCATGAAATGAACCTGTATGAACAGAAAATTTTAAATGATCGGGAATTTCCGGTGCAGGTATTTATGAACCGCCCGCAGGGGAGGTGCTGCTATTTTGGCATGCACTGGCACGAACATATTGAACTTCACTATGTGCTGGAGGGGGAGACCAGAATACAACTGAATCAGGAAATTGTTTCAGCAAAAAAAGGAAGTCTTGTGATCGCAAACAGTAATGTGCTCCATGCAGGATTTTCAGAGAAGCCGGGCAATGTGATGCTGGTGATTATTTTTGAACTAGAGGCGCTCTCAAGGGGGCTGGCGGAACAGAATATTATCTTTCAGCCAGTAATTGAAAAGGATTCCCGAATCGATGAGTTGATGCAGCAGATCAGCGAGGAACAGGAAAAACAGGAAGCAGGATGGAAATTGGCGTGTAAGGGGGCGCTGCTGTCTCTTGTGTGTTATCTGGCGCGCCATTATGCGCAGGAGAAGCTGACGGATAGAGAAAGTATTCGAAGGAGGAAGAATCTGGAACGTCTGAATACAGTGCTTCGCTATATAGAAGCGAATTATCCAAACAATATCAACAATAGCGAACTGGCGGAGCTGGTGCATCTAAGCAATGATAGGTTTAGTCACCTGTTTCGGGAAAGTGTGGGAATGGCGCCCCTTCAGTATATCAATGAGGTGCGTTTGAAAAAAGCGATGAATCTGTTGAAAAATGGCGGNNNNATCTGTTGAAAAATGGCGGTTATACGGCGGTACAGGTGGCAGACGCTGTGGGATTTTCGGATTATAATAATTTTGGGAGGATGTTCAAACGATACTATGGGTGCACTCCGTTAGAAGCTCGAAAAGGAAAATAAAATAGCAGAATCGTATGAGATTACAGCAGAGGAAGACTATCTTTCCTCTGCTGTTTTCGGTATATTAAAGATGTTGAATGAAAGTTGTGTAAAATAAATAAAAAAATAAAGAAACAAGAAAAAGAAAATAGCAAATTCATAAAAATTTAAAAAAGAAAAGAAAAAAACAATGGGAGGAATTAAACATGAAACTTGGAGTATTTACAGTGGTTTTAGGAGATTTGTCATTGGATGAAGCCTGTGGCTTTCTGGCAGAAAACGGCGTTCAGATGGTAGAGATCGGGTGCGGAGGATTTCCTGGAAAAGCACATTGCGATGCAGCAGAACTTCTGGCAGATGATGAAAAATGTAAAAAGTTTGCAGATACCATCAAGAGTCATGGTCTGGAAATCAGCGCACTGAGCAGCCATGGAAATATGGTGCATCCAAACAAAGAAATTGCCAAAAAATTTGATGATGATCTGACCAATGCTATTTTGCTGGCGGAAAAATTAGGCGTTCCGGTTGTAAATACATTTTCCGGTTGTCCGGGAGGAAGCCCGGAAGATAAAATGCCAAACTGGGTAACTTGCCCATGGCCGGAAGATTTCTCAGAAATTTTGGAATATCAGTGGAATGAAGTACTGATTCCTTACTGGAAAGAAAAAGTTGCATTTGCAAAAGCACATAACGTACATAAGATCGCATTGGAACTTCATCCGGGATTCTGCGTATACAATACGAAAACATTGCTTCGTTTGCGTGAGGCAGTAGGACCGGAAATTGGAGCAAACTTTGATCCGAGTCATCTGATCTGGCAGGGTATGGATCCTGTAACCTGTATCCGCGAACTGGGTAAAGCAGGAGCATTGTTCCATTTCCATGCAAAAGATACGAAGATCGATCCGGCAAATGCAGCATTGAATGGTGTTCTTGATACCACACATTACGGAAAAGAGATCGAGCGTTCCTGGATTTTCCGTTCTGTAGGATATGGACATGGAGAAGAGTACTGGAAAGCGATCGCATCTGAACTGCGTCTTGCAGGTTATGATTACGCAATCAGCATTGAGCATGAAGATAGCCTGATGTCTGGAAGAGAAGGATTGCTTAAGGCAGTAGAATGTCTGAAAAATTGTCTGATCTTTGAGGACAGAGGAAGTATGTACTGGGCATAAGAAGTGGGAGGATAATAGACATGAAGCATAGACTTGCAATGGTTGGTTTTGGTGGAATGGCGAATTGGCATTATGATCTGATCCAGAGAATTGAAGATCTGGAAGTGGCAGGAATCTGGGATATCAAAGAGGAACGCCGGGAATATGCGCAGGAAAAAGGAGTTCATGTTTATCAAAGTCTGGAAGACCTTCTGGCAGACGAAACAGTGGATCTGGTTCTGGCAGCAACGCCAAATGATGTGCATAAGGAAATAGCTGTTCGCGCTATGGAAGCAGGTAAAAATGTGGTTTCTGAAAAACCGGTGACTCTTTGTTCTGCGGATCTTGCAGTAATGCGGGAAGCATCAGAACGTACTGGAAAATTTTTCACAGTACATCAGAACAGACGGTGGGATGAAGACTTTCTTACCGTGAAAAATGTTCTTGCCGAGGGAAAATTGGGAGAGGTCTTTCGTATTGAATCCAGAGTACATGGTTCTCGTGGAATCCCGGGAGACTGGAGACAGGAGCCGGAACACGGCGGCGGTATGGTACTGGATTGGGGTGTGCATCTTCTGGATCAGGCGCTGCTTCTTTTCCCGGGAGAAAAGCTGGAGACCGTTTATGCTACTTTGACAAATGTGACAAATCAGATTTGTGATGATGGATTTACCGCAGATCTTGGATTTGCAAATGGTATTCATGTTCTTGTGGAAGTGGGAACGAGTAATTTCATTTCTCTGCCTCGCTGGTATGTGCTGGGTGCAGATGGAACAGCAGTGATTCAGGATTTTGGACGTGACGGTAAAATTGTGTGTGCTACAGGGGTAAATGAAGGAGATGTGGTTCCGGTTATCACTGCGGCAGGTCTGACAAAGACGATGGCGCCGAGACGAGAAGATACCATTCGTACAGAAGAGATGCCGTGGGCAGACAGTGATATCCGCGATTTCTATAAAAATGTCATGGCAGTGATCGAGGGCAAAGAGGAACCGAAGATTAAACTGGATGAAGTGGCAAGAGTGATGCGGCTGATGGAAGCAATCTTTGAATCTGCAAAAACCAGACAGGTTGTAACTTTCGAAGAATAAGAAGAGAAGGAGTCAGGAGGGGTAAGTATGAAACAGATACCGATTGCGGTGCAGGTATATTCTGTTCGTCAGGAAGCGGAAGCTGACTTTGCCGGAACGATGAAAAGACTTGCACAGATGGGATATGACGGCGTTGAACTGGCTGGACTTTATGGAAAAACAGTGGAAGAGATTGGGACGGTCTTAAAAGAGAATGGACTGACTGCAGTGAGTGCTCATGTGCCAGTGGAAGAATTTGAGAAGGATCTGGAAGGCACATTGGATACGTATGCAGCGCTGGGATGCAAATGGCTGGCAATTCCGTGGCTTGGGGAAGACCGGAGATTTGGTGCAGAGCGTTACGAAGAAACTTTAAAATTGATTGGTGAAATTGCAGAGGGCTGCAAAAAACGGGGAATACAGCTTCTGTATCACAATCATGATTTTGAGTTTCAAAAGACACCGGAGGGAGTTTATCATCTGGATCAGCTTTATCTGGACGTACCGGCGGATGTGCTGGGAACGGAATTGGATATGTGCTGGGTGACCGTTGGAGGAGCAGAACCCTGCGGTTATCTGAAAAAATATGCCGGACGCTGCCCTCTCGTTCATATGAAAGATTTCCGCCGGGAGAATGGTGAGGTTGTTCTTGTTTCTCTTGGTGATGGAGAAGTAGAGGTGCAGGCAATCGCTCAAACTGCTATTGAGGGAGGCGTGGAGTGGTTTGTTATTGAGCAGGACGATCATGTTCACGGCGAGCCCATGGCAGATATGGAAAAAAGTATTCAGGTTTTGAAAAAATATTTGGAAAAATAAAAAATAGAAAGTAATTAGCGTATGGAGGAAAGTACTATGGCAAAGAAATTAAGAGCTGGAGTTGTAGGATGCGGCGGTATTGCAAATGGAAAACATCTGCCCGCAATCAAACAGAACGGAAATTTTGAACTGGTAGCATTTTGCGATCTGATCGTAGAGAGAGCAGAAAAAGCAAAAGAAGAATATGGTACAGAAGATGCTCGGGTTTATACAGATTATACAGAGCTTGTGAAAGAAGATCTGGATGTGGTTTATGTTCTGACACCAAACAATGCGCATGCCCCAGTAAGTATTGCGGCAATGGAAGCAGGAAAACATGTAATGTGTGAAAAACCGATGGCAAAAACTTATGCAGAGGCAAAAGAAATGCTGGAAACTGCAAAGAAAACAGGAAAAATCCTGACAATCGGTTACCAGAACCGTTACCGCGGAGATTCTCAGTATCTGAAGAAAGCCTGTGCAAATGGAGATCTGGGCGAGATTTATTTTGCAAAAGCACATGCACTGCGCAGACGTGCAGTTCCTACCTGGGGCGTATTTCTGGATGCTGAAAAACAGGGCGGCGGTCCTCTGATCGATATCGGAACACATGCTCTTGACCTGACACTTTGGATGATGGATAACTATGAGCCGGAAAGCGTAACGGGTTCTGTATTCCGTAAACTGGCAGATCAGAAAGATACAGGAAATGCATGGGGTGACTGGGATCCGGAAGAATTTACCGTAGAAGATTCCGCTTTCGGTTTCATTAAGATGAAAAATGGCGCAGTGATCGAGTTGGAAGCTTCCTGGGCATTAAATACACTGGAAGTAGATGAAGCAAAGACAAGCCTTTGCGGTACAAAAGCTGGCGCTGATATGAAAGACGGACTGCGTATCAATCGTGTTTCTTATGGCAGACAGTGTGTGGAAAAACCAGACCTGAACGCTGGCGGCGTGGCGTTCTATGACGGCGTAGAGGAAAAAGAGGCCGATGTGGAACAGCGCGTATTCTACAATGCAGTGGCAAATGGAGAGCCTCTGACAGTACTTCCAGAGCAGGCGATCGTAGTAACACAGATTCTGGAAGCAATTTACGAATCTGCAAAAACAGGTAAAACAATTTATTTTGATTAAAAAGTGTTTTTGAGGTTGTCACGTTAAGATTATATCCAAAATGTATAAATATTTCTGGGTAATAATTCCGGTGACAATTTCAGAAATGGAGGGTAAGATGGAACTTGGTATGATTAACTGGATCCGGGAAGAGGATTTTGCAAAGGTTCATGAAAAGGGACTCTCTTTTGTAGAATTGGATGTGAATGACCGGGCGCAGGAGTTTCTGGATAATCTGGAACGGACAGCAGAATACAGCCGTCGTTATCAGGTGCCGGTAGGCGCAGTGGGACGCTGGGGCAGTGACAGAATCAATGAAAACGGTATCCGTCAGGAAGAACTGGAACTGGAATACCGTCTGATTGATGCGACTGCATATCTGGGCTGCGATGTTTATATTACAGGATGCAATTATGTGGACAGTCTTTCCTATTATGAAAACTGTACCCATGCTATTGCTTATTTTGAAAAATTGATCGCTCATGGAAAAGAAAAGGGTGTGAAAATCGCTACTTACAACTGTCGTTGGAATAATTTTGTATGCACACCGACAGAATTTAAAATTATCCATGGCTATCTGAAAGACCTGTATATCAAATATGATACTTCTCACTGTATCTATGCAGGGGGAGATTATATGCAGGAGACAAGAGACTGGGGCAAACGGTTTGCTCATGTACATTTGAAAGGCGCTCTCGTGATCGATGGAGAACGCTATGACGATCCGCCGGCTGGTCTGGATCAGACGAATTGGGGAGCATTTCTGGCAGTCCTGCATGCGCAGGGATATAAGGGACGTCTGAGTATCGAACCACATTCTGCAAATTGGCAGGGAGAACTGGGAGAGAAAGGATTGGATTATACCATTCGGTACTTCCGGGCGCTGGAATTGTAAGGAAAGAGCAGTTAGTTTCTAAATAGTTATTTTATAAGTTACAGAAAAGCAGTTAATCTTAGGATTGACTGCTTTTTTGTAACCAGAAATAAATTTATCTTTGATAAACATGTGGCGTTTTGGGGAATGTTGGGAACGAAAAATTTATTTCAGAGGAAATTTGACAGTAAAGGTAGCGCCGCCACCAGCAGTATCATTGATAGTTATTATTCCGTTCAGCATTTGAGTTAATTCTTTGGCGATACTTAGTCCCAGTCCAAAATTTGATTTGTTCATATGGGACTTGTCGCCACTATAAAAGCGGTCAAAAATATACTGCTTATCTTCATCGGAAATGCCTTGTCCGTGATCTGCCACAGAAAAAGCAATATTCTTTTCGGTGGCGATTACTTCTATCTCTATCAAAGAATTATTCTTGGAATGTTGAATGGCATTATCCATAAAGGCACACAAGATTTGAAACAGTCTGTCTTTGTCAGTAAGCATGGCAGGATAACTTTCTTCGGATAAATGCAGTTTTAGTTCTAAATTCTGCTTCATGCAGACGGGTTCGTAGGTTTCATATAACGTAATGAGCAAGGTATCTACATTGATTGTGCTTTTATGTAAGGTCCATGTTTTTGCGTCAGAAGAAGCTAAAAGTAACATATCTTTGACTAAACGGGATAACCGCATACATTCAAAATCTATGGTCTGTACGGCTTGCCTTGCCTGTTCGTTTAAGGAAACATTATCAAGAAGCATATCCGTGTTAGAAATCATAACAGCAAGTGGAGATTTTAATTCATGGGACGCTGTTGCAACAAAATCTTTTTGGCTTTGCAGTATTCGTTCCGTTGGAGCAAACGACTTTTTCAGCAGATAACGGGTCAGCACGATAACAACGATACAAGCCAAAAACCAGATAAGAAGATAGATAGGCAATGTCTTTTGTAAAATATCCGTCAAACTGGCTGTCTGATAAAGAAAGGTTGCATGATACACGGTATTATTTGCTGTCCGAATGGTAGCAGGAATAACAAAATAAGTATCGTGATGTGTTCCTCTTATTTCCAGAAAACCGCCTTGTGAAGTTGTGTTGCTTTCTGTTTGTGATAATGGCTGTGTGGAAATCTGCTTTTCTACATTATGCAACAGATTATCCGCAGAAGTTGGAAATGGGAAATCACTCTGATAAATGGTATTCCCTTTTGTATCGCTAATCAAAGAAAAAATATGATAACTTTTTTCGTAGGTTTTGAGTGATTTATCCATATCCGAAGAAGCACTTTCCACTTGATAAATCAGTAAGGTTGTTAGTCTTTGAAACAAGGTGCTTTCGTTGATTTTCTCTGTATGAACTGTGTTCGCAACGACAAAGGAAATCACAAGGGTAATAATCAGCATAACAGAACTTGCAAACAGAATATGAAGTTTTCGGTATAAATTATTTAACATGTTTCTTTCTCCAGTTTGTACCCTGCACCGTAGACCGTTGTTATTTTACATGAACTTTTTAATTCTTTTAGGCGTTTTCGCAGAAAAGAAATGTAACTGTCTACATTGCCAGTTTCTACTTCGGAAGAACTGCCCCAGATTTTAAGGATAAGCTGTTCACGGGAAAATAGTGTTTCTGGGTTCTGCATCAATACAAAAGTCAATTCGGTTTCCTTTGAAGTTAATAAAATAGAATTGACGGGTGTGGATAAGGTTCTGCTGTCTTTATCGAAAGTTAAATCTCCATATTGTAATTTAGACGATAACTGGATATTGGCAGGTCGCCTTGTCAATGCTCGAACTCTTGCAAGCAATTCTTTGATATGAAACGGCTTTACTAAGTAATCATCAGCACCGCCGTCTAAACCCTCAACCCGATTGTCAAGGGTACTCATGGCAGTAATGATAAGGATAGGAATAGATATTCCTTTTCTACGCATAGATTTTATGATTGTCAAACCGTCAATGATCGGTAGCATACGGTCTACAATGGCGAGGTCATAAGCATAGTCGGTATTTAAGGCATACAGCATAGCGGTTTCCCCGTCATTGCAACAATCAACCATATAGTTTTCTTTTTCCAGCGAAATTTTTATATTTTTACATAATTCTAAATCATCTTCCAGAAGAAGTATTTTCATAATGTATCAATCCTTTTCTATATATCATCTTGGACATTAGTAGTCCAAGAAGTTTGAATTATAGACAGTATAACAGAAAAGTCTGTAAAAATCCTCTAAAAAATGATGATGATTTTCTTACTTTTTTACAGGATTTTTAGAATGGTTTGCTTTTACAATAGGGGCATATCGAACAAGAAAGGTGGAATACAAAAATGAAAAAAACAAACATCAGTAAATTTGTAGCAGTTGGATTATGTATCTGTGCATTGACGGGGTGTGGTGCAAGTCCAGATGAAAAACCAGATACGCCGAATCCTATTGTCAATTCTAATACGAATGAAGAAAATGCAAATGGTTCTTCAGAAAATAAAGGAAACGACATATTAGATTCTGCTAATTTGATAGGAAGTGTTTTGGAATTTACAGACAATGGTTGTTCCATAAGTCAAGCAAAAGAAATTGAGGGGGGAGCTGGAATAAAATCGGAAGCAGCGGGATTGGAAAATAAAGACAATGCTGTTTCTGTAACCTATAACCCAGATTGTGAATTTGTTGTTGCGACACTAAATAAACAGTCTGGTGTTACAAATGTAACAACGGGTTCTATATCCGATGTGAAAAAGCAATCTGAAGTATATCTCTATGGAGAGTTTGCAGACACAAATCATTTCAATGCAACAAAGGTTGTCATAGCCCGTTGGGAATAGAGGTGTGAAGTATGAAGTTTTATCAACTTGGTTTTCGCTATTTACAGCGAAAAAAAGGAAAAACCATTCTTCTGTTGATTGTTTTGATACTTGTAAACAGTATGATTTTAGGTACAAGCATGATTTTAAGGACTACAAATGAGTCCAAACAAGCCATGCAGGAAAAGACAAACTCTAAGATTGTGGCTGAAATTACAAGTAAGGACAGCAAGATAACAGAGAATGAAGTAAACAAGATTGAGACGCTAGAAGATGTTTCGTCTATCAACCGCATTGGTAGACAAGAGGTATTTCCGAATAATTTTGCTCCCGTTACGCTCAATACTTCTACGAATGAGGAAAATTTGAAAATAGCACTGCTTTCCTATGATGATTTGGAAAAGGACAGCCCTTTTTCAGAAATGCAGTACCGCTTAGCTTCTGGCGATTATATCAAGCGTGAGAAAAAGGGTGCTGTTATCAATGCGAACCTTGCAAATCAGAATGGGCTAAAGGTTGGAGATACGATTGAACTAAGTACAGAAAACGGAACAAAAGTATCTGTTCAGATTATTGGAATTTTCATGTCCGCAGGAAATGTGGAAAAAGACCAGCCGTCAGAAACTACCGCAGTCAATCGAATAGAAAATCAAGTCTTTATTGACAACAGCACTTATAAAGAATTGTTCAAAGAAGCTGAATTTGAAAAACTCTGCGTTTATTCAAAAAGACCAGAAAAATTAGATGTGCTGGAAACCAGCTTGCAAAAAATATTCGGAAATGATGTAGAGCTTAGCACTTCCGATACCCTTTATCAACAGATGTCTGCTCCATTAGAGCAAATCAGTAAGGTGGCAAATCTTATGCTGGTACTTACATTGGTAACTGGTACGGTTGTTGTTTCCCTGCTGTTATGTATGTGGATGAGAACAAGGCAAAAAGAGGTGGCAATCTTTATGAGTCTCGGCAAGACAAAAAGTGAAATTTTCCTGCAAACTTTATTAGAAGCAGGCAGTGTATTTGCACTTTCGATTTTAGGAGCAACAGCCATTGGTAAATTGTTCTCGGGCGTTTTGCAAAACATCATTACCGGTTCAGAAAGCATAACAGAAAATCTGAAAGTGGTTTTGCAGATACAAGATATTGGAATGTTGTTCCTTTTAGGCAGTGCAGTTATTTTGGTAGCATTGTGTTGCTCCATTCTTCCGATATTACGAGCAAACCCGAAAGATATATTAGCGAAAATGGAGGGATAGTACATGAATTTTTTAGGATTGGCAAGGCGTTCTGTATTCAGAAAGCCAGTAAAAAGTCTGCTTTTATTATTGATTGTCTTTGCAATCAGCACTCTGCTTCTTGCAGGTGTGGCGAGCAAAAATGCCAGTATTGAGGTGCAGGACAAAACCAGACAAGCCATAGGTGCAGGCTTTCTTTTAGAAAGAAATGCAGAGTACCGAACAAAACGACTTCGTGAATGCTCAGAAAAGATTGGTAATGATAAGGAAGGTAGTTTTGGTGGCTACCATCAGGAAAAAGAGATTATCAATGGTGTGGAGACTTGGTCAGGCTGGACAACAAATGAATTTGAAAGCTTAGATATAAAAGACATTGAGAAACTGGCAAAAACAAAAGGAATTGCTGATTACAATATTACAACAGCAACAACTCCTGTAAACCCTGTAAATTTCCAAAGAATTGAAGATAAAGATGTAGACCAAAGCGTAGATGTGGGAGGGGTAAGCTTAATTGGAAACAAAGATATGAAACTTGACAGAAATGTTTTATCTGGAAACCTGCATATCAAAGAGGGACGAAGGATAACCCCAGAGGATAAAGATATGTGTGTTATTTCAGAGGAACTGGCAAAGCAAAATAATCTGAAAATCGGCGATAAGATTTCTTTTAATGATTACCACGATACTGAAAATTCAAAGGTATCAGAAGCCGAGATTGTTGGAATTTATCAAGTGGATCAAAAGATGTCCCCACTTATGCAGGGAGATACTTACCGTTCGGAAAATGTGATATTTACTGATTTGAGATTTCCAGAAAAGGCAGAGGGCGAAACAAGTCCATTATATGAAAGAGCCTATTTCAAAGTGGAAGATGTGGAAGCTTACGATGAAGTAAAAGAAAATCTGCAAAAAGTAGACATCAACTGGGAGCAATATGATTTGATTGACAATAACGGAAATTCCGAAACCATGTCCTCAAACTTCAATGATTTAGCAAAAGTAAGCGAAATGATGATATTGGTAATCTCTGTTGCAAGTTTTGTTATCCTTGTTTTCGTATTTCTGTTCTGGCTGAAAAATCGAGTGCAGGAAGTCGGTATTTTCTTATCTCTCGGTGTTCCGAAATTTAGAATTATCGGACAGATTTGGAGCGAAGCGATTATGATTGCTGTTCTTTCCCTTATGTTATCCTTTGCTGTCGCTCCTGCCGTTTCCAAAGTAACTGCAAATTATCTGGTATCACAGCAGGTTCAGCAAATGCAAGAGGAAGAAAAGAATAATGAGGGAAAAGTATCCACAGAATACGTTGCACCAAAGCAGGACGTGCAGAGTATCAGCGTAGCGGTTACGCCAGAAATGTATCTGTTGGACGGTGTAAGTGTTCTTGTGTTGATAACAGCTTCTGTTCTGGTATCTGGAATTGTAATACTAAAGAGAAACCCGAAAGATATTTTATCGGAAATGAGTTAGGAGGACGACGAAAATGTTAGAAGTAAAGAATGTAAGCTATGCTTACAAAACAAAAAAAGATAAAACCATTTTGAATCATGTATCTGCTACTTTCGAGGAGGGTATCTTTTATACCATTATCGGTCCGAGTGGTGCAGGAAAAACAACACTCTTATCGTTGTTAGCAGGCTTAGATACAGCAGTAAAAGGGACTGTCCTTTGTAATGGCGAGGATATTACAAAAAAAGGGCTGAATTACCATAGAAAGCATAATATCTCATTGGTATTTCAAAACTATAATCTGATTGATTATTTGACAACGGTTGAAAATGTCAAATTAGGTGGTAGTGGAAATGCTGAAAAATTATTGGAAGAAGTCGGTATTGGAAAAGAATACTGGCAGAGAAATGTATTGCAACTATCTGGCGGACAGCAACAGCGTGTGGCGATTGCAAGAGCTTTAGCCAGCGACGCTCATGTACTTTTGGCAGATGAACCGACGGGAAATCTTGATGAAACTACCGCTGATGAAATCATTGCTTTGCTGAAAAAGACTGCACATGAATTAGGAAAATGTGTTGTTGTGGTTACACACAGTAAACATTTGGCAGAAGAAGCCGACGAAATCTTAGAAATTAAAAACGGTGCAATTTCTTTTCTGTAGGCGCAGAAAATCTCATACATTTGTTGTTTATTTACTACTTTTGGTTGCATTTACCAGCATGAAAATACAAACGGAAAAATCTTAAAATAAAGGTAGTAACTATAATTACGATAGGCATATATCCTATATAATCCTGTTCCTTATAATCACTTATTGCATGCGATTTAGTTATTACTAGCAAGGACCCGTCACGCACCGCTGTAAATTTTAATTCTACAAATGTTTTCTCTTTGTTAATTAAAAAAATACCTTGATCATTAATAGCGGAAAAATAGACAAACGCGTTGACGTTGAAAAACACGGACGGTATAATAAAACCAAAAGGAGGGATGGATTGATGGAAATGATACTTATCGGTTTGGTGGGAATTATAATCATTGCTGTTCTCGCAAATGTGTTTTTGGGAGGGAAAAATAGTACAAAAAGATTTGACGCCTGGAGGAAAAGTGGGAAAAGTATGCTGGATGATTTTGATAAGGAACGGAAAGATCTGGATAATCTTATGAAATAAAATCTAAGCCGCCCATTTGGGCGGCTTATGGAATATATATGCAAGGTTCCTTTTTAGCGGTTTCCGTACATTTTTTCGTAATAATTCTGATATTCACCAGAGATAATGGTTTCCCACCATTCTTTGTTATCCAGATACCACTGAATGGTCTTTTTGATTCCGTCTGCAAATTTTGTTTCCGGCAGCCATCCCAGTTCGTTGTGGATCTTGGTAGGATCGATCGCGTAACGCATATCATGTCCCTTACGGTCAGCTACATAAGTGATCAGGCTTTCCGGTTTTCCCAATTCTTTACAGATAATCTTTACAATATCAATATTTGTCATTTCATTGTGCCCGCCGATATTGTAAACTTCGCCAACACGACCGTTATGAATGATCAGATCGATCGCCTTGCAGTGGTCTTCTACATAGAGCCAGTCACGGACATTTTCACCTTTTCCGTATACGGGAAGTGGTTTGTCGTTTAATGCATTGGCGATCATCAGCGGAATCAGCTTCTCCGGGAAATGATAAGGTCCATAGTTGTTGGAACAGCGGCTGATGGTTACAGGCAGTCCGTATGTTCTGTGGTAAGCCAGTACCAGAAGGTCAGCGCCTGCTTTGGAGGAACTGTAAGGGCTGCTGGTGTGGATCGGTGTCTCTTCGGTGAAGAACAGATCTGGTCTATCCAAAGGCAGATCGCCGTATACTTCATCGGTGGAAACCTGATGGTAACGTTTGATTCCGTATTTTCTGCAGGCATCCATCAGCACAGCAGTTCCTTTGATATTGGTATCCAGAAATACTTCTGGATTTTCGATAGAACGGTCTACATGGCTTTCCGCAGCAAAGTTTACCACCATGTCAGGATGTTCTTCTTCAAATAATTTGTAAACTGCTTCTCTGTCCGTAATGCTTTCCTTGACGAAACGGAAATTCGGGTTATCCATAACAGGAGCCAGAGTGGACAGGTTACCGGCATAAGTCAGGCAGTCCAGGCAAATGATCCGATAATCCGGGTATTTTTTCAGCATATGGAAAATAAAGTTGCTTCCGATAAATCCGGCTCCGCCGGTTACAATAATATTCATAAATAAACGCTCCTTCTTTATTAGTTGTGCAGTACATCCAGATATTTGCCGTCCAGCACGTCTTTCAGATACTGTCCGTACTGATTCTTCTTCAAAACTTCGTATACTTTCAGTACATCTTCTTTGGAAATCCAGCCATTTAAGTAAGCAATCTCTTCCAGGCAGGCAATTTTTCTGTGCTGATGGGATTCCATGGTTTTTACGAAATTGGTAGCTTCCACCAGACTTTCATGAGTTCCGGTATCCAGCCAGGTAAAGCCCTGTCCCAGAAGTTCCACATTCAGGCATTCATTTTCCAGATAAATCCGGTTCAAATCGGTGATTTCCAATTCGCCCCGGGCGCTTGGCTTCAGATTTTTTGCATATTCCACAACTTTGTTGTCGTAGAAGTAAAGACCTGTCACGCAGTAATTGCTCTTGGGGTGTTCCGGTTTTTCTTCGATGGAAATTGCTTTTCCTTCGCTGTTAAACTCTACGATACCGAACCGTTCCGGATCATCTACATAGTAGCCGAATACAGTAGCGCCTTTGCCGCTTTCTGCATTTTCTACAGCAGCTTTTAAACGTTTTTTCAGACCATGACCTGCAAAAATGTTATCTCCCAGTACCATAGCTACCGTGTCATTTCCAATAAATTCTTCGCCGATGATGAAAGCCTGAGCCAATCCATCCGGGCTTGGCTGTACGGCATAGGTAAGATTTACGCCAAACTGATGTCCGTCGCCCAGAAGCTCCTGAAAGCGTGGAGTATCCTGAGGGGTAGAGATGATCAGAATATCCCGGATTCCTGCGTTCATAAGAACGGACATGGGATAGTAGATCATCGGTTTGTCATAGATGGGAAGTAACTGTTTGGAAGTTACCATGGTAAGCGGATAAAGGCGAGTACCTGATCCGCCTGCTAAAATAATTCCTTTCATGTTGTATCCTCCTAGTGATTCTATTCTGTTTTTCCGTGATGTTTTCTATAGTATAAAAGGTGACCTAACGTCACCTTCAAGTGTTTTTTTGATTTTTATGAAATTTTCACATAGAACATAGAAAAATTCCAGCGTCTTTCGTGATATGAAACCCTTTTTGGGTCTTTTTTTCCACAAAACTGCGAAAATCCTTATAGCGATCCAGAAGCATCTGATTCTGATTGCCATGGCAGGAAAGGATATATTGAATCAGCGGTTCCGGCTGATCCAGGAAAATGTCATCATCAAAATGGAGACAGGATATTTGGGAAAAATAAGGTTCCAGTATAGCCTGTCCGTTTTCAAGACCAAAATGCTCGTAAAGATTTTCTGCTGCCAGAACGATTCTTCCGTCAAATTCCTGTACCAGATTGCTGATTTCTTTCATGTGTTCTGTTCCGTAAGTGCTGCACAGAAAAGTTCCGCCCGGTTTCAGAATACGGCGTACTTCTTCACAAACCTGAGGAATATTTTCACAATAAAAAAGGAGATGATTGGCAATCACCAGATCAAAGCTGCGGTCAGGAAGGGGCATTTGATGACAGTCAAAACAGAGGAAGGAAAAGCGGGGATCTTTCAGTCCGATATTTCTCCGGGCATCTCGAAGCATCCCTTCCGAGATATCAGAAAGAGTGATCTGGATCTGCTCGGGAATCTGGCTGCGGTTTTCTGTCCAGAGAGCGCCGTTGCCGCATCCCAGTTCCAGAACGTTCATGTGGGGAGAGATACCGCAATTTTGGTAGATCCAGGGAAACCATCCCTGAGCATTGCGGGAAAAATCCCGATGAAGCTGGATTCGTGTGGTGATATTGGTAGCATTCAGATACTGGGATTTTAAAGTCTTTTCCATTCCTGTCAGGTGGATCAGATCCAACATCTGACTCCAGTTTACCTGGTGCTCCTGTTCAATGGCGGAAACCGTCTTTTCAATGGCATTTTCTACCAGCTGCATTTGCTCAATCTTATCCTGAATCAGCTGTTTTTGAAGAGTCAGGGCATTCAGGAGAAAGTGATAATCCGTATCGTTGATCGTCATTTCACGAATATCATCCAGAGAGAAGCCGAGATATTTCAACAGAAGGATCTGCTGCAGACGGGCAAAATCCGAGTCCGTGTAAAAGCGCGCTCCAGAAGGATTGACATAGGAGGGCTTTAAAATATTCTGTTTGTCGTAAAAGCGTATGGTGCGCACAGAGACTTGCGCCATCCGGGCAAATTCACCGGAAGAATAATAACCGGGCATTTTCATCTGATAGAAACCTCCCTAGATTTATAATGATTTTGGGGCGGGTCATAAAGGCATAAAACCACTTATGTGCAAGCACAACGTGGTTTATGACCTTTTGATCCTGGCATCTTATAATTATAGAAGGAAAAAGAAGATTTTTCAAATGTTTTTCAAATAGTTCTTGCAGCCGCTCGAGGTTTATGGTAAATATGGTAATACACGTTTGAAAAAAGTAAAGAAGAATAGGAAGGAGAGAAGTTTCTGATGTGGAGGAAAATACGGAAAAAGTTTATTGGAGACAAGGCTTTTTACAAAATGGTACTGGCGATTGCTGTTCCAATCATGATTCAGAACGGAATCACCAATTTTGTAAGTCTTCTTGACAACATTATGGTGGGACAGATCGGTACAGAACAGATGTCCGGCGTTGCGATTGTGAATCAGCTGATCTTTGTGTACAATCTGTGTATTTTTGGAGGAGTTTCCGGAGCGGGGATTTTTACAGCTCAGTACTATGGACAGAAAGATGATGAAGGAATCCGTCATACCTTTCGATTTAAGATCTGGATGGCGCTGCTTTTAACCATAGGGGCGATTACCGTGTTTCTTATCTGGGGCGGCGATCTGATCCAGATGTATTTAAATGGTAGCAGTGATGGAGGAGATCTGGCCGCAGCCCTTCATTATGGAGAGGATTACATGTTGGTGATGCTTTTAGGGCTTCCGGCATTTATGATGATCCAGACGTATGCCAGTACATTGAGAGAGTGTGGGGAAACCATGGTTCCTATGAAAGCCGGCGTTACAGCGGTGTGTGTGAATTTGGTATTTAATTATCTGCTGATTTATGGAAAGTTTGGGTTTCCTCAGATGGGCGTAGTGGGAGCAGCTGTTGCGACCGTATTATCCCGTTATGTGGAGATGGCGATAGTGCTCATCTGGACGCATAAACATAAAGAAATCAATACCTATATTACAGGCTTGTACAAAACACTAAAGGTTCCAGGGCATCTGGTGAAAAAGTTTCTGATTAAGGGATCTCCGCTGCTGGTAAATGAAGCTCTTTGGTCGGCGGCGCAGGCATCTTTGCTTCAATGTTATTCGGTGAGAGGTTTGGGAGTAGTGGCGGCTTTAAATATTGCCAGTACGATAGCAAACCTGTTTAATGTGGTGTTTATTGCCCTGGGAGATTCTGTTGCTATCGTTGTGGGACAACAGCTGGGAGCAGGTAAGATGGAAGAAGCCAGAGATACAGATAATAAAATGATTGCGTTTTCTGTTATGTGTTGTACGGGAGTTGCGATTGCCATGCTGTTTATAGCGCCTTTATTTCCCAAATTATATAACACTACGGGAAGCACCCGGCAGCTGGCGGAGTATCTGATTATCGCGCAGGCGATCTTCATGCCGCAGAATGCCTTTCTGCATGCTACTTATTTTACTCTTCGTTCTGGAGGAAAGACACTGGTTACTTTTTTCTTCGACAGTGTCTTTGTATGGTGCGTGAGCGTCCCCATTGCTTATGTGTTGAGTCGATATACCAGCATTTTTGTCGTGTTGATTTTTGTGTTTGTACAGATGGGAGACTGGATCAAGTGCATCATAGGATTTGTTTTGGTGAAAAAGGGAGTATGGCTGCAGAATATCGTGGCAGCGGAAAAATAATTAAGAATCCTTTTTTGCCTGCATTTTCTTTTTGATATATTCTTCCTGCATACGGTCATCGGCTTCCCGGTCGAAGTCGGAACTGATGGCAAGGCAGGAGTAGGAGATCAGCGTGATCAGACAGAGAAGAAGAAAGAAAAATAAGCCCATAGAGAATACTCCTTGCTGGATAAAATTATTGTTTACGCTTTATTTTATGCAGGTTCCATAGAATTATGTACAGGAAAACAAAAAAATGCGCTTGCATTTAAAAAAGTTGTATAGTATAATAAACGCTGGTATAAAAAGAGATGGTCCTCTGTTACGCGACGTATTAAGAACATCCGAAGTAAAGGAGAAGAAAGATGAACGAAATTATTAAAAACATCGAAGCAGCTCAGATGAAAGCTGAAGTTCCGGCATTTAATGTTGGAGATACCGTAAAAGTTTATGGTAAGATCAAAGAGGGAAACCGTGAAAGAATTCAGATTTTCGAAGGCGTTGTCCTGAAAAAACAGGGTGGAAGCTGTCGTGAGACTTTCACAGTAAGAAAGAATTCTAATGGTATCGGCGTTGAGAAAACATGGCCGCTGCATTCCCCGAACGTAGAAAGAGTAGAAGTTGTAAGACGCGGTAAAGTACGTCGTGCAAAACTGAACTACCTGAGAGGACGTATCGGTAAAGCAGCTAAGGTTAAAGAGCTGGTAAAATAATCAGAAACAGATGAGGGAGCAGGGGACTGTCGCATTTAACATGCTTATTACGACAGGCCCCTGTTTCACATTACAAAGAGTTTTATGTTAAGAGGAAAAGGATATGGGTTTTTTTAAGGCAAGGTATGTAAGGGATTATGTGGCGGCTGCAAAAGTCAAATCCATCCTTTTATGGATTGTAGAAATTGTTGCTGTGCTTGTACTGGGAGTGATGCTGGCAGTGGGGTTTGGAAAGACCACCGTGATGCAGGAAGGTTCCATGGAGCCTACTTTGCAAGCGGGAGATACGCTTTTGATCAACCGGGCAGCGTACAGGTTCAGTTCGCCCAAACGAGGGGATATTATTGCCTTTAAGATTAGTGATGATCAGAAGGCAAGCACACATATTAAACGGATCATTGGTCTTCCGGGAGAAACCGTTCAGATAAAAGACGGCCAGATTTTGATTGACGGAAAGGTTTATCGGGAAGAGACGGCGTTTCCTGCGATAGAAAATGCAGGTATGGCAGATCAGGGGATTACCCTGAAAAAAGGGGAATATTTTGTACTGGGCGATAATCGGAACAACAGTGAGGACAGCCGTTTTGTGGATATGGGAACGATCAAAAAGAAAAATATTATCGGAAAATTGTGGTTTATCATTTCCCCGAAGGAACGTTTCGGTTTTATCCCAAACGGGAAGTAGATGGATACAGGATTTTTAAAGAGAAGAACAGAGGTGAGAGAAAGAGATGAATTTACAATGGTATCCCGGTCATATGACCAAGGCGAAAAGACAGATGCAGGAAGATCTGAAACTGATCGATCTGATCATTGAGCTGGTAGATGCCCGGATTCCTTTAAGCAGCAGGAATCCGGATATTGATGAATTGGGAAAAAACAAATCCCGTCTGATTCTTTTGAACAAATCAGATCTGGCGGATGAAAAATATAACGAAGAATGGACGAAATATTTTCAGCAGAAGGGATTTTTTGTGCTGAAGGTAAATGCCAGATCCGGTGTGGGGCTGAAAGCGATTCAGGGAGTGATCACGGAAGCGTGTAAGGAAAAGATAGAAAGAGATCGGCGCAGGGGAATTAAGAATCGTCCCATCCGTGCTATGGTAGTGGGAATCCCCAATGTGGGAAAATCTACCTTTATCAATTCTTATGCCGGAAAAGCCTGTACCAAGACGGGAAATAAGCCGGGAGTGACGAAGGGAAAACAGTGGATACGGTTGAATAAATCGCTGGAGCTTTTAGATACTCCGGGAATTTTGTGGCCGAAGTTTGAAGATCAGGAAGTGGGAAAACGACTGGCTTATATTGGTTCTATCAAAGATGAGATATTAAATCTGGAAGAGCTGTCTCTGCTTCTTCTGGAATATATTCGGGAGAATTACCCCGGTATGCTGACGGCTCGTTATGGAATTTCTGAGGAAGGAACGCCTCTTTCTATGTTGGAGGGAATTGCGGAGAACAGAAAATGTCTGGTTCGGGGTCAGGCGCTGGATTATGCAAAGGCAGCAGGCATCCTGATGGAAGAATTCAGAAATGGAAAACTGGGAAGGATTACGCTGGAACATCCTCCCGTGGAGGAAAATCATGAAGACCATCCGTGAGATTAAGCAGGAGCTTCAGAATGCAGATGTATCTTCCAGGGAAAGTCTTCTGGAACAGTACCGGGCAGATACCCGAAGCGGAGTGGCAGCTCTGGTGAGAAAATATGAGCGAGAAGCGGAGAAACTGGAACAGGAAAAACAGCGAATTGAGACTTTGAAGGTTTATGAGAAGAAATATGAAGATCTGGGGTTTGTCTGTGGGATTGATGAAGCAGGAAGAGGACCTCTTGCGGGACCGGTAGTGGCAGGGGCAGTGATTCTGCCAGCAGACAGTCAGATTTTGTGGCTGAATGATTCCAAGCAGCTTTCTCAGAAAAAAAGAGAAGAATTATATGACGTGATTATGAAGGAAGCCATTTCCGTAGGCGTGGGATATGCCAGTCCTGCCAGAATTGATGAGATCAATATTTTGCAGGCTACGTATGAGGCGATGCGGGAGGCCGTTTCCAAACTTTCCGTGGTTCCGCAGATTCTCTTAAATGATGCGGTGACGATCCCGGCGCTGGAACTTCCCCAGGTTCCGATTATCAAGGGAGATGCCAAGAGTGTGTCGATCGCGGCGGCGAGTATTATCGCGAAAGTGACCAGGGATCGGCTGATGGAGGAATATGATAAGATTATGCCGGAATATGGATTTGCCTCCCATAAGGGGTACGGTTCCAAAAGTCATATTGAGGCGATCAAGACGTATGGTCCGTCGCCGATTCACCGAAAGAGTTTTATTAAAAACTTTATAGAAGAAAAGGGGAAAATATTTGAATAAGCGACAG
>HF995414.1:127899-135827 GCA_000432335.1 Firmicutes bacterium CAG:646
GGCTGCGTTTCTGGAAGAACATGGATATCGAATATTGGAAAAGAATTATAGATGCCGGGCAGGGGAGATTGACCTCATTGCCTGGCATCAAGGCTATCTGGTATTTGTGGAGGTGAAATACCGCAGCAGCGATCGGACGGGGAGCCCGGAAGAAGCGGTAGATTTTCGAAAGCAGAAGAAAATTTCCCGGGCGGCATCCTGGTATCTGATGGAGCAGGGATTTTCCATGGACACACCCTGCCGATTTGATGTGGCGGCGGTTACGGAGAGAAAAATCCAGATTTTTCAGAATGCATTTTGTTACCAGAGATAAGGAGAGAGTGCAAATGATACAGTGGAAAAACAGAGAACATGAAAATACCAAAGTGAACCGAAAGGGAGAAGTGGTATATCTGACATTTCCCCGGCTGGAAGAGACCGGAGCAGTGCTTCACGGATTTACCACCCGGCTGGGAGGCGTAAGTAAAGGAGACTGCAGTTCTATGAATCTGAGTTTTTCCAGAGGAGATGAGGAGGCGGCAGTATATGAGAATTATCGCCGCATCGCAGAAGCGGTGGGATTTTCCAGTGAAAGCGTGGTTTGTTCAGACCAGACCCATACGACGAATGTGCGGAGAGTAGGAAAGGAAGAAAAAGGCTGCGGTCTGTATTCGCCCAGACCGTATCAAGATGTGGATGGTCTCATCACGAATGAACCGGGGGTAACGCTGGCAACTTTTTATGCGGACTGTGTTCCCTTGTATCTGGTAGATCCAGTGAAAAAAGCGGTGGGGTTGTCCCATTCCGGTTGGAGGGGAACAACAAGGAAGATTGGAAAAGTGACGGTGGAAGCTATGGAACGGGAATTTGGTTCCAGACCGGAGGATATTCTTGCGGTGATTGGTCCGTCCATCTGTCAGGACTGCTATGAGGTGAGTGAGGATGTGGCGGAGGCATTTCGAGAAGCTTATCTTCCAGCCGTGTGGAAGAGACTGCTGCTGAAAAAAGAAAATGGAAAATACCAGCTGAACTTGTGGGAAGCATGCAGAGAAAACTTTCTGGAAGCGGGAATACCGGAAGACAACATTGTAATGCCGGAAATCTGTACCTGCTGCAATCCCAGCTTCCTGTTCTCCCATCGGGCATCCAAAGGAAAAAGAGGAAACCTTGCAGCCTTTTTGATGCTGAAATAGACAGAATATCTTGGAATGGGGGCTTCTTAAATGAAAGATTTCTTTGGGAAGATTCCGGGAAAGAAAAAGAGTTGATGTAAGTGGGAGAAGATTTATGCACAATCAAACGAATTTGTCGAGCACATCTTTGAGACTTCAGGCTCAAAGTGAGCGCAGACTGAGTTTGATGGCATAAATCTTCAAAATTCCCATTACGTCAACTCTTATTTTTATTTATTTCTGCTTGTCTCCAGCAGTTTATTGATCTTAGCTGTAGTAGAACGAACTCTTTCTACAGACACATCATGGTTTAAGGTGTCCATAATACTTGCCAGATATTTGCTCATAGTTGCCGGCTCATAGTATGGGCGGTTGATCAGCTCTTCGGTGCGGTAATTCAGGTCGGTGGTGATCACTTTGTGAATATATCCTTTTTCATAATAGTCATCAAATTTTTTCAGACCATCGGTGAACAGACCGAAAGTTGTGCAGACAAATACTCGATTTGCGTTTCTGTCTTTCAACTGCTTTGCCACATCCAGCATACTTTCACCGGAAGAAATCATATCATCAATTACGATAACGTCTTTTCCGGCAACGGAATCTCCCAAAAATTCATGTGCTACGATAGGATTCTTCCCATTTACAATAGTAGAGTAATCTCGGCGTTTGTAGAACATACCCATGTCTACGCCAAGGATATTGGAGAAGTATACGGCTCTTGCCATAGCTCCCTCATCCGGGCTGATGATCATCAGATGTTCGTTGTCAATGGTGAGGTCCGGAACAGAACGGAGCAGAGCCTTCAAAAACTGGTATGTAGGCATGAAATTATCAAATCCGTCCAAGGGGATCGCATTCTGTACACGGGGATCGTGAGCATCGAAAGTGATGATGTTGGATACGCCCATGTTTGTCAGTTCCTGCAAAGCCAGCGCGCAGTCCAGAGACTCTCTTTTGGTACGTTTGTGCTGACGACCTTCATACAGGAAAGGCATGATTACGTTGATACGGTGCGCTTTTCCCGTAGCTGCCGCAATGATACGTTTCAGATCCTGAAAATGATCATCCGGTGACATATGGTTTTCATAGCCGCTCACTTTATAAGTGATGCTGTAGTTTGTTACATCACACATAATGAACAGGTCCATACCACGAACAGATTCGTTGATTTTTCCTTTCGCTTCGCCGGTACCGAAACGAGGACACTCGCAGTCGATCAGGAAAGAATCTTCAGAATATCCGGACCAGGAAATACCTGCTGACTGATGAGAAGTCATTTCCTTACGGAACTGTACCAGATAACGGTCAACACTTTTTGCCAGTTCTTCACAGCCCTTTAAAGCGGCGATTTTGATGGGGGCAACAGGAATAGAATTTTCCAATAAATCTAAATTTGCCATA
Source organism: Firmicutes bacterium CAG:646 (assembly GCA_000432335.1). GTDB lineage: Bacteria > Bacillota > Clostridia > Lachnospirales > Lachnospiraceae > Oliverpabstia. Next base: position 130,455 of record HF995414.1, read on the forward strand.
GCAACCTCCAGATAGATAATTTTATGTAACGGCTTCCATTTTGGAATCAAAAGGAAAACGTTACAATTTAACTAGAATTTTACAGACATAATAGTTATACCCTAGAAAAAGGGCGTAGTCAAGAAATATGTCGCATTCCGGCGAAAAATGACAGGGGTTTCTTCTATTTTAATCTCACATTGACAGATGCTCCGGTGAAATTTATAATGAATTTGAGCTGTATAATAATTGATGTTGAGGTCAAAACTTGACAATCCAGAAGATGTTCTATATAGTAAGGTAGCAATGAAATGAGAAATGGAGACAAACATAAAAATGAAGAAAAACAGGCATGTGATCAGAAAGGTTTTTCCGGACAGTATCGCGGAAGAGATGGAGCTTGTTCCGGGAGATGAACTGATCTCCATTAACGGACAGCCTATAGAAGATGTGTTTGATTATCATTATCTGGTAAATGATGAATATCTGGAGATTCTCGTGCGCAAGGCAGACGGAGAAGAGTGGGAACTGGAGATAGAAAAGGATTTCGAGGAAGATCTGGGAGTGGAATTTGAAAATAGTCTGATGGATGAATATCGTTCCTGCAGGAATCATTGTATTTTCTGCTTTATCGATCAGATGCCTCCTGGTATGAGGGAAACCTTATATTTTAAGGATGATGATTCCCGGCTTTCTTTTTTGCAGGGGAACTATGTGACACTGACCAATATGAGCGATCATGATATCGATCGGGTGATCCGATACCATTTGGCGCCTATTAATATTTCTTTTCAGACGACAAATCCAAAACTTCGGTGTGAGATGCTGCATAACCGCTTTGCGGGAGATATTTTCCCGAAGGTGGACCGGCTGTTTCAGGCAGGGATTGAGATGAATGGTCAGGTGGTTCTCTGCAAGGGGATTAACGACGGGGAAGAATTAGAGCGGACGATCCGAGACTTATCTGGTTATCTGCCCCATCTGAAAAGTGTTTCTGTCGTTCCAGTGGGACTGAGCAAATACAGAGAAGGTCTGCATCCGCTGGAACCATTTAACAGAGAGGATGCGCTGGGAGTACTGGAGACGGTTCATCGCTGGCAGAAAAAATTATATGAGCAGTATGGTCTGCATTTTATCCACTGTAGTGATGAGTGGTATATTCTGGCAGGTTTACCGCTTCCGGAAGAAGAACGATACGACGGTTATCTTCAGTTGGAAAATGGCGTGGGAATGCTGCGGCTTCTGGAAGAAGAGGTGCAGGAGGAGCTTGCGCACCGCAAAGGAGATGAAAGAGTGCGAAGAGTTTCTATTGCCACTGGCAAACTGGCAGCGCCTTTTATTCAGGAAAATGTGGAACGGGTCAGAACGGTGTATGGAAATGTAGAAGCGCAGGTTTATCCCATACGAAATGATTTCTTCGGAGAGCTGATCACAGTGTCCGGGCTGATCACCGGACAGGATCTGAAAGAACAGTTAAAAGGAAAAGATTTGGGAGAATGTCTTTTGATCCCCTGTAATATGCTTCGGGCGGGTGAAAATGTTTTTCTGGACGATGTGACAGTAGAAGAAGTGGAAGAGCAGTTGGGCGTACCGGTAGCAGTGGTAGATGAGGATGGCGTTTCTTTTGTCCATGCTCTGACAGAAAAAGAGATTGTAAAGAATCATAAAAGGAGACAAATATATGAGCAAACCGATTGTAGCGATTGTGGGACGGCCGAACGTGGGTAAATCTACCCTGTTCAATGTTCTTGCAGGAGATAATATTTCTATTGTAAAAGATACGCCGGGGGTTACGAGAGACAGAATCTATGCGGATGCTTCCTGGCTGAATTATAATTTTACGCTGATCGATACGGGTGGTATTGAACCGGAGAGTAAAGATGTGATTCTCTCACAGATGAGAGATCAGGCGCAGATTGCTATTGATACGGCAGATGTTATCGTGTTTATCACCGATGTGCGGCAGGGACTTGTGGATGCGGATTCCAAGGTGGCAGATATGCTGAGAAGAAGCGGCAAGCCGGTGGTACTGGCAGTAAATAAGGTGGACAGTTTTGAAAAATTCATGCCGGACGTGTATGAATTTTATAATCTTGGAATTGGAGACCCGATTCCGATTTCAGCATCTGGCAGACTGGGAATGGGTGATCTGTTGGATGAAGTGGTGAAATTTTTCCAGGAGGATGAGCTGTCTGAGGAAGAAAATGAAATTCCGCGGATTGCCATCGTGGGAAAACCGAATGTGGGAAAATCTTCCATCGTCAACAAATTGTTGGGACAGAACCGGGTGATCGTTTCCAATGTGGCGGGAACCACAAGAGACGCTATTGATACGAATGTGATGTGGAACGGCAAGGAATATATTTTTATTGATACCGCCGGATTGAGAAGAAAGAATAAAATCAAAGAAGAGCTAGAGCGCTACAGTATTATTCGTACGGTTACAGCGGTAGAGCGGGCTGATGTGGTGATTGTCGTGATCGATGCCGAAGAAGGAATCACGGAGCAGGATGCGAAAATCGCCGGGATTGCTCATGAGCGAGGTAAGGGGATTATTATTGCCGTGAATAAATGGGATGCGATCGAGAAAGATGACAAAACCATTTACAAATACACGAATAAAATACGGGAAACACTGGCCTATATGCCATATGCAGAGCTTTTGTTTATTTCTGCGCAGACAGGACAGAGACTTCCCAAATTGTTTGACACCATTGATATGGTACTGGAAAATCAGACGCTTCGTGTGCAGACAGGTGTGTTAAATGAGATTATGACTGAGGCAGTGGCTATGCAGCAGCCGCCTTCCGACAAGGGAAAACGTCTGAAATTGTTTTATATTACGCAGGTAGCCGTGAAACCGCCTACGTTCGTTATTTTTGTAAATGACAAAGAGCTCATGCATTTTTCTTATACCCGCTATCTGGAGAATAAGATCAGAGATGCTTTCGGATTCCGGGGAACTTCTTTGAAATTTATTATCCGGGAGAGAAAAGGAGAAAAATAAAATGTGGGAACGATTGGTCTGTATTGCGATAGGATATGTCTGTGGCTTGTTCCAGACCTCATATATTTATGGAAAGGCTCACGGGATTGACATCCGTGATTATGGCAGTGGTAATGCGGGAACTACCAACGCCCTGCGTACGCTGGGAAGAAAAGCCGGAGCCATAACTTTTCTGGGAGATTGTTTTAAATGCGTGGTGGCGGTATTGATCGTCTGGCTGATCTTTGGCAAAACCCAGGGAGAGAATTTTAAGTTATTGGGATTGTATGCGGCGGCAGGAACCATTCTGGGACATAATTTTCCATTTTATTTGAAATTTCGCGGCGGAAAGGGAATTGCGGCTACCGCAGGTTTGCTGTTTTCTTTTGACTGGAGACTGATGCTTGTGGCGTTGGCGGTGTTTTTACTGGTATTTTTTACCACGCATTATGTTTCATTGGGTTCTCTGATGGTATATGTGGTTTTCGTGGGGGGACTGTTCTTTATGGGGCAGACCGGGCAGTTTGATATGGAACCCGCCCGTATTCATGAGATGTATGGGCTGGGGCTGTTTCTGGCAGGTCTGGCAGTGTGGAAACATCGGGCGAATATTGTACGTCTGATTCATGGAAATGAAAATAAAACGTATTTGAAGAAAAAATAACGGAGGTGTACTATGAAAAAAATAGGTGTGATCGGTGCGGGAAGCTGGGGGACAGCTCTTGCCTGGCTTCTGGCGAATAATGGTCATGAAGTGACCCTTTGGTCTATCATAAAGGATGAAGTGAAAATGCTTCAGGAGACCAGAGAGCACAAGACAAAATTGCCGGGAGTCAAACTTCAGGAGGATATTCAGGTCACAACAGATCTGGAAGCGGCAATGAAAGACAAAGATGTGCTTGTTCTGGCTGTTCCTTCTCCTTTTACAAGAAGCACCTCCCGAATGCTGAAGCCTTTTGCGACAGAGGGGCAGTTGATTGTGAATGTGGCAAAGGGAGTGGAAGAAACCACGCTGCTGACGCTCAGTGAGATTGTGGAGGAGGAGATTCCTCAGGCGCAGGTGGCAGTATTGTCTGGCCCCAGTCATGCAGAAGAGGTAGGCAAAGGCTTGCCTACGACTTGTGTTGTGGGAGCTCGTTCCCGAGAGACGGCAGAGTACCTTCAGGGCATTTTTATGAGTCCTGTTTTCCGTGTATATACCAGCCCGGATATTCTGGGAATTGAACTGGGAGCTGCTCTGAAAAATGTAATCGCCCTTGCGGCTGGAGTTGCAGATGGTCTTGGGTATGGTGACAATACGAAAGCGGCTCTGATCACCCGGGGAATCGCAGAGATTTCCAGACTGGGTATCGCTATGGGAGCTAAAGCGGAAACGTTTTTCGGATTGTCTGGAATCGGGGATCTGATCGTTACATGCGCCAGTGTTCACAGCAGAAACCGTAAAGCGGGATATCTGATCGGACAAGGATATACCATGCAGGAAGCCATGGATGAAGTGCAGATGGTGGTAGAGGGCGTATACTCTGCGAAAGCAGCTCTGGCTCTCTCTCAAAAATATCATGTAGAAATGCCTATTATTGTGGAGGTCAATAAAGTTTTATTTGAGAATAAGAAAGCGGCGGATGCCGTAGATGGTCTGATGCAGAGAATGAAAAAAGATGAGATTGTTGCAGATCTCTGGGAAAAATAAATGAAAGGCTGCTGTAAGAAGCATAGAAATGAATAGATGTGCTTCTTACGGCGGCCTTTTCCTTAGCGCAGATCTTCCGGTATACCGGCGCTGCGAAATTTTTCATCCAGAGCGTCGATCGCTTTCATTTCGATATCATTCAATTCAAAATCAAAGATATCGGCATTAGAAGCGATACGGGCGGGATTAGAGGATTTTGGGATGGCAGAGATTCCTTTCTGGATCAGCCAGCGCAGTCCGGTTTGAGCCGGAGTCTTGCCATATTTTTCTCCAATCTGCGTGATGGTATCCCGATGAAAATAAGCGCCTCGCGCCAAAGGTGCGTAAGCCTGTACGGCGATTCCTTTTTCCTGACAGTAAGCTTTTAATTCGGATTGATTCCAAAGAGGATGATATTCAATCTGGTTGACTGCCGGAACGATGCCGGAAATCTGAAAAAGTTCTTCCAGATGATGGATTTCAAAATTGCTGACGCCGATGGCCTTTGCCCTTCCGGAAGTATAGATTTTTTCCAGTGCTCTCCAGGTATCCAGATAACATCCCGGCACCGGCCAGTGAACCAGATACAGATCCACGTAATCCATCTGCAGCCGTTCCAAACTACGTTCAAAAGCGCTTTCGATATTGCCGATGCGCTGAGCAGTGTTCCATACTTTGGTGGTGATGAACAGTTCTTCCCGTGGAATGGAAGAGGATTTTACAGCCCGTCCCACTCCTT
>HF995414.1:135919-150947 GCA_000432335.1 Firmicutes bacterium CAG:646
GCCGCAGCAATCGCTGTCTCGACTTCGTTGGGCGCAGTCGCTTTGTAGACCCCCAATCCCAAAAGCGGCATATGATCGTGAGTATTTAAGGTTAATGAAGGTATTACCGACATTTTAAGACCTCCTTGTGTATTAAAAAATAAAGTAACTTTCTGTTTTTGCATTTATTTCAAAATCTTTCTTAGTATAACATGAAAATATGAAATAAATAAGAGTGAAAGTGTTACGAAACTTTAACAAGAGTGATCGTTATCCGAAATACAAGGCGATTTTGTAACAAATCTGTCGAAAAAGTGAAATTCTATTGGGAAATGGTAATAATGTGAAGAAATTAACAAAGGCAAAAAGAAAAAAATAAATTTTGTCATTTGTTACAAAAAAGAAGAAATGTATGAAAAAAAATACAGCTTTCTTTACCTGCAAAATGAAGGAAGTCTATTGAATCTGGTTGTGAAAAGGAGTATAATAAATCATAATTGACAAAAGAATGTCATGTCCTGTCTGGGACAAAAAATATATAAGAAAAGAGGAATGGATATGCATTTGATCAAAGATGAAAATGGTAATGTAATGCCTCATACCCATGGTGATGCCCACACGCATCAGCATGAACATAATGGAGAAGTACACACCCATGGATGTGAGCATAACCACACCTGTGGTTCGAACTGCCAAAACTCCGGTGACTGCAAGAGTGAGACAGTGGCGCTTTTGAGTTATATGCTGGATCACAATGAACATCATGCGGCTGAACTGGATCAGATGGCGGATAATCTGGCAAAATTGGGTATGGATACGGCAGCAAAACAGATCAAAGAAGCTGTTTCTGAATTTCAGAAAGGAAATCTGCGGCTGGGTCTGGCGCTGACAACAGTAAAAGAAGAACTGAAGGAGGCATAAACAATGTGTCTGGCTACTGTATATAAAGAAAGTGATGATACGATCATCTGTAAGAATGTAAGTAAGATTCTGGTGGAGGGAAATACGCTGATCCTCAGAGATATTATGGGATCAGAGACCCGGATTGAGGGAAGTATCCTGATGGTGGATCTGGCAAACAGCACTGTAAAGTTAAAATGTGATTAAAACCATCTGGCAAACAGAGATCTGCGGACCGAAAGGTTCTGGAGATAGATTAACTACAAAGATAATGTGGAGGTAAGTAACTATGAAATTATCAGAAATGATGAAAGAAAAACAGCTCCTTTCTTTCGAGCTGTTTCCGCCAAAAACAGACAAAGGAATGGCAAACCTTCCGGGAACGATTGAAAAGCTCTGCGAGTTTAAACCGGAGTACATTTCCTGTACTTATGGCGCTGGTGGAACAAATGTTGGAAAGAACATGGACGTCTGTAAAATGATCCAGGACGCAGGTACCGTACCGGTAACACATTTTACCTGTATTGGTAATACCCGTGAAGGTATCAAAGATCAGCTGCAGAATTATCTGGATAATGGTGTTGACCATATGTTGGCTCTGCGCGGCGATCTTCCTTTTGGATGGACAGGAACAGGCGGAGATTTCAAATATGCGACAGATCTGGTAGCTTACGTTCGCAAAGAGTTTGGGGACAAGATTGAGATCGCAGTTGCAGGATCTCCGGAAGGTCATATTTCCTGCCGCAGTCTGGATGCTGATGTCGCTGTTTTGAAACAGAAACAGGACAACGGTGCAGACTACATCATGACACAGCTTTGCTGGGATATGGAACAGTTCAAACGCTGGCAGGATAAGATCGATAAAGCGGGCGTTACCATGCCTGTTGATGTTGGCATTATGCCGATTCTGGATCAGGCTGCAACGATCAATATGGCGCTGTCACGTAATGCATGCGTAATGCCACGTGCTCTGTGCGAACTGATTTCCAAATACTGGATCTTCCCGAATCCATTTGACAAAGAGCCATTTGACGCTGCTGCTGAGCAGAAGAAAGCTGATTTCAAGAAAGCAGGTATTGAATACACGATCAAACAGATCGACGAATATCGTGCGCTGGGCGTAAATGGTATCCATCTGTATGCGCTGAACAAATGGAAAGATGTAACAGATATTATCAATGAGTCCGGTATCCGTACACTGGTATAATTTTTAGGAGGTTCCCGAATGGCACATGTAATTGCGGTAGCAGGTAAGGGAGGAGTTGGCAAGACTACCCTTTGTGGGTTGCTGATCCAGTACCTTTGCGAACAGAAGAAAGGACCGGTTTTGGCAGTGGACGCCGATGCCAATTCTAATTTGAATGAAGTTCTTGGTGTGGAAGTAGAGGCCACACTGGGAGATATCAGAGAGGAGATTGCTCAGGCGGAGATTTCTAAAAACAATCCCATCCCGCCCGGTATGAGTAAAGCTGACTATACGGAATACAGATTTAATTCCGCACTGATCGAAGATGATGACTTCGATCTGCTGGTTATGGGAAGAACGCAGGGAAAGGGATGTTATTGCTTTGTGAACGGTCTTTTGCAGGCACAGCTTTCAAGACTGCAAAATAATTATCCCTATATCGTAGTGGATAATGAAGCAGGTATGGAACATATCAGCAGAGGAGTGCTTCCTGGGATGCAGACTGCTATTCTGGTCAGTGACTGTTCCAGAAGGGGTATCCAGGCAGTGGGCAGAATTGCCCGTTTGATTGAAGAGTGCAATATGCATCCCCAGCAGATCGGTCTGATTGTAAATCGGGCGCCTAATGGGGTATTGAACGAGGGTACAAAGGAAGAAATCGAGCTTCAAGGCTTGAATCTTCTGGGAGTTATTCCTCAGGACGAACTGGTATATGAATACGATTGTGACGGAAAGCCTACTGTAGAGCTTCCAGAAGATTCGCCAGTTCGCGCAGCATTGAAAGAAATTGTTGCAAAATTGAACCTGTAAAAGGGTTTCCCCTGCGGTTTTCTGATTAAACCGCAGGAAAAAATGTATGTTACAAACTTTAAGGAGGTTTATTAATGAGTGAATTCAAGATGACTACCGTTGAAGAGATGGAAGCGGCTACCGCCCGCCTGCTGGAAACGGGAGCAAAGGTAGGAGCTGACTCCTGGCAGCTTCGTGTAAAAAATCAGACACCACACTGTAAATTTGGTGAGCAGGGTATCTGCTGTAGAATCTGTTCTATGGGACCCTGCCGTATCACTCCGAAAGCGCCGAGAGGAATCTGCGGATGTGATGCACACGGTATCGTAGGTCGTAACTATCTGAAATTTACAGCTGGTGGGGCTGCTACTCATTCTGATCATGGTCGTGAGATCTGCCATACTCTGCATTGCGCATCTGAAGACGGATGCTATCAGGTGAAAGATCCTGAGAAACTGATCCGTATCGCAAAAGAGTGGGGAGTTGAGACGGAAGGAAAAGATATTTATGACCTGGCTCATGAAATGGCAGAAGTTGGTCTGATGGAATATGGTAAACCATTCGGTTATCAGAGATTCCTGGACAGAATGCCGGAATCCCAGAAAAACATGCTGATGGAAAATGAGATCGCACCTCGTGCTATTGACCGTGAGGTTTCTTCTTCTTTACATATGACTCATATGGGATGTTCTTCTCTGCCGGAAGCGCTGGTAAAACAGTCTCTTCGCTGTGGTCTTGCTGATGGATGGGGCGGTTCCATGATGGGAACAGAGTTCTCTGACGTTCTGTTCGGAACTCCGAAGCCGATCGATACAGAAGCAAATCTGGGCGTTATGGTGGAAGAAAACGTAAACATCGTTGTTCATGGACATGATCCCAGCCTTTCTGAGATGATCTGCGAATATGCAGATGATCCTGAAATGATCGCATATGCAAAAGAAATGGGCGCAAAAGGCATCACAGTATCTGGCGTTTGCTGTACCTCTAACGAAGTAGCTATGCGTCGTGGTATTCCGATGGCTGGTAACTTCCTGCAGCAGGAGAACGTAGTTCTTACTGGCGCATGTGAAGCGATTGTAGTAGATGTTCAGTGTATCTTCCCGGCATTGGGACCTCTGAGCAAATGCTTCCATACAAAATTCGTTACAACATCTCCGATCGCTCAGATGCCGGATTCTGAATTTATCCGTTTCAGCGCTGAGACAGCTGGAGAAAATGCAAAAGCAATCGTTAAGATGGCAATCGAGAACTTCAAAAACAGAAAACCGGAATTGGTACATATCCCGGATATGAAACAGAAAGCTACCGTTGGATATTCTGTAGAAGCTATCGTGAAAGTTCTGGATGGCGTTACCAATACACAGGTTGACGTTACAGGAACAACAAAACCACTTCTGGAGTGTATTACTTCCGGTGTTATCCGTGGTGCAGTTGCTATGGTTGGATGTAACAATCCGAAGATCCGTCCTGACTATGCACATATCGAACTGATGAAAAAATGTATCGCAAATGATATCATTGTTATTGCTTCCGGATGTTCTGCTCAGGCAGCTGCAAAAGCAGGTCTGATGGATAAGGAAGCTAAGAACCTTTGCGGCGCTGGTCTGAAACGTGTATGCGAACTGGCTGATATCCCGCCTGTACTGCATATGGGCTCCTGTGTAGATATTTCCCGTATGATGGTTCTGGCAGCAGAGCTGGCAAAAGATTCCGGTCTGAAGATCAATCAGCTGCCAGTTGTAGGATGCGCTCCTGAATGGATGTCTGAGAAGGCAGTTTCCATCGGAAACTACGTTATCGGTACTGGTATCGATACTTATCTGGGTGTTGATCCTTATGTATCCGGTTCCGATCAGATGGCACAGCTTCTGACAGAAGGCACAAGAAAATGGTGTGATGCTGCATTTACAGTTGAGACCGATATTGAGAAATTAGTAGACCTGATGATTGCAAGAATCGAAGAGAAGAGAGCGGCTCTGGGAATCTAATGCGGATTCCCGGTATGCTACCGGTTTTTGAATACAGGCAAATATTTATTGAAGGTGGATGAGAAAATATGAAAATTGCAGTTACCGGCAAAGGCGGTGTGGGAAAGACAACATTTGCTGCAACATTGGCCAGACTTTACGCCGAGGAAGGCAGACATGTGATGGCTGCTGACGTGGATCCGGATGCCAATCTGGGACTGGCTTTGGGATTTTCCGAAGAAGAGCTGGACAGTATTGTTCCCATCAGTAAGATGCGGAAACTGGTGGAGGAGAGAACGGGTGCAGGTCCGGATAACCAGTATTACAAGATCAATCCCAAGGTGGATGACATTCCAGACGCTTATGGAAAAGTAAAAAACGGCGTAAAACTCCTTGTTCTGGGAACAGTGGAAACTGGCGGAGCCGGTTGCGTATGCCCGGAGCATGTGATGCTTCGAAGAATCATCAATAATCTGGTGCTTCATCGGAAAGATGTGGTGGTTCTGGATATGGAAGCGGGGCTTGAGCATATGGGTCGGGGAACTACAGAAGGTATGGATCAGTTTATTGTTGTGATCGAGCCGGGTTCCCGAAGCGTTCAGACTTATAAAAATGTAAAGCGTCTTGCCGCAGACCTGGGGGTAAAGCAGGTTCATGTGGTTGCCAACAAGATTCGTGATGAAAAGGATGAAGAGTTTGTAAAAGCTCATATTCCGGAAGAGGATCTGTTGGGCTTTATCCACTATAATACGGAAATCATGGATGCAGATCGTCAGGGATGTTCGCCTTATGACTTTAGTAAATCTGCAGTGGAAGAGATCCGTAAAATAAAAAATAAGATTGATAAAATCGATGATTGCAATGAATAGGAGGAAAAAACATTGACATTATTTGAAAGAGTATTTAATGGAAATGATGCTGTATATGGTCTGACAGAGCAGGCAATCGATGCAGCAATCGCCCAGCATGGCGAAGAAAAAGCTGTCAGCTTACCTGAAACTGCATACGGCTTACCTTGCTACTACGCTGTAACAGGTGTGAAAGTAACAAATTTAAAAGAACTGAAAGAGGCTCTGGGAGTTGTAAAAACTCTGATGACAAGAGAGCCGCGTCTGAACGATGCGTTCATGTCCGGTGTAGCAACTGCACTGTGCGCAGAGTTTATTGAAGCTCTGAAATATATTGATGGTGCAACACCATACGAAGCTCCTCTGGCTGGACATTTGCCGGATGCTGCTATTCGTGAACTGGGTGTTCCGCTTGTAACAGGAGACATTCCTGGTGTTGCTGTTATTCTGGGATCCGCTCCTTCTGTAGAAGAAGGTGTAGCGCTGGTAAAATCTTATCAGGCACAGGGTATTCTGGTAACACTGGTAGGCGGTATCTGCGACCAGGTTGCAGAAGCTGGCATGAGCACCGGAGCTAACGTACGTGTTATTCCTCTGGGTAAAGACGTTACAGCCGTTATCCATGTTGTATCTGTAGCTTTGAGAGCAGCTTTGATCTTTGGTAACATCAAACCGGGTGATGCAGCAGCGCTGATGGAATATACATTCAAACGTGTACCTGCTTTTGTTAACGCATTCGCTCCTCTGGATGACGTAATCGTTGCATGTGGCGCAGGCGCTATCGCTCTGGGATTCCCGGTAGTGACCAACGAAACAGAAAATATCTTCCGTGTACCGAAGAGTCTGATCGTTCAGGAAGACGTAAGCAAATTCAACGCTACTTCTCTGGAAGCGCGTGATATCAAGATCAAGATTACAAATATTGATATCCCTGTAGCATTTGCTTCTGCATTTGAAGGCGAGATCATCCGTCGTGGCGATATGCAGGTAGAGTTTGACGGTTCCCGTGTAGACTGTGCCGAGCTGGTGCATAACGTAGAGATGAACGAAGTAGAAGATCATAAGATCACCATCGTAGGACCAGATGTGGATGAGATGGAACTGGGAAGTAAAAACAGCATCGCATACGTAGTAAAAGTTGCAGGAAAAGCAATGCAGCCTGACTTTGAACCGGTTATCGAGCGTAAATTCCACAACTATATCAACTGTATCGAGGGTGTATACCACACCGGACAAAGAGATATGCAGCGTATCCGTATCAGTAAGAATGCATTTAATGCAGGTTTCCGTCTGAAACATATCGGAGAAGTTCTGTACGCATCTGTTAAGAATGAATTTGAAGCAGTTGTTGATAAATGTGAAGTTGTGATTTATACAGATCCGGCAGAATGTACGAGAATCCGTCATGAAGTGGCAATTCCTACCTTCAACAAACGTGACGACCGTCTGAGAACACTGACAGATGAGTCTGTAGATGTATACTACAGCTGTATTCTGTGTCAGGCATTCTCCCCGAGCCACGTATGTGTGGTTACACCGGAACGTCTGGGACTTTGTGGAGCCGTTTCATGGCTGGATGCAAAAGCAACAAACGAGCTGGATCCAAACGGACCATGTCAGGTCATCACAAAAGAGCGTGTAATCGATGAGAGAATCGGTGAATATGAAGACGTTAACGAAGCAGTTCGCAAACTGTCTCAGGGCGCTCTGGAAGACGTATCTCTGTACTCTATCATGGAAAAACCTATGACATCCTGTGGATGTTTCGAGTGTATCTGTGGTATCGAGCCATTCTCCAATGGTGTATGTATCGCCAACCGTGAGTATGCAGGTATGACTCCTTTGGGAATGACCTTCCCTGAACTGGCTTCCATGACAGGTGGCGGTGTACAGACTCCAGGATTTATGGGACATGGAAAACACTTTATCGCTTCTAAAAAATTCATGAAGGCAGAGGGCGGTATCGAGCGTATCGTATGGATGCCGAAAGAATTGAAAGAATTTGTTGCAGAGAGACTGAATGAAACTGCAAAAGAACTGTACGGAATTGAGAATTTCACAGATATGATCGGTGACGAGACAATCGCAACAGATCCGGAAACTCTGGTAGAATTTCTGACAGAAAAAGGACATCCGGCACTTGGTCTGGATCCAATGATGTAAGATACCAGGGGCAAAAGGTTATAAAACACGTTGTGCTTGCACATAAGTGTTTTATAACCTTTATGACCCGCCCAAATATGAGGATAAAAGTAGGACGACGCCCCACGATATCCGAATTTGGGGCAGAATTGTGAGGTGCTGCGTGCCAGTGGCACGCGTTTAGCACCGACCGAAGTGAAACGTAGATGCGGAGCACGAAACAATTTGTCAGGTATCTACTGTTCAAAACATCTTAAGTGAAAAATGGCTGCCAAAGGCCCGCGGGCTTCAGGCGGAAGATTGGCAGCCATGAAATAAATAAAAGGGAGGCTAATGAGAATGCCGTTTAATCGTAAACCACAGAAGTTTAATGCATCCATCAAAGAAGTAACTATCGGATGCGGTGAAAAAGCAGTCACATTAGGAGGAGAGAATGTATTTCCTTTCTACACATTTGACGGAGAAATGAAAAATGCACCAAAAGTAGGCGTGGAAATTTCCGATATGGGAATTCCGGCAGTTGCAGGACTGAAAGCGTACTACGAAGGATGTACTACCATGGCAGAAGTTGCTAAAAAAGCAGCTGAAATGGAAGGTGCTGATTTCATTTGCCTGCGTTTGGAAGGCGGAGATCCAAACGGAGCAAACAAATCTGTTGAAGAGCTGGTAGCTGTTGTAAAAGAGGTTGCAGATGCTACCGATATGCCTCTGGCTGTAGAAGGCTGCAAAAATGTAGAGAAAGATTCTGAACTGCTGGCAAAAGTAGCAGAAGCTTTGCAGGGTAAAAATGCTCTGATCCTGTCTGCAAGAGAAGAGAACTACAAATCTGTAGGTGCAGCAGCAGGTCTGGCTTATGACCAGAAAGTAGGCGCTGAGTCTGCAGTAGATATCAACTTGGCAAAACAGTTGAACGTAGTAACTACTCAGTTGGGAGTAAAACCGGAAAGCATGGTAATGAATGTTGGTTCCGCAGCTGTAGGATATGGATATGAATACGTAGTATCTACGATGGACCGTATCAAAGCAGCAGCGCTGGCACAGGGTGATGCTATGCTCCAGATGCCTATCGTTACACCAGTATCTTCTGAGACATGGAATGTAAAAGAGTCCATGGCTTCTGAAGAAGACATGCCAGAATGGGGATCCGTGGAAGAACGTGGTATTTCTATGGAAATCATGACAGCAGCAGCAGACCTGGCAGCAGGTTCTGACGCCGTTATCTTAATGCATCCTCAGTCTGTAGCAACCATTTCTAAGATGATTAAAGAATTAATGTAAGTGTAAGCGATAGAACAGGAGGATATAATTATGGCATTATCAGGTATTCAGATTTTTAAGATGTTACCAAAAAAGAACTGTAAAGAATGTGGATGTCCTACTTGTATGGCATTCTCTATGAAAGTGGCACAGGGTGCTATGAAGATCGAACAGTGTCCTCACGTTTCCAGTGAAGCGATGGAAGCACTGTCTGAGGCAACAGCGCCGCCAATGAAAACAATCAAAGTGGGAACTGGCGAAGGCGAGTATACACTGGGTGGAGAGACTGTTCTTTACAGACATGAGAAAACTTTTGTAAACAAAACAAGATATGCAGTTTCTCTGTGCAGCTGCATGGATGATGCTGAGATCGATGCAAAGATTGCAGCAATTCCGGCTGTAGATTATGAGCGTATCGGTGAGAGAATGGCTGTAGAGATGGTATATGTAAACTATGCAGCGGATGCCGGCGCAGATAAATATCTTGAATTAGTGAAAAAAGCAGCAGCAACCGGAAAAACTCTGGTACTGGGCTGTGATGATGTGGAAGTTGCAAAAGCAGCTCTGGAACTTTGTAAAGACGGAAAACCAGTGCTGAATGGAGCAAATGCTTCTAACTATGAAGCAATGAATGCTCTGGCAACAGAAGCAGGCGTAGTTCTGGGCGTAAGCGGAGCTGATCTGGATGAGATCTACGATACAGTAGCAGCTCTGGAAAAGGCAGGAAATAAGAATCTGATCATCGATGCTACAGGAGCATCTGTAAAAGAAACTTACGCAAATGCAGTACA
The DNA here is from genome assembly GCA_000432335.1 of Firmicutes bacterium CAG:646. Taxonomy (GTDB): domain Bacteria; phylum Bacillota; class Clostridia; order Lachnospirales; family Lachnospiraceae; genus Oliverpabstia. The sequence goes on from HF995414.1 coordinate 145,779, forward strand.
GATTCGTCGTGCAGCTCTGAAAGACCAGGATAGAACTTTTGGATATCCGACCATCGTAAATACTGCAAAACTGGCGCTGAAAGATAAATATATGCAGGAAGCTCTGCTGTCTCTGTTCACTATGAAGTACGGTTCTATCGTAGTTACAGAAGATCTGGGATATGCACAGGCACTGGCATTGTTCGGTCTGCGTCAGAACGTATTTACAGATCCTCAGAAACCGATGAAGGTAGAGCCAGGTCTTTATCCTTTGAATGGAGCAGATGAGAATTCCGTATGTCTGACAACGGTAGACTTTGCTCTTACATACTTTATTGTATCTGGCGAGCTGGAGAGATCCGGTGTACCGGTGAATCTGATCATCAACGATGCAGGCGGACTTTCCGTTCTGACATCCTGGGCAGCTGGTAAGTTCTCTGGAACTTCCATCTCTAAATACATTCAGGAAAACATCGAAAGTAAAGTAAAATCCAGAAAACTGATCATTCCTGGAAAAGTTGCCGTACTGAAAGGCGATCTGGAAGCAAAACTTCCTGGATGGGAGATTATCGTAGCTCCTCAGGAGGCTGTACAGCTTGTTAAATTCCTGAAAGACATGAAAGAAGCAGGCGAATTATAAGATTGAGGAAACTGATAGAAACAGTATCCGCAAATAAAGAGAAAAAGGAGATACATTATGGCAAAATTTGTAACAATTGGTGAGAGACTTTCCACCACAGCTCCAGCAGTAAATAAAGCATTTATGGAAAGAGATCCAGAACCGATCCTGAAAAGAGCAAAACAGCAGTTGGATGCAGGCGCTGTATACCTGGATGTAAATATCGGACCGGCAGACGGATATGGCGAAGATCTGATGAAATGGGCAGTACAGTTACTGCAGAGCGAATTTGATAATGTTCCTCTGGCACTGGATACTTCCAATAAAGCAGCTATTGAAGCTGGTATCTCTGTTTACAATCGTTCCAAAGGAAAACCGATCGTAAACTCCGCAGATGCCGCTGGAAGAATTGAGAACATCGATTTGGCTGCAGCAAACGATGCAATCGTTATCGCTCTGTGCAACGGCGAAGGTATCGCAGCAGACAATGATGAGCGTATGGGTTATCTGACAATGCTTCTGGAAAGAGGTCTGGAGCATGGTATGGCAGAAACTGATATGTGGTTTGACCCGTTGTTCCTGGTAGTAAAAGGAATGCAGGATAAACAGATGGAAGTTCTGGAATTCATCAAAATGATCTCTGATATGGGTCTGAATTCTACAGGCGGTCTTTCCAATAACTCTAACGGTATGCCAAAACATATCCGTCCGATCATGGATTCCGCTTTGGTTGCCATGGCTATGATGAATGGTCTGACATCTGCAATCGTTAACCCGAATGATCTGCGTCTGATGGAAACCATCAAATCTTGCGATGTATTTAAAAACAATACACTGTATGCAGATTCTTATCTGGAACTGTAAAAATTTCGGATAGAAGAGGGACAGGCTGTGCCGATGGCACAGCCTGTTTTTAAAAAACATAGTGGATTGTGTATAGACTCCATCAGGAATTATTGACGATTTTAATAAAGTGTGATATCTTAATAAGGACATATATGTTAAAATCTGCCAGAAATATGGCGGACCCGAAAGAAAAGAAGAGAGGCTTGAATCATGTTTAAAGTAACGTTTCGTTTTGAGAGCGGTGAGCCGGTAGAGGCATTTGCTGCCGCTGAAGAAAATCTTCTGGAAGTGGCCAGAAAAACAAATGTTGCAATCGATGCACCTTGTTCCGGAAATGGTTCTTGTGGAAAATGTAAAGTAAAACTGTTAAAAGGAACTTTGGATTCTCCAAGAACAAGACATATCACCGAGGAAGAGTATGCAGAAGGGTGGAGACTGTCTTGCTGCAGCAAAATAGAGAGCGATATAGAAGTGGAAGTACCAGATATTGCATCTGCATACCGCAGCAGAATGAAAGTTGCAGATTTGAGCTCCCAGGAAGAACTTGCTATTTTCCAACAGGCGAAGTCTGATGTGGAAGAGGCTGGGATTCTCCTGAAAAATGATATGGAGATTCTGGATGTGGTTATGGATAGTCCTTCTCTGGATGACACCATGCCGGATAACGAACGTCTGATGCGGGCAATCAAAAAGCAGACAGGCGCGAAGATTGTGCGTCTGCCTTATACGGTAATCAGAAAACTGGCGGATGTTCTCCGGGAAAATGATTTTGCCGTGCGCTGCATTATCGGAAGAACAGGAAACAAAGAGAATATCTTTGTATATGATGTTTTTGCAAAGGAAGAAGAGCTGATTGTGGGTGGTCTTGCGATTGATATTGGAACTACCACGGTATCTAGTCTTTTGGTCAATATGTTGACGGGAGAAGTGCTGGGTAAAGCTTCCGCAGGAAACGGACAGATCCGTTATGGAGCGGATGTGATCAATCGTATCATTGAATCCACAAAACCGGGAGGAAAAGAAAAGCTTCAAAAAGCGATTATTGATGAAACGATCAATCCTATGATTCAGGAAATGTGTCGGAAGATCAAATTCCCTGAAAATCGGATTTATCGGATGTGTGTTGCCGCAAATACAACGATGAATCATTTGTTTGCGGGTATTAATTCCGATCCGATTCGAATGGAGCCGTACATTCCTACATTTTTTAAAACAAATTCCCTGTATGCGCAGGATTTGGGAATTAAGATTCATCCGGATGCTCACATTATTATTGCGCCGAATATCGGAAGTTATGTGGGCGGCGATATTACTGCCGGAACTTTAGTAAGTATGATCTGGAATAAACCTGAATTTTCTCTGTTTATTGATCTGGGAACCAATGGAGAGCTGGTATTTGGAAATTCTGATTTTATGATGAGCTGCGCTTGTTCCGCAGGTCCCGCTTTTGAGGGCGGAGATATCAGCTGCGGTATGCGAGCTACGGATGGGGCGATTGAAGCTTGTACCATTGATAAAGATACGATGGAACCTACCTTCCGAATTGTAGGTGATCAGAATCAGAAGCCGATTGGACTTTGTGGTTCTGGAATTATCGATGTGATCAGTGAATTGTTTTCAGCCGAAATCATTAATCCGAAAGGAAAATTCGTACGGGAAGGCAAAAGAGTCCGCAGGGATAAGTATGGTATGGGAAGTTATGTGCTGGCATTTGCAGAAGATGCAGGCGCAGAAAAGGACGTAGAGATCACGGAGGTTGATATTGACAACTTCATCCGCGCGAAGGGTGCAATCTTTTCTGCAATCCGTATGATGTTGAGTTCTTTGGACTTTGATATTTCCATGATTGAAAACGTCTATGTGGCAGGTGGTATTGGAAGCGGCATTAATATGAAGAATGCCGTTCGAATCGGAATGTTCCCGGATATTCCTCTGGAAATGTTCCACTATATTGGAAATTCTTCCCTGTCAGGGGCGTATACGATGTTGCTGTCAAAAGAAGCAGAGAGAAAAACGTATGAAGTAGCTGGCAATATGACTTATCTGGAGCTGAGTACTGTTCCGGGATATATGGATGAATTTGTGGCAGCATGTTTTATTCCTCATACAGATACGACAATGTTTCCGTCCGTGACAGCATAGGGCGATTTTCTTTGCAGGACAAAGAAACTGAAAAAACATATCAAGATCAGGAGAGAGAATGATGGAATTACAATATGACAAAGACAGCAAAGAGAGAATTCCCTATGAGCATTATTTGCAGCTTTTTCAAGGAGCAGATCCTTTGGAAATGAGTGAGCGAAGCGGGATTCCGTATGATTCTGAGAAGCAGACCTTTACCTTGCGTCTGATGGGTGTGGTTTATATGGTGAAATATCCGGAATATACCATTTCCCATGAAGCGGAGGGAACGATTGGATATTATCCGTTAGAATCAGCGGTAAATGTCAAAATACTGATTCTGCGCTATCTGGTGGAAGGCTGTCAGTCGTTTTCAACGGGAAAATTTCTTACTTATCGGGAAACACCCTGGGGCAGTGTATATCTGAAACAGTTTCAGGGAAGATGTCTGATGCGCCTGGCCTTTGGTTTTGGCAACAAACAGGAGCAGTTTCAGCGAGCGATGGAAAAAATCGGCGCAAAGAGGCTGTCCCATGGAGATATTGCTTATGAATTTGAATTTTTAGACGGCTATTATCTTCAGATGATCTTGTGGGCGGGAGATGATGAATTTCCTCCTTCATCACAGATTTTATTCTCCGATAATTTTCCAAATGCTTTTCAGGCGGAGGATATGGCTGTAGTGGGAGATATTACCATTACAATGATAAAAGCATTGGCACAATAAAAGAAAGAAAATAAGGCATTACACAGAATCGTAAAGGAGAAAAGGATATGTGTAAGTATAGTAGAGTAAGCATTACGCGTAAAGTGTCACAGGATGGGAAGTTGCCTGTGAACGAAGGAAACCGTGAAATCTTTCCACGATGTATTGCTGCGTCCGCTACTGCATTAAAGATAGATGCTTCCAAAAGAGCATTCTCTGCCTTTGGTGTAGTAAACTACTATGCCGGTTAAAAAGGAGAGATACTCATGAAAAAATTGAATATTAAAACGGTTGTATTTGCAGGTGTTTTAGTGGCGATGAATCTGGTACTTGCAAGAGTACTTGCTATTAACATTGGTTCGACATTGAGAATTACGGTCAGTGCAACACCGATTTATTTGGCTGGATTCTGGTTTGGTCCCATCGTCGGAGGAATTTGCGGTGGTGTAGCGGATCTTCTGGGCTGTCTGATCCAAGGATATGCTCCGAATCCTCTGATCATGGTGACTTCTGTACTTGCTGGTGTTCTGCCGGGGGTATTTAAACATTATGTATTTCATAACAAGATGAATACATGGAAAATCGCAGTGGTGATCGCCATTCACGGATTGATTGGTTCTCTTGGATTTACTACGGTAGGTCTTCATGTGTATTATGGAACGCCGTGGGCAGTTCTTTATTCTACAAGAGTCATTCAGACCATCGCTTTAACTGCTGCAAATACCATTCTTGTATCTATTCTGCATCAGAGTGTGCTGACCACGATGGTTACACGGACATTTCTTGCGCAGGATGTGAAAAAATAATTTTTTTCAGATGGATGTGAAATCTTTCGGCTGGAGAAGCCGATTGATATAAAAGGAGGTAGATATTATGGGCTACAAAACTGACATTGAGA